>NZ_OZ255701.1:2545842-3156264 GCF_965276875.1 Lichenicoccus sp. | reverse complement strand
GCCGAGATCCCGCGCGACCATCTGGATGATCGGAACGGCAAGCGGACCACCGCTGCCGTCGGTGGCGACCACGCCATTGCCAAGGCCCCCGCCCCAGGTGGCAACTGGGATCGAGGCTGCCCTCGCGGCAGCAAGGCCGGACCCGAGCGCACTGGCAGGGAACACGAGGGCGAGGATGGCGTGGGCACGACGTTGAACCAGGTTCTGGATAGCGGCATTGGCCTGCGCCGCACTGCCCTGCGCATCGACCACCGACACAGCCCAGCCCTTCGCCGCGGCCTCGGCGCGGGCTCCCTTGATGAAGCGCGCGTTGTTGGCCTCATTCGCGGAGATCGAAACGATTCCCAGCAGAGGCTTGCCCTGAGCGCGAGCCACCGTTCCCATCGGCAGCGCGGCGGCGACAGCCGCAAGCAACGCGGTGAGCGCTTTGCAAGAGCCGCGCATGATTTCTCCCCTGTTGGACCCTCGCGCGGGCTCGCGAACGTGAAAATGCGCCGCGCCAGCGTGGAGGGTATCCGGTCATTTCCTGCCCTTGCTTGCAACGCTAGACACCGTGTTGATCGAGGTCAATGACGGCGAGACGATGAACTAGGGCCTGTCATACCATGTGTGTGCATCGGGTAATCGCGACGGGAGCGTAGGCCATCCATGATGCCGCGATCCGGGTAGTCTTGCCCGGCGGCCCGCCCATGGAAGGCTATTTGATGGCCCGGTTCATTGGTTTGGATGTGTCGCAAAGCTGACAGCGATCTGCGTCGTCGACGAGACGCCAGCCGTGGCGCAGCCAGTACGCCACATATACAGAATGGATCAAGCAGGCGCTGAGAAGGCACGCTGAAGAGTATGCCGGGACCGACGCCGAGTCCGGCCCCATGACGCTTTGGCTTGTGCATGTGCTGCGTGACCGGAGACTCGACATGGCCTACCTCGGCGCACGGCGCGTCAGCGCTGCGCTCAAAATGGAGGTGAACAAAACCGATCAGAACGACGTGAAGGGCTGGCGCAGATCATGCGCACTGGACGGTATCAGTCCGTGCACGTTAAGTCGCTTGATGCGCATTGGTCTCGTGCCTTGCTGGGCCCCGCGCTCACCTCATCTGCATGACAACGCGACTGTCGAACCACATCCTCGGCCTGCTCAAAACGTTCGGCCTCCTGCCTGGGTCGATGCGCGGCTTGCGGTTCGACCAGCGAGTCGAGGCAATGCTCGCCGCCCGGGACGACTTGGCCCCTTATCGCCACTGTGGCGGATGTAGCGCGGCGGTTCCAGGTGTCGACCAGCCTAATTTACAAATGGCGCCGCGCCTCTCTGGTGCCGCCAATGGGGTTCGCGCCCGCGGTGCTCGTCGAGGCGGCGGGGCAGGGTGGTGCGGAAGGCTCCGGCTTTGCCATCGTTGTGGCATTGCCCGGCGGAGCACGGGTGAGCCTGGCGGCGCACGCGTCGGCGGCCTTGGTCGCCGCGACGCTGAAGGGAGTAAGGTGATTCCCGTTCCTGCGAACGTCCGGATCTGGATCGCCACCAGCCCCACGGATATGCGCCGCGCAATGGGGGGCCTAGCTCTGCAGGTGCAAGAGATTTTGAAACGAGATACCCGCGCTGGCGACCTCTACTTGTTCCGCGGCAACGCTATTCAGCCTGATTTGAGCACTGCCTCGGTGATGATGGCGTCATCGGCAAGGGGGCGGCTGGGCGCGATGTGCAGGCGCTGCAGGTCGCCATGGTAGGCGTGAACCGCTTCCTCCGGCAGAATCGTTCCATTCGCCACCTCCCGCATGGTCCTTATGATATCGAGGGGGGAGTCGGCGAGGTTGATCTTGCGGCCGAACAAAGCGAGGCGTGCTCCGTATTTCTCTGCCTGGTGCACCAGCTCGAAGGTGTCCCGCGTGGTCCCGGCGCCGCCGCCCAGCACGCCCACGATCAGCGTCGGATCATAGGACGCAAACTCTTCCAGCGCCGCCGGACCATTGAACGGGATCTTCAGGAACTGCGGACGATCAGGCCGCATCACACCAGCCAGCGCCCGCAGGATATGGTCGTTGACAAACGCCGGCACTGCCTGCGGATCGAGCCCGCGCGGCGCGTTCGGATTGAATACCTCGAGGAAGTAGCGAAAACCGTTCTCCGCAGCTTCGTCGCGGAAGCGGGCGAACGCTTCCAGCGAGGCAATATCGGCCTCGAAATCGTTGTTAAAGGTGAGCGAATATAGGCCAAGATCGGTGCCCGTCAGCGGCGCACCGCGCACGGGATGCGGCGTGCCATGCATGACGCGCGAAAGCTTGGCGGTTTTGAACGGCCGCGACAGATGCGTCGTGTAGGCGCCGTGGCGCAAGCCGCCCCAGCAATCCGTGGCCTCGTTGGCGCGAATCGCAGGCTGCACCGGACTGGCGCGAAACACCCCCTCTTCAACCAGGCGTTCCATGTTGGACGCCGACATCAGCATGATGTCGACGATGTCCTGCTCGACCACACCCCTTATCTGATCAAGGTAGGTCTGCAGCCGACGCGGGCCAGGTGCCGGCGAGCCGTCTTGGAATCGGGCCGGCGCCGGCGTCATGCAGCCGGATCCCATGTCGCCGTCCTTGGCGTCGGCGATGATGAAGTCGGTCCTGCTGTAGCTGCCGGCACGGATGCGCGCGAGCTTTTCGTCGAGGCGTTTCATTTGGCTGCCTTTCGTCTGATCTACCAGATGGTGAAACCGGCGTCAGCGACGATTACTGAACCGGTCAGCAAACTCGCCGCATCCGTCGCCAGGAACAGGATGACAGACGCGATCTCGTCCGGCCTGCCACCGCGCTGCATGGGCGTGTCGTTAAGCCAAAGCTTGCCGATCTCGCCGCGCAGACCGCTTCCGGACATCGCGGTGTCGATATAACCGGGTGCCACCGAGTTGACCCGCACGCCGCGAGGGGCCCATTCCGCGGCCAGCGAGCGTGTCAGGTGATGCACCCCTGCCTTGGCGGCGTTGTAGTGCGCCTGACGCTGCGGCCGGTTGGAGATCAGCCCCGACATCGACCCCACTGTGACGATGGCGCCATGGCCACGTCCCAGCATGTGCCGGCCGAATTCCCGGCACGACCAGAACACGCCATTGAGATTGACATCGATGACCGTGCGCCACGCCTCGTCCGGCATCTCCTCGCCGCCAGTGTCCGGCCAGGCGATGCCGGCGTTGGCGACCAGGATATCAACGCTCCCAAACGTCGCATTCCACGTATCCGCGGCGCGCCCGACATCACCCACATTGGTGACGTCGAGCACCATCGCCTCTACGGAGCGGTGGCCGAGATCGATCAGCGTTTGGCGTCCCGCGCGCAGGGCTTCCGCGTCGCGGTCAGCGATGATCACCCGTGCGCCCGCTTCCGCCAGCGCGTGTGCTGCGCACAACCCGATGCCGCGACCGCCGCCGGTGATGAACGCGGTCTTGCCGTCGACGCGGTATTTTTCCTGGTACATGCCGGCCTCCAGCACGGCGCTAATGCAGGTAGCCGGAACGGCGCATCACGCCGGCGACATTGCTGTTCGAGTTGGAAAGCGCTGCGGCCACGGTCTTGCGTCCGGCAATGGCCGCCGATATCTGCTGCCCGACCTGGTTGCCGATCGCCTGGAACTGCGGAATCGCGACAAAGGAAATCCCACGATACGGCACCTTCTGCACAGTGGCATCGCCCATGTTGGCGCTCTCGATGGCCTCAAGCGTTAGCTTTGCAAACGGCGCGGCCTGCAGATATGTGGCATTGTATGTCGACGTGCGCGTGCCCGGGGGCACCGCCACCGCGCCCTGCGTCTTTGCGACCAGATCGATATATTGCTTTGATGTGGCCCAGTAGATGAACTTCTGCGCCGCCTGCGGCGAACGCGACGATTTTGGCACCGCGAGCGCCCAGACCCAGAGATAGTGGTTGCCCTTATCGACGGTTCCGTAGGGGGCCTTGGCGAAGCCGATCTCGTGGGCGACCTGGCTCTTGGCCGGATCGCTGAGCAACCCGCCAGAGACAGTGGCGTCGTCCCACATCGCGCACTTGCCGGTGGCGAACAGCGTCAGCACCTCGTTGTAGCCATTCGAGGACGAGCCGGGCGGACCATATTTGCGCAGCAGATCCGCGTATTTCGAGACGCCCTCCTCCCAGGGCTTGGTGGTGAGCTGCGGCTGCCATTTCATATTGAACCAGCGGCCGCCATAGGAGTTTACCACGGTGCTGACCTGACCTACATTCTCGCCCCAGCCGGGCTTGCCGCGCAGGCAGATGCCGTAGACGCCATGCGCAGGATCGTTCAGCATTTTTTTGCGAAGTCGGTCATCTGCGCCCAGGTCGGTTGTTCGGGCATGGTCAGGTGGGCCTTGGCGAACAGATCCTTGCGGTAGATCGTCATCTGGCTTTCGGCGTAGAACGGCAGCGCGAACAGCTTGCCGTGATAGGAAAGCCCGTCCCGGACCGAGGGCAGCACGTCGCTCATATCGTAGCTGGCTGGCGGATCGCTGAACGGCACCAGCCAGCCGTTCTTTCCCCATAGCGGCGCCTCGAACAACCCGATCGTCATGATGTCGAACTGGCCACCATTGGTGCTGATGTCGGTGCTGAGCCGCTGGCGCAGGACGTTCTCCTCGAGCGTGACCCAGCGCAGATGAATGCCGGGATTCTCTTTCTCGAACACACCGGACAGCTTCTGCATGGTGATCATGTCGGCGTTGTTCACCGTGGCGATGGTGAGCGTGGTGTCGGCACGCGCCCTGGTTGCCGTCGCCGCGATGCCGGCTGCGAGCAGCAGGGCAAGTCCTGTTTTCAGTTTCATGTGTTTCCTCCGTTTCTTGTTTTGCGGCCGAGCAGCAGCAGGGTTCCGGCCACGAAGGTGTCGCCAAGGCCGAGCGTGGTCACCGGCCGAGGCAGGTAGGGAGCGGCGCAGGCGACCACGTTCCAGCGGTCGCTGCGTTGTTCGTCGGGCGGCGCTTCGAACACCGCGGCTGGTCCGGGTGCCGCCGGCCATGCCGAACGGCCGAGCGCCGCACGAGTGCTGGCGAGCAGACAGCCCGCCATAAGGGCTTCGCGCTCGCCATCCGGGTCGCCGCACGTGGCACTCATCGCCCAGGTGTCGGCATGAATGCACAGCCGGTTGACCCCGAGTCGCCGCGCCGCCGACTCGATCGTTGCGGTCTCCGGCTCGTCGCTCGGAACCAAGTCACGATATTCGGACTGGCTGAAGCCGAGCGAGGTGGTGACACCGCGCAGGCCTTGGAGCGCGCGGTCGCGCAGCGCCGGCGTGTCATAGCCACCCATCTCCATGTGCACGAGCGCCAGGCCGGCCGCCTGCCAGCGCGATCCCAAGGCGCGGGCGCGTGCGAGTGCCGCGTCCAGGTCGCCGTGTCCGATGGCGTTGAAGCCGGACAGCAGGCCCGCGCCCGCGTCATGCGCCAGCGACGTGCTGAGCGCATCGAAGTTGGCATCGTCTTCCGTCTGCGGATCGGTGAAGCGGACGATGATGCGCGAGGAGCGTGGTGAGGCTACGGCGCGGACAGTTCGTCCAGCGGTGAACTCGAAGATGTAAATCCTCGGTCGTGGCGTCCCTTCGGGAGAGATGTCGCGGGCGGCAGTCGCGGCGCCGGCTTGAGCAAGCCGGATATCGCCGTCGAGATGAGCCATCTGCTCGCGGTCGCGGTGCTCGAGCGCCAGCAGGGCCGGCGCGCCGAGCAGGCTGAGCACGCGCGCCGAGTGTGGGCCGGCGCCGCCCAGAGCGGTGCGCGGCTGCAAGGCGGCGTCCAGCCATGCGGGGCCGCCATCCCACCGCACCCGGACCTCTCCGCCGATGCCGTTCTCGGCACGATGCACCAGCAGTTCGCCGAGCGACCGCGCTGCGGGATCGGAGGCGGCGAGCAGGGTCGGCGTCGCGTCATGTAATGAGAGCGTGGCGTCAACGCAGGCGCCCAGGCCGCAGAAGGTCCAGCGAGCCTGCGCCACATGGTCGCCGAAGCGCGCTGCCAGTTCCTCATACAAATTAGGCCAGTTCTGCGCAACCATACCGCGCACGATAACGCGTAAAAGCGCATGGTCAAGCATAAATACGCATCTATAATCGGGTCCTGCTGGCCCCGCCTCGCGGCCTCCTGCTATGATGCATTCGTATGACGATCGAGCCTGCCGACATTGCCGCCGCTGCCTTGCCTGCCCTGCGGCAGACCCGAATCGCAGCAATCGTGCGCGAGCGCGGCCAAATCACCGTGGCCGAACTGGTCACCCGCTTTAATGTGTCGCGCGACACCATCCGTCGCGACCTCGACATCCTCGAGCAGCGCGGCATTCTGGTGCGAACACATGGGGGCGCCATTCCAAGCGACAGCCTGGTGATGCACGAGACGTCATTGGCACTCCGCATGGACACGCATGTCGAGGCCAAGCGGCGTATCGGTCGGGCTGCAAGCGCGCTAATCCGCGACGGCGAGACGCTGATCGTCAATGGCGGCTCGACCACCACCTATTTTGCCGCCGAACTGGACGAGCGGCGCAACTTGATGGTCGTCACCAACAACCTGCGCATTCCGCCGGTGCTGCCCGAACGTGCAATCCGTGCGGTCTACGTGCTTGGCGGCACCTATTGGAGCAGCCCTCAGGTCACCATCGGACCGATCGGTTTCGCCTCGACCGAGCGGATCAGCGCCGACACCGCGGTGATCGGCGTCACCGGCGTGTGCGACGGCGGCTTCTCCATTGCACGACTGGAGGAGGCGGCAGCCTCATCCAGCATGGTCCGCGTAGCAAAGCGCACGATCATCCTCGCCGACAGCAGCAAGCTTCGCACTACGGCATTTGCGCACGTCACGGATTTCACTGACGTCGAGCATCTGGTTACCGACGCAGAACCTGCTCCCGACATCGCGGCGGCGCTCGTTGAAGCGGGTGTGGAGGTGCTGGTCGCGCGATCCTAAGACGCTGCAGAGCGGCACCCGCGCTAGCTATGACCGTGCTAAACGAAGACGTGGTTCAAAGGCGCACATGGCCGTGAACCGCTTGGCCACTGGTCGCCCTGGCCGATACGCCGGCCAGTGTCGGCGACCGAATTCCGCTGAAACGTTCGGAAGTCGGCATCCAAGATGCAACTGGCGACAGCGTCAAGCTCGCCTATGTCGATCAGGGGTACACCGGCGACGCAGCCGCAGGTGCGCCAAGAGCCGACGGCATCGCGCTGCGCGTGGTCAATTGCCAGAGCCAAAAAGAGGTTTTGTTTTGCTTATCCGAGGCTGCGTTGTTGGTTCGGTAGATGCCATAGTGTGAAGCGGCACCGAAGTGTAACCCGAGTCGACTTGGCTATGACCCACTGATGTAGCGAGACAACTCTTTTTCAGGGCGAGGTTCTGATCGGCGCCGAGCGGGACCCTTCTGACTTGCTGATTCCGTCAGCAAACATAAGCACTTATTGTGATGTCGGCGCGGGGTCCCTAGCCGGTGCTGGTTCGCAGTCACGGCGACGCTCAGCCCGTCGATCCTCCAGCAGCTCGCCATGCAGCGGTGGAACGAGTTGTGTCTGGCAAGTCCTGCAAAATGGTTTGGGCGCGGCGGTCACGGTGGTGATCGCAATTGTTCCTTGATCGCGTGACGGCTCTGAGCGGGGGAGGATTGGCCGGGTCGAGGCTGGCGCTCTTGCGCCACCGCGAAGCGGCGCGGAGCGGCCTTGAGGCGGACAAGCCTTCCCCGCATCCTGGGTCATGCAGCCAAGGCTCGCAGGGTTTCTTTCTTGTGCTCCCGCAGGTGCTCCATGTTGAGATAACGTAACGCTTCAAGCCAACCCTCGTGCGTCTCGATGGCCAGCGCGCGTGAGAGGCGCAGGCAGCTGGCGGTGTTGGGGAAGATGCGCACCACCAGGGTGCGGCGCTTCAGCTCCTGGTTCAGCCGCTCCAACATGTTGGTCGACTTCATGTGCTTGTGATGGGCTCTGGGCAGCCGATAGTAGGTGAGCGTCTCTTCGACGTTCTCCTCCACCCAGGCCACCAGCTTGGAATACTTGCCCTGCCATTTGGTGACCCACTGGGCGATGTCGCGGCGGACCTCCTCGATGTCGCGCCGGTCATAAAACCAGCGCAGCTCCATCAGGCAGTCGTCGTCATGCTTGCGCGGCAGGTAATCCAACGCGTTGCGCAGAAAGTGCACGTAGCAGCGCTGCCAGGCCGCCTCGGGCAAGATTTCCCGGATCGCCGCCTTGAGGCCCGCGTGATCGTCGCTAACCACATACTCCACCCCGTGCAGGCCGCGCGTCCGCAGTCCAGCCATGAAGTCTCGCCAACTCGACCGGCTCTCGCGGTTGGCGACCTCCACGCCCAGCACCTGGCGCCGCCCCTCCCAATCCACGCCGATCGCAATCAGCACCGCCTGGCTGACAATCACGCCGCCTTCGCGCACCCGCTCGTAGCGGGCATCCACAATGAGGTAGGGATACGGCTCCTCCAGCCGCCGACCAAAGAACGCCGTCAGCTTCTCGTCCAGCCGCGACGTCGCCTCGCTGATCGTCGAGGCCGAGAAGCTGTGACCGCATAGCTCCTCGGTGATTGCCTTGACCTTCCGCGTCGAGACACCCTGCACATACATCTCCGCAAGCGCCCCGACCAAGGCCTTCTCCGACCGCTGATAGCGCTCGAACAGCTCCGTCGAAAAATGACCCGCCCGGTCCTGCGGAACCCGAAGCTCCAAAACGCCGACACGGGTGATCAGCTTGCGGTCGTAGTAGCCCGACCGATGGCCCACCCGCTCGGCCGTTCGCTCGCTCTTGCCAGCTCCCAGCGCCTCGGTCATCTCCGCCTCTAGCACCTCCTGCAATGCCGCCTGCAAAACCGCCCGAAAGCCGTTCTCGTCAGACAGCAGCAGCGCCTTCATATCCGCGCCCAATGGCGCTAAATTCAACTTGGTCATGGCATCGCCCTTCCACGGGGTTGGTGACTTCGAACATCACCACTTTGCCATGACCACCTCGCTACCGCGATTTTGCAGAACCTTCAGGACACTACCTTATCCAACTGCCGAGTGGCAGGTTGGTCGCGCCCTACCGGGGACACGCCTCGTGCATGAGGCATTATGGTGCGGGATCCACGTGAACCCGACCGCATGTAATACCAATCGTCCTGGTGCCTGACTCGCAGGGATTCCCAAGAGGCGCGAGGTCTGATTCTCTGATGCTGCCGCCGGTTCGCGGCTTTGGAGGTTCAATATGGCGGTAGCAATTACCCGAATGGAGTATGACGCGGCTGGGCTACGTGATTTGGCGGTCAGGAGCCGGGATGCGGCGCAGAGCCGACGGCTTTTGGCCATCGCCATGGTGCTGGATGGCGGCAGTCGCGAGCATGCCGCCCGGCAAGCTGGCATGGATCGGCAAACGCTACGTGACTGGGTGCATCGCTTTAACGAGCTCGGCGTGGACGGCCTGATATCACGCTGTGCTCCGGGCCCGGCACCGAAGCTGACGGCGGCGCAGATGGAGGAGCTGCGAGCGCTGGTGCTCGCGGGTCCAGATCCCGAGCTCCACCATGTGGTGCGCTGGCGTTGTGCCGACTTGCGTGACGAAGTTGCCCGCCGCTTTGGGGTCGTCGTTCAGGAACGTGCCGTCGGAAAATGGTTACGCAAGCTTGGGCTAACCCGCCTGCAACCGCGTCCCTATCACCCGAAAAAGGACCCAGCAGCCGAGGAGGCTTTTAAAAAAACTTCTGTTCCTTGCTGAAGCAAGCGCTGCTCGGCACGGCCATAGGTATGCCGGTTGAAATTTGGTGGCAAGATGAAGCTCGGGTCGGCCAGCAGGGCACGCACGCTTATGTCTGGGCGCCAGTCGGCGCACGGCCTCTAATGGTGCGCGATAACCGCCACGACTCAGCGTACATCTTCGGCGCAATCTGTCCACAGCGCGGTGCTGGGGCTGCGATGATCACACCCGCAGCGAACACAGAAATGATGAACCTGCACTTGGCTGAAATCAGCACGCAGGTGGCACCTGGCGCTGTTGCAGTGCTCCTTTGCGACCGCGCGGGCTGGCACCAGCCGGGCGCTGACCTACAGGTTCCCGACAACATCAGGCTGCTTCATCTGCCGCCCTACAGCCCCGAGCTAAACCCAATGGAGAATGTCTGGGACTACCTGCGGCAAAACAAGCTCTGCGCCACCGTCTGGGGTAGCTATGCCGACATTGTTGAGGCCTGTCGGGTGGCATGGAATTGGTTGATCGCCGATCCGACACGTATCCAGTCAATCGGGACACGGCATTGGGCAGAGGTCAATGTCTAGGACGGTTGGTATAAGGTGATGCAGCTGCGGCTGTAGAGCAGGCTACCCCGGACCCAAACGCCTACCCGAACGCAGCCAAAGACCACGAAGAGCCGCCACCGAATATGCTTGACGACTGAACCCTCATGTAAAGATGAAGCTCGGGTCGGCCAGCAGGGCACGCACGCTTATGTCTGGGCGCCAGTCGGCGCACGGCCTCTGATGGTGCGCGATAACCGCCACGACTCGGCTTACATCTTCGGCGCAATCTGTCCACAGCGCGGTGCTGGGCAGCGATGATCACACCCGCAGCGAACACAGAAATGATGAACCTGCACTTGGTTGAAATCAGCACGCAGGTGGCACCTGGCGCTATTGCAGTGCTCCTTTGCGACCGCGCGGGCTGGCACAAGCCGGGCGCTAACCTACAAGTTCCCGACAACACCAGGCTGCTTCATCTGCCGCCCTACAGCCCCGAGCTAAACCCAATGGAAAATGTCTGGGACTACCTGCGGCAAAACAAGCTCTGCGCCACCGTCTGGGGTAGCTATGCCGACATTGTTGAGGCCTGTCGGAGCGCGTAGATTTGGTTGATCGCCGATCCGACACGTATCCAGTCAATCGGGACACGGCATTGGGCAGTGGTCAATGTCTAGGACGGTTGGTATTAGT
The DNA here is from genome assembly GCF_965276875.1 of Lichenicoccus sp. Classification (GTDB taxonomy): domain Bacteria; phylum Pseudomonadota; class Alphaproteobacteria; order Acetobacterales; family Acetobacteraceae; genus Lichenicoccus. The sequence goes on along the minus strand of NZ_OZ255701.1, from coordinate 3,145,362 downwards.
CGGCGATCTAGGACCGCCAGGAGAACGATCCCACGGAGTTGGCCGCCTATTTGCGGGACGGCCGTGCCGGTCTTGCCGCGATCGACGGTTCAAAACCATTTCACGGTCTGACGCTCGAGGATCCGCGGTCGCGAGGCGATCGATACAAGCTTCTCCGCCGCGGTGGAGAAGCGCTCGTGGAAATCGGGTATCTTCTTTTAGACACCGGGGCGCCGATTGATACTGACGACGTGACCCCGATGTCACTTCTGACGGGCTGCGGCTAGGTTAACGTTAACCTTGCAGGCTACAGCGTCAGAGCGACATCCTCGAAGTTGAGCCGTGGCGATCGATTGAACACCTTGGCTGGATCTCCATGGCCGATGCCACAGATAAGGTTCGTTTGCCAAGGTTTATCAGCGAAAAACTCAGCGTCGACTTTTGCTGGGTCAAAGCCGGACATGGGCCCGACATCGAGTCCGACGGCTCGCAGGGCCAGCATGAAGTAGGCGGCCTGAAGCGAGCCGTTCCGAAACGCGGTCGGCTTGATCATCGCTTCATTGCTGGTGAAAAAGGCCTGCGCATTCGGGTTGTGAGGAAACACCTTTGGAAGCTGTCTATGAAACTCGATGTCATATGCAATGACTGCGATCACGGGTGCAGTCATGACTTTTTCTACATTAGTCGGCGCCAGCGCGGGTTTCAGACGCTCCTTTGCTTCGGCGGACCGCAACAAGAGCAGTCGCATCGGCTGCGTGTTCATGGAGGTCGGACCCCATTTGGCCATGTCATACGCCTTGCGGATCTCAGCATCGCCTACCGCGTTCGGACGCCAGCCATTTTGCGAGCGCCCGTCGATGAAAAGCGTCTCAAGGGTCACATTGTCCACGCTAGTCATTCCTATCTCGGATTAAACCTGGTTGTTGCAAACTGCCGACCGACAACCTGTCGCTAGCAAGTGGTATCAATTGCCCGAGCTGGTCCGAAATCAGTCGGCTATCGAACTTTTCAGTTATTGCTACTCCTCCAATGTGAAACCCACTTTTAGCGTCACCTGGATGTGCTGCACTTTGCTGCCGACGACATGCCCCCTGGTTTCCGTAACCTCGAACCAACCGATGTTCCGGATCGTCTCACCCGCTTTCGCAACCGCTCCTCGGATGGCATCTTCGAATGACGCCTCGGACGAGCCAACGATCTCTACGACCTTGTAGGTGTGGGCTGCCATCTGCTTCTCCCAAATCCTGCTAGCTGATGAACTATGTGGTTTGTGCATTCCTGTTCGTGCAACATCTCAATAGTGTGCCGTAGGTCAGGCGACCGGCATCTTGTTCGTGACAAGAAATCTTAATCCAAGAAAGGGAAGCAAATCTCCAAGCTCTTGGATCTCCACATACCGACTGCAACTTCCTGGGCCACGAAGAAGGCAGCGCGCAAATTCAGGCCCATCACTGCGTCGTAGTCTTCCGGAGTGACCTCGACGAAGGGCTTGGGTCGGTTGGTTCCCGCGTTGTTGACGAGGATGTCGAAGGCGGCACTCGACCTGAGCGCGACCGTGACCGCGCGGGTGTCGGTCACGTCGAGGAAGATCGCTTCCGCGCGGCCGCCCTGCTGGCGTATCGAGTCGGACGCAGCATCGATCTCCTCGGCGGAACGCGCGGCCAGCACCACATGCGCCCCGGCCTCGGCCAGGGCCGCCGCCGCCGCGAGCCCGATGCCCCGGCCCGCTCCAGTTACGAGCGCACGGCGACCATCGAGCCGGAACGAGGGGGTTACAGGGAGCGCCGTCACTCAGGAGCACACGCATACGCAACATTACGGCCGCCGTATCGCCGAACCCGGACATTGGCTTGTTCAGCATGGCCGACGAAGCCTTCCAGAATGCAGAGCCGTGAGCAATATTCGCCGATCTGCGCCGCCGCGGCGTCCGTCAGGATGCGCTGGTAGGTGCAGGTCTTGAGGAACTTGCCTACCCAGAGACCCCCCGTGTAGCGAGCCGACTTCTTGGTAGGCAGCGTATGGTTCGTGCCGATCACCTTGTCTCCGAAGGCGACGTTGGTCCGCGACCCGAGGAACAGCGCCCCGTAATTCGTCATGTGCTTGAGAAAATAGTCCGGATCACGGGTCATGACCTGCACGTGCTCGGAAGCGAGATCGTTGGCAACCTGAGCCATCTCCGCTTCGCTCTCGCAAACGATGACCTCCCCGTAATCAGCCCAGGCCTTTGCCGCAACCGCGGCAGTCGGCAGGATAACAAGGAGCCGGTCGATCTCGGCCAGGGTGTCGCGGGCAAGATTTTCGGAGGTGGTGAGCAGGACCGCGGGGGAGTTCACACCATGTTCCGCCTGCCCCAACAGGTCGGTCGCGCAGATCTCGCCGTCGACCGTCTCATCGGCGATCACCAGCGTCTCGGTAGGTCCGGCGAAGAGGTCGATGCCGACCCGGCCGAAGAGCTGCCGCTTCGCCTCGGCCACGAAGGCATTGCCGGGACCGACCAGCATGTCAACGGCCGCGATGGTTTCCGTGCCGAGTGCCATCGCTCCGACGGCCTGCACGCCGCCCAAGCAATAGATCTCGTTGGCGCCCGCGAGATGCTGGGCTGCCACGATCGCCGCCGCAGGCCTACCCTCGAACGGTGGCGCGCAGGTAACAATCCGTTCCACTCCCGCCACCTTGGCGGTGACGACGGACATATGAGCTGACGCGAGGAGGGGATATTTTCCGCCAGGTACGTAGCAGCCGACGGCGTTCATGGGAATGTTCTTGTGGCCGAGCACCACGCCCGGCAGGGTCTCGACTTCAAGGTCGACGAGGGCCTCGCGCTGCCGCTCCGCGAAGTTTCTGACCTGGGCCTGGGCGAACGCAATGTCATCAAGGTTGCGGGTTGTCAGCTGACCCATGCAATCGCGGATCTCGGCATCGGCCAGCCGGTAGTCGGAGCGCTCCCAACCGTCGAAACGCACCGACAGCTCACGGACCGCGGCGTCCCCGCGGCTCTCGATATCCGCCAGGATCGTCTCGACGATCTTACGGACCTGTTGATCATCTTTCACGCGCGCCTCGTCAGCGCGCCCTCGCTTTAGATAGTTCGGCATTCCGCTCCTCGGTCGTCTTCATAGGACGCCAGCCTGACCCCGGCATAGCCGGAAAAAGAACCCATCGTTCGGCCAGCTGCTTCTTCAGCCCGCTCCGCGGGTCCTTACCCGCCAGTGCTTTCTCACTCAGCTGATCTTGATCACGCCACCAACATTTTCTTCTCAAGTACGGAGTAGTGGCCGAAGAGCGGCTTTCCGATGAGCGCGCGCCCATAGTTTTCCGCGCACGTCTCATAGTTGAGGTGGGCATGGACGGTCGCGACGCGCACGTCGCGCGCGTAACGCTGCATCGGGTTCGCCTCATGAATGGTCGAGGCGCCGCTCCCACGATGAAGGATCTCGATCGCCTCGCAGCACCCCCGGACGGACATTGCGACATCGAATTTGAGCTTCGTCTGGAACAGATCGTCTGAAGGCTCACCGGCCGCCGCTCGCCGATCGAGCTCGTTGCAATCAGCTGTCAGAAGTCGTTCGGCGGCGTCGATGCGTGCGGTCGCTTCGACGAGCTGGAGATGGGTGACCGGAGCATCGGACTGGACCTTATAGTCTGTACCGACGATCCCGCGCTTGCCGAGACGCTCCATGTAATAGTCGAGCGCACCTTTCGCCATTCCCAGCGGAGTCGAGCCCGATAGAAGGGTCGTATAATCGAGGAAGTTGTTGAGAAACAGTACTTGGCCGAGCGGCGGTGTGCAAGGCCAATTGCCGGCATTGGCGTCCTTCATCCGGATCACGCGATGTTCCGGAACAAAGACCTCATTGACGAGCTGGACCGTGTTGCTCCCGGTCGCCTTCATGCCGCTCACGGCCCAGTCGTCAAGGATCTCGAACTCACTAGTGGGCACGAGCGGCAGAAGCATGTCCGGCTCGCCGTCCGGTCCTATGCACATGGAGCCGGGAATTGTCCATGCAGTATGTCGGCATCCACTGCAGAACGACCACCGTCCGCTCAGCATGTAGCCGCCCTCGACCCGGCGCGCTTTCCCCGGCCCCAGAGGCGAGAGCACGCCCGAAATGCGCGGCCCGACCCAGTCCATTCCGTAGACCTCGTCTTGCGCCTTCTTAGGGAACATGGCGATCCAGCGACCATGAGTCGTGGTCACCCAGCTCACCCAACCGGTTGAACCGGCGATTTTTCCAACAGCGGTATAAATTTCGCGCTGATCCGCCACTGAATAAGCGAGGCCGCCATACTCGAGTGGATAGCTGATCCGGAACACCCCGATCTTGTCGAGCGTCTGGATCGTCTCGTCGCTCAGCCGGCCCGCTTTCTCTTCCGAAAGGCATTTTGCCTGCAGCGTGGGCAAGGCGCGCTGGATCTGCTCCACCATCTCGGTGGCCGTGGGAGCGCCTTCCGACAAGCGCGTGATCTTTGAAACTGAGTTCATTTCACTTCTCCTGACGTCCATGTATCAGCTGATTTGTGATGGAGCGCGGCTGCCGGGCAGACGCTCACCGAACAGCTTGGTGCAATTCTCGCCGAGAATCTCGCCGATTTCCTGCTCTGACAGACCTCCGTCGCGCATGAAGCGCGCGGTGACTGTGGGAGCGAATGACGGCGCGTCGCTGCCGAACACCAGGCGATCGATGCCGTAGGCTTCGCGCGCGCTGGCGAGAATGGCCGGGTCGGGAAGCAGGTTGGTATCGTAGCTGAATCGTCTCAGCTCCGCGACCAGCGGTTCGTCCTGTCCTTCAGCGGCGAGGAGCGACTGTCCCTTGAATCGGTTGCCAAGCCAGACCACCCGCTGCAGCAGAAACGGCAGTGATCCGCCCAGCAGACCGATGATGACGTGCAAGCGGCGATGCGTGCGGCAAAGTGCGGCCAGCCGCAAGGTCGCGGTCGCAAGCTCGGCCGCGCTGCCGATGGTCACGGCGATTCCTGCATCTTCCATCCCTGCGAGACCTGGCTCGGTGCCACATAGGATACCGCCTGGATGGACGTATATGATCGCCTCGCGCCGATCGAGTTCGGCCCACATCTCGGAGAAGCGCGGATCATCGAGCGAATAACCGAGCGCCGAACAGCCGAAATGGATCCCGGCGAAATCCAGCTCGTCGAGGCAGCGCACGGCTTCTGCAGCCGCAGCCCCGGCATGGGGAAGGGGTACGCTGCCGAACGCGGCGAAACGGCCGTCATAACGGTCAACGACCATCTTGTAGGCATCATTGACTTCCCGGGCCGCCGCGTCGGCCAAACCGGGGTCCCGAAGATACGGACTGTTCGCGCTGGTGCTCAGAATTTGCAGTCTGATTCCGATCTCATCCTGCCCTTCGATCATCTTGCTCAGGGTCGCGTCGTCGTGAGCGACCCCGAAGGTGGGGCCGCCACCCGCGCGAAGCATGTCCATGTAGCGCGCCGGAAGATGATGGGCGTGAACATCGATATACATGGCCTTCTCCTTTTCCGACCGCCGCTCGCCTCATCACGTTCAGACTTACCAAGTCGGCGGCCGAACCTATCACCGTACCCGTTCTGGTAACCTTGACCCAACCACGCAACGCGATCTCTGGAACATGCAGCCGATTTCGCTCGAAGCTACGGTCGTTCCGAAAACGCCGCAGCGGGGCAGGCTGTTAGTACATGGTCTGCTTTGGATCCCGTTCGAGCCCGAACTGCTGGCGTCCCCAGGCGGCGAAGCTGATTTCGGGGTTGAGGCTTACGTGGCTGGCCGCGAAGTGGATGTCGCGCCAGGCACGCTGAATGGGGCTTGAGCTTGCAAAGCCGGCTGAGCCCGAGATCTTCATTACCATGTCCATTGCCTCGACGATAAGCTCCGACGTCCGCGCCTGATCACGATAAGCGCGGGCGCGCAAGGCCTCGGACGCCGGCTCCGGCGCCTCCGTCATTTCGATGCAGCGACGCATGAGCAGGTCAGCCGCGTCAAGATTGGCCGCGGCCCGCGCGAGGTGCACCTGGATGCTGGTGTATTCCGCGACCTGCGCACCGAACAGGCTCGCCCGCTTGGCCGTCCAGCTCCGATACTCTTCCAGTGCGCCAAGTGCCGCGCCGAGCATCGGGGCCAGGAACGTAAGCCCGATGTAGGTGACCCACGGCGCGCGATAGATCGGCCCGTTGTTGATCGTCCGACCGGGCGTGGTGGCATCGCGCATGTCGGCGATCCGAAGCGTATGTTCCGCCGGTACGAACACGTTCTCGACCACCAGCGTATTGCTTCCGGTCCCGCGCATCCCCGTGGTGTGCCAGGTATCAACGATCCTGTATTTGCCGGGCGGGACAAGAAAAATGGTCCAATCCGGGGCGCCGTCGGGACCAGGCAGCATCGCACCGGTCATGCTCCAGCTGGCGTGATTGATGCCGCTCACGTAGGGTATCGAGCACGAGACGATCCTGTAGCCACCCGCGACCTGCTCGATCTTCGAGGTCGGTGTCAGTGTACCCGCGATCCAGATGTCCGGACCATTGGCCCACACGTCAGCTTGCGCCGCCTCCGGGAACTGAGCAATGTAGTGCGGATGGTGGATCATCAGGCTCGCGCACCAGGCATGCGCCGCATCCGCCTTGCCGAGCTCGACGGCGACGTCGACCCAGGCCTGAAGCCCTAGTTGCATGCCGCCGAATCGCTTCGGGGTCAGAATGCGTGCCAGGCCGGCGTCGAGAAACTCCTTTGCCGACTCCGGCGGGATGGAACGGTTTTCCTCGGAGACCTCAGCGCGCGCGCGGATCGCCGGCAAAAGGCGCCGGACCTCCGACATGATCTCTTCGAGGGAAGTGGGCGGTCCGGACTGCAAGGCCCGCGAATAATCGCGCTTTACGACCGTGTCCAACATCTCGAGCTCCTTCTATGCAACGGATCAGTGGAACGGATGGCCGGGGAAGCCCATCGCAACCCGGCCGCGGCTCGTATAGGCGTCTGCCCGGTCGATGCCGATATGGACACCGCACGAGTGAATGTCGCGGAACAGCTGCTGCAGCGGATGCGAGTCGAACAAGGCCATGGCGCCGGAGCCAATGTAGAGCTGGTCGCTGAGTTCAATCGAGGAGCGCCCGATATAGCCCCGCCAGGAGAACAGCTTGGCACGCTCCTCCTCCGTCAGGACCCAGGATTCGCCGCAAATGGCGCGGTCCCAGCCTTCCTGCGCGTATTTTTCCGCAAGCGCATGGCAGGCATCCCATTGCGTCGCCGCGGCAGCCAACGCGAGCTGCGGCGCCGGCGCCTCGCGTGCCGCCGCCCCGCCCTCATACGGCCGGAGCCGCGCCTTGGTCCAGGTGCTGAACTCGTCCACGATCCGTTGCGCCGTGCCGAGCGTCGGAATCAGGATCGCCAGCCCCTGCAGGCTCATCAACGGCACCCGCCATAACGGGCCGTCATTCACCACCGCGCCGCGGGAGACCGCGACACGCCCAAGCGGGAACGCCCGGTGCGCCGGAACGAAGGCCCGGGTGATCGTGACCGCCCGGCTCGCGGAGCCTTTCAGCCCAAGCGTGTGCCAGTCATCCTCGATGACCACGTCAGACCGCGGAACGAAGAACAGCAGATGCTCCGGATGTTCCCCGTCCGGCGCGACCGTGATCCCTCCAACGCCGATCCACCCCGCCCACTCGATGCCGCTGGCGAACCGCCACCGGCCGGTCAGGACATACCCGTCCGCAACGCGTTCGATCTGGCCGACCGGAGCGAACGAGTCGCACACGAAGGCGTCGGGATCATTTCCCCATACATCGTGCTGAAGCTCGTCGGACGCGAACGCCATATACCACTCGTGGAAGCCGAGCAGCGAATAGAGCCAGCCCAGCGAGGTCGAAGCCCGCGAGATCTCGCGCCCGATATCCAGGAACGTCATCGGATCGGTCTCGGCACCTCCCCACTTGCGATGACGTATGAGCTTCGTCAGCCCCGTCGCGCGGAGCTTGTCCATCACTTCATCAGGCATACGCCGCTCACGCTCCGTCTCCTCACGGCAGCTAAAAGCCAGCTCACCAACTTCACGAGCCTGATCAAGAAGCTCGTCACGTGATAAGCCGGTTTTTATGGAACTGTAGTTATTCATTACTTTGGCTCCTCAAGGTTTGGGGGCTGTTATCGGGCCACGCGCTTATTATCAATCTGGTTCTTGATATCAACTGCGTTTGGGGTTCAACCCCAACCCGGTGCGCGGAAGTCTTCTACAGGCAACGTGCGATGGTAGGCGCGTTGGAAAAAGATAAGCGGCCTCGCGGCGCGCGCGACCGTCAACTCGCGCGGAGAAGCAAGAACAATGGTATGGTCGCCCGCTTCGACTTCTCGCTCGAAAACGCAGTCTGCCCAGGCAAGACAGCCACGAATGACATGCGCCTCGTTTTGCTCGAAAACCACACTGCGAAACTTGTCTGGCGACCAACCCGCGAGCGTCTGGCTCAAGCGTCTCTGGTCGCTCGCCAGGATATTGGCGGTGAACCGGCCCTCGGCCTTGACCGCAATCCAGGACCGGGAAGCGTTGGTGACCATGAAGCTGACGAGCGGCGGATCGAGAGACACCGAGGAAAACGTGCCCACGATGAGCCCCACGGGACCCCTGGCCGATCTGGCGACGATGGCGGTCACGCCGGTGGGCAGCTGGCCGAAGAACTCGCGATAATGCTGAGGATTCATGCCCGCCACCGTCCGTTTCCCAAGGCAGCTCCGTCAGAGAGCTCCAACGGCGCGCCGGTTTCCATGAGATGCTGGGCATAGGAGGCGAAAGCGATATCGTCGACGCCCACATGTGTCGCAGCCACGCTCATGTCTCGTAGCAGTTTCTCCAACACGCTCGGTCGATGCATGGCGTTTGATCCGGACCGATGAAATGCCAGTTGAACGCATTCGAGCGCGAGTTGCGTCGCCCAGACCGCCAAGGCTCGCGGCAGATATTGATCTTCGTGTGACCAGGACTGCAACGCGCCGGTCGCCGCGGCGTCGACACGACGGTAGAGCCAGTATCCTAGCGCCTCGACCGATTGCAACTTGACGACGGCCTGACCGAACTGTCCCTGCACGACTTCGCGATCGGCGACCTGACGGCCGGCCAACGGCTTGGCCAGAACGAAACGCAACTCGCGCAGCGCACGCCGGCCGACGCCGATCGCAAACGCGAGGTGCTCGTAGCTCTCGACGTATTCGAGTTCCACCAGATCGTATCGGCGCTTCCCTCGAACCTGACCATACGGGTTGTCCTCGTATCCGGTCAGCTCGGTCGGCAGGAAGTAGTCCGTGAGCTTGAAGTCGTTCGATCCGGTGCCGGACAGTCCGACCACGCTCCACGTATCGAGCAGCTCGACGTCGCCGGCAGGGATCGCCAGCGGCAGCACGCGCGAGGGATCGCGGTCGACAAAGGCGGTCGCGTGAACCCAACTCGCGTGATGGATGGAACTCGCCAGTCGCCACGTGCCGTTGAGCCTGTACCCGCCCTCGCAAGGTGTGGCGACCCCTCCGGGAGCGGCCACGATCGAACAGGCAGGCACGCCTTGGGCGAAAATCCGGTCGATCGCGGCGGGGGGCATGGTCGCACCGAGCACGGCGACCGAGCTGTTGGCGACCATCGTGCACCAGGCGCTGGAGGCATCCTCGGCAGCCAGCGCCGACAGCACCTGAATCTGCGTGACGATAGGAAGCTCCAATCCCCCTAGGTCATGGCACAGGCGCATGCGCCACAGCCCGTGCTCGCGCAAGGCATTGACGGAGGCGTCCCCGAGCCGACCCTGAACGTCGGCCTGCACGGCATCGCTCTGCAAGGTGTGCGCAATTGCCTTGACGGCCAATAATAGATTGACCGCTGATGCAGCACCCTCAGACATGGTCGTGCGCCCTGGCGGACGCGCAGCGCCCAGGGGACGCATCCGGGCTGCTGGCTATCGCTATCATAGGCTCACTCCCCCTTTGCTACCCTATTCGGGTTCTTATTATTGTTTAAGTTGATACCGTATGGCGATGACCGTACGGTACGGTAAAGATGCTCTCGGCTCTTGCCGGTGTCAAGTGAAAACGCTAAACGCGGCTCAAATGCCTGGGGAACTAGCGTGCGCGTGAGGACCGAAGACCGGAGACAGGCGATCATCGAGGTCGCCTTGGACATGTTCCGAGAGGTCGGCTTCGAACGGACGAGCATGACGATGATCGCGCGCCGCCTTGGTGGCTCAAAAGGCACGCTCTATGGCTACTTCCAGTCCAAGGAGGAGTTGTTCGAGACCGCGATAAAGGTGGCTTATGAGGGGCGCGGTGACCAAATCATGGCGCTCCTCGATCCGGAGACGCACGATCTGCGAGCAAATCTTGAGCGTTTCGCGAGCGCCTATCTCGACTTCATCCTTGAAAAGGATGTGCTGGCAATCACGCGCACCGCGGTCGCTGAGGGGGCGAGCTCTTCTCTCGGCGCCCATCTGTTCGAGCAGGGACCTCGGCATGCCATGATGATGCTTGTCAGGTTCTTTGCAGATCAGATAAAGCGCGGACGCTTACGTGACACCTCCCCGATCATAGCGGCACTCCATCTGAAGGGTCTCATCGAGGTGGACTTTCTTGAGGCTGCGCTATACGGCGCCAATTTCCAGATCGAGAGGCATGAAGCGATACCGTTTGCCGTTGATGCTTTTCTCCGGGCCTACGGGACTCCCAGCACAGAACAGGATCTTCAATCCGGGCACGAACCTGATCGACGGCTTGCAGATCATGCGGTTCACGAGCGCCCGGTGAATGAGCTAAAAATATCGTGACGGACGAAGCGGTAGCGCCTGTGGCGTTGCAGATTGCTGGACTACTCGATGCCTGACGTGTTCAGCCTATACGTTCTTGAGCCTAAGCGGCCGCAAGGACGATGACCATGGTGGCGCGGGATCGGTTACGCAGTCACGAGCCTGTCTCATGATATATCGCAATGTTTGCGTAACGCAACCGCCTGCGGCGCACTGCCTCTGAACCAGCTATGGATCCAGTTCAGCCGACGCGGTCGTATTGATAGTACTCCTGTTTTTCCTTCGCGATCAGCTCCTTCAATACGCGTCGGGCGAGCACCGAGCCGGCATCCGAGCGCAATAGCAGCGGCTTCATCGACAGCAGGTCGATCTCGTCGCCCATCTCTGCCGCGACCGCTTCAATCATCGGCTTGTCTTCGAAGTCGAACGCGTTGTTGAAGCCCGCGCGGAACAGGTCGAGCGGCACGTGCTCATGGCTGTATATGGCGGCCGACCAGAAGTAGTGCGTGTCGTGCTCCGTCTCCGGGGTCAGGATGTGCACCGACTTCAATGAATAGCCTGCCGAACGTGGCTCCCCGGTCCTGGTCACCGCCACCTCCAGATACATGGCGCCCGGCGGCTGCCATGACATCTCAAGCCACTGGTCGATAGGCGCGCCGTTGGTCGGGAACGAAGTTTGCTCCATTACCGGGGCGTTCTTGGCGTCGGTCGTCACCCAGTTCGAGAACACCGTGTTCCCGTTCCGACCGGCTGTATACTTGCTCGTCTTGTTGAACACACCGGAGAATCCCGGATGAACCATGTCGACGTGGCTCAGATCCATCAAGTTGTCGGTTTCCAGCTCGAAATGCGCCTTGACCGGAGTTAATCCGTAGACGTGTTTATACGTCATGTTGTCCGACAAATAGGGGAATTGCGGGATCGGCGAAGTGTCGCATTTCGCCGGGTCTCCGGGCCAGAACCAGACGATGTTGCTCTGTTCCACCACCGGGAAGCGCTGCACGCGCACGGCCTCGGGGATGCGCGTATCGCTCGTAATCGGGTTGGCGACGCATTGGCCGGTGCCGTCGAACACGAGACCATGGTACGGGCACTGGATCTGGTCGTTGATGACCTTGCCCTTCGAGAGCGGCGCGAAGCGGTGCGGGCAGCGATCACGGAGCGCCACCACGGTCCCATCCGTCTTGCGGTAGAACAGCGTGTTGACGCCGAGCAGGCGGCGTGACATCGGCTTTTCGGTGACCTCGTTGCACCAGGCGCCCATATACCAAGCATTCATCAGATAGTCCGTCATGTCATTTCCTCAAGGATTTAACGCCCACGTATCTGACGACCAAAAGCCCGATTGGTGTGTCGTTCGTCTCTCAATACAAAGACGATCGTTTGCCTGGCTGGGCCCGGACCTCAGGAGCGATTAAGTGCGATTATAGGCGCGCCGCATCGAACAGGAACTGCACGGCAGTCCATAATCTTGTATGAAGCGTCCAAATGGATCTGCTCACGCCCGCATTGGGATCAACCAGAGCACGATCGCGGCTCATTGCCGATGGCCGCCCCGGGGATGCAGTTTCGCTCGTCATTCTTACCTGGACGAGATCCCGCTCCATCATGATGTTGCCCTACTTGCCGACTAGCGGTTGGAAGCAAGAACCGGAGAGCCGCAAGCCGAAGTCCCGGACCTGATCTGCTGTCGGGCATTGTCGCCCTGGCGGTCCGAAAGCCGAACCGCTGACCCGCGACCTGCCCGAGGTAATGCAACCTTGCAGCGCAAGGGCGCAGCATGAATCGTGGCTGGTCGGTGCCATCGCTGTTCGAGGACACCGGCGAGCCTGAGCCCCAGCCGACCATGAGCCGGTATTGCAACCAGACATGTCCCGCAGGCCAGATAGAGCAGTAGCTAGTGCAGTTTGTGCCTTGACTTCTCAAATAGGAATTAAGATCATACCATGCCGTTTGGTTATTGACTTGGGCAAACTTAAAGCTAACAACTTGGCCCTTTTGGAGCGAGAGCCGATGTCTTCTTCCCCGCCGGATTAGATTATTTCGGTCTTGTAGCGGCGTGCAAGGCCAGTTTGAGGCGGCTATTCGGAACCCAGGCATTCAGAGTCGGGACTAGTGCGGCCGCTCTCCGATTCGTTCCCGAACGAGACCTATCTAGCCATGTCGGTTTTAGGATCGTCTAGCCCTGCGTTCTTGAGGTGCCCAAATCGATCCTTACAAAAATCATAACCAGATCGAGGAACAGCCATGTCCAATGAGATCGAGGAAACCGTCGATATAGCTAAACTGATAGATGACGGGCCAGCCAGCAGGCTACTTATCCCGGTGTCCATACTCTGCGCCTCGGTCTCGTTGTTAGCGGGCAGCGACACCACATCGATCGGCGTCGTAGCACCCCTCATTATCAATCGGCTCCATCTTTCGTTGGCGCATCTCGGTCCGATCTTTTCAGCGGGAACTTTCGGCGCCATGGTCGGCGCGCTGACGTTCGGGCCGCTCTCCGACCGCTTCGGGCGCAAGCGCATGCTGATTATCGCAACGCTCGCTTTTGGCGTGTTCACCGCCACTACGGCGTTTGCCGACACACTCCGCAGCCTGCTCCTCGCCCGTTTCCTGGCCGGCATCGGCCTGGGAGGTTCCGTGCCTTGTTTCATCGCGCTCGCGTCCGAATATGCGCCTCAGTCGCGCCGCGCGAGGGTGACGACCCTAATCTGGAGCGCCTTTCCTCTCGGAGTCATTCTGGGAGCGGCTCTGAATGCCTATATCCTGTCACATTACAGCTGGCAGATGATCTTCCTTGTGGGCGGCGTGTTGCCCCTGATCATTTCCGTTCTCCTTGTGATCATGCTCCCGGAGTCCATACGCTTCCTGCTCGTGCGCAAACCAAACTCCCCCCAGATCAGCCGTATCGCGTCGCGTATCCTGCCGTCATTGCCGAGCGGGGTGCGATTTGTCGGCAGGGAAGAGAAAACCGCCGAAATCCCGACTCAGAGCCTGTTTGCGGGTGGCCGGGGCATCGAGACGCTGTTGCTCTGGGTCGCATTTCTGGTCGCCTTCGGGATGACGGCGGCTATGTTCTTGTGGTGCTCGATTCTCCTGCACAACCATGGCTTCTCACTCCCCGCGGCTTCCTTGATCGTGGGCATGGGCGGCGGCATCGCCTCACTACTCGGCGCGGCCGGCGTCGGTCGTCTGTTGGAGAAGTTCGGGTCGACGAGAACAATGGCGCTGACATTCCTCCTTGCCACGCTCAGCACGGCGGCCTTGGGCTTTGCGGCCAGTTCCCGAGTGTCGATAGTCATCGATGTGATTGCCATCATTACATTCTTTGCCGGCCTGGGCACTTCCGGCATGCTGGCGTTGAGCGCCATCATCTATCCTACCGCCATGAGATCCACCGGAGTCGGCTGGGCCATGGGAGCAGGCAAGCTCGGCGAGGTGTTGCTGCCTCTCTCGATCGGCTTACTGATGACTGCCACCGGCAGTCTTGGCGAACAGGTTTTCCTGGTGATGGCCCTGATGCCATTCTTGGGCTTCCTGTCGATCCTCGTTCTCGGTTGGCACAAGTCTCGGCTCGGGACAGTCGAACATGGTATCCCAGTGTTCGAAAGAAGCTCACAAGAGGCTGTCTCGAAAGGTACTCGGCATACCGCGTGACTGCATAATCAACGAACTCGTGTCGACCTGAACCTGGAATTCGCGTATGTGAATTTCAGGTTCACGGACACCAGCGGAATATGGCTCGACAGATGCGGGCTTCGTCGCTGCCGGTCATCCTGCCCATCTGATCCGTGACCTTGTGGACGAGGAAGCTGCTCAAAGCCTATAGCCGGGGCGTCTGCTCGTCGCACCGGATCGCACGGCCTGCGAGGAGCGGCTGGACCGTCAGGCCCTCACCGCGCCATGACCTCCCGCCGCTCCGTGACGGCCGCGGGGCCACAGCACACAAGCGGAATTCTATGGACAATCGCGAGCGGCTGACGCGAACATCGTCACGCGAACATACCTTCCAGGCAAACCTAAAATTTGATCAACCAACCGGAATCTGTTTCTCAAGGTTTGAGAAGCTCCCAAACAACGGCTTTCCGGCCAACGCCCGGCCGTAATTCTCGGCACAGGTCTCATAGTTGAGATGGCCGTGCACAGTCGCCACCCGGATGTCGCGTGCATAGCGTTGCATCGGATTGGCCTCGTGAATGGTGGAGGCGCCGCTCCCACGATGAAGAATTTCGATTGCCTCACAGCATCCACGAACGGAAGATGAAACGTCGAACTTTATCTTCGTCTGGAATAAGTCATCGGAGGGTTCGCCGGCCGCCGCTCGCCGGTCGAGCTCGTTGCAATCAGCTGACAGAAGCCGCTCGGCCGCGTCGATCCGGGATATCGCCTCGGCAAGCTGTAGATGGGCGACAGGAGCATCGGCCTGGACCTTGTAGTCGGTGCCGATAATCCCGCGCTTCTCAAGTCTTTCCCTATAATAGTCCAGAGCGCCTTTAGCCATCCCCAGAGGGGTCGATCCCGACGTTATGGTAGTATAATCAATAAAATTGTTCAGAAAGAGAACCTGTCCGACGGGAGGCGTGGACGCCCACCTACCGGCATTCGCGTCCTTCATCCGGAGCACACGATAGTTCGGGACGAAAAGCTCCTCTTTGATCTGGACCGTATTGCTACCGGTGCCCTTCATCCCGCTAACCGCCCAATCGTCGAGAATCTCTACGTCGGCAGTGCATACGAGGGGCATGATCATATCAGACTGTCCGTCCGGCATCTGACACATGGAACCGAGGATCGACCAGGCGGTATGGCGGCAGCCACTGCAGAAGGGCCAGCGACCACTCAGCATAAATCCACCATCCACGCGGCGAGCCTGACCGGGGCCATGCGGCGCGAGCACTCCCGAAATGCGCGGCCCCATCCAATCCATTCCATAGACCTCGTCCTGGGCTTTCTTGGAGAACATGGCGATCCACCGCCCATGCGTGGTGGTTACCCAACTCACCCAGCCCGTCGACCCTGCGATCTTCCCGACCGACGTATAAACCCGGCCCTGTTCCTCGGTTGAAAAGGCCAGCCCGCCATATTCCCGAGGCGAGCTCATCCGGAAAACCCCGATTTCGTCCAACGTTTTTATCGTGTCGTCGCAGAGCCGGCCAGCCTTCTCTTCCCCGAGCGCATTCGCCTGCAGCCTGGGCAGCGCGCCGTCAATCATCTCTACCATTTCGTCGGCTGTGCGCTCACGTCGTTCGAACCGAGCCGCTATCGAAACCGGAACCATCTCTGTTCTCCTCGATGCGTATAAGAATGGGACACGCCGCCCAGCGGGCGATCGATTAAACGAACCGTGACTGCGGGCGCGACGGCCGGTGCGTCCCTAGCGCGGTTACTACGACTCAATACATGGTCTGCTTTGGATCCCGTTCGAGCCCGAACTGCTGGCGTCCCCAGGCGGCGAAGCTGATTTCGGGGTTGAGGCTTACGTGGCTGGCCGCGAAGTGGATGTCGCGCCAGGCACGCTGAATGGGGCTTGAGCTTGCAAAGCCGGCTGAGCCCGAGATCTTCATTACCATGTCCATTGCCTCGACGATAAGCTCCGACGTCCGCGCCTGATCACGATAAGCGCGGGCGCGCAAGGCCTCGGACGCCGGCTCCGGCGCCTCCGTCATTTCGATGCAGCGACGCATGAGCAGGTCAGCCGCGTCAAGATTGGCCGCGGCCCGCGCGAGGTGCACCTGGATGCTGGTGTATTCCGCGACCTGCGCACCGAACAGGCTCGCCCGCTTGGCCGTCCAGCTCCGATACTCTTCCAGTGCGCCAAGTGCCGCGCCGAGCATCGGGGCCAGGAACGTAAGCCCGATGTAGGTGACCCACGGCGCGCGATAGATCGGCCCGTTGTTGATCGTCCGACCGGGCGTGGTGGCATCGCGCATGTCGGCGATCCGAAGCGTATGTTCCGCCGGTACGAACACGTTCTCGACCACCAGCGTATTGCTTCCGGTCCCGCGCATCCCCGTGGTGTGCCAGGTATCAACGATCCTGTATTTGCCGGGCGGGACAAGAAAAATGGTCCAATCCGGGGCGCCGTCGGGACCAGGCAGCATCGCACCGGTCATGCTCCAGCTGGCGTGATTGATGCCGCTCACGTAGGGTATCGAGCACGAGACGATCCTGTAGCCACCCGCGACCTGCTCGATCTTCGAGGTCGGTGTCAGTGTACCCGCGATCCAGATGTCCGGACCATTGGCCCACACGTCAGCTTGCGCCGCCTCCGGGAACTGAGCAATGTAGTGCGGATGGTGGATCATCAGGCTCGCGCACCAGGCATGCGCCGCATCCGCCTTGCCGAGCTCGACGGCGACGTCGACCCAGGCCTGAAGCCCTAGTTGCATGCCGCCGAATCGCTTCGGGGTCAGAATGCGTGCCAGGCCGGCGTCGAGAAACTCCTTTGCCGACTCCGGCGGGATGGAACGGTTTTCCTCGGAGACCTCAGCGCGCGCGCGGATCGCCGGCAAAAGGCGCCGGACCTCCGACATGATCTCTTCGAGGGAAGTGGGCGGTCCGGACTGCAAGGCCCGCGAATAATCGCGCTTTACGACCGTGTCCAACATCTCGAGCTCCTTCTATGCAACGGATCAGTGGAACGGATGGCCGGGGAAGCCCATCGCAACCCGGCCGCGGCTCGTATAGGCGTCTGCCCGGTCGATGCCGATATGGACACCGCACGAGTGAATGTCGCGGAACAGCTGCTGCAGCGGATGCGAGTCGAACAAGGCCATGGCGCCGGAGCCAATGTAGAGCTGGTCGCTGAGTTCAATCGAGGAGCGCCCGATATAGCCCCGCCAGGAGAACAGCTTGGCACGCTCCTCCTCCGTCAGGACCCAGGATTCGCCGCAAATGGCGCGGTCCCAGCCTTCCTGCGCGTATTTTTCCGCAAGCGCATGGCAGGCATCCCATTGCGTCGCCGCGGCAGCCAACGCGAGCTGCGGCGCCGGCGCCTCGCGTGCCGCCGCCCCGCCCTCATACGGCCGGAGCCGCGCCTTGGTCCAGGTGCTGAACTCGTCCACGATCCGTTGCGCCGTGCCGAGCGTCGGAATCAGGATCGCCAGCCCCTGCAGGCTCATCAACGGCACCCGCCATAACGGGCCGTCATTCACCACCGCGCCGCGGGAGACCGCGACACGCCCAAGCGGGAACGCCCGGTGCGCCGGAACGAAGGCCCGGGTGATCGTGACCGCCCGGCTCGCGGAGCCTTTCAGCCCAAGCGTGTGCCAGTCATCCTCGATGACCACGTCAGACCGCGGAACGAAGAACAGCAGATGCTCCGGATGTTCCCCGTCCGGCGCGACCGTGATCCCTCCAACGCCGATCCACCCCGCCCACTCGATGCCGCTGGCGAACCGCCACCGGCCGGTCAGGACATACCCGTCCGCAACGCGTTCGATCTGGCCGACCGGAGCGAACGAGTCGCACACGAAGGCGTCGGGATCATTTCCCCATACATCGTGCTGAAGCTCGTCGGACGCGAACGCCATATACCACTCGTGGAAGCCGAGCAGCGAATAGAGCCAGCCCAGCGAGGTCGAAGCCCGCGAGATCTCGCGCCCGATATCCAGGAACGTCATCGGATCGGTCTCGGCACCTCCCCACTTGCGATGACGTATGAGCTTCGTCAGCCCCGTCGCGCGGAGCTTGTCCATCACTTCATCAGGCATACGCCGCTCACGCTCCGTCTCCTCACGGCAGCTAAAAGCCAGCTCACCAACTTCACGAGCCTGATCAAGAAGCTCGTCACGTGAAAGCGTGGGCTTGAGGTTACTCTGGAAGTTCATCTCGTCCTCTCCCCGGACTGCGGCACGTTGCGCTTCGTCCATGAATTTACGGTGTTCTAGGTCCGAGAGACCTTGTTCTCGATCGCCCCAATCCCGTCGATCTCGCAGCGGATCACATCGCCCGGCTGGAGGAACATCGGCGGTTCCATGCCGATGCCTACGCCCTCCGGAGTGCCGGTCGCAATCAGATCACCGGTTTCCAACGTGAACGCGGTCGAGAGATAGGCGATCTGCGCCCAGAGATTGTTGATCATCCCGCCGGTATTGCTCTGCTGCCGCAACGCGCCATTGACGTAGCAGCGCAAGCCCAGGCTGTGGGGGTCAGGAATTTCATCTGCGGTCACAATCCAGGGGCCGATCGGTCCATGTGTATCGAACGATTTGCCCATCGTGAAAGTCGACGTGTGGAACTGCCAGTCACGCGCGGAGACGTCGTTGGCCACGCAATAGCCGAATACATGCATCGAAGCATCAGCCTCGCTGACTCCCTTGGCGGCCGCGCCGATAATCGCCGCAAGTTCCGCCTCATAATCGAGCTTCTCGGTCACTCCCGGGTTGATTTCGTCGTAAGGCCCGGAAATGCACGAGGTCTGCTTGTTGAACCAGATCTGGTGCTTGGCGCGTGCGACGCCCAGCTTGTCAGCCTCCTGCACGTGCGCGGCATAGTTCATGCCGATGGCCAGATATTTGCCTGGCCGCTCGATCGGCGCCAGCAGGCGAAGGTCCGCGAGCGCGCGCGTGGCGTCGGCCTTCTCGACCAGTGCGTGAAGCTCGGCCAAGGCCTCCCGCCCCGCACCAGCGATATCGCGAATCGTCGTCCAGCGGCTTCCCGCTGCCACCAGGTCGACGACGCCGGTGCCCTTCACCGCACCGATCCGCGTTTTGTCATCCTGAAATCGAATCAGCCGCATATTCCATTCCTTGCTTCGGCAGTGTCAGGTGGTTGGGAAAGAGCTGGAGTGATCCGTATCAGCCACGGGTAAGGTCACTGCGGCACCGCAGTGGATTGCCAGGCTACCATCTGCCAGGACGCGCCTGTCTTGGCCCATACATTGGTGTAGCGGTTGCAGAGCCGCCTATCTTCGCCATTGATACTCGCGCGCATGTCGGCGACCCCGGTCAGCACCGCGACGTCGCCATATGAGCGCACACGCTCTTCCGAGCGCCTGATCTCGAGATAGCGCGTGCTTCCGGCACGCAGCATGGCCAGGAAACTGGCCTTTGTCTCCTGCCGTGCCGAGGCATGAGTCCAGGTCAGCTGGTCGGACAGCAGCTTGTCGAGTTCGTCGAAGTCGGCCGCCATCATGGCATCGCAGCGGCGGGTTTCAAGCTGGAGCAGTTCCGTCGATTGATCCATGGGATCACTTTCCATTGCGTCGCGCAGCGTGTGCAAACGGCTGGTTGGGGGAGATGAAAACTGTCATGCGGGCTCTCTGACGATCGCGGCGCCCCATCAGGCGGCCGCGCGCACGGTCTGCCCGGCTATGCCGGACGTGCCCGCGAAGGCGATGCCAGGGTCTTCCTCGATGCGGAGGAGCTGGTTGTACTTGGCCAATCGATCCGAGTTGCGCACCGAGCCGATCTTGATCTGGCCTGCGCCGGTGCCAACCGCGAGGTCGGCGATAAAGGGATCCTCGGTCTCTCCCGAGCGGGCGGACACGACCGTGGCGTAGCCTGCCGCGCGAGCGGCTGCCATCGCCTCCAGTGTTCCGGTGAGTGTCCCGTTCTGATTGACCTTGATCAGGACGGCATTGGCGACGCCGCGCTCGATGCCGCTGGCGATGCGTTTGGGGTTTGTAACGAACAGGTCGTCGCCGAGTACCTGCACACCCGGCATGGCGAGCGTGGCCTGGCGCCAATGGTCCCAATCGTCCTGGTCGAGCGGATCCTCGACGGAGATGACCGGGTAGCGCCCCACGATATCAGCGAGGAGGGCGACGAGGTCGCCGCCGTCCAGCCGCCGCTTTTCGCCCTTCAGCTCGTACAGGCCGTCCGCGAATAGCTCGCTGGCGGCGACGTCGAGCGCGATCGCTATGTCCGAGCCCGGCCGCAGCTCGGCGCGGGATATGGCAGCCATCATCAGATCAAGAGCGGTCTCCGCACGGTCGAAGCCAGGGCTGAGCCCGCCTTCGTCGGCCAGCAGCACCGACTGGCCTGCCTCCGCCATCACCGTGGCGGCCGCCGAACGGACGCGCCCGACCATATCGAGCGCCTCCGAGTAGCTTTGCGCGCCAACGGGCACCGCGAGAAAGTCTTGCAGGTCCATGCTCCGCCCGGCATGCGCACCCCCGCTCAGAATATTCACCATCGGCATCGGCATCGTCGGGCATGCCGTGCCCGCGAGTGCCGCGATATGACGGTAAAGCGGAATCCTGGCGTGACTGGCGGCGGACCGGCATACCGCGAGCGAGGTGGCGACGACGGCATTGGCTCCCAGTCTGCGCAGTCCATCGGTGCCGTCGAGATCGATGAGGCGGTGGTCGATTCGCTTCTGCGCCATTGCGTCTGCTCCGGACAACGCGCGCGCGATCTCGGTGCGGACATTGTCGATCGCCTGGAACACGCTTCGGCCCTCGAACCGGGCCTGATCGCCGTCCCTCAGCTCCCAGGCTTCATGCCGGCCGGTCGAGGCACCCGACGGCGCGCAAGCCCGGCCGGTACTGCCGTCGGCAAGCTCGATATCCACCTCGACGGTGGGCCGTCCCCGCGAGTCAAGAATCTGGCGCGCATGGATGCGGGTGATGCAAGAGGGGCTGGTCATGAAGAGGTCTCCGGAATGGGGATGCCGATCTCATTGCGTGCAAACGGGTCCACGATGAGGTGCACCGCGATCCGTTTGGTGGCCGGCACATCAAGATCCTTGAGGTAGTCGACTGGCGAATCTCCCTCCAGCCGCGCCAGCATCAGGCAGCCGAGGATGCGGATAAGATCGCCGTCGAGAATTGCCGGGCCGGATTGCCGGTAGGAGTCCAGAAGTTGCAGAGATGCGGCCGTGAGGGCTGCCGCGGACCCCGCGTTCCGGCGCAGCGCCTTCAGCGTCAGGTGGGTCATGCAGAACGCGACGTCGAACCGGGGGTCGCCCCAATGCGCAACCTCGCAATCCAGCAGCACCACATCGCTTCCGTCGGCGAGGATGTTCTTGGGGCTGAAGTCGCCATGCACCAAGGCCTGCCGACGCATGTCCATGCCGCGCACGATGACGTCGATTTGCGGCGCCAGGTCGGGGTTGCGGTCGGCGATACGGGTGAAATAGGGCGCGATGCGCAGCTCCTCGAAGAAGCGCCTGTCGGCGAAGTGCTGGCGGATCTCGTCGCGCCTCCCCGATCCTGCGTGAAGCTGGCCAAGCAGCTGACCGGCACGCGCGGCGGTGCGAAGATCGACGCGGTCGGTCAGCAGGTCCTGCTTCCAGTTCCGCAGCCGTGGCGGGACCAGCTCCATGGCGAACTCGTGCCGCGAGGGGTCGGTCCAGAGCACCTTCGGCACCGCATCTCGCCCGATGATCCCGGCCATCGTCTCCAAGGCTGCGGCTTCGACCAACGATCGAGACGGGTCCGACAGCCATTCGGCCGCGACCTTCAATCGCGGCAGAGCACGTTTCACCACGATGGGCCCGATGGGACCCTCCATCACACGGATTTCGCTGGCGACGCCGCGGTCGAACCCTGCCGGGTTCGGGGTGGCCGCGCCTACGGGCCTGTTACACGCATGCAGCGGGTCCTGGCCGCCGAGAACCCGGACGACCTCCTCGGACGCGCGACGACGCAGTTCGATCAGCGACACGTCCGACAGGAAGGCGACATGGGGCGTCGCGATGACAGCCGGGTGGGAGAGGATCCCGGCCGGCGGCGAGGGTTCACCCTCGATCACGTCAAGGCCCGCTCCCGACAACATGCCGCTGCCAAGGCCCCGCAGCAATGCGTCATTGTCCACCAGACCACCCCGGCTCACGTTCACCAGGAACGGCCGACGGCGGCACGCGGCAATAAAGTCATCGTCGATCATGCCGCGCGTCGTGTCGAGTAGCGGCACGTGGAGCACGATCGCGTCCGCCCGCTCTTGCAATCCGGACAGCATCACCTGCTCGATGCCGAAGGGCATGGCAAGCCTGGAGCTTTCCACGACGATGATCTTGCAGCCGAAGGCGGCGAGCTTGCGGGCGGTCGCCTGGCCGATGCGCCCGAACCCGACAATGCCGACCGTCAGCTCCCGGACACGCGCCAAGCGCACGCCCGCCGGGTTCCAACGGAGCGACTTGGTCTCCCGGTCCATTCGAGCGACGCCGCGGAAATGGGCGAGCAGCATCGCCACCGCATGGTCCGAGACCTCTTCCACACAATAATCCGGAACATTCGTGACCCACGCGCCGCGTGCGCTCGCCTCATCGACCGCGATGTTGTCGAGCCCGACACCGAGCCGCCCGATGATCCGCAGCTTCGGCGCTGCACGGATCGCGGCGGCGGACACGGGCGCCCAGCAAGTCATGATAGCAGCGGGATCATTGGTCTGGATCAGCGCCTCGATCTCGGCCGCGTTGCCGGCGGTTGCCGGACCCGTCACCAGCTCCAGTCCGGCCGCGTCGAACACGCCCTGTTCGACCGCAAGATCCGGCCAGGCGCGATCCGTGAGGACGACACGCGGCGCCATCTAGATGGCCGCCAGGCGGGACTCGTGTTCCGGCAGGCCCCTGAGGACATCCGTCTCCGCTTCGGAATGGATGATCTTGATATGCGGGATCACGATGCTCTCGGAGATGTCAACTTCTTTAACGGAATGTCGCGGACGAACGCTGTGACTGCGATATGCGAATGCATTATCGGCCTCGTTCGCGGCTTGGCGCCAACCTGGCCTCAGCCCGATGGGGTCTGATGTGACCCGGCACTTTGGCATCCCTGCCTGCGAATGCGGACGGCTGGTTCCTAGGCAGGCTGGGCGTCTGACAGCACAGGGCACGGCACCTTCCCTCTGAGGGTGAAGGTTGAGTAACCCACGCACCACCCGAGACAGCATTATGCGATCGTTAGCAAAGGGTCAACGGCGCGAATTTCACAAAATCGAAAGCTAAAGATATCTTTGGCGTCGCACAATTCGCCCAAGTTGGCTACGCGATAGGAGACGTCTTGACACCATGAAAAAGACTGGCCACTCTCAACAGATGCTAACGTTCGCATCAGCAGCTAAGGGCGACGCGACTGTCACGGCTCAGGCTGTCGCTCGGCATCTCGGCCTATCGGTGTCTACGATTGGTCGCGCCCTGGCGGACGATCCGCGCATCAGCCCCGCAACCAAGACCCGCGTCAGGGAGGCAGCGGAATCGCTCGGCTATGTCGCGAACGAGGCCGCCCGCGTCATGCGCGGCGGATCCAGTAAGCTCGTGGGGCTCGTGCTGCCCGACATCCGCAACGACTTCTACGCAACGATTGCCCAGGCCTTGTCGGCGTGCTGCGACCGTGAGGGCTACCGACTTGCGTTGTGCATTACAGAAGACGACCGTGAACTCGAAGCGCGGCAAGTCAAGGAACTCGTCGCGGCGCGCGTAGCCGGAATTATCGTGGTGCCGACCGCGAACCCGCGGCGCGAAGCCTTGGCTATGCTGTGCAGCTTGCCGCGGGTGCAGTTGCTGAGAAACCTGCCTGCCCTCTCAGCCGACTGGTTCGGGATCGATGATGAGCACTGTATGCAAGCAGGCACACGCCACTTGCTCGACCTCGGCCATCGCCGTGTCGCCTATATCGGCGGCGAACCCTCGCTTCCGACCGGGGCAGCGCGCGTGAGCGGGTTCCGCGCGGCCTTTCGCGGCGCCGGCGTCGATCCGGCAAGCGCTGTTGAGGAGCTGGGTTCCACCACCGTTGCCTTCGGCGCTCAGGCCGCGGCGCGGCTGCTCGCCTGCGGGACGCCTCCGACCGCAATAATCACCGGTTCGGTGCAAGTGACGCTCGGCGTGCTCGAAACCTTGCACGCGCGAAAGGTCGCGGTACCCGACCAGCTTTCGATCGTCGGCTTCGGCGACCCCTCCTGGTTCAAGTGGTGGAGAGAAGGCTTGACGACATTGCAGATGCCCATCGAGGAACTCGCAACAGCATGCGGGCTGTGGTTTCTCAATCGGCTGCGGAGCAAGAGCGTAGGCCAACGTCCACACGCCTCGATCACCCGTGCCTCACTTGTCATCAGAGGCACAACCGCACCTCCCGCAAAGACGAGCTCTATTACAATGGCTCGAGTAGCTATCGGCACAACCAAGCGTTGATGAATGCAGAGCACATTGGAAGCCAACATGATCGGGGAAAGAAGCACAATGGAGACGATCAAGCCGGCGTTGCACCATGTCACCTTTAAGACGACCCACCTAAGCCAGATGGTGTCCTGGTATCGCACGGTGGTTGGGCTGGAAGTGACATTTCAGGACGACAACAACGCCTGGACCACGAACGATCAGGCGAACCACCGTATTGCCTTCTTGTCGGTGCCCGGCCTATCGGATGATGCCGAGAAGATCGGGCATAACGGTATCCATCACAGCGCGTTTGAATACAACACGTTCTCCGACTTGATGTCGTCGTATGACCGCATGAGAAGGGAGGGCATCCTCCCCGCCTTCTGTCTCGACCATGGCGTAACCATCTCCCTCTACTACAAAGACCCGGAGGGTAATTTCGTGGAGCTTCAGAGCGACAATTTTGGTAATTGGAAGGAGTCCACTGAGTGGATGCGCACCTCGCCCGAGTTCAAGCGCGATCCCATCGGCACTTTCTTCGATCCGGAGAAGGTGTTCCAAGCGCATGCGGCCGGCCGGCCGTTCGACAGCCTACATCCGGCCATGCGCGCAGGAGACTTCCTTCCGGACACGCTCCCGGGCATCGGCTTGCCCATTCCCAGTAGCGCCGAGATGACAGAGCCCGCGCTGTAGCTGTTCCCGGTCACCAATAAGCAGGGCATAGCAAGAATGCCCGATCATGCGCACCACCCTGGAGTGGCCGCACACAGAGGAGGCGGTGTGACTGAGATGCTGATGAATGTCTTGTATATGGGTGCCTGGATCTACAAGGTGTCGAAAACCCCGATAACCCGATGCCCGCTCGACGACACCTCGGTGTGCTTCCGCAAGAAAAACGGCGAGGTCGTGGCGCGGCGTGATCGGTCTCGAACTCGATTCGCGCCGCTTTCACGGGGCAAGGTATAGATGTGTCCCTATCATGGACTGATATTTGATGCTTCGGGACAAAGCGCGGCCCACCCGCTCGATGAAAATGCTCGGAGGACCATGCACGTCCAGAGCGTCCCGATCGTGGAGCAAGACGGTATCATCTGGTTCTGGCCAGGCGATCCCAAGGAACGCGACCGCTCGATGATCCCCGACTTCTCGTATCTCTTGGATATGCGGACGTTCAGACATGTGTTTGGCTGCACGCGGGTTGAATGCCATCTCGAGTTCGAGGCCGACACCCTGATGGTTCTCAGCCAAACGCCCGAGACCGAGACGACGACTCACTATTTCTGGCCCGGGTCGCTCCGTGCCGAAGATGCGGGGCCTCTGAGGGTGTTTTGTGAAGGCCTGATTGCGGCATTCGACCGAGAAGACAAGCTGATAGTCGAGCTCGTGGCGCGGGAGATGGGAGAGAAGATCGACCTCCTGACCATGAAACCCCTGCTGTTGCGCAACGATGGCGGCGCCGTGCTCGCTCGCCGAGATGCGAATCAGCGAGGAAGCCGAGTTTCGAGCGGCAAAGCCGAGCTTCGAGTGAGCAAGGAAGAAGCGGCGGTCGTGCGACGCCGTGTCAATTGTGGGGTCCACGTCGAGGCGGGAGTCGCCGCTCACGGGCCAGAGCGACATTTCCGCCGTCCAGATCAGCATTCCCCACGGGCGACCTGTCGCAGGGTGAGCGGCAACCCCTTTACCGGTTGACAAAAGATCGAGTGGATCAACAAGGCCTTCGTTCAAAAACTGGTGCGGATTACAGGCGGCAAAAGATACGCCAGGTCACGCAAGGAAACGTACATGTATCAAAGCGCGCGGATTGCATCGGCGATCCTTGTTACCAGCTTCCTGCCTGTGGTCGCGAACGCAACCGAGCCAGCGTCCGTCAATATCATATCCACCCCAGACACATCGATCGAGACCTTTGCGCAAGCAGAACTGTCGCCTTCCCCAAGCCAGCCTAGTGCAGGAAATCAAGGCAGCGCTTCTGGAATATCGACCAACCCGAGTAACAACACGACGCAGTCTCTGGCTCTCCGCAACATCCCGCTTCCGACCTCGGGCCCCCCGCTGACCGGGCTGTTCCCGGGGGTCGGTCAGACATTGCTCAGCAATGGCATCGATATCCACGGCATCGCCTTCGATCATTTCCTCGCCAATCCCACAGCCGGAAATATCATCGGGCGAACATACAACCTCGCTACGATTGGGTTGTCGGCAGATCTCGACCTCGGAACACTATTCGGCATTACTGGTGGCAATATCCATACCACCGTCAGTTTCTTCGGCCTCAGAAGCAACATCCCTCCGATCATTTTGGAGACCGGTGGTTTCCTAACCGGATTTGGGACCACGCCGGTCCCGAGTACCAGCCCTGTCATTTTATCCGAACTTACCTATGAACAGAAGTTTCTTGACGGCAGACTGTCGATCGAAGCCGGCAGAACAAACGTTTATCAATACTTTCTCCTCCAGAACGGGCTTGATTTCTTTTCCACCTTTTCAAGCACCTTCACAATCGACGGAGACTTTCCCGTTGTTCCCTTTCCAGTGTGGGGCGGCCGTGCGACCTACCACTTTACGCCAAAATGGTATGTGCAGGCCGGTGCTTTCGAGGACAATTACTTTCGTTCTGCCTATAACGGGAATAATTTTGGCATCACCGGCGCTTCTGGGGCTCAGATCCTCGGCGAGGTGGGTTACCGCAGCGAGTTCAGTAATGCGGACTATCCGGCGAACTTTGAACTAGGTGCGGAGGGAAACACGCGCAGCGGCGTTTCGAACGTAAAGGGCGGGGCGGTGCTGGCTACGCCGTTCAATCAGGCGACGGCTTATCCCGGAGGTGGCCTCTTCTTCTTCCAAGGAGAAAAGGTTCTGTGGCGCGGGGCGAAGACTCCGTTCGGACCTCCACCGAACATCGCCTTATACGGTTCGGTGGATGCATCCTTCGACAAACCTCAGCCGATCGACATGGATTCGGTCATAGGCGTGAATTGCACGGGCTTCATACCGGGACGGCCGTTCGATGCATTGGGACTTCAGGCACATTATCAGCGTCTGAGTGCAATAGAGGCAAATTACGAGACCCAGACCCAGAACATTTTTGCCGGTCCCGGTCACTCCCAACCCCGTGACGGCTACGCGTTCGAAGTCGTCGGCAGGATAGGCGTCACACCGTGGCTCTTCCTGTCCCCGTCCGTGCAGTACGTCGTCAATCCGGACAACCTTTTTGATCCCGCGCAGGTACGGCGCCCGACTGATGGCTTCATAGCCAGCGTAGCCGCAGTTATCCCGCTAGGGTTCTTGTTAGGAACGAGCAACAAACCGTTCTGATGGTCCCGTTATCGATGCGTCTTTCATCATCTTGAGTCATCAGTCTGACAATCAAGCTCCTGGGTGCCGAGCCGACTTATGTGGCAGCGAAGCAGAGCACGCTCATGGAGCAGGCGGCGGCTTTGCCTCTTGCATAGTTTTGCTCAACTCTCTTCAAGTAGGATTTATCTCCCTCAACTTGACTCGGGTAACAGCGTTTGTAGATTAGCGGCTTAAGGTGAGCTGTAAGGTAGTCGTTTAACGGAGAAATGCAGTTCCTAGCTACGTATGGTGATCAATCGTCGTGCAGATCTCGGATGGTGGCCACGCTGGATAGCGGTGGCGTGCAGGTTAATTACGGTGGATGGAGTGTAAATTGGCTCAGCAGGAAATCCAGGCAACTGAACAGCGCTACTCATCCATAGCAGGGCGAAGTGCGATCGTAACAGGCGGTGGCCGCGGCCTTGGACGCGTGATGGCTCTGGCGCTGATCCAACAGGGCGGCAATGTGATGATTACCGGCGCGCGTGCTGCGGGAGAGCTGGGCGAGACCGAGGCGGCTGCTAATGCCCTTGGAGCCGGCCGTTGCGTCAGCATGGTCGCGGACGTTTCCGACCCCGATGCATGCGAGCGTGTTACGCGGGCCGCCGAAGCTGCGTTCGGCTCGGTCGACATCCTGATAAATAACGCTGCACGAGGGCCGGTCGAGCAATTCGATGAGATCGGCCGGTTGGCGCATCTAAAACAGGGATTGCCAACAGCACCGCAGCTGAAGCATTCCAGTCAAGGTGATCGGTTCTGGGAAGCCGATGTCCAAGGCTATCTCCGGATGCTTCTGACTAATCTTGGCGGCCCGTTTCTTATGACCAGAGCGTGTATACCGAGCATGATCGGCCGGGGATTCGGTCGGATCGTCAACATCTCGACGTCACGGCCAACTTTGGTGCACACGGGCTTTGGTCCGTATGGACCGCTCAAGGCTGCGCTCGAAGCAAGCAGCCGTATCTGGGCGGCGGAGCTGGAAGGAACCGGTGTTACCGTCAATGTGCTACTACCGGGGGGAGCGAGCGACACGGCGGCCATTCCCGGCCCAGGTGTCGGCACCCGTGCGCCTCCGTTCCGCGCCGGCGAAGCGCCGCGCGGAACGGAGGCCTATCAAAAGGGACTATTGCCGCCGGCAATCATGGCGCCGCCGCTTCTGTGGCTTGCATCGGACGAGTCGAACGGAGTCACCGGGCGCCGTTTCAGCGCACGTGACTGGAGCGACTCCATCTTGCCTGCGGAGGCCGCCCGCTACGCCGAATCAGACCGCATCGAAGTGCCGCATATCATTTAGCTTGTTCAAAAGGCAGTTGTTGTGGTGAGCGCTGTTCGCGGGTGGAACGAGAAGTAACGCAGCACTAAGAGGATAATGGAATGAGTGGCGCCACTAGAATTGACGTGCACCAGCACCTGTTGCCGCCAGAGTTCATCGAAGCTCTCGAACGCCATGGCATGGGTGCCTGGGCGCCGGCGGCCTGGAGCGAGGAAGGCGCCTTGGCGATGATGGACCAGAACGAAATCGCAACTGGCGTGCTGTCTCTTTCCATGCCCGGGACACACTTCGGCGATGATGCTGAAGCGCGGGTGCTCACAAGGAAAATCAATGAGCGTCTAGCCGGTCTGGTCAAACGCCGTCCCAATCGTTTTGGAATGTTTGCGTCGGTTCCGCTCCCGGATATCGACGGTTCCCTTGAAGCCATCCGTGAAGCCTACGATGATTTTTCAACCGATGGCGTCGTGCTGATGGCAAGCATCAGAGGGACCTATATCGGAGATCCGGCATTTGATCCGGTCATGGCCGAACTCGATCGGCGCGCCGCGATCATATACATTCATCCCACACCGCTGGCGGGGCCGCCGGCGCCGGGCGTGCATCCGATCCTCGCCGACGTCCTTCTCGACACAACACGCGCCGCCATCAATATGGTTCTACAGGGGGTGCCGAGGCGCTTTCCGAATCTGAAAATCATCTTGGCGCACGGCGGCGGCTTCTTGCCATACGCGGCATATCGCGTCGCGACTCTCGCTAATGTCATAGATCAAAAGACGAGCGACGCCGATGTCCTTGATGGGCTTTCATCCTTCTACTTCGATACGGGACTGGCTAGTAGTTCCACATCGCTGCCTAGCCTGTTGAAGTTTGCGCGGCCCGGCCACATCCTGTTTGGCACCGATTGGCCGTATTGTCTGGACAAGACGGTCACCTTCTTTACCGGCAGCCTCGACAATTTTGGGGATCTTGATTTATCAGGTCACTCGGCGATAAATCGTCAGAACGCCGAAGCTCTGTTCTCACGGTTAGCTGGACTTGTCTCTTAAGGTCCGTATAGCCGAAGCGGCGTAGAGGAAGGCTTCGGTCGGCGATCGTTCGTCTGAAGTTCTTCCAGTCTACGATTGCGGTTCATTAAGCCAAGAACCACTCGACGACTTGGCGCCGGGCCCTGACGGCGAAGCCGATTTGCCCCTCGGCCTTGCACACGATCTCGACCCGGATCGGGTTGCTGGCCGCCACGCGGACATCGATAGCCCGCGCCGGCGAAGGCGACCCTCTTGAATGGCTAACCCGGCCGAGAGGCCCGTGGCAAGCGGCCCGGCTCCATCCCATTCCTGCACACCTGCAGCACGCACGTACAGCTTCAAAGCACCGCCTTCCGTATCGACCAGAGCGTAGCGCTTGCGCGCCTTGATCTTCTCGCCGCCACAGCTTCGATAATGTCGCTTCCATAGCAGAGCCAGCGGCGGCTGCGCTGCCGCCGGGTGGTTGGGGTTCACATCAAGGTCTTGTTCAAGATGTCGCAACCCTGATGCGAATCATGACCTGCCCCAGCCATCCAGCCCCTCAGTCGGTCATCCCGGGATCGCCTTGCGCCCGTTGGCGCGTATAGAAGATTGGCCGCCTGTCAGCCCAGGCTTTTGAGAAAGCAGACCGGTCCGGTCTTTGTTTGTTATAGATCGAAGACGCCCCAAGTTGGGATAGGGCATGCCGGGATGCAGCGCACAACATGACTGAGTTGAGCGCCCATCCGGCTCTACGGTTTCCGATCATCGCAGACCTTGCTGAACAAGTAAGGGATGGACTTCTTCTTTGAACCGCTGCATTCCGCCAATGAAATTAGGCCAGGTCAGCAGCGTTCCATCGATCCCGGCATCTACCAGCATATTTAGGTCAGAAACAATCTTGTCGGCTGTGCCAAGGAGCTTTAACCCTCCCCATCCGGCCATGATATCAGTCGTAATTACCTTAAGGAATTCTGGGTTTATTGTCGCGTTACTCACAAGCCCAAGTTCACCGAGCATGTTCTGCGCCGCGGTCCAATCCCCTTTTTCATTTACGCAGTAATCAAACTGGCGTTCGGCGTCCTCCTGACTATCTCCTAAAATGACATAGGAGTTGATCCAAATCTTGACTTCGCGTCCGAACTCCGTACGAGCAAAGTCTCGATATGCTTGGACCTGCTCGCGGATTGACTGAGGATCGCGACCCTTCAAGGGGATGAAAATGACGTCAAAATGTTTCGCCGCGAAATGGCGGCCGATGGAGGAGGAGCTAGCGTTCATCAGCACGGGGTAAGGTTGAATAGGACGAGGCCGCTGGAGTGCGTCCTTGACCTGGAAAAACTTGCCATCGAAGTCCATAGGCTCTTCCGAGGTCCAAAGCAGCTTCATCAGTGTCAGCCACTCCTCGGCAACCACGAAACGCTGGTCGTGTGCGAGGAGGGGAGAGCCGAAAAGCTCCACATCGCGGCGGCTCCAGCCGGTCACCACGTTCAGCGAGAAACGACCTCCGCTGACGTGATCTATGGTCGTTGCTTGCTTCGCCGCCAGGACAGGATGAACCGAGGGCACCTGAACCGTCGAAAAAACGGATGGGTAGGTGGTCAACGCCGACAACGCGGCCGCGAAGGTGAGTGATTCAAACTGCGCACCGTTAAAATCGGTCACCCCGCCGAAGCCACGCCAGCGAGCGAGCGGCACAATCGCCTCGAAATTCATGTCCTCGGCCAGGGTCGCCGTTTTCTTGGTGTTTTCCCAGTTAAGCTCGAATACACCTTCCATCGTCGATATGGTGCCGGCACCACTAACGTTGGTGCAGAATGTCCCTAGTTTAAGCTTACGGTGCCCGAATAAGGGGTTC
Source organism: Lichenicoccus sp. (assembly GCF_965276875.1). GTDB lineage: Bacteria > Pseudomonadota > Alphaproteobacteria > Acetobacterales > Acetobacteraceae > Lichenicoccus. Next base: position 3,113,111 of record NZ_OZ255701.1, on the reverse strand, counting down.
GTTTTGGTCAGCGCTTCAAGCCGTGCATCTTCTTGCATAATCATTTCTCCTTGAAGTGTTATAACAAACAAAAACCAAAATTGTCAATGGTGTTTAGTTTCTAAATGAAAGTTACCTAAGTGATTCCAGCAGGTTGTAGTTCCGTTGGTTTGCGGGACGCGACGGAGCCATGGAAGCCTTGGACTGAAATTACCCAATCGCAGTATCGGCGGGACGACCTGCGGTATGCAAGCGACCTCCACGACGGGGAATGGGCATTGCTCTTGCTACTCATGCCCGCCGAACGTCGGCTTGGACGCCCTCCCAAGAGTTGATCATCACGACGGCTGGCATCGCGAAAGATGGTCAGTCTATCTCGGACGCCGATAGGCTGTCCCCTTGCGGAGGCCGCAAGCCGGTTCAAACACCTGGACAGGCCCGGCAGCGCGACAACGGCAAAGGCCTCTATAACCCGCACCCGCTTCAGCCGCGCGAAGTCCTCCACCGCCGTTAGATGCTCGTGGAGCCGTGATTGTCTCGCTGCCGATCAAGGCAGGCAGACGCATTGTCCCTTCTTATGGACCCAAGTGAGCTTAACGCTCGCTCAACACCTTACTAGGTGTTTGGTCCCGGAGAGTCATGGCGCTATCATGACACGAGAAGCGGAGGATGCGCTATGGCAGGCAGTCTTCACGGTTCAGCCCGAACAACACCGCGAATTCGAGCCGAGCTCCAAACGTCGCAAGAGACGAGCGGTGCCCTCGCCAAGCGCGATGGGCTGAGCCGAACGACCGTGACCAAATGGCGTGCTCGGACTACGACAGGCGATGCGCCTATGGCTCCTTACAGTGCCGCGCAGCACCGTGCTGTCAGCGGTCGAGGAGGCCATGATCGTCGAGTTTCGCCGGCGCACGCTGCTGCCATTCGACGACCTGCTCGGATGCCTGCGCGACACCATCCCGAAGCTCACTCGATCCAACCTGCATCGGTGCCTGGAGCGCCATGGCATCTCCCGCCTACCCGAAAGCCCGGACCAGGCCTCCAGGCGAGGCAAGTTCGCCGACACGGCAATCGGATATGTCCATATCGACATCAGCAAGCTGCGCCTTACTCAAGGCAAGCTCAACAAGTTCCTCGCCATCGACCGCGTGTCCAAGTTCACCTACGTCGAGTTCCGCGAGGATGCCGGCAAGATGAACGGGGCGGACTTTCTCCGTGACGTCATCGGCGCCTTTCCCTATGCCATTCACACCGTGCTGACCGACAACGGCATGGCCTTTGCCGATCTGCCGAAGAACCGAGGCCGATCGCCAGCGATGGAGGCCCTGTTCGGCGGCCACATCTTCGATCGCGTCTGCAAACAGCATGACATCCAGCACAAGCTAACCAAGCCGTATCACCCGTGGACCAATGGGCAGGCCGAGCGAATGAACCGGACAATCAAGGAGGCGACCGTCAAGGCGTTCCACTACCCAAATCCGGACAGCCTCAAAGCCCACGTTCTTGCTTTCGTGTCGGCATACAACTTCGCCAAACACCTCAAAGCCCTTCGTTGGAAAACACCCTTCCAAGCCGTCTGCCAAGCCTGGACGATCACACCCGATATCTTCAAACTCAACCCGCGTCACCTCATCCCGGGACCAAACACCTAGACTCGAGATGGCACAGAGCTTATTGCCGTCAGGATCGCGCACATACGCCAGATGTATTGGTCCCGAGCTGCTGTTGCGCAAGCCAGGAGCGTCCTCGATCGAGGTGCCTCCATGTGCAACGGCAGTGTCGTGAAATTCACGAACCTGCTCGGGCGAGTCGCATTTGAAGGCGACGGTGCTACCGTTGGCGAAAGTCGCTGGCTCGTCGTTTATCGGTTCGCTGATGCAGAATGTGCTGCCGTTGTGACGGTAAAACAGCCGGGTGTGCCCGGTATCCGCATTACTAGGGGGTCCGGTAGCAGCGGAACCGAAATTGCATTTCAGCCGTGCGCAACCGCTGTTTCCGGCACACAGCAAACTATCATCGCTGCGCTCAACGGCGATGAAGCCGCTTCCAAGAAGGACGTGCTATCGAGAAGTCAGCGGTGGTCCTAGTCTAGGACCACCGCTTAGTGAGAAGTCGGGTCCACACATTCCCTGCCCAGCTCAGAGACCAAAGCATCGATGAACACCCGCACTTTCGCCGACAGGCTTCGGTGGCTGGCGTAGATCGCATGGATATCGATGGTGTCGCCGCGCGTGTCGGACAGAAGGTGGACGAGGTGGCCGCTCGCAACTGATTTCCGCGCAAGGAAGTCGGGGAGACGGCCGATACCCGCCCCTCCGATGAGCAGCCCTTCCAGCACGGCGGAGTCGGAGACGACGTTCGCCGGTCGGAACTCGATCTGCTCTGGCTTGCCGTCCGGGGGTCGATAGGACCAGACCATAGGGCGGTCGAAACCGCCGATCAGAGCGTGGCCGCCGAGGTCACCGACGGTGATCGGCCGGCGTCCCGTGCTTGTCGAGGTAGGCGGGACTGGCGCAGGTCCACACCTCGGTCGTCAGAAGATGTCGGGCAATGAGGTCGCTGTCGGGCAGCGCCCCGACGCGGATGACCAGGTCGGCGGCCTCGACGGGCATGTCGATGACGCGGTTCTCCACGTCGAGCACGACCCGCACCTCCTTGTAGCTGGCGAGGAACGGCGGCAGCATCGGCGCGACCAGCGCCACGGCCAATGTGAACGGCACGCTCACGCGCAGCGTCCCGCGCGGCACCCCGGCGAAGCCGTCGAGCGCCGTGCCGGCCTCATCCACATCGGCCAGGATGCGCAGCGCGTGCGGGCGGAACAGGATGCCTGCATCGGTCAGCCGGAGATGACGCGTCGAGCGGTCGACGAGGATGGCACCGATCTCGGCCTCCAGCCGGGTCAACGATCGGCTGATGCTGGATTTGGGCAGGGAGAGCGTCCGGGCGGCTGCGGAGATGCTCGAAAGCTCGGCGATGCGTGCGAAGGCGCGGAGATCGATCAGGTTCATAGCCGTTCCCAGCCTGCAACGCCCTGTTGCGGAACGCCGAGCTTACCCGGCTTCTGGGAACGCTTACATGCCGTCTGCAAGAACGGGACACGACCATGGCGAACGCTATGACCAATGAAAATCCTTCCACCTTTCCGATGATCGTCTTGGCTGGCGCCGGTGGAGACCTCGGAGACAGGATCGCCCGGGCGCTGGTGTCACGCGGAGCCACCGTCCACGCGCTTGTCCGAGCCGGCACCGCTAGGACCAAACTGGACGCCCTGTCCGCGCTCGGCGCCGTTGCCGTGCCGGTGGACTATGATGACCCGGCATCGCTCGAACGGGCGTGCGGCGGCGGCGCCTGCGTCGTCTCGGTGCTGAACGGGCTGGAGCCGGTGATCCTCGGCGCCCAGGGCCGCCTGCTGGATGCCGCGGTTGCGGCCGGCGTGCCGCGCTTTATCCCATCCGACTTCTCACTGGATTTCACGAAGACCCGTCCGGGCGACAACCGCAACATGGACCTGCGCCGCGCCTTCATGCAGCGGATCGATCGCGCGCCGATCCGCGCGACCTCGATCCTGAATGGCGCCTTCGCCGACCTCCTCACCGGCGACGCCCCGATCATCCTGCATCGCCCAAAGAAAGTGCTGTACTGGGGAAGCGCCGACCAGGCGTTCGACTTCACCACCAAGGATGACGTGGCGCGGTATGCCGCGCTGGCCGCGCTCGACGATGCCGCCCCGCGCGTCCTGCGGATCGCCGGGGATGTCGTGAGCCCGCGTGGTCTGGCCGCGACCATGACGGCATTGCGGGGACAGCGCTTCGATCTGTGGCGCGCGGGCGGGACCGGGCTGCTCGGCGCGATCATCCGCACCGTGCGCGCGCTAACCCCGCGCAGCGATGCGACGTTCCCGGTGTGGCAAGGGATGCAGTATCTGCGAGACATGTCGACTGGGCGCGGCAAGCTCGCATCACTCGACAACGACCGGTACGGCAGCATGCCCTGGACCTCCGCCAGGGATGTTCTCCGGGCTGCCGCCTCGGCGTGAAGGCCCGGCGGGCTCACACAAATCATCACAGCCGGAACAGCCTTCAGGAGACATGCGCATGCCGACCATGATGATGACGGGCGGCCACGCGGGGATCGGGTTGGTCGCCGCCCAGACGCTGGCAGGCCGGTTCGGTTGCGACCTCATCCTGACCGGCAGAAATCCGGAGCGTGTCGAAGCAGCGGCACGGCGGTTACGGGAGACGACCGGCGTTCGGGTCGATGTGGTGGAGTTGGACCTCAGCTCCCTGGCGTCGGTGCGGGCTGGCGTGGCGCGATGCAAGGCGCTGTTGCAGTCGGGCAGGCCCGAGGATAGCGAGCTCGGCGGCATCGTGTGCAACGCCGGGGCGCAATTCCACGGGCCGGTGTCCTACAGCGCCGACGGTTATGAGATGACGTTCGCCGGCAACTGCCTCGGGCACTTCCTGCTCGTGGACCTGATGCTGGACTCCGTCGCGCAGGACGGTCGGATCGTGTGGACCTCCAGCGGGACGCATGACACGGCATCCATGGACGGTAGGTCGGTCGGCGCAGCGGTTGAGCCGGACGCCCGGGCACTGGTCCGGCAAGGGAGAAACGGTAAGCCGATCTCCGGCGGACGACGCTATGCGACCTCGAAACTTTGCGTGATCCTTTACGCCTACGAACTGGACCGGCGGCTTCGACGCACAGGCGCCCGGACAAGCTCGATCGCCTATGATCCGGGCTTCCTGCCCGACACGGGCATGGGCCGAGGGGCGCCGGCAATCTTTCGGAGTTCAGCCGTTAAGTTCCTCCTGAGGATGATCGGTATGACGATGGGTCGAATGCCGCTCTCGGGTGAGGCGCTGGCCCTGTTGACGATAGACCCGGCGTTTGCTGGCGCCTCGGGCCGGTATTTCCACTCGAAGAACGGAAAGGTCGGCGAAGCCAGGTCATCTCTCGCCTCATATGACGAGGTAAAGGCTGCAAAGCTATGGCGCGACTCCGAGGAGCTTGTCTGCCCAGCACCGTAACGGCAACGGTCTGTTGTTGCCTGATCGCTAGGTCCGCTCTAAAAGTCCCGAGTGGTTATAGTCCCATTGGGGTAGACCCTTGTGGCATCCCCGCGTGGAACGCTTCTGACGTGCCATTAGGGTTGCTTCAAGTATTCTGGAACGGTAGCGTTCCGGGGTCTAGACCCTTTCGGAACAAAATGGCCTCCTACGGCTACGCACGCGTCAGCACCCTCGACCAGGATCTCACGATACAGCGTGCGGCCCTCAAGGCAGCGGGCTGCAATGTCGTTCGCGCCGAAAAGGCAAGCGGTTCCCGCCGCGACGGGCGAACCGAATTGCAGGTGCTGCTCGACTTCGTGCAGCCCGGTGACACCCTGGTTGTGACCCGCATCGATCGCCTCGCCCGCTCGATGAAGGACCTGCAGGACATCGTGCATGAGTTGAAGGGCCGCGGCGTGGCGCTGCGCGCAACCGAGCAGCCCGTGGACACCGGAACGGCGGCTGGCAAGGCGTTCCTCGACATGTTGGGCGTGTTTGCCGAGTTCGAGACCAATTTGCGGCGCGAGCGTCAGCTTGAAGGTATCGCGCTTGCCAAGACACGCGGCGTCTACAAGGGGCGCAAGCCCAGTGTTGACGCTGCCGAGGTAAGGCGTCTGCGACGTGAGGAGAAGCTGGGACCCGCCGCCATAGCGCGCCGGCTCGGCATCGGCCGTAGCAGCGTCTACCAGGCCCTTGAGACCGCGATGGTCGCGGCCGCGTGTGATGAGTAGCACCCTCACGCGTCTCGGCTGAGCGGGTGCCGGTCTCGTTCCTGACCGCCGAACAGGAACGGCGCTATGGCCGGTATGCCGGCGAACCGAGCGCGGAGCAGCTCGTGCGGCATTTCCACCTCGACGATGCCGATCGCGAGCTGGCCGGCACCAAGCGTTGGGATCACATGCGGCTTGGGTTCGCCGTCAAGCTCGGCACCGTTCGCTTCCTTGGCGCGTTTCTCGATGAGCCTGCCGCTGTCCCTGGCGGGGTCGCAGGCCATTTGGCCCAGCAGCTTGGCATCCCCAATGCGGGTTGCCTGACCAAATATGCCACGGCCCGGGGTCGATGGCTGCATTCGGCGGAGATCAAGGAGCGCCACGGCTACCGCGAGTTCGCCGATCCTTCCGTCCACTTCCGCCTGGCGCGCTGGCTTTACGCGCTCTGCTGGACCGGCACAGACCGGCCAAGCGTGCTGTTCGACCGCGCGACCGTCTGGCTGGTGACGGAGAAGGTGCTGCTCCCCGGCGCATCCGCTCTTGAGCGCTTGGTCGCCCGCATTCGCGCCCGGGCCGCCCGTCGCCTCTGGCGCACGCTCGCCCGCGATGTGACGCCCGAACAGCGCATGAAGCTTGATGCCCTGCTGGTCGCAGGAGAGGGCGGCCGCCCCAGTCCGCTCGACCGTCTTCGGGACGGGCCATACCTTCGCAGCGGCGCCGAGCTGTCCCGCGCCGTCGGCCGCCTGGACGAGGTGCGGGTGCTGACGCTGGGCCTGCCCGCCATTGACCATGTGCCGCCAGGCCGGGTCACGGCGCTTGCCCGGTTGCCACCGTGGCCAAGGCGCAAGTCGTGGCGCGCATGCCGCTGGAGCGGCGCACGGCGACGCTGCTGGCCCTTCGTGCGGACGCTGGAGGCGACCGCGCAGGACGACGTGCTCGACCTGTTCGACATCGTGGTGACCGCCTTGTTCACCGACGCAGCCAAGATCGGCAAGAAAGCGCGGCTGCGCACCCTGCGCGATCTCGACGCCGCCGCTCTGCAGCTCCGTCAAGCGAGCGGAGTGCTCATGGATGACACAGTCGACGACGGTGCCGTGCGCGGGGCGGCTTTCGCGATCGTGCCGCGCGAGATGCTCGCGGCGGCATTGGAGCAGATCGACGCGATCGTCCGGCCGCCTGGTGATCTCTACTTCCTCGAACTGCGCGCACAGACCGGCAAGCTATGTTTCTGCCGGCCATGCTGCGGTCCGTCTCCTTCGGCGCGACGCCAGCCGGGCAGCCAACGCTGGACGCGGTGCGCCATCTGCGCAGCACCGATGGGCGCGGCCCGGCTCCGTCGGCACCGCTCGGCTTCGTGCCGAGTGGCTGGAAGCGGCAGGTCAAAACCGTCGATGGCGGCGTGGACAGCCTCGGCTACCGGCTCTGCCTGCTCGACGCCATGCGGATCGGGATCCGGCGGCGTGACCTGTTCGCGTCACCCAGCCTGCGCTTTGCCGATCCGCGGATCGGCCTGTTGGCGGGTTCAGCCTGGGAAGCCGCGCGGCCGTCGATCTGCCGCACCCTGGGCCTCTCGACCGACGGGCCGGCCGAGGTTGCGCGAATGGCCGAGCGCCTGGACGCCGCCTATCAGGATACCGCGGCGAAGCTGCCCAGGAACGCCGCCGTGCAGGTGGACGGCGGCGAGCTGGGGCTGTCCACCCTCGACAAGCTGGAGGAGCCGCCCAGCCTGGTCGCGCTCAAGGCGGCCGTTGCCGCACGCATGGCGCTGGTGGATCTGCCCGAATTGCTGCTCGAAATGCATGCTCGCACCGGCTTCGCCGACGGGTTCACCCATGCCAGCGAAGGCGGCGCATGGGCCGGCGGCAAAGCCACCAGCCTATGCGCGGTGCTGCTGGCCGAAGCGTGCAACACCGGATTCGAGCCGCTCATCCGGCGCGACAACGCGGCGCTGCGCCGATCACGGCTGAGCTGGGTTCGGCAGAACTACATCCGGGCTGAGACGCTCACCCGGTCGAACGCCGTCTTGGTCGCGGCCCAGAACCGTATCCCACTCGCCCGCGTCTGGGGCGGCGGTGATGTGGCCTCTGCGGATGGACTGCGCTTCGTGGTGCCAGTCCGCACGATCCATTCGGGGCCGAACCCGCGCTACTACGGCCAGGAGCGTGGGGTGACGTTCTACAACCTCGTCTCCGACCAATTCACCGGACTCAACGGCATCACCGTGCCTGGCACCCTACGCGACAGCCTGACCCTGCTTTTCGTGGTGCTGGAGCAGCAAACCGAGCTGCAACCGACCGAGATCATGTCCGACACCGGGCCTACACCGACACGATCTTCGGCATCTTCCATCTGCTCGGCTACCAGTTCAGCCCGCGTCTGGCCGACATAGGCGGCACCAGGTTCTGGCGCGTGGACGGCAAAGCCGACTATGGCGCCCTGGACAAGCTGGCGGCCCAGCGCATCAACGTGACGCTCATCGTCCAGCACTGGGAGGACCTGCTGCGCCTGGCCGGCTCGCTGAAACTTGGCACGGTGCAGGCCGCGGGCCTGATCCGGACCCTGCAAACCAAGGACCGCCCGACCAAGCTGGCCCGCGCTCTGGAGGAACTGGGGCGGCTGATCAAGACGCTCTACCTGCTTCGCTTTATCGACGATGAAGCCTACCGGCGGCGCATCCTGGTGCAGCTCAACCGCGGCGAGGGCCGCCATCAGCTCGCCCGCGTCGTGTTCCATGGCAAGCGCGGCGAACTGCGGCAGCGCTACCGCGAAGGCCAGGAGGACCAACTCGGCTCGCTCGGCTTGGTGGTGAACGTCATCGTGCTGTGGAACACGATCTACATGGACGCCGCGCTGAACCAGCTCCGTGCCGAGGGCTTCGATGTGCGCCCAGAGGATGTAGCCCGGCTGTCGCCGCTCGGGTTCGACCATATCAACATGCTCGGCCGCTACGAATTTATCCTGCCCGACCAGATTGCCCGCGGAGAGCTTCGACCGCTCCGCGATCCCACCATCATGGACGACGAGAGCTGAAATGCAGTTTCGGTTCCGCTGCTACCGGACCCCCAAATGCTGCGCCGAACACATCGCGCGACACGATAACGAAGGCCGCTTGCCGAACCGCTGCGTCCTCAACGGTGTCGTCATGAGCACAGCACCAGCCAGCCGCAGCTTGACGGCAGCCGCATCAAAATCGCGGATAGTGCGCAGACGGGGCACGCTTGCCGATCTTGGCAGCGCCGCTGAACAGCTTTGTCCACGATATAAAGCAGGTCGAGCACGTCGTCCTGCGACGTCGCCTTCAACGTCCGCACGAAGGCGAGCAGCGTCGCTAGACGCCGCTCCAGCGGCATGCGCGCCACGGCTTACGCCTTGGCGATCGTGGCGAAGCGGGCGAGTCTCGCCACCAGCAAGGCTGTCGCGCGGTCGATCAGCATGCTCGGCCGATCGGTGCCAAGCAACCGACATTCTGCATACGGTTTACGCTTTGCGACGATCGCCTATCCATGACACCCGTTGGATCCTTCACTCCCTGGCTATCTTTCGCGCAAATTTTGGCGAGGATAAAGGTCAGCGTCGCCGCCCCACCACGTCTTTGTAGATGATATGGACCCGCGCCCTTACCAGTATATCAGTTAGATACATTGTGGAAGTAGCGGCCAGCCAGTTCCCCTTTACTGGTAAAGGCTCTTAACGACCGCTTGGGAAGACTGAGCCGCCAGTCGCGCGGCCGCCCAAATAGACGGTGGAAAAGGGGACGACCTTGGATAGCACTACGTCGCACGTTGCGCCGGCCCCGATCTTTGTCGCCGCTCGCCGCCTGGATCGCTACCAGAAGTCCCGACTCTCTTGGCAATACTGGGGCTGGTTTGCAATCGTCCTTCTACTCTGTGATTCGAGCCAGGCGGCTAGGGCTGATTCGAACAGACAACGACAGCTTCAGTCTCTACCTGCTGTCTCGTCAGTGTCTTCAGAGGCCGGTAAGACACTGCCAAGGCAAGAACCCTCCGTTTCCCTGGAGACGGCCAATCTGCTCGCGCTGGGCGAGCTAAACGAGAAAGACACGGACTTTTCATTCCCTGGCCCGATTGAGTCCATTACCCAAGACGTTGGCGGATTTAGGACGTCGTTAGCAAGCGTCGGCATAGGGTTTCAAGGTATCGACTTAGATCTGGGCGAGTACAACCTACTCGACAACGCACACCCTCGATCGCCACAGCAGTACGATGGGCAGGGACCAACATATTCAGTCGGTATACATGAGTGGGTATTCACGTTCGACACCAGCCATATCGGTCTGCCCGGTGGGCAACTGCTATTTTCGCCCCTCTTCTACACGACGAGCCGCTCGGTCGACGGTCCGACCAAACTGGAAATCGGCGCTCTCAACTACTACCAGTCTCTCTTCAATGGCCATGTAGGAGTAAAGTTCGGCTATGGCCAGTTATACAACTATTTCATTGGCTTAGCCGGCGTTGGAGGCAACGCTACCATCCAAACCAATGGCGTGTCAGCATTGATACCTGTCGAACTCGGACTGCCACTCGTTCCCAGCAGCGGGCCATTTGCAACTGTCAACGTCCACACCAATGGCGGCTTCTACGACAAGGTAGGAGTCGGCCGAGGCCTCAGCCCACTGGGTGAAATTCCCGAGGTCAGGGCCAGCGGTGTCGGGCTGCGCTTCGGAGCTCCGCAAGCCAAGACCGTTGTCATAGAAGAATTCGGAGTGAATCATCCATTCTCCGCGACAGGTCATCAGCTCTGGGTCCGTGCCGGAGGTATATACAATTTCACTGACTATAGCACATTCGACGGGAGGACCGCGGAAAACTGGGGCGGCTATGCCCTTGCTGACTACCAAGTGAGAAAGTTCGATTCGGCAAACCCTGCCAGCGGCATTTTCGTCGGCGCCAGCGCTCTATATGCCACCCCGCAGGTCAATCCGTTTACCGCCTATTTCGAAGGTCGGATATATGCAATCGGTCTGTTCGATGCGCGTCCCCATGATGTCGACTCCGTGGTCATCGGAAGAAACGTCTTTAGTCAGAGCATTCGGCGACGACTGGCGGCAGTGGGTACTGCCACAGCACCGTCCCAATTCTCGGTAGCCTATGCGCATACTTTCAGGGTCATACCGGGTCTACTAGTCGGTCCTAGTCTCGCCTACTCTGACCATCCCGCGTTCCTTGGTCGGTTCAAAGGTGCGTTGACTGCGGGGCTCAGCCTCGTGGTTCTGTATTAACACGACTATCCACGATAAGGGGAGCGTTTAAATGACGCGATCAGATCCCGCTGATTTCTAGCATGCATAATTCCTACTTCAAAGGCTACACCGTATTAAACATGGCCGGTCATCACCGCTGAACCTGAGTGCCAGTTTTCGACTTGCTCTATGACGCTCAACACAAAGGACCATGGCCTCTTCTCTCAATCCAGAGATGTAACCGGAAAGATACGGGCTGGCTTAGCCTCAGGTAGCGGATATTGAGTCTTGGAGAACGATGATGCACACGACTTCACACAATCCACCTGCAACCAGCATCTCCGCGATTGCCTGGACTTCCATCATTGCGATCGGAAGCACAGGCGCCTTTATGATAATCGCGATGCCCGGAGTCCTGTTGGCCCTCTCGGATAAGATCCACCTGTCCGCGGGTGGTGCCGCGCGCATCGCGACGTCCGAACTCTTCGGCATGCTAATCTCAACCCTGCTCTTGGGGCAGTTGTTGGCCACGCAACACCGAAAGGTAGTCGTTGCTATTGCACTTTTCTTGCTCTGCTTGGGTAACATCGTCTCCATTTTCCTTATGCATTCAAGCTGGCTTTTTACTGCTCGGATCGTTTGCGGTTTGGGAGAGGGATTGACACTCGCAGCAATGGGAGCAGCCGCGGCGGCTGTCCCTAACCCAGACAGATTGTTCGCCGCCTACATGGCAAGCAACCTCGTAGTGGTGACGGTATTTCTGAGCGGCCTATCTCGGATCATCGCCTTTGGCGGCCTGACGTTGATGTTCCTGATCCTGGGCGCTGTCGGTCTGGTCGGAATTGCCGCCCTCCCGGCTTTCCCTGGTCTGGCAGCATCCGGTCGCCCGCAGGCCGGGAACCTCGCCTCCAGCTTCCTCAGCGCAGTTACAAACCGAAGTGCAGTCATTGGGCTAATCGCTTCGCTGATCTTCTGCACGGGCATTGGAGTCGTGTGGCCGCTCATGGGCCAAATCGGCATATCCCGCGCGATCCCCAGTGGCAGCATCGCCTCTGCCCTTGGCTTGGCGCCAATCGGCGGCGTCGCGGCCGGCGTCTGCGCCACCCTGCTAGGGCTCCGCATCGGTCGCCGGCTACCCTTGATCGTAGGAGGAGCCGCGCTGATTCTCACCATGACGATCTTGGCAGCCGACGGCTGGACATTTGCCGCTTGCGCGGTAAGTTTCATGTTTTGGTGGGTCTTCGTGACAGCGTTCTTCATGGGGACAATTGCATCAGCTGATCCGACGGGCCGAGCGGGCGTTCTGATACCGGCAACCCAGCAAGGCGGCTTGGCCGCCGGCCCGATACTTGGCGCGCTCCTCGCCGGCAGTGGATCTTTCGCCCTGCCGATCGCGGTGGGAACAACAGCCTGCCTCGTCGGCCTCTTCCTTGCCATCTACTCAGACTCGTTGACGAAAGCCTATAGCCGACACTTGCAGCCGTCTTGAGAGAAAATCAGTCAGAAAGACGCACGGCTTGGCTGCGGCGAAGCAAGCAAGAGCTTGCCGACGGAATCCCCGACGATGGGCTCCTTGTCTACTTGCCGGTGAACGCCGGCTCACGCTTCGCCGCGAATGCTGCCAAGCCTTCTCTGAAATCGGCCGAGCGTACGTATTCGGCGAAGGCGCTGGTTTCCGAAGCGAGAGCTTCCTCAAGCGGTTGGTCGTGGGCGCAACGAACAAGCCGTTTAATGTAAGCCATTCCGAGCGGAGTACGCTTACTGACGAGCGTTGCCACCTCCGCTGCCCTCTGCAGAAGCTGGTCCAGCGGCACGACTTCGTTGACGAGACCCCAGTCTCTCAGTATCTCGGCCGGCAGCATCTCGCCCGTGAGCAAGAGCTGATTGGCACGATTAGGCGTCAGCTTGCGCGGCAGGCGGATTGAACCGCCACCTCCCGGAAGCACGCCATACCTGAGATGACCGTCGCCAATCCTTACTCCCGCGGCGGAGATCACCATATCACAGCAAAGAATAAGTTCGAGACCGCCAGCAACGGCCAAGCCGTTGACAGCAGCGATCACGGGTCGAGGGGAATTCTCCAGACGTGAGAGCAGGCCACTAGCGCCGGCGACCTTTTCAGCGGCGACCGCATATTCGCCTCGATCGATATCGATCTTGAACTCATCCAGGTCTCCGCCGGCACAGAATGCACGGCCGTTTCCAGTTACGACTATGGCTCGTATGTCCGGGGACCCGTCCACCTGATCCAGCGCTTGGCTAAGCCCATCCCTGACCGAGCTGGACAAGGCATTCAGCCGATCCGGTCGGTTAAGTGTGATCCAGGCAAGCGGACCATCTTGTCGATACAGTACGGGGGCGTGTTCCATCGTGGCTCCGACGCAATCCAGCGGTTTTTCTTCAGTGAACCTGGCGCTCTGCCCCACCCCAATGACGGTCCCGGAGTGTCCGCTTCAGAACCTTACCGATCGGACTTCTCGGCAACGCTTCTATGAACAGTACCTTTGGCGCCTTCATGGCCCCGAGTTCTGCGCGACAATGCTCTATAAGTTCGTGGGTTTCGATGGTTCGGCCAGCCTTCAACTCGACATAGGCCGCGACTTTCTCACCCCATCGATCATCCGGGATACCGATGACAGCGCATTCCTGAACTGCCCCGTGGCGCAAAAGCGCGCCTTCGACCTCAACCGAATAGATGTTGAAGCCGCCGGAAATAATCATGTCTTTCTTGCGATCTACAATGTAGAAGAATCCGTCGTCGTCGCGGTATCCAATGTCACCGGTCCGAAGCCAGCCATTGGTAAAGGCCTCTTCGGTTTTACCCGGATCTTTGTAGTATTCACGCATTACACATAGTCCACGCGCCACAAGCTCGCCCCGCTGACCGGCGTCGAGCAGGTTGCCCTGGTCATCCATGATTTCCATGACGACAAATGGCAGCGGGCGGCCGCAGCTCGCAAGGCGGCTTGCAGGCGCTATCTTACCGTCGACGAAATGGTCGGCAGGAAGCAGAGCAGAGAGCCACGCCGCTTCGCTCTGGCCGTAGATCTGGCACATGACGGGTCCGAACACGTCGATCGCCTCAGCCACTTTCGCTGGCGCCATCGGTGCGGCGCTATACATGAAATAGCGAAGAGAAGAATAGTCGAACTCTCGGACATTCGGCTCGGCCAGAAGATCGTAAATCAACGTGGGCGGCAAGAACAGGTGGGTGACCTGATAAGCCTCGACGGACTGCAGGATCATCTGGCGGTCTGCGTTCGGGACGATGACGCCCGCTCCACCGAAAGACATGATGAAATTCATGAATTTGCCAGAGAGATGGGTCAGGGGTGCCACTGCCAGGAATATTGGCGGACGGTCAATCGGGGCTACGGCCCGAAAGTTCGCGACGATGCTCTCGAGCTGACGGTTCGGCCATACAACCCCTTTTGGAAATCCGGTGGTGGCACTGGTGGGAAGGACTTCAAAGATACGTTCCGAGTCATGGGGTAGGTCGAACGGCTTATCGGAAGCACCGGCTGTCCAGTCTTCGAGTGACGCTACCCCGTCAGCAGACCCATCAATGCAGACGAATTCGCGAATGTTCGGCGCCCTTTTCCGAAGCATAGGTATATCGGCAAGAAATTGCCTCTTCAGGAACAAAATGTCACAATCAAACTTGGCGAGTACTTCCGCATTGTGCTCCAAAGTGTTGCGGGCGTTGACCGGAATGTAGCTCATCCCACCGCGCATGATCGAGAGGACAACAATGAACGCATCGACCGCATTATGACTGATAATGGAGGCCTTGGCGTTATAGCCAAACCCGTGCCGGCGAAGTGCGTCGGCATTGCGGAAGCTAGCCATGCGAACCTGCTCGTAGCTGAACCGCTCGCCGGTCACGCCGTCGATCAAGCACGCGGCCATTGGGTTCTGCGACCAGCCTTTATCCAGAAAGTCGATGCCATTCATCTGAACAGTTCCAAACCGGAGAAAACGACTTAATGAAGAGGATCGGTCAGGTCTGTGGCGACGTCCGCCGATCCAGGCTCAACGAGCACCCAGGAACCCACCATCCACCGGATAGTCGCATCCGGACACATACGATGCGTCATCTGAGCACAAAAAGGCGACGGTATTTCCGATATCCCGCGGCGCTGCCAGCCGATGGAGCGGCACTATTGCCAGGACCTGTGCCCCTTTCCTTTGCATGGATTCCGCCATCATCGGTGTGTCGGTGTAACCTGGTGATACTGAATTGACCCGGATTTTCTGCTTCGCGAACTCTAGCGCGGCCGTTTTTGTAAGGCCGAGCACCCCGTGCTTACAGGCACAGTAGGCGGACGATCCACGCAGTCCGACCGTTGCCCCGATCGAGCCCGTGTTGACGATCGCGCCACCACCCTGCTTCTGCATTTGGAGAATCTGGTACTTCATGCAGAGCCAGACGCCCTTGAGATTGACCTCCACCATTCTCTGGAACGCTTCGGACGTGATTTCGGCAGCCGGCTTCGCCGCCACACCGAGCTGGCTCCCGTGGATGCCGGCGTTATTGAAAGCGCAATCGAGCCGGCCAAACGCGTCAACCGTCTGCTGCACGGCTGATGCGACCTGCGAGGCAACCGATACGTCCGCAGCGACCGCAATCGACCGTCCTCCTGACGCACGGATCTCGCCGGCGGTTCTCTCCGCTGCCTCTAGCGATAGATCGACGACGGCGACCTGAGCGCCTTCGGCGGCAAACACTAGGGCAGTCGCGTGACCGATACCTGAACCAGCACCGGTGATGAAGGCCGCCTTACCAGAAAGAAACTCCGTCACGACACCTGTCTCCCCAAACTCTCACGCGGCCAAATAGGCGGCATCCACCAAGTACGAGCCGCCTGTAAGGTAGGAGGCTCTATCGGATACAAGGAATGCTGCCACCGCAGCCACCTCCGTCGGCTGGCCGATCCGGCCCGAGGGAAGCACATTCAGCAGACCGTCGGTTCGACCCTGCATGGCTTCGCTGCCGAGTGGCGTGTCGATCACGCCAGGACATACCGCATTGATCCGAATGTTCTGCTCGGCATACTCGATCGCTGCGGATCGAGTCAGACCGAGGACGCCGTGCTTGGAGGCGACATACCCGCAGGACCCTCGCACCCCCACGAAGCCCCCGATCGACGCGGTGTTCACGATCGACCCGCCGCCCTGCTTGATCATCTGCTCAATCTGGAACTTCATGCAGCGCCAGACGCCGATGAGGTTGACCGAGACGATGGCGTCGAAGGCGTCCTCGGTCCAATCTGTCAAGGATTTTCCGCGCATTCCGATCTGCGTGCCGTGGATTCCGGCATTGTTGAAGGCGCAGTTTAGTTGGCCATAATGCGACAGCGCCTCATCGACAATGCGCCTGGCGTCTGCATCCAGAGTGATGTCGGCAGTCACCGCCTGTGCTGTCCCTCCCGCATCGGCGATCATCAACGCCGCCCGAGCGGCAGCGTCACCATTGCGATCAGCCACCACCACCTTGGCTCCCTGTTCGGCAAAGAAGCGCGCGGAGGCGAGACCCATTCCCGAGCCGCCCCCAGTGATCAAGGCAACTTTTCCTGTGAGGAGATCTTTCACGGTACCCTCCTATCGGCAGCGGTTTGCGCGTCGCTGATGCACGGACGCGATGGCGCGATCCCCGAGGGAGGCGCCCTGGAAAATCCGAATGTATTGGCGTTCGACATTGGCGCTCGGCCATCGAAGGTCTTGCATTAAGCGCCGGGTCTTGTTCGGAGGTCCGCCGACTGAACGGGCCAGTCCTGTCGACCGCGACAGAGTGGTTGGCGCCAGCAAAACCCGGCAAACTCTGGACGTAGTCGATACGGATCGTACGAAGCGAATCAACGGTCTTCATCTCATTTGCAATCCCGGACGGATCCTCTTTCGCCGCCATCATCTAAGGATGTGATGGTCAGGCGTGTCCTCCCGTTAAGGGAGGATCACTCGGAGAAGCTCACGCTCGTCGATAGGTGCTCCCAAGCGTCCAGCTCTACCGAGACGGTCGCCAGCTTATCACGTACACGTTTCACGCCACTGTCTCCCAACACCAATCTGAACGGCCCGTGCTCAGCATTGACCGCCGCGATGATCGCCTCCGCGCCTCGTCGCCGGTCGCTCGGCTGTTTGCCGTCAATAGCGACGAACCGCCTCATAATGTCGCCGCTCGTTGCCTCATGGGCGTCCGGCTGCGAGCAGGCGCGCTGCAGTGACGTAGCCTTCAGAAAGTCCGTCCGGAAGCCATTCGGCTCGACACGCATGACCTTGATCCCGAGAGGCGCCACTTCCTGCGCTAAGGCCTCGGACAATCCCTCCAGGGCGGATTTGGTTGCCGAGTACTGGCCATACGACGGGAGCGCCGCGAACCCGCCCACCGAGGACACGTTGATGATATGTCCGCCACTACGCTCGCGCATTCCCGGCAAGACAGCCTGAATGATCCTGACCGGCCCAAAAAATCGGTATTGAACTGACGCCTTGCATCCTCCTCGCCGGTTTCCTCTGCTGAACCAAGGAAGGAGTAGCCGGCGTTGTTGACGAGAACGTTCATTCGGCCAAACGCGTCGATCGCCGTCCTCACAGCCTCTCTCGTTTGACCGGCATCACGGACATCCAGCGCTACCGCTGGAACCCGTCCCGGATAGTGGTTAGAGAACGCCGTGACCTGATCCATGGAACGGCCGGTTGCGACCAGACGCGCTCCGTGGTCCATAATCGCGCTGGCCAGGTTCCGTCCAAGCCCCCGAGAGCACCCGGTGACAAACCATACGGCCCCAGTGTCGTCCATTCGCCTCCCCTGTTCCACATGCATTACCGTCGGTTCAGCGGTAAATTTAAGGTCGGGGAAGCCCATCGGGACAGGCTGTTTTCGGAAATATCTGCTACTCATCTTGTGCGGGTGCTGTCAGGCGGCAGTTCGGGACGCCACTCCAGATCCATCGGCTCCGGGAAGAAGCGAAATCCCTCGTCCATACGGGCGACGTGACCGAGTCCAGGCCAAGGATAGTGGTAGCCGAGGAGACGAAGTCGCTGATCGGCGATCATGCCCAGTATCTTCACGCGAGACACGGCACCGAGTACGGGATCGGTGTCGTGAACGAACTGCGTCAGAGGTCGCTGGAGAAGCAGCACGGGGTGGTGGGCTAAATCCCCCAGCAAACACAGCGTCTGATCCTCGTCACTGATCAGGAAGACCGTGTGGCCGACTGTGTGACCCGGCGCGTGGAGAGCGGTCACTCCCGATAGGAACTCCTCGCCGGAATGGTAGAAGTGTATTCGGTCGCGGTTCGGAAGCAGGTTACGCCGTGCGGCATCGAGCCAAGCGGTGTATCGTCGAGGAACCCGATCTGGATCAGTCCAGAACTCGTAATCCGCTTGCATGATATAGAACTGCGCGTTCGGAAAGTGACGCTCCCCGGCGAGGGACATGCAGCCGCCGCAATGGTCACTATGCGCATGGGACAGAACGACGGCGGTGATTGCGGCTGGGTCTATTCCGGCTGCCCTCATAGAGCGAAGAAGCTTGCCGGTCCGATAGCCTGGAAGATCCACCTCACCCTTGCCGGTGTCGAAGATGATTACATGACGGCCGGCGTGCAGGATCAGGATGTTCTGTTCCAGCCGAGGCTCACGGGAGAGAAAGTTGCTGCTGAGCTGCTCGTCGATCTCTCGTGCAGCTAGATCTGGAAAGGATTCGTGGCAGTTGCCCAGCGGCAGGGTGCCGTCGGAGACGACCGTTCCGACGAAGCTACCCACGTGGAACCGATAGAACGGAGGCGCCTGTAGCAGAGAAGTCATCGTCTCGTCCGCTGAGTGCTCGACATTCCAGGGCGGCCGGGGACTTGAGGACGTTCTCGAGCTCGGCATATCACCTCCCGTGCAGCTGACCGCGCGCGGACCGGCTCGCCATCGCGACTTGGCCCCGACTTGGCGCTGTTTGGAGGAACGTTTGGGTCCGAGAACCAAGCGCGACTAGAGACTGCAAAGAAATAACAGATATCGCAAGAGTAGTGGTGGCAGCTTGACGCTGGGCGGATCACGTTGCGAGGCGTTGATCGACGCAGGCATAGCAGGTGAAGGAGGTCGGCATCACGGCGATTGGCTTGATCACGAAAGGTGTTCCGTGCCAATCAAAGGCGCTCAGCACTGACGCATTTTCCTAAATTACAGAGTCTTTTGCGCTGTTGTGGCCGAGCAAGCTTCCTGTCGTGATGGAGGCACACAAGATCAAGCGTGCGAATTCTCGGCTCAGGGTAATCTGTTAGGTTGAAGCAGAGCAGATGTTCGACAGATGCAAGGTTTAAAGTAGACCGATGACGTATAATCCACCTCTCGAAGGTATCGTCGTGGTGTCGATCGAGCAAGCGGTCGCGATGCCTTTCTGTACGTCTCGGTTAGCTGATGCCGGCGCAAGGGTGATCAAGGTTGAGCGGCCGGAGGGCGATTTTGCCCGCGGCTATGATGATGTGGCTGCTGGCCAAAGCAGCTACTTTGTCTGGCTCAACCGAGGCAAGGAGTCCGTCATTCTGGATCTCCGCCGAGGCGAGGATCGGGATCGTCTTACCACTCTGTTGGCCAGTGCTGATGTCTTTGTTCACAATCTCAAGCCTGGATCGATTGATAAGACCGGTTTTTCATTCTCGAAAGTTCGCGAGCGCAGGCCTGAGATGATTTGCTGCTCGATCAGTGGCTACGGCGATACCGGTCCCATGGCCAGGCGCAAGGCCTATGACCTGCTCATCCAGGCCGAAAGCGGCCTTGTCTCGTTGACGGGGTCCTCCGACAATCCCTCGCGAGTCGGAATTTCAATCACGGACATCGCGAGTGGCGCCACTGCGCATGCTGCCATTCTGGAGGCGCTCTTCGCGCGTTCGCGTGGACTCGGCGGTGCGGAAATCCAGGTCTCGATGTTCGACGTCATGGCGGACTGGCTCTCGGTTCCATTGCTACACGCGGAGTCCGGCAGCCATCCTCAGCGGGTCGGTCTCGCTCATCCGTCGATTGCTCCCTACGGACTGTTCACCACCGCCGATGGGCACGACGTGCTGATCTCGATCCAGAACGATCGCGAGTGGGTTGTGCTCTGCAAAGAAATTCTCGGCCGGCCTGACATCGCACATGATGACATGTTGGCGACGAACGTGGCCCGTGTCGCCAATCGCTCGCGCACGGACGCTTTCGTAAGGGAGGCATTCCGGGCCTTGTCCTTCACAGACCTTGCGCGGCTCCTGGAGCGTTTCGAGATCGCGTTCGCGCAAGTGAACGATATGAACGGGCTCTCTCGGCATCCACATCTGCGGCGGATTACGGTCGAGACGCCTGGGGGGCCGGTGAGCTATCCCAGTCCTGCGGCGATCGTGAACAAGGTGTCCAGGGCCTATGGACCAGTACCTGCCCTGGGCGAGAATCGGCTTTCCGGTCAGAAGGATGAGGCAGATGAGAACATCGGGGCAATCACCAGTGCCGATTGATCTCGACTATCTGTCGTCCTGGACTGGGCGGACGGTACGATCCACCGATGTGATCAGCGTCGAACTCACGCGACGATACAATGCGACGTTGGGCGAATTCTCGTCGCTCGACTCGTCAGCGTCGGTGGGTGCTATGGCGCCGGCCGGAATCCATTGGTGCCTTGCTCCGCTTGTCGCAGACAAGCAGTCGCTCGACCGGGATGGTCATCCAATGCGAGGCGATTTAATCCCACCGGTGCCATTGCCGCGGCGGATGTGGGCCGCCGGTTCCCTGCAGTTTCTGGATACGCTGCTGGTCGGTGATGAAGTCACCCGACAATCCACAGTCAAGGACCTCGTTCTCAAGGAAGGGCGCAGCGGGCCGCTTGTCTTCCTGACCGTTTCCCACGCCTCCTCGACAACTCGTGGAGATGCCGTGATTGAAGAGCAACAGATCGTCTTTAGAGAAGCAAGCGCGGCTCTGGAAGCCGCAGATACCTCCCCTCCCCGGCCGGTTTCGAACGATTCTCGATCCTTTAACGAAGTTACCCTGTTCCGCTACTCAGCCCTGACCTTCAATGGCCACCGAATTCACTACGACCGCCCTTATGCAGCATTCGAAGGTTATCCGCACCTTGTTGTGCATGCCCCATTGCAGGCAAGCCTCCTGCTTTACCGCGCCATCAGCGAAAATGGTGGGCGACTGCCGCGTGAGTTCAGGTTCCGTGCCGTGCAGCCTTTGTTCTGCGGACAAGCCTTTGAAGTCAGCTTAACGCGGGCGGCGGGGCGCATGGAGCTCTTCCTTTCCACCTCTGATGGTCCGTCGATGACGGCGCGGTCCGAGCTTTGAGCCCCGCCATGTCCGGCTGCGTGACACCGCTATTCGTGCCGGCCAACAGGCTCGACCTGCTGCCGAAGGCCGTCGCGTCGGGTGCGGACGCGATTATCGTGGACTGTGAGGATTCGATTCCGCCTGTCGGCAAGGAAAAGGCGCGTCTCGCGCTGCGCAATGTGGAGCTGGCTGGCTGTCCCGTGATTGTGCGGATCAACGGCATCGAGACCCCTTGGTTCGGCGAAGACGTTGAAGCTGTGGAGAGACTCGAGGTAACTGGCGTGCTCTTGCCGAAGGCGGAGCCGTCGCAAGACTTATACGATCTGCGCACTCGACTGCCGGAAAGAATCAGGCTCCTGCTCCTCATTGAGACGGCAAGGGGGATCGCGTCGGCCAGAAAATTGGGAGACGCACCAGGCGTCTGCAGGTTGGCTTTCGGCTCGGTGGATTATGCAGCCGATCTGGGCTGCGATCATGAGGCTGAGGCCCTGGCAGCGGCGCGTGCGGAAATCGTTTTGGCATCAAGACTCGCCGGCCTCGCAGCACCCCTCGATGGCGTGACACTCGCGATCAAGGATCCGGTAGAGGTGACCCGGGACGCTGAAAGAGCCCGCCGGCTGGGTTTCGGGGGCAAGCTATGTGTTCATCCTGCTCAGATCGAGCCGGTGCGTGCCGCGTTCGCGCCTCGACCGGCGGAGGTCGCCCAAGCTGAGCGTATCCTGGCGGCCGACAAGGCGGGTGCCACGGCTGTAGCCGGCATCATGGTAGACGAACCTGTTCGACGTCGTGCCCGGGCGATCCTGACAGCAAACCAAGCACGTCAAAGGTTGACATAGCTGAGATGGGAGAAAAGCAGATGATCGGTCTGACCGACGCTTTGGCCGAATATGCGGCAACGGTGCGTGCTGAGGATCTCCCGAGGGAAGTTCTCGACCGGGCGGGCGCTCTAGCGCTCGACCTGATCGGCAACATTATCCGGGCCCGCCATTCCTCGGAAAGTACCCCTGCCCTCCTCTCCGCGGTCAAAATCCTCGGGACGGAAGGGAGAGAGGCGCATGTCTTCTCGGACCCAGCAACCTACAGCTCTGCGACGGCCGCCCTGATCAACGGAACGCTCGGCCACAGTCTCGATTTCGACGATACACATGCGGTCGCCGTCGTTCATCCCGGCGCGACGGTTATCCCGGCGGCGTTGGCCGCGGGCGAGGCGACCGGCGCGTCCGGGGCAAGTGTCGCCGCCGCCATCGTCGCCGGTTACGAAGTCGCCCTCCGGCTGAGCCTGGCACTTCCGGCCGGCGCGCATTACCAGCGAGGCTTCCACCCCTCGGCAACATGCGGCGCGTTCGGCGCCGCCGCTGCGGCGGGTCGAGTCTACGGTCTGTCGCGCGACCAGATGATGTCCGCCTTTGGTGTCGTGCTGAGCCAGACATCAGGCAGCCTGCAGTTCCTCGCCAACGGCGCCTGGACCAAACGCTTCCAGGTCGGCTGGGCAAGCCTTGCGGGAATGGTCGCAGCAACTCTCGCGCGCGAAGGGTTCATAGGTGCTTCCCAGGCTCTGGAGGGCAAACATGGCTTCCTTAACTCTTATGGCGACCCGACAAATCCGGGCCGGTTCTTTGAGGATCTCGGCCGGAAATACGAGCTGATGGCCGTGGGCGTGAAGCCCTACCCATCCTGCCGATGGGGCCACGCCGGGATTGACGCGGCTCTCTGGCTGCGAAAGGAGCACGATTTCGATGTGGACGCGATCGACGAGATCCAGCTCGGCCTTAGTCAAGCTGGGATGCTCCTGATCGGCTCGCCCGCGGACCAAAAGTCCCGTCCGGCCAACATTGTCGATGCGCAGTTCAGCGGTCCCTTCGTCATCGCCACAGCGCTGCTGACCGGCAAGGTCGACTGGAACAGCTTCGGCCTGCTCGGGGATGCGAGGCTGCAGCGACTGATGTCGAAGGTGGGGTGCATCAACGCTCCCGAGATCGAAGCCGAGTTCCCGGAGCACATGGCTGCTCTGGTCAATATCCGCTTCGGCACAAGGAGCGTGCAGCGCAAGGTCATCGATCCCAGCGGCGAACCGGCGAATTTCCCGACCAGGACCGAGCTATGCCGGAAGTTCGCCGGATTGGCCGCCGGCATCCTGAGCGCGGCCGAAATCGATCATCTGCAGGAAACAATCCTGCGCTTCTACGAGCTGGACAAGATCGGGCTTGCTTTCTCGACTGGAGCGGGTCAGGTCAAGGCAGCCTGATACTCCTGGAACATGATTGGGTTACCTTGGCTTCGCCGATCACGCTCAAGCCGCAGTGCGGGCGACTGGTCAGGTTCTAGGAGACAACCACCAGTCCCTGATTCTTAGCCTTGAGAGGCAGTCCCTGGTCGGTTGCTTCCGGCAAGGTCATTTCCCAATAACCCTCAGCAACCAGGCGTGAGACCTCTTGACGAACCATGCTCACCATAGTTCGTGCCATGCCGGTAAGCGGCCGCGCCGTCGAGGTCGCGACAACCAGACGTCGGGCAATCGTCGGCTCATGGATCGGCCAGCATTTCAGACGTCCTGCCTGCATTTCCCCCTTGACGCTGGCGTAAGGAAGCACCGTGAAGCCAATCCCGGCTTCGACGAGCGCGACCATGGCTTGCAGGGAATCAACCTCGACGATCGTTCCGAGCTGGCTCTTGACCTCTGCCAGCGATCGTTCGACGAGCAGTCGTAATCCATGCGGACGGCTAGGAAGGACCAACGGCAGATCTCCCAGCAAAGCGGTCGGCACGGGGTTCGGGAGATCGACCTCGCCGTGCGCATTGGATCCAACAAGGTAGAGTTGTTCCTCGATCAGGTCGTCGACCACCAGGGTGCTCGATTTTGGCGGGTTGTATAGGACCGCAACATCCAGTCGACCGATGCTGAGCCACTCCGCGACCGCGCCACTGAAGACTTCGGAGATTTTCAGCGAACCACGAGGAAATTCAAGTTTGAAACGACGAACCAGCGGCACGATGAGTAGCGCACCGACGGTAGGCGGAACGCCGAGTATGACTTCCCCGATCGGATTGGTCTGGAGCCCCACGAACTCGCTCAGAGCAGAATTGACGCGATCGAGGATATCCTTCGCATGCTCGCGAAACCGTAGCCCCGCCGGCGTCAGAACCGCACCTCGACCTGTCCTGATGAACAGGACCACGCCCAAGGTCTCTTCAAGTTCCCTTACGCAGCGACTGAGGACAGGCTGAGCCACAGAACAAGTAGCCCCCGCCTTGGAGAAGCTTCCGGTGTCCGCTACAGCCAAAAACAGCTTGAGATGCCTGAGATCCATCGCTCCCAGCCTTTTGTTTTGCCATAGCGTATACAGCGCCGCCTGTTGCGGCAAGGTCCGGATGCCGAGAGAGAGTAGGCTGAGCTTGTGCATTCTCACCCATAAGTCAGTCGGCATCCTGCCTGCAGCGGTCGGGCCGGAGCAACGCCATGGTCCTCTCGCGCCAGCCGTATCAGACTGTCGCCGCTGTCCCGAGCACTACCGTCGATTGCGCTGCGAGTAGGCCTCCGTTGCCATGGCAGAGAGCCACATTGGCTCCCGCCACCTGACGATCTCCCGCGTCTCCACGAAGCTGCTCGACGGCCTCGATAAGGGTGAAGATGCCGTACATACCCGGCTGGACGCATGACAGACCGCCACCATTGGTATTGACCGGAAGCGAGCCTTCCGGGGCGATGCGGCCATCGCCGATAAAACGGCCGCCTTCGCCCTTGGGGCAGAAGCCCAGGTCCTCGAGAAACATGACGACGTTGATCGTGAAGGCGTCATAGAGTTGGAGAAGATTGACGTCCTCGACCTTGACGCGCGCCATGCGGAGAGCGGCCGGACCCGTCTCGGCCGCTTTGGTGGTCGTCAGATCGGGCATCTGCCCGATCTGGTAATGAGACGCAGCCGTCCGGCCGCCCAGGAAATGGACCGGCGCCTTGGCGAGGTGGCGCGCTCTGTCCGGCCTCGTCATGATCACGGCCCCAGCGCCGTCAGTTACAAGGCAGCAATCCAGTAGGCTTAGCGGATCACAGATCATGCGGCTGGAAAGCACCTCGTCTGCGGTAAGCGGGCTTCTTGCGAATGCAACGGGATTTAGCCGGGCCCACTGCCGCGCCGCCACTGCCGCCATCGCCAAGTCGTGACGGGTCGTCCCATACTGGTGCATGTGGCGGGCGGCCGCCATGGCGTAGGACGAGATCGGCTCGCGAGGCTTGTGAATCATCTCATAGGGAGGCGTGCCCGCAGGCATGATCGGCAGAGCAGCGCTGCGTTGGTTGCTGCCGTAACAGATAAGTGCTACGTCGCACAGACTGGACTGGAGCGCGGCGGCCGCTGAGATGGCATGGTCGACGAAGACGTTGCCGCCCGTATTGGTGCCGACGGCATGAGCGGGATGGATGCCAAGATAGTCTCCGACCACCAGCGTCGGAAACATATCCACCATGTTGGCGGCATAGAGCGCGTCGATGTCAGAAAGCAACAGACCCGCGTCATCAAGCGCCCGCGACACCGCACGGCCGATCAAATCAAGATGAGTAAAGCCTGGTGCCTCGCCGATTCCAGCGAGTCCGATGCCGACGATTGCCGCCGCATCACGCAAGTCAGGATATTTCATCGGTCGCCGGCTCCTTCTCGAAGCGAACAATGTAGCTTGCCGGATCCAGGCTCTCAATGATGGCCCGGACAGCGATCCCGATCGCCACATCACCAGCCGGCATACCCCGAACGCTGCTCAGCATCCTGGCACCTTCGGCGAGGTCTACGAGGGCGATGCTATAATCGCCGCCGCGCTCCGGCCGCTGATGGATGACGGTGGCGGAATACACTGTGCCCTTACCTGAAATGGGCGCCCACTCGAGTTTCGTGGACCCACAGCGAGGGCAGAGTGTTCTCGGCGGGAAGATGACAGGCCCGGTACAGGCGCGACAACGCTGAAGGTGGATCGCTCCTTGCCTTAGGTAGGATTGATACTGGCCACCAGGACTCTCGCCTTCGGCGTTTGGAGATGACATCTTTCTGACCTTACGGTGAAACTTCTACTCAGTTGCGGCTGGGAAAGGCTGAATTGGGTCCAGGTCCAATCGCGCTGCAAGACCGACCAGGCTCGGTGCGGACGGAGGATATGTCCGAAGAACGAGGGGATCGTGACCAGGAATGACATGCGACCCAGATGAGGCCAGTCGCCTTACGTCGCGGTAGGCATCGAGGAGTGCGCCTATTGAATAGACCGCCGGGAAGGCTCGATCTTTCTCAATATTTTCATAGTAGTGAGATACGTCCGACGCGAGCACAACGAAGCCCCGCTGGGTCTTGACACGAACGACCTGCATGCCGAGCGTGTGGCCTCCGACATGATGGAGCGTGACACCAGGGGCGAGCTCGGTTGCGCCGCTGTGAAATTCCGTCCTGCCTGTGAAGGTGCGCCGCACCATCGTCAGAACGTCCTCCATCTCATAATGTGTACGGAATGTCTCATGGCACATGCAGCGGCCTGTCGCGAACTGCATTTCGCTGTCCTGGACATGAAATCGTGCCTCCGGAAAGAGATGCCGATTGCCGCAGTGGTCGTAGTGCAGGTGGGTGAACACAACATCCCGAACAATGCGATGATCGACACCGATCGCCGCCAACCCCTCCTCTACGGGCCTCAGCAGCTCACGCTTTCGTGCTTCTGCCCCAGATCGATCAAAACCCGTATCAACCACGATCGTCCGCTCTGGGCTGACAAGTGCCCAAACAAAATAGTCCATTGGCATCGGACCATCATGCGGATCACCGCCGACGAAGTTCTCGGGCCGCCGCCGGTCCACGCGTGCATAGCGTACGGCGTGGATCTCGTAGGTGTCGCTCAGCTCTCATGCTCCTTGCAGGGCAAAGGGTCGATTCCCGCCTGTCTCGCCAGCACCGTGACAATGCGGCTGAAATCCGCGTCGCCCCCCAACTCGCCTCTGGCGTTTTGCCACGCGCCGTCAATCGCAGCGCCGGCAGCGAGCGAGACGCCCGCCATTTTTGCCTCGTCGAGGAACAATCCGAGATCCTTGCACATCAATGCAATCGTGAAGCCCAGATCAAAGGTGCCAGGGAGGATCGCACGTGGGAACTTGTCCAGAGAGGCGCTGCTGCGTCCCGATCCGGCGTTCAGCACTTCGATCATCTTAACCGGATCGAGCCCGCGCTTTAAGCCCAATACGAACGCTTCGCTCGTAACCGCCAGTGACGTGGCAGACAGGTAATTGTTGATCAGCTTCATCAGCTGGCCAAGCCCTGGGCGTTCGGCCACGTGGAACACACGTCCGAGCGTCCGCAAGAGCGGTTCGACCACCTCGAAGCGTTGACGGGAGCATGCGACCATGATCGCCAGAGTTCCCGCCTCCGCCCCAGAAACACCGCCACTTACCGGCGCATCCACAGCACCGATTCCGCGCCGGCTCAGCCCTTCATCGATGTTATGCGCCGTATCAGAGCCGGTCGTTGAGAGGTCGATCACATGACGGACGACGCTGCTCGATATCAGACCGTCCTGCCCCAGCACCACCTCGTTGACGATGGCCGGCGCGGGAAGGCTAAGGAGCACCGTCTCGCATCGGTCGCCGATCGCCCGCACGGAATGGCCAGCCTTTGCTCCGACGCCGACGAGCCGCTCGACGGCGGCCTGGTTCAGGTCGAACACGAGTACGTCGTGACCGGCTGCGACTAGGCGGCGAGCCATCGGCGCACCTATATTTCCGAGACCGATAAAACCGATGGACATGAGCGAAGCGAGCTCCTTTTGATCAGCGAATGATGAAGGGGTTGCCGAAAGTCTCGCTGGTATCGATCCACACGGTCTTGGTCTGCAGATATTCGTGGATTGCCGCCTGGCCGCTCTCTCGTCCCAGTCCGGAGCGCTTGTAACCGCCGAACGGCGCCAGATAGCTTACCGCCCGGTAGGTGTTCACCCATACGGTCCCCGCTTCCAGTCTGGTTGGCAGCGTCAGCGCTCGGCGGATGTTCGAAGTCCATATGCCAGCCGCGAGGCCGAACATCGTACCGTTTGCTATGCGGACAGCGTCTTCTTCGTCTTCGAACGGAATCACTGACAGGACCGGCCCGAAGATCTCTTCCTGCGCAATCCGCATCGACGGCGCGACATCCGTGAAAATGGTCGGTTCGACGAACCAGCCATCGCCGCATTCGGGGCGGACCGGCCTGGCGCCCCCGAGCACGCAACGTGCTCCTTCCGCCCTGCCGATATCGATGTAATCGAGAATCTTCCGTAGTTGCTGCTCCGTGGTGACCGGCCCGACCTGGGTCTGCGGATCGAGCGGATCACCAAGACGCGCCTGCCGGGCAAAATCAACGAGCCTCGTTACAAACCCTTCGTAGACGTCACGTTGCACCAGCGCTCGTGAGCCGGCAATGCAGGTTTGGCCGGTGGCCGCGAAAATCCCGGAGATCACGCCATTCAACGCGTGGTCCAGGTTCGAGTCCGAGAACACGATGTTGGCGGATTTGCCACCCAACTCCAGAGTGACCGGCTTGATCTGCTCGGCCGCTCTTTGATAGATCCGCTGGCCAGTCGCATCACCGCCGGTGAACGCCACCTTCGATATTTGTCGGTGATCAACCAGCGCATCACCGATCTCGTTACCGAAGCCGGTAACGATATTGACAACACCGGGCGGGAAGCCCGCTTCCTCAAAAAGCTGTCCGAACGCCAGAGCCGAAGCGGAGGAAAACTCGGACGGCTTCCAGACGATCGTGTTGCCAGCCGCGAGTGCCGGAGCCAGCTTCCAGGCCGCGAGTAGTAGAGGCGAGTTCCAGGGCGTGATCACACCAATGACGCCGAGCGGCTCCTCGCGAGTGTAAGCAAAGGTCGAAGGCTTGTCGATCGGAAGCACCCGGCCTTCGATCTTGTCGGCCAAGCCGCCGAAATATCGGAACCATTCGGGAATGTAGCCAAGCTGGGCGCTCATCTCGGCGATAAGCTTTCCATTATCCTGAGACTCGATGCGCGCCAGTTCGACCGCATTAGCCGCGATCAACTCTCCCAGCCTCACGAGCAGAGCGCCGCGAGCCGAGGCGGTGATGCCCCGCCACTTTGCCGCATGAAAGGCTTCATGGGCCGCGGATACGGCTCGCTCGACGTCGGCGATCCCCGCCCGCGCCACGGTTCCCCATGCTTTCCCTGTAAAGGGATTTATCGTGTCGAACCACGTTCCAGTCGTTGGATCGATCCAACGACCACCGATGAGGAGCTGACCAGGACGGTCTATCACCTTCATGTTGACTTGCTTTCTGCCTCGACCTCGTCGAGTACTTCTCGCGCTGCGCGGAAGGAGTCGATCGCCGCGGGAACACCTGCATACACCGCTACCTGCAGGAGGACCTCACGTATCTCCTCCATCGTGCAGCCATTGCGCACCGCCCCCCTTACATGCGCTTTCAGCTCGTTTGGACGGTTTAGGACGGAAAGCATCGCGAGATTGATCAAGCTACGCGTCTTCCGCTCCAGGCCTTCGCGTCCCCAGATCGCTCCCCAACAGAATTCCGTCACCAGATCCTGCATCGGCTGGGTGAAGGTGTTGGCAGATTCGAGAGCCCGTTTCACATGGTCGGGTCCGACGACCTCCGTTCGGATTGCAAGGCCGCGGTCGTAGAGTTCCTTGTTTATAGGCATCTTAGACATCCCTCGGCTTTAAAGTGTGCTCCTCGGCACCTGGACCTCACAAAAAGCATGTCGGCCCATCTAGCGCGGAACCACCACCACGGTTGTCAAAGTTACATCAGGAACGCACCACTCTCAATCGAGGTAGCACTCGATCTCTCCGGATATCAGCTAGATCAGGATTGGAGGTAGCACTCCCTTCCCCGCTGATCTCATTGATGTGGCAAGCCTGCGGACTGTCTTGGTGGAGCGCATTGCAATGGATGATCACGTTGCCGGCTTCTCTGCAATCCGTCGTCACGGTTCGGTTTATTCCGTCGACGGCTAGCATGAAGCATAGCTGATAGGACAGCTCAACCACTAGCTGTCTGACCTAATGGTCCTTTAATTCAGGGCGATCTCAGTCAACTGCTTGCACGTAAGGGTAGAATGATGGTCGCCGATAGCTCTAGAACCATACCCGAGACGACCGGCTTCGCAGGGGTGGCGGAAGACCGTAGCTACGCTGAGATCCGCGAGGAGATTCGCAAACTCTGCGCATCGTTCCCCGGCGAATATTGGCGCGAGCAGGACCGCTCACAGCGCTATCCGACCGAATTTGTAGCCGCGATGACGGAGGCGGGCTACCTCGCTGCATTGATTCCCGAGGAGTATGGCGGTTCCGGCCTGCCGCTCTCCGCAGCGGCTGCGGTCCTTGAGGAGGTGCAACGGGGGGGGTGCAACGGGGGCGCCTGCCATGCGCAGATGTACATCATGGGCACGGTGCTCCGACACGGCAGCGCGGCGCAGAAGCGGCAATATCTTCCTGGTCTCGCTGACGGGTCGCTTCGCCTTCAGGCGTTCGGCGTGACCGAGCCGACCAGCGGGACCGACACGACGGCTCTTAGGACCATGGCCGTGCGTGACGGCGACAGTTATGTGGTGAACGGCCAGAAAATCTGGACCAGCCGCGCCGAGCATTCCGACCTTATGCTGTTGCTCGCGCGTACCACGCCGAGGGAGAAGACCGCCAAGAAGACGGAGGGCCTGTCCACCTTTATCGTCGACATGCGTGAAGCCATAGGCCACGGACTTACTATTCGCCCTATCCGGACAATGATGAATCATAACTCGTGCGAAGTGTTTTTCGACGAGCTCCGGGTGCCGGCTGATAACCTGGTAGGTGTCGAGGGAAATGGCTTTCAATACATCCTGGACGGGATGAACGCAGAGCGCCTACTCATCGCCAGCGAGTGCATCGGGGACGGCAAGTGGTTCACCGACAAGTCGGTCGCCTATGCCAGGGAGCGTGTTCTGTTTGGGCGGCCCATTGGGCAGAACCAGGGCATCCAGTTTCCTATTGCCCGGGCTTATGCTCAACTTCGTGCTGCTCAGGCAATCGTCAATGAGGGGCTCGCCAAGTTCGAGCGGGGCGAGCGCTGTGGTGAGGAAGCCAATATGGGCAAGATGTTGGCTGCAGAGGCCAGCTGGGCCGCAGGCGAAGCCTGTATCCAGACCCATGGTGGATTCGGTTTTGCAGAGGAGTACGATGTTGAGCGCAAGTTCCGCGAGACACGCCTCTACCAGGTCGCTCCGATCTCGACGAACATGATTCTCGCCTACTTGTCCGAGCACGTGCTGGACCTGCCGCGATCCTATTGACGGCGGTGTCGCTGACGCTGGCCGCGTATAGCGGCTGGCGCTCCTTTGCTCATATGCCCGCGCACCGCGCCCTTTGGCGGTGGCGCTTGGGACCGACGAGGTTGGGAGTGGAAAAGTCTTGGCCGTTCAACCGGCCCGAGGAACATTGGGTGGCTGCATAAGGCGACCGTCCAAGACGGCGGCGCGGACCCATGCGACGCGATGCGCTCCTTGCGGCGACCACCTCATCCGCTAGTTCTTGGCCATGCGAGCGTTGGCTGCCGCGCGACAATCAGGGTGAGAACGCCCGAGATGTCGAGATGGGCAGCTTCGAACGGTAGCGTTCACCGTAGTCGATCAACGAGTTGCCGGCGTTTTCCAGATAGCGACGCAGGTCGTCACAGTTCCAGAGGAGCCTCGCGACCACAGGTCTGAATGTCTCGCCGTTCACGTATGCAACCCCGGGCGCGGCTTGTCGGATATAGAACAAGTCGCCGGGGGCCTCATCGGAACGGTTGTTCCAGATGAGACGTCGAAGTCGCCCGATCCAGCGGTCGATGATGTCCAGGCCCGCGCGGTGTTATGGATCGAGAGCATGGATACCAGGCATCGCCTGCTGGACGTGCTGCACCCGCATGGAAATGTGCCACCAGTCCAGAATGCAGGTGATCGGCTGACCGACTGCTGCGCGAACCAGGCCGGGAAGGGCTGCCTCGCCGTCGCTGAGGACCGTGACGGAGCGGCCACGCTCCCAACCCTGCTCTCAAAGCGCCTGACGCACGGTCGCCAGTGCAGATCCGGCACCTTTGGGCGCCAGAGCGAACCGCCGCGGCGTCTTCCGAGCAACCTCGATCTTGCCGACGGTGACGTCGACATACCGCGACTGATACCCATGGGCTGCTCGAATGTGCGCCCCATCGATCAGGACCATCATCTCAGCTGGTCGCTCGGCCTCGGGCGCAGGTTGGTCTGCCGGCATCTGCTCGAGATCCGCCGCGACGCAATGCGTTCTGTTGCGCATGGTGGCGTGGTTCATCGGCCGGCACGGCAAGAGGGTGGTCAGCAGCCGAGCCGCTTCCCGGTAGGAGTGCCTAACGCTCAACTCCGCTTGTAGCCGCCGAAGCTCGGGCGTGCACCGGTCCGGGAGCAGCTCGGTCAGAGGTGACTGGGACATGTCCACGAAGCCCCAGTAGTTTTTACACGGGCATATGCTGATCCGAGGAGCGTCGACCGTGATGGTCCCGAAGACCGTCTGGATCTTACGAGTCCTGGTGTCCCGCTGGCGTCGGAGCTTCAGGCAGTCGCAACAAACACGGGAACAGGTGGCAAACTCCTCCTGCCCCGGATAGACCACTGCGGAATCTGCGGCTCCGACGACGCTGATCCCACGCCCAAGCCCAACCATTGCCATCAATTCCTCGCGGCGTACCGGATGCCGCCCGACAATCGGCCGATGACCGAAGGTGGAGAGACTCCGGACGACGAAGTTGTGGACCTCAGGACCAGGGTCGGTTTTGCTCACGATGAAGCGTTCTTCAGAGATGTGTTCCCATTGCACGGTCTCCAGATTTGCTAGGCGATGGTTGTCCGGCAGCACGACGTTGACCGCCTCGGACCAGAGAAGTTCCACCTCGCATCCCGGGGCTGGCGTTGTTCCCACGACAAAGCTCACGTCCATGCGCAGCGCTCGAACAGCCGCGACCTGGTCGCGCGGCGAGCCTTCGACGATCTCAAGTTCGACGTCGGCGTGCTCCGCGAGAAACGCCTGGAGAAGCTGGCGTGGAGTGCCGCTCGCGACCAAGGAGACGACCCCGACGCACAACCTGCCCTCATTACCGGCACCGCTGAGCGCGGCCTTGAGCAGCAGACTTTGCACGTCGTTGAGGATCTCTCGCCCGCAAGACAGGATGCGAACCCCCGCGAACGTTGGCTGCGCACCCCGACTTTGCCGGTGGAATAAGCTGACTCCGGTCGCGTCCTCGAGCGTGCGAACATGGCGACCCACAATCGACGGCCGAACACCAAGCGCCTCGGCTGCCTTGCGAAAGCTTCCGTGATCGAGAACCACCAGAGCACGTTGCAACCCGACTAGAGGGTGTTATGGACTCTCATCAGGTCTGCGGCATGCTTGAGCATGTATCCGACGAATGCGATCACGTGGAAGCCGGCGAGTGTTTCGGCGTAGCGCTCGTAATCTTTGACCAGTCGGCGGCAACGTGTGGCCCAAGCAAAGGATCGTTCCACGACCCAGCGCCGTGGCAGGAGAACAAATCCTCGCTTTGCCTCCGGCAATTTGACGACGTGCAGCGCGATGCCCTCGGCTGCTGCGGCGTCTGCGGCCGCCTCGCCGGTGTAGCCCTGATCGACATAGGCGAGTTTGACATTGTCGCCCGTGGCATCCTGGATGTCGGCGGCGAGGCGTTTTACTGCGGCACGGTCACCGACATCAGCCGGTGTGACGTGCAGGGTGAGCAGGTGGCCGAGCGTGTCCACGGCCATATGCACCTTCGACCCTCGTTTGCGTTTGGCACCGTCATAGCCGGCGCGAGTGCCGCTCTCCGGCGTCGAGCGCAGGGTGCGACTGTCGATGATCGCCGCCGTTGGCTCCTCCGCCCGGCCAGACGCCAGGCGCAGCAATACGCGCAAGTCTTGGGCCAGTGTCTCAAAACATCCCGCGGCCAGCCATCGTTGGGACTGCTGATACACGGCCGCCCAGGGGGGAAAGTCGTTCGGCATGGCACGCCAGGCAATCCCGTAGCGAATAACGTAGCGAAGCGCGTTGAACAGCTCCCGCGAGGAGTGCTCACGCTGAGGGGCCGCCTCGGTCATCAACGTCAGATACGGGACCACCAGCGACCATTCCTCGTCGCTGACGTCAGAAGGATAGGGCTTGCGAACCGGAGTGGGGCACATCCATCTCCATTAAGCGGCCACCGCGCGAAAGTACATAACACCCTCTAGGTCGAGCATAGGTCCCCAGCTTGCCCATTCACCTTCGAGGTTCAAGTTCCGATGCGCGCGAACACTCTGTCACTGCCTGCTACTCCCCATGCAGGGCAGAAATGCTGGCAATAGGCCGACAACCGCCACTGGTCGCGCTGAGCTTCTGATTTCCCAGCGGACCATGCCGGGCCAACACCGCGGGAAGGCATACTGCGTCAGCAAAGCCACTGCGCCGCTGTTTCCTCTGCGAAGGCACGGTATGTCCGCAACGGCCGTTCAAGCATCGCTGTCAGACGCTCGATAGCTCCCGGCATCGGCATTATCCCAATCTTCTGCCAGCTATCGAACATTAGCGAAATGTCGAGAGCCATTGCTGGCGCCACGTGCTCGCGTTGGCTCTTCTCGAAGATATCCAGGTCGTCGCCGGCGTAGGAGATCGATTTGCCAAGCACATCCGTCCAGATCGAGGCGATGCTGTTGGCGGTAAGGATCTCGGGACCCGAGATGTCGATGAGGTCGCGAGGTAGCCTGTCGGCGGCAGAGTCCCGCTTCAGAAGTTCCAGCGCTGCAACATCCGCGATGTCGCGGATATCGACCATCGCGGCGCCGACATTTCCGACGGGCATCGCATATAACCCGTTGCCGAGAAAAGCGTCCTTGACCATCGCATCGTTCTGGAAAAAGTAGTTTGGGCGCAGAATGGTCGCGGGAAGATCCAATGATTCAATGAGCCGCTCGCCTGCAAACTTGGCAGCCGCATGCGGGACGTCCACGAGCGCATCCGCGTTGGCCATCGAGAAATAAACGATTCCCTTCAAACCAGCATCTTTCGCAAGCCTCAAAGTCAGGAGCGCTCGTGTCAATTCGTCGGCGACGACAGGGTTGAGAATGAAAAGCGTGTCCACGCCTCGCAAGGCGCGTCGCATCGTCTCGGGATCCAGCCCATCCCCTTTAACCGCCCGGACCCCAGGTGGCAGGTGCGCTTCTGGGTGTTGGGTAAGCACAACGACGTCCGCGCCATGCTCAGCCAGGTTTTTCACGATCGGACTTCCGACTTGCCCAGTGCCGCCGACTGCAAGTATTGTCATTCTATATTACTCCGTTTTTAGGATTGGATCAAAGCGGCCGGTGTTCTGGTTCCGGACCGCTTACGAAATCGGCAATTCACCGATGTCGCGCTTGGGCGATTGTTGTCGGCGTTCCAGCCACCAAGTCGGCGAAGAACGCGTGCATCGCGCGGGGTTCGCGACCCAGGATCGACCGAAGCGTGAACGGATTGCCGAGCAGCCCGTGCTTATCGTAGTTCGCATACATCGCCGCGAGCTGCTGCTTCTGCGCGTCGTCGTAGGGCAGCTGCGCCTTGGCCGCCCATTCCTCGAACACGGGCGCGGCTGCCTTGATTTCGCGCCCCGACACCTCGCTGGCGATGGCAGCCACTTCCCCGCGATTTTTTCCACCGTCGGCGCTCAGCTCATACGCGCCGTTGACCAGCAGGTCCTCGGTGAGGGCGATCGCCGCCACCTCGGCGATATCGCGGTAATCGACCCGTGCGATGCGAGCAGTGGCGGAGAACGGTTCGGCCAGCACGCCGGTCTTGACGACGGCCGGCCATCCTGCGGCCAGATTCTGGTAGAGGACTGACGGCCGAAGCAGGGTGTAGTCCAGACCCGACTTGAACAGGGCATCCTCGATCGGCCGCTTCGATGCGTGATTCCGCAGATCGAGGGAGGGATGGATGATCGTTGAGAACACGATCCGGCGCACACCCGCCTGCTTGGCGGCTTCCACGAAACCGACGCCCATCTCGGCTTCGTCCTCCTGGAAAACGGGCGAAATGTAGAAGGCCCGTTCCACACTCTTGAGCGCGGCCTCGACGCTTGCGCGATCTCGAAGGTCTCCGAAGACGACCTCGCCGGCTCCGTTGCCTCGCGCCGTCTCGGCCTGTTCCGGCGTACGGACAAGCCCACGCGGATGCACGCCCCGCTTGGCCAGCTCCGGCACGACCAGCCCAGCAAAACGGCCGGCTGCGCCAACCACGAGGGTGTTCGAAGCTTCAGGCATGTCGATCTCCTTCTGTCGGGATCGATTTGGCCCAGCGTGGAACTGCTTAAAGAGACGATCATTAACGACACTCGTGAGCGAAGGTCTCGAATGGATCGATTGCTGGCTATGGAGAGCTACGTCCGCACCGTCGAGCGGGGCAGCTTCGCTGGCGCAGCCGCTGGCCGAGGACTGTCGCCCAGCATGGTGGGCAATCATGTGCGTTTCCTAGAGGCAAGGCTCGGAGCGCTGCTGCTCAACCGGACAACTCGGCAGCAGAGCCTGACCGAGTTCGGCCGCGCCTATTACGAACAATGCCGACGCATCCTCCGCGACATCGACGATGCCGAGAGGTCGGCCGACCTTGCGCAGTCCACACCGCGTGGCCTGCTGCGCGTGACAGCACCGATGTCCCTCGGAACGACCATCATACCTGCAATCATCGCCGTGTATTTGCACGGCCACTCGGAAGTACAGGTTGAGCTCGTCCTGCAAGACCAGCGTCTCGACATGCTTGCCGACGAACTCGACGTTGCGATACGCGTCGGCACGCTACCCGATTCAGGGCTGATCGTCCGCGCCTTGTCGCCACTGCGTCTGGTCGCCTGTGCGTCGCCGTCCTATCTGGCCGCACACGGCCATCCGCGGACGCCGGCCGACTTGGAAAGTCACAACTGCCTCGATTTCACCAATGCCGGCGAGCCTCGGGTGTGGCGGTTCTCAGGAGTGGGTGGCGAGGTCACGATCCAGGCCGGCGGAAGCCTGCGCGTCAACAACGGGCAAGCCCTTCGCGCCGCGGCGCTCGCGCATGTGGGCGTAATACTACAGCCTGAAGTCCTGGTAGCGGACGACATCGCGGCCGGACGTCTCACCCACCTGCTGGCGGACCACGCTGCGCCCTCACTGCCACTCTCGTTGCTGACCCTCCCGGATCGGCATCCGTCGCCAAAGCTGCGGAGCTTCATCGATCTCGTCGTGAAGATGGTTTGACGAGCGGCAATCAACCAACTTTAAGGACGCCGACTGCTGGCAGAAGCTGAATATGTCGGGCGCAGCCTGGCAAGAACGTATTTCGTCTACACCAAGCCGGGTGCGGCTGCATGAAACTGATGTCAGCCGCCGACGCCTTCTTCGAGCCCGATCTCTCGCGGTAGCAGCGCTCGACCGGCGTGACCGTTGTGTTGCTGCCGGTTCGATCTTCGCTGCTCCCGACGGCGTCTCATTCAGCTCGCTGTTCTCGCGCGTACAGAGTTGGCGGTATTCCGACGTGGCGGCCAAAGGCCTTGCTGAACGTGCTTGCCGAACTGTAGCCCACGCGTTCGGCGACTTGGGCCACACCGGTTCGCTCGCGGCGGAGGAAGTCCTTCGCAAGCGCCATGCGCCAGCGAAGCAAGTATTCCATTGGCGCGACGCCCACCTCGCGCCTGAATTGATCAAAGAACGTGGACCGTGAAAGTCCAGCCATTCTCGCGAGTTCGACCACCGTCCAATTATGGTGCGGACGGTCATGCATCTGCCGAAGTGCCGTGGCGAGCCGGTTGTCGGTGAGCCCGCGTAGCAAACCCTGGGGAGCTGTAGGTCCGGCGGTGGAGCGTAGCGCCTCAATCAGCAGGACCTCAAGGAGCCGTGCGATCACCACGTCCCGACCAGGCCTGTCGCCGCGGGTCTCCTCGTTCACGAGTTCGACCAGCGTGGTTAGCCGTCCCTGTCCACGGACATGCACGAGCTGAGGCAGAAGCGACACCAGCAGATCGGCGTCATTCGAGCCGAACGGCAATGACCCACCAGCATGGTGATGTTGGGCGCCTCGTCCGGGCTGCCGAGCCGGAACACGCCAGGACTTGTTTCGACCCTTTCGGGCTCTTTGACACCTGACGGCGGTTTAAGGCTCGAAGCGGCGAAATCGTAAGCGGCAGGCACGAGTACGAAGTCGCCCTTTGTCAGTGTAATCGGCTCCCGGCCAGCCACTGAGAGGCGACACAAACCGTCGAGTACGGCGCAGTAGAACGGACGCCTCTGGCCGAATACGAACAGGCGGCGGGAGGCAGCTGGTGAGCGGCGTGACGGCGGCGTTGCCGGAGATGCTGGGTCGGCTGAAGCTGACGGCGATGCGCGACCGGCTGGACAGCCTGCTCGACGACGCGGCTCGGCGGGAGATGACACTGCCGGAGACGCTGGCCTTGCTGTGCGAGGCGGAAGTGGCGCACCGGGAGGAGCGGCGCATCCAGATGGGGCTCGGTATCGCCAAGTTTCCGTTTGTGCGGACCCTGGAGAGCTTTGACTTTGCGGCGCAACGGTCGCTCGACCCGAAGCAGATCCGTGATCTTTCGGCGTGCCGCTGGGTGGCGAACGGCGACACGCTGCTGATCCAGGGGCCGCCGGGCGTCGGCAAGACCCACTTGTCGGTCGCCATCGGCCGGGAAGCGATCCGCAACGGCTACTCGGTGCTGTTCACCCCGGCCATGGCGTTGATCACCGCCCTGGTGAAGGGGCAGGCAGAAGGGAGGCTCGAGGACAAGCTGATCCGCTCCGCCAAGCCGAAGCTGCTCATCATCGATGAGCTTGGCTATCTGCCTCTCGAGCCGCAGGCCGCGCACCTGTTCTTTGCTTTGGTCAGCCGCCGCTACGAGCGTGGCAGCATGCTGGTCACCAGCAACCGCAGCATCGGCGAGTGGGGCATGATCCTGAACGACCAGGTGGTCGCCACCGCGATCCTGGACAGGCTCCTGCACCACAGTCATGTCGTCACCATCCGCGGCGACAGCTATCGCCTGCGCGAGAAACGACGCTCCGGATTGCTTAAGCGGAGCAACGAGGCAGATCCAGTTGTCGGAACTGCGTGACGTCACCGTCCAATTCTAGCTGTCGCCAGTGTCTAGTTCCGGATGCCACTTGTTAGTGTTATACGCCAGCCCTGAAGTGGTGCCGCCGACGGCCAGGATCGCGAAAGTATCGGCGCGGCAGGGGCAGGTGCACATGCGCCGGATCCTGACCGGAACATCTCCCAGGACGGAGCGGATGTGGCCAGGCAATGTCCCTTGCTGGAGAGCGTCGTCCCGCAGTGCTCGCACGTTCGCGATCTTCTGCAGAGCAATGCGACCTGGCCGCGGACGATCTCCGCCTGAGCGGCCGCCGTCAGCCGCTTGCCCTCTTCCGGGGTGAGCCCGATCGTCTCGGCTGTTGCCATATCGTCACGCTCGATCCGAGCCACCTCGACCTCAGACACCGGGCCCGACCCCAACTCGGCGATCAGCTTCAGTCACCGGACCAACCTCGCCATCGTGTTCGTCCTCCTAAACGCAAATCGTCAGGATACCCAACTGAACACGCCCCCACGACTTTACCTGCTCTCCAATGCGGACGGCAGATCGGCTGAGAGAACGTCCTCCCGGCAGGGTCATCCCGTGCTCGCGCAACGCGGGCCGCACGCGGTAGTCGAGTGCAATGATCCTATGGCGTAGCAAGCAGGTTTACGTTCAGTTCGTGCAACGCATCGACGAACCCGGCCAGCAGCGTCAGCTCGACGACTGACGTCGCGAGCAACCCACCCGGCTGGGCACGGTCATAGACGCAGATGCAAGTGCGACCCGTCAGGCGGGAAAAGTAGACCAGGCCATGGGCGTCAGTTTGCTCATGGATCGCCCGGCTCAGCACGCGCCCTTGACCCTGCGCCTTGCCGCGGGCTGCTTCGGTCGAAACGCCGAGGCGCACCAAGCCTGTGGTTCTGAGGTCGATCAGCGTCAGCGCGGCGCTGGCGCTCACTTCTGTCGCGCCCCAAAGCGCGGCTTCGATGTCAATAATTTTGCGCCGCGCCCTGCCCTGAAACCGGTCGCGGACGAGGGTTTCGGCGACCCCTGTCGTCAGATCCTGCCCGAGGTAGATGA
Source organism: Lichenicoccus sp. (assembly GCF_965276875.1). GTDB lineage: Bacteria > Pseudomonadota > Alphaproteobacteria > Acetobacterales > Acetobacteraceae > Lichenicoccus. The sequence continues at coordinate 3,072,727 of NZ_OZ255701.1, read as the reverse complement.
CCTTGAAGGCGCTCGTCGGGCTGGCGAAGCGCGTGACCCCGAAGCCTGCGCCGAGCGGCGTGGCCGCGTGCGCCATGCGGGTAACGCGCACATAGGTTTTGGGCGTGATCGCAACGGCCAAATCGGCGAGGACGTTGGCATCGAGGATCACGCGTCGGCGAAATTCGAGTGGGCCATCTCAACGACCTTGTCGGTTGCGCCTGCCTTGAGACGCGCCAGCGGGGTGACGCCGGCAAATCCCGGATTGGGCTCGCGTAGCCACAGCCATGCCACGCGTAGGTTGCCGATGGCTTCGACGATCGCGGCAAGGCCAGCCACAGGACGCCCGTCGACAAACTGCTCTGTCGGGAAAGCATGTTTGCGCACGCCAACGAGAAGCCCGATCACCGCCCCTTGCTTCTGCCAAGCGTGCAGGGTCGAGCGCGCCACGCCAAAGTCTCGCTCCAGCTCAGTCGGCCCCGCCAGGGGACCCGCCCAGTCCTCTACCTTGGTTGGCGTGGCATATCTACCGATGCGTGCCCTGCCCTCCTCCGGCGACAGCATCTGGCCCAGACCCACGCCTTGGCTGACCTCAGCCGCGGCTTTCGCGACCAGCTTCAGCGGCTTCTGCGCCGTTTCAGGTTCAGCGGCGATCTGGGCGACCAGCTCGTTGAACCGCGCCTTGCGAGCGATCAGGCGCTTGCGGGCAGCAGGGGACAACCGTGCGGCTGTGGCGCTGAACACCGCGACCAGTTTTCCAACCTCGGTGAGCTCGCCGCGGGTGGAGTTCGGATTGCGCTCGGCGAACATACCGATCAAATCCGCAGCGGCTGGGCTGGCGATCTTGCCCGCGGACTGAATGGTCTGCCGGCGAGCTTGTGCAGCAGTCATCGAATGACCTCGTCATTTACAAGGTCGAGATATCCCCGATTGTCTCGTTTGTCCAGTATGTGCGGAGTGTCCAGACTCCTTGAGACGTGGAGTTTCGGGCGTCTTCCCTCCAGGCCGGACGCTCGGGCCGCACCCCGAGCCGCCGGAGGGCGGCGTCTCGGCCATCCGGCTTCCATCCCTGACCCGGGTCATCGCCGCGAACGCGGCGTGGAAGGGGCCGGGGGGCTGTAGCCCCGTAGGCGACAACGCTGTCGACTTTTGCACCCGCGCGCTGAACCTTGCCGACCGGGATGACCTGGGTTTGTCAGGTCTCGCCCCCGGTCCTACGTGCCTACCGGAGTGCTGACGTCTTACGCGCCCTGCATCAACTCGATCGCGAACCAGGCGCTGCTGGCGGATCGTGCGCGGCGGTGTACAAACTCCAAGCCTTGAAGCACGCCGGCGAGTCGGGAGAACGATGCATGCAGGTCACGCCGCTGTCGGAGCTGTCCTCCCGCCGCCAGGACGCCCCGCTTGTGCCATCGGCCACGCCGTCGCGTCGGGTCGGCACCATTCCGGTGACCGTCCGCCTGGACCTGCCGCGCTATGACCGCCTGAAGCAGCTGGTGCGACGGTTCTCCATCACCGGCCAGAGCCTGATCCAGGCGGCCCTAGACCGACGCATGACGATGCTGGAGCGGCAACGGAGCCTGCCTGTCGCTCCAGGACGACGGACCCTAGCCCAGCCTGTTCGCGGCGCCCCCGGTGCAGGGTGACGCACGGCCACGTGCCGTGCAGGAGCGGTTCGACTTCGTCCGGCCGGAGCCGACGGTCGCCCTGACGTACCGGGCCACGGTGCCGATGCACCGGTGGCTTCATCGACGCTCTGCCGAGACCGGCCGTAGCATTCAGGATATCCTCAACGATGCACTGAAAGCCGGCGGCGGACCAGGCTAAAGCGAATCCATTAGCTGGACGAGGCGATCGCGCCGGCCATGGCGATTAGGCGGTCTTCGAGATTGACGGTGCCGCGGCGCACGCGCGGGCGCGGGGCGGACTCGGCGGGTGCTACAACCGACTTCGGCAGACGGTCTATGCAGAGCGCTCTCTGGTCACCGCGCATCCTGCCGACGCGACCTGGATGGGGTCCCAGGACACGTCCTGGTCCAGGGTGACGGCGCCGTCGCGCGCCAGTTCGAGGCTTGCCACCAGCACCGCCGCGACCGACGCGCGGCAATGCACAACCGGCTCGGCGCCACGCTCGGCGACCTCGGGCAGGAACTCGCCCAGGGACGCGCCCGCGGGCAGCGCCGGTAGCAGCCGGGTGATCCGTGCGGCCGCGTCGCGGAAACTCCAGAACGGCAGCTGCCGCGGCTGGTAGCGTTCGCGCTGCGACGGCAGCCGCAGGGCCACCAGGCACGCACGCAGCAGGTCGGTGAGGTCCTCGCCATCCGTCGGCGCCACATCGGTCGTGCCCGTGGCGATCGCACTGGCGTCCGTTCGGCTATCCTCCGTGTCGTCTTCCTCGCGCGTGCCGATGCGCCCTCCGCCCCTAGCCGCGCTTCGCGCCGCCGTGCTCCCGCGCGCGAACACGTCGCGGCCGAGCTGCGGCTGCCGCTCGAGCCAGTCTGCCGCGGCCTGCATCTGCAGGCGGTGGATCCCCTGAAGACGCAGCGCCTCCACCCGCGCCAGGGCGGACCGGGCCTCGGGCGCATCGGCGGGGAGCACCAGCCGCGAGCGCAACTCGGCGAGCTGGGTTGCCATCACCAGCCAGTCGCCCCAGCGCCCGAGATCCGGCGCCGGCGCGCCCGGCGCGCGCGTCAGCCCAACCGCCATCGCCTCCACGAACGCCTTCACCAGCGCCAGGATCGACAGCCGCGCCAGATCGAGTTTCCGGGTGCGCGCCAGCTGCAGCAGCCAGTCGAGCGGCCCCTCGAAGCCGTCCACGACGAGCACCGGCGAGGTGGCATTCGGCAGACGGCGCAGTGGCGCGTCCCAGCTTTCCGGGTCCGACGTCGCCGCCGGCACGATAGCTGCGATGTCCGGCCCCAGCGCGGTCACGACAGGTCGTAGATCGGGCGCGCGTCGAAGCGCAGCGCCGGCCAGCGCGCGGCCGACGCCGCCAGCGCCCGCCACGGCGTCCAGTCGGCCGACCAGAAGCTGATCACCAGGGTCGCGCGGCCCGCCGGCAGCGGGCTGCGCAGCACCGGGGCGGGCTCCAGGACAACGTGGCGCAGGGCGGCCGTGGTGCACCAGTGCGCCCACAGCCAGGCGAGGGCGTCCGGATGGTCGGGGCCCAGCCGCAGGATTTCCGAAGGCACCGGAACCAGCGCGTGCAGATCGAAGGCGCAGGCCCGGCTGCGTCCCACGCGCGCCACCGCCGCGGCCTGCCGGGCGGCGCTGGCCTCGCAAAGCTGCCGCGCCAGCACCCGGGCGCCGGCGAGGCTCAAGCGGCAGCGCTGCGGCGCCGGGGGCGCCACCAGCAGGTGGAACAGATCCTCCTCCATCCGCGCGAGATCGAGCTGCCATGGGATGGTGCCGGCCCCGCGTGCGGCGGCCGCGAAGTCCGCCAGCTCAGGGTCCGGTCCGCTCACCTCCAGGCGGTGGTGCAGCCAATCGGTGTGCGGCAGGCGAAGCGGCGGATCCGCGACGGGGCCGACCGCCGCCTGCGCATCCCCGGTTTGGTCAACCGGCGGCGCGGACCCGGGCGCCGGGTGCGCGATGATGGCGGCGGCTTGTGCTGCCGTCGCGTCGCTGCGCGCTCCTGCCTTCCCCGCATCAACAGGATGTTCTACCGCCTCGGGCACCCTGCCCGCCTGGTCCGGGACGGCGCCACGCTGATCGCGCAACCAGTCGCCCAGCTTGTCGGCTGCCGCGTGCGCCGTCCGGGCGGTGCTGCGCGGGGACCGGGTGGACCCGGTCACGCCGCGGCTTTCCCGGTCCGGCGCGTTGTGCGGACCGGCACGGTGCGTCGGTTGAAGATCCGGCGCAGGGCATCGGCGCGCAGGCGGTCGTGCGCCACCGTGCCCCAGCGGTCCACCTTGCGGAACACCGGCCCGAACGCGGTGTCCGAGCCACGCAGCCAGTCGTCTAGCGCGCGCACCGGGCAGGCCAGCGGGAGCGCGCTGCGCGCGACAATCACCACCTCCGCTTCCCCGCCACCGATGCCGGGCAGCGCCAGCGCCAGATCCCGCCCGACGACGTTGACATGCTCGCGGTCGAGCGCCAGCAGGCGCTCGCCGCCGACGCCGGCGGCGCTGAGCAGCAGCAAAGCGCGGTCACGCAGGCCGGCCAGGTCGCCCGGGCAGCGCGCGGCCATCCGGGCCAGCTCGAGCGGGGTCGGCGGCGGCGGCCGGCGGGTCGGGCGCCGCGGCGCCGGCACGTCCCCGGGCCCACGCGTCGCCGCGGCCGCCGCGCGCCGCGCCATGCGCGCCGCCTGCAGCACATCGCGCACGGCGGCATCGGTTGCAGGAGAGGCGTGACCGGCGTGCCGGTGCCGCGCGGCGATCGCGGCGGCGCAGCGCGACAGGGCGCCGGGGCCCAGACTGGCCGAGAGGCTGGCGAGGTAGGTCGCAACCGACGCCGGCGCCGCCGGCAGGGCGGCGTGCCGTTCCAGCCGGCACCAGGTCGCGAACCCCGCCCAGTCCGCGGCGTAGAGGCGGCGGGTCTCGGCGGCGTAGCGCAGGCGACGCAGGGCCGGCGTCTGGCCCCGCCCCGGACCGGTCGCGGGGGAGGCCACCGCATCGACTGCATCGACCTGGCCCGCCGTCGGCTCCATCCCCTCCCCTCCCCCCAACTGGCCGCCGCTGCACGCGCCGGCCGCAACATGTTAGCGCGGCACCAGCTTTGCCCGACGGCCACAAACAAGGCAAGCCTCTGCTCAGGCTGGTAAGCGTGTTTCCGCCGCCTTCCGGACCGACCCCAATTCCGTCCGCTAAACATTCTTTACGGACGTCACGGGAAACCACCTCCAATGTCACGCGTCCGAGATCGCGAGAAAGCGGTGGCACAGGCCGTATGCAGGCCGGATAGGAGCCCTGGATGGCGCCAAACTCGACACTGGATCGCGATAATAGCCGCCCTGGATCGCAATTCGATCCGGCAACCTGACATAGCCAGGCGCTGCTTCCCCTGCCTGCCCGCGAGGTGGCTAAACGCGCTCCGAACCGCTTCAACGTCTCGGCCACCTCTGCAAACGGTCGTTTGCAGGGGTCTTGTTGAACTGTAAAATCGGGCTCCCAAAGAGGGGCAATCGCCGTGATGCAGGCAAAGAGCCGGAAACCCGCCGCCACCGGCCGCCTGGTCGGCTATGCGCGGGTCTCCACCGAGGAGCAGGGCACCGATCCACAGCGCGACGAGCTGCGGGCAGCCGGTTGCGCCGCAATCCTCGAGGAGCACGCCTCCGGCGCCGATCGTGGCCGGCCCGTGCTGGCGCGCCTGCTGCGCGAGATCCGCGCTGGCGAGACTCTGGTGGTGGTCCGGCTCGATCGCCTAGCGCGCTCGGTCAGCCACCTGCTGGCGGTGATCGAGCAGCTCGAGGCGAGTGGTGCGCATTTCCGCAGCCTGCACGATCCGATCGACACCACCACGCCGCAAGGGATGTTCTCGCTGCAGGTGCTGGGGGCCGTCGCCCAGCTCGAGCGGGCGCTGATCGCCGAGCGCACCAAGGCAGGCCTGCACGCCGCCCGCAGCCGCGGCCGCGTTGGCGGCAATCCCGGCCTTCGCGCCGGCGACCCTGAGACCATCCGCAAGGTCGCGGCCAGTCGCGACGCGGCGAACCTCGCGCGCGTCCTGGGGCAGCTGGACTCCTGGCTGCCCACCGTGCGGCGCATGCGTCCCGCCCAGCCGTGAGGCGACGTCGTGCGGGTGATCAATCGCGGCCAGGAGGCGACCTGGACGGTCGAGCGGCTGCGTCGAACGGTGCGGCGGCTGGTCGCGGAAGGCATCGTTGAGGCGAGCCTGCTCGACCGCGCGCGGCCGCAACCGGGCGATGACCGGTTGATCCGACTGGTCGCCGGCATCAAGGCGGCGGCGCCCGAGCGCACGCTCCAGCAGATCGCGTCCCAGCTCGAAGCCATGCGGGAGCGCACGCCGCGCGGTGGAACGCGCTGGCACCCCTCCTCGGTCAAGCACCTGCTGGTCCAGGCAGAGCGTCTCGGCTTGGCCGGGGCCAAATTCGCCCATGTTACGGCAGGTGTCTGGACCTGATCCAAGCCCCTTGCGGGAATGATCACGCGACACTTTCCATCTCGGCAATGGCTGCGCGAAGAGCGTCGCCTTTCGGGCATTCCCAGGCTGCGGCCCAGGATCTGAGCACTCTGCGCTGGCCAGCGGGAAGCCATATCACGGCCGATGACACGTCCAGGGATCTGATGGCGTCGGGTGCCCATCGGTGATCCGGCCGGCATCCCGCCTCGATGCTCCTGAGCATAACGGCGGCAATCGCGAGCACGCCGTAGGCGGCATAGTGCGTCAGAGCCGCCGGCGTGAGCGGTTCGTGGACCGGCGTAAACACCTGTCCGGGCCCCGGTTCAGGCAAATCGATCCGCGGCTCGCATTTTACTCTGGTTCCCAGGATCATGCAGAGCGTCAGATGGCGGACGCTCGCCGTCAAATCGTTGGCGGACTGCACAAACCCCCACGACCATTTCGGCGGGGATCCCGCCAGCGCTGCCTGCAGGTCGCTCTGCAGTTCTCCAAGCAGCCGGGTGAGCGAAGGTGTAATGCAAACCCCGAAAGCGCCCACGGCACCGTCATCCAGGCCGCTCTTCGGGCAGAGTGCCGGATCGATCACCCGGCCGCAGGCATCACAGGCCAACCTCAGAAGTCCCTTGGAGCCCTCGAAGTGACATCGTGCCTCCGCCATGCAGCGACGGCAGGTGTCGTCGAGCGGGATCTTGTGGTCGGGGCACAGCACGCAGCAGCCGAGCCGCCAGATCGCGCGCTCGTAAATCTCTCCATGCTGCGCGATGTCGGCGCGGATGCAGTCCCGACACCACGCCGGCCAAGTCCGATGCCAGCAGGAGGCGCTGCCATCGTCGCGGACGATGCGCAGGGCTTTGATCCTCCCTGCGGCGATCCTGGCGGCCGTCGCCAACGCGCCCTCCAACTCCGCGTCCATGCGGTGATCGAGCCGCTCGGTGCGATTTAAACCAATGGACCGGCGGCCAAGCATGTGACTGACGAGGCTGTCTGCCTGGATGTCATACCGCGCGGCGATCCGCCTGACCCAGGATGATACGGCCTCCCCAACGTATGGCCGAGGCGCCAGCGGCAGAGGCGCAGGCCTCACGCACGTGGCTCTGCCACGTCGGCACGCGGTCGGGTCTTTGTCTGGCGGCGGGGCGTGGCAACGCCGCGCCAGATCTCTGCATCCCCGAAGCTGCCCAGATCGATCTTTTCCCGTCCATCGCGGATCGCGGCAATCGCCGCACGCTCGAACGCCTTGCAAATCCCCAGGGTATAGCCACCAGTCCGCTCCACCAGAAGCCGCCGAAGCTTGAGCGAGTCGACCGGCGAGGGCTCGCGCAACGGCAAACTCCAGGTCAGCCGCGTGACGAAATCCCGCAGATCGTCGCCCAGCGACCAGGCAGGCAGCTCGATGTCGGTAAAGCGGCTGCGCAGCTGGCCGTCTGACAGCAGTGCGTGCCGTGCCTCCGGCACGCCGACGCCGACGAACGCCAGCCGCAGTTCGTTGGACAGAAAGCGCAGCAGCTGCAGGAACACGCGCTGCTGACGCGGCGTGCCAGCCAATAGGGAATTGAGCTCATCGATGACGACCACGCGCGTGCCAAGCTCGCGCAGCAGCCGTATCGCTGGCTCCTGCATTGGATAGCCGCGGGTGAAATGCCCGGCGGACGGCGCGTGCAGCGCCCCCAGCAGCTGGTCGAAGAACCGCGTCTCGGTGGGGTGGTGCGGCATCAGCATCACGACGACGGGCCGGCGCTGAACGCCGGCGACAGCATCGAACGCGACCGCGGTCTGCCGCTCGAACTTGCGGATCAGCATGGTTTTGCCCATCCCGCTCTCGCCGATCAGCAGGACGTTCTCCATCCGCTCTCGCGGCGGCTGCTCGAGCGCCTCGTGGAGATAGCCGAGGACGCGATCCGCCGCGGCGTGCTGCACCCATCGTTCGGCGCGGATGTGCGCGATCCGCGCCTCTGCGTCGAGCGCTGCGACCGGCCGGACATCCTGCGGCAGATGCTCGAACCCGGCCGCCGCCATCACCAGAACTCCACGCCGCTGGTTTCGCCTTCCCGGGGCATTGGCACCTTGGCCTCGGTATCCTGGGTCTGTGTGCCGGGACCATCCCGCTTCGGCGGCGGTGTGCGATCAGCGAGGTCGAGGCGCGCAACCGCTCGACGCGCGGCCTTGCTGCGGGATTGCGCCTCCAACAGCACACGGCGCTGCTCCGCGACGGCCGCGAAGATGGCATGCTCGTCTACGGTCCGCCGGCCCTCCGCGCGGATCATGCGCGTCGCCTCCCGGTGCTCCCACAGCGTAATGGGCGGCCGCCCCAGGTCGGCGTAAGGCACCCGGACGTGGTCGCCAGCCGGCAGCTCGACAAATACGGCGCTGAGATCCCGCGGGTCATATTTGACCCGCATCTTGCCGGGACCGTGGTCAACCAGATGCGCCAGCGCGCCATCCTGATAGATGACGCCGAACAGGCGAACGCCGTCGCGGCGGACGATCCGCTCCTCGAACGGCAGGAAGTCGTGCAGCAATGCGGCCGCGTCGGCGGGAACCCGCGGCGTCGCACCGGACGCGCCTTCCACCCAGGCCGAGGCAGGCGTCCGGCCAAGCGCGGAATGGATCTCGTTGTGGTAAGCGCCCAGGACCTCCAGGGCCAGGATGCGCTCAAACTCCCAAAACGAGAGCACCGCCCGGGCCTCGGAATCGTAGGCGCCCCGCGCCCCGACGTTGGACGAGGTGGAGCCCGGCAGGGCGTGAACGCGGCCCATCAGCGTTCCCATCAGCCGCTCGATATGCCCCCCGAACCGCGGCGTCGCCGGCGGGCGATACTCGATCCGGATGCCATGCTGCTGGCACCCGCGCTCGAACGCACGCGAGTGGAATTCACGGCCGTTATCGACGTGGATGATCGCCGGCAGGCCATGTGCCGCCCAGGCAAGTTCGATGCCGCGATCCGCAAGCCACTCCGTCTTCGGCAGCACCGCCTGCGCGACCGCCAGGGCAGCGGACGTGGCACTCGGGGCGTCGAGCGACAAATACAGGCCGAGCACCATGCGTGTATGCACATCCAAAACGAGCGTCAGCCAGGGCCGGCCGATGCAGGCCCGCGTCACGTCGTCGACCAGCATGATGTCGACCTTCGTGTGGTCGATCTGAACCACCTGCAACGGCCGCTCCGTACGTAGCCCGACTCTGACCTGGCGAAAGCGGTCACTGGCGGCAGCGGCACCCTCGCGCGCCCGCACACGGTCGCGCAGGCTGCGCGCCGACACACGCGCCCTGAGCGCCTTCAGCGACGGCGGCTGCATCCCGGCAGCGTGGCAGGTCCTTCTCACCTCGCCCCAGACCCTTTTCACGGTCGGCCGCTCCGGTCGCAGGTAGACCGCTTCGATGGCCGCCTCGATCTGCGTCTCCAGCGGCGCCGCCAGCAATCGAGCCCCTTTCGGCGGCCCAGGACGACGCGGCAGCAGCGAAGCGGTCACGGGGCGATCGCGGAAGGATCGCAGCAGCGCATAGACCCTCGGGACGCTGATACCCAGCGTCCGCGAAGCAGCTTCGACCCTATGCCGGCCAAGTCGCGGCAGGTCAGCCAGCGGCCGAATGGCCGCCTCACGGCGGACGGCCTCGGCCCAATCAGCGTCGGGGGCCGAGAACGCAGACCGCTCGCACACGCGCGCCTTCGCCATCCGAATTTCCCACCAAAGTTGGATCACGAACCTGGAGACATTTATCGGAATCCAGGAGACTTTCTCAATAACCCCCGCTCACGTAACATGCTGGTATGGAACAAAACATTGGATCGTGATCGAGGATGCGCGACATCCAAGCATTAGTCAACTTGACTAATCCGTGGGATCGACCATGCTGATCGTCTTAAGGGGGGCAACCATGCAGCAGGTCACCATCCACGCCGCGAAGACCCACCTGTCGCGGCTGATCGAGGCGGCCCTCAAGGGCGAGGAGATCATCATCGCCAAAGGCAGCAAGCCGGTGGTCCGGCTGGTGCCGGTGCCGCAGCGCCGCTTTGCGGTCGGACTGCTCGCCGGCCAGCTCGGCAGCGGTCCGGACTTCCTGGCGCCGATCAACCCTGCCGAGCTCGAGCTGTGGGAGGGCGGGCGTTCGTGACGGCGATCCTGCTCGATACCCATGCCTGGGCCTGGAGCCTGGCCGGGGACACGCGTCTCTCCGCGCCGGCCCTGGCCGCCATCGACGCGGCGGACACCGTGCTGGTCAGCCCGATCAGCTTCTTCGAGATCGCCCAGAAGGTCCGACTGGGGAAATGGCCCGAGATGGCGCCGTTCCTCGACCGGTTGCCGGGCCTGCTGGACGCGCAGGGTGGCGTGGTGGCGAACTTCGGGGCGGCCATCTGCCTGATGGCCGGAATGATGGACTGGAGCCATCGCGACCCGTTCGACCGGCTGCTTGCCGCGACCTCCAGGCACGACGCCATGCCACTCGTCTCCGCCGATGCGGTGTTCGACGGCGTCGTCACCAGGATCTGGTGACAGCTATTATGACCGGAAATAGACAAGCAGCCATGGACGATCCCGACGCCCTGGCGGCGGCGGCGGCCACCCCTACCCCGCCTGGCGACGCCGCGGAGCGAACCCGGCGACGATCGGCTGGCGCTGCGCACCGACGTGCTGGGCGAGCTGCTAGTCCCCGGCGGCGCCGGACGCAGCACCGAGCTGGAGGCGCTGGCCGCGCGCGCCGCCCTCTACGCCACCCGGGCCCGCGGCGACGGCACCCGCCGGGTCTACCGCTCCGCCTGGCGCGGCTACGCCGCCTGGTGCCACACACTCGGGCGCGAGCCGCTCAGCGGCGATCCCGACCTGCTGGCGATGTATGCCACCCGGCGCGCCGATGACGGCGTCGCCGTCAGCACACTGCGCGTCGACCTCGCCGCGATCCGCACCGCCCACCTGCTGGCCGGTGTTCCGCTCGATCTGCGCGACCCCAGGCTGGCGATGGTGGTCGAGGGCATCACCCGCAAGACGGGCACCCGCCCGACCCGCCAGGCCGCCCCCGCGGTGCCGGACGTACTGCGCCAGCTGCTGGCTTCCTGCCAGCCCGCCACGACTGCGCTCGGGGCGCGCGACCGGGCGATGCTACTGCTGGGTTTCGGGGCGGCGCTGCGCCGCTCCGAGCTGGTGGCGCTGCGGCTCGGCGACGTCGAGCGGGTGCCGGGCCGCGGCCTGCGGCTGCTGGTGCGCCGCTCGAAGACCGACCAGCATGGCCAGGGACAGGACATCGCCATCTGGGCCAATCCGGCAGAGCCGCGGCTCTGCCCGCTCACCGCCCTCGACTCCTGGCTCGCGCATCGCAACAAGGCCACTGACCTGGACGGTTGGGCGGCCGAGAGCGTGCGCGGCGAGTGGCCGCTGTTCTGCGCCGTCACCAAGGCCGGTCGGCCGACCGGGGTCGTGCTGTCCGACAAGGCGGTGGCACGCCTGGTCAAGGGATCGGCGGCACGGGCCGGGTTGGATCCGGAGCGCTACAGCGGCCACTCGCTGCGCGCGGGGCTCGCCACCGCCGCGGGGGACGCCGGCGCCGCCCTGCCCGACCTGATGCGCCAGACCCGGCACAAGAGCACCCAGGTGGCGCTCGCCTATCTCCGGCCGGCCGACCTCTGGCGCAACAACGTCACCGAGCGGGTCTTCGCGGCGAAGAAGCCGGACGCGGTCGGGTGAGCCGGCGGCTCACGGTCGTGGGTCCGGGCTCGGCAAGATCGAGACCGGGCAGAACGATCATGAAGCCGGCCACCTCGGTCTGCCGCAATGCGAGGCAGACTATCGCTCGCAGCGTCAGCGCCTCTGCAATGGCGAGCGCCGATTAGCGCCATCGGCCGCATCGTGTCGCACGTGGCTGAGCCGTCCAGGCCAGTTGTGTCTGGCAAGTCCTGCAAAATGGTTTGGGCGCGGCGGTCACGGTGGTGATCGCAATTGTTCCTTGATCGCGTGACGGCTCTGAGCGGGGGAGGATTGGCCGGGTCGAGGCTGGCGCTCTTGCGCCACCGCGAAGCGGCGCGGAGCGGCCTTGAGGCGGACAAGCCTCCCCCGCATCCTGGGTCATGCAGCCAAGGCTCGCAGGGTTTCTTTCTTGTGCTCCCGCAGGTGCTCCATGTTGAGATAACGTAACGCTTCAAGCCAACCCTCGTGCGTCTCGATGGCCAGCGCGCGTGAGAGGCGCAGGCAGCTGGCGGTGTTGGGGAAGATGCGCACCACCAGGGTGCGGCGCTTCAGCTCCTGGTTCAGCCGCTCCAACATGTTGGTCGACTTCATGTGCTTGTGATGGGCTCTGGGCAGCCGATAGTAGGTGAGCGTCTCTTCGACGTTCTCCTCCACCCAGGCCACCAGCTTGGAATACTTGCCCTGCCATTTGGTGACCCACTGGGCGATGTCGCGGCGGACCTCCTCGATGTCGCGCCGGTCATAAAACCAGCGCAGCTCCATCAGGCAGTCGTCGTCATGCTTGCGCGGCAGGTAATCCAACGCGTTGCGCAGAAAGTGCACGTAGCAGCGCTGCCAGGCCGCCTCGGGCAAGATTTCCCGGATCGCCGCCTTGAGGCCCGCGTGATCGTCGCTAACCACATACTCCACCCCGTGCAGGCCGCGCGTCCGCAGTCCAGCCATGAAGTCTCGCCAACTCGACCGGCTCTCGCGGTTGGCGACCTCCACGCCCAGCACCTGGCGCCGCCCCTCCCAATCCACGCCGATCGCAATCAGCACCGCCTGGCTGACAATCACGCCGCCTTCGCGCACCCGCTCGTAGCGGGCATCCACAATGAGGTAGGGATACGGCTCCTCCAGCCGCCGACCAAAGAACGCCGTCAGCTTCTCGTCCAGCCGCGACGTCGCCTCGCTGATCGTCGAGGCCGAGAAGCTGTGACCGCATAGCTCCTCGGTGATTGCCTTGACCTTCCGCGTCGAGACACCCTGCACATACATCTCCGCAAGCGCCCCGACCAAGGCCTTCTCCGACCGCTGATAGCGCTCGAACAGCTCCGTCGAAAAATGACCCGCCCGGTCCTGCGGAACCCGAAGCTCCAAAACGCCGACACGGGTGATCAGCTTGCGGTCGTAGTAGCCCGACCGATGGCCCACCCGCTCGGCCGTTCGCTCGCTCTTGCCAGCTCCCAGCGCCTCGGTCATCTCCGCCTCTAGCACCTCCTGCAATGCCGCCTGCAAAACCGCCCGAAAGCCGTTCTCGTCAGACAGCAGCAGCGCCTTCATATCCGCGCCCAATGGCGCTAAATTCAACTTGGTCATGGCATCGCCCTTCCACGGGGTTGGTGACTTCGAACATCACCACTTTGCCATGACCACCTCGCTACCGCGATTTTGCAGAACCTTCAGGACACTACCTGCAGAATCGGTCACCGGCTCGATGGTTATCCACGCATAATCTATCCCCAAAGCCGTGCAGAATCGGTCACACAGACCTATATGTTTGCCTATACTCTTTCCTATAGGATGGGGTGTTGTGTCGTATTTATCCACATCACTAAACCTGAACACCCAGACCTAAAGGTTGGTCAAAGACTGCTGAGAGGCAAGACACAGGTTGGAACGGCTAGACTCCTGTCCGACAATCAATCGCCCACGTAAGCAGTCATCGATGACACCCAACAGGTGGTGATCAACTCAGCACACGAAGTACTCCCGAACACCGCCGGGCTGAAAGCATCTACTCGAGGTGACAGATTCAGCACACGATGCGACACTGCCCGCCGCGATCAAACGACACTGCCGTTACAGACGCGACAGGCCACAGCTCACCTACGCTCAAGCTCCCTCGCTTCCCCCAAGGGAATGCATCGAGGTGCGACCTCACACCAGCCTCCCACCGAGACCTTGACCACACCCACTGACGCCCCAGAAGGCCGGGAGAGCACTTGACCTGCCCGACTTCTTCGGACCACGGTTAAGTGGAAAGACTGGCCCTCTGCTGCTGCCCTTGCCCCAGCCGGGGCGGTGATAGGACGGGCCGGGACGCGGAGGCCCCACATACCGCAGCGTCCCGGCCCGTCCTAACACGGGGCGCTGTCGTCGCCAGACCGGCCACAAATGCGGCCGGAGTTCGATAGCCAAGGCTCGAATGCGGTCGCACCTCGTTGTAGTGCCGGCGCCAGCTTTCGATCAAAACCCGAGCCTCGGCCCGCGAGCGGAACCACTCCATGTTCAGGCATTCGTCGCGGAACTTGCCATTGAAGCTCTCGCAGACGCCATTCTGCCACGGCTTGCCCGGATCGATCAGCGCTGTTCCGATCTTCTGCTTGCTGATCCACTTCATCAGCGCCTTCGAGACGAACTCCGGGCCGTTGTCCGACCTCAGAAACCGAGGTGCACCGCGCTCGCTCACCAGCCGCGACAACACCTCGATCACACGCGTCGACCGTAGCCGGGCGTCGACCGTGATCGCCAACGCTTCCTTGGTGAACTCGTCGGTCACCGTCAGACACTTGAGCTGCTGGCCGCTCGCGCAGCGATCGAACACGAAATCATACGACCACACCTCGTTCGCCGAACCAGGTGCCAGCGGCCGGGGTCGCGACGACGCAATCCGCTTGCCAGGCCCCTTGCGCGGCACCTGCAACCTGGCTGATCGCCACAGACGATGCGCGCGGCTGGCGCTCATCACCTCGCCCTCGCGGGCCAGGAACACGCGGATCCGGCGATAGCCATAGCGTGGATAGGTCGCCGATAGCGCCTTCATCTGCTTCACCACCCCCTCGTCCTTCACCGCCATGCGGCTCGTGTAGTCCAGCGCTGACCGCGCCACCGAGAACAGCGTGCAAGCCTGCCGCAGCGAGAGACCCCGCTCACGGCCATACGCCACCTGCCGGCGTCGAGCCTGCACGCTCACCAGTTTTTTTCCGCAACTTCCTTCATCACCTCGATCTCGAGATCGCGCTCGGCCACCAGCTTCTTCAGCCGGCCGTTCTCGACCTCGAGCTGGCGAAGGCGCCGGACACCCTCCGACTTCAGGTCTCCAAAACGCTTGCGCCAAGTGTAGATCGTCTGCTCGCTGACACCATGCCGCTTCGCGACATCCGACACCGCCTCCCGGTCCGACTCGCGGACAATCCCCACGACCTGCTCATCCGTAAATCTCGACTTGCGCATTGCCCCCTCCATCGAGGGGCCAGTCTGTCACATAATCCGTGGTCCGAAATTCCGGGAGCAGGCCATTGGGGGATGGGCTTAGATCGTAGGCGTCGCGCCACCAGTCGGCACCCCGTGTCGAAAGCCTGCCCATGTCATGGTCGCCCACGACGATCAGGGTTGGTGCCGTCATGGTGGAAAAATCAGGGTACATGAACGGGAAGGTGCGAGCTGCATGTTCGGTCAGGTCATTGCCGCTGCCAGGTGCCGCGAGCAGCACGCCCGCCTTGATGCGAGCATCCTGCCTGTCGACAACCGATCCGTCGTCAGGATCTGGATGGGTGACACCGAGCAAAGTGCCAGCGGTCTGCCCACCCCAGGAATGACCAGCAACCGCGATGCGGGAGCGGTCGAGCCGTCCCTGGATCATCGGTGCCTCGCTCTCGATGCGATCTAGTCCGTCGAGAACGGCCGCTAGGTCTTCCTCCCGGAAGCGCCAGAGATGCGGGCGGCGAGGATCGTCGGGCGCGAGGCCGAGCGTTCGCGAGTCCAGATGCGTCGGTTGGATCACCACAAAGCCATGCGCCGCCCAATGATCAGCGAGGGGGCCGTATGCATGAAGCGACTGACCGTTGCCGTGCGAAAAGATGATCACGGGCAGCGCGTTGCCCATGATCGGTGCGGACACTCGAACGCTCAGGTCAGTGCCCCTACCCGGTGATGGCAAGACAATGGGAGCGATGGAGACGACAGCGGATGGGCCAGCCTCCACGAGCAAAATGGACATGAGACGGCGTACCTCCGAACTAGCAAGCGGATCGATGTTCCGCTATGCTGTAATACGGGTCAACGATCCGCTTATCAAGGAGGAATGCGAGAAATGGTGTTGGCCAAATCTCGGAATACGGTCGAGGTAGGGTCGTTGACCGTGGGTGATGCCAAGACACCCGCGCCGCGAATGCGCGCCGATGCTCGAAGGAACGAGGAAGCAGTTTTAGAAGCCGCCAAGATTGTGTTCGCTCGCTCGGGTGTCGATGCGCCCATCCGGGAGATCGCGACACAAGCAGGCGTCGGGCTGGGGACCCTGTACCGCCGGTTTCCTACTCGTGCCGATTTGGTGGCAGCGGTGTTCCGTCGCGAAGTCGATGCGTGTGCCAACGTGGCGGAGTCGCTTGCAGCAGAACACGGGCCCGCAGACGCGCTGGCTGGTTGGTTGATGCGATATACGCGCTTCCTTGGGACCAAGCAGGGGCTGGCGGCTGCGCTTCATTCTGGCGATCCGGCATTCGCTACCTTGCCCGACTATTTCCGGAGCCGGTTCGAGCCCGCCTTGTCGGTGCTGCTAGATGCTGCCGCTCGTAGTGGAGAGACCCGTGCCGATGTTGCACCTTATGACCTGCTGCGCGCGATCGGGAACCTTGCCGTGGCTTCGGGGAATGATGGGGCGGCACACACCGAACGGATGGTCATGCTGCTGCTCGATGGCCTGCGCCACGGTGCGAAGATGCCGGGTGAGGCAGGGTAACTACGAGAACACGTATGAAACTGGATCCTCGATTTTTTCGAGACGTGACATTTATCTCTGACAGCGCGTGCCAATTAGCGCTGACATCTACAGCGTCCTTCGAGACCATTGCGGTCGTAAACTCACCGGCAGGCCGATCGCCCATACCAGATGCGGCCCGCAGGTCGGCAAGCCAGGTTTCGCTGAACAGCTTGGTGTGTTGCCGGCGGCCGAAACGCGGCTTTCCAGCTCCAACCGCTCCTTCTGTCTTTAATCGGACGGTGGCAGTGTGACTGGAGATCCATGGCGGACCTGGGGAGCGCGCTGGATGGTCGACTTGTCTCTGCACCTGCCGTTTGTGTTGGCAAGCGTTGTGCTGATGCTGATACCGGGCCCGAACGTGGCGCTGATCGTTGCAAACAGCGTCGGATTTGGTACGCACCATGGCCTGCTGACGGTTGTGGGAACAGCATCGGCGATGGCCGTGCAGCTCGTCGCGGTTTGGCTCGGCCTTGCCAGCCTGCTTGATGCATTGGGTCATACCTTTGGTTGGGTGCGTTGGATCGGGGCCGTCTATCTGGTGACCCTCGGACTCCGCCAGTGGCGCGCGCCGGTGGTTGACCTTGTCACGACCGCTCCGCTTGCCCGCTCACTGCGCCAGGTTTGGCTACGAGCTTTCCTGGTCTCACTGACGAACCCGAAGACGCTGCTGTTCTACGGCGCATTCTTCCCGCAATTCGTATCGTCCCGTGCCGATGCGGGTGCGCAGGCGGCGACGCTTTGCGTCGTTTTCCTGGTGGTCGCCGTGTTGGTCGATTGCGGCTGGGCGCTGGCAGCGGGCCGGGCGAGAGCAATGCTCGGACGACACCATCGGTGGCGCAATCGCGCTTCGGCAGCCGTGCTGATCGGAGCCGGCGCTGGTCTTGGCCTCACGCGGGCACCGTAATGCGATCGAGCCGGAGCAGGAAGGCCGATGCCCAAGCTTCACGGTTTCCGTTCAGCGGTTGAAGACCATCGGTTTTCCGGCCTCTAGAAGGTCCGCTTCCGCGCACCAGCATCCGGTTACAAAGTAGAATGGAGGGGACGCGGGTTGCGTCACGAGGCGCTTACTGCCGGAGGAAGCTCATGTAATTCGGTCAAGCAGTCTCCAAATCCGCGAGCCCTGTCAGCATCCCTTCGCACGACGGCGGCGAGACCGCGGCTTTCTTCAATCCTGTCCAGACAGCCATTCATCAGTCCTGCCAGTTTCTGCACCTGCGGCTGCTCGAGCATCGTTTGATGGGTCCCCGAAAAATCAAGGGCGATGAGTTCTCCGGTGACGGTTTCAGCCCAGCCTGGACGAAGATCCAGCGGCTTTGGACGCTTGGCCTGGAATAGTGCCACGCGCCCGGCATAGAGGCCCGGCCTGTAGGCTGCCACGGCAGGCTGCATGATCTCTCCCAGGGTGAACGGATCGCTCTTCATGACCGGACGCCAGGCGGAGCGCGATAGAATCCGCCGGTAGGCCGATTTGAGGTGCAGGGCCACATAGTTCAGCCGGCCTGTCTTGCTGGCTCGCAACGTTCCGGCGAGATGGTGCCGGAGCTTGGCGAATTCGGCAGCCAGGCTGTCGACCCGTCTGAAGTGGGTGGGGTTCTGCGAGTCGATCATGCATAGCAAGTCGACGATTTGGCCGGATTCCATCAGCTGCGATGCCACCTCATAGGCCAGCACGCCTCCCGCGCAATAACCGCCGATCACGTACGGGCCTTCGGACTGAATAGTGGTGATTGTTCTCACCAGATGCCGCGCGATCGTCTGCAGGTCGGGCTGGAAACCGACTTCCCGCAACTCAGGCGGATGCAGCGTCACGCCAAGGAACGGCCGTTCGGTCCCGAGTGCGTTGGCGAGCGGCAGAAACATCGGACCGCCATCGATCCAGAACAGGCTGGGCCGAGACCCGCTCGGCTGGATTTCGGCGACGAGCGGCAGTGCCGCGTTGTGGGACTCGTCCAGAAGTGCCGCCATGCGTGCGATGGTCGGCGCCTCGAACAATGCCGCCATCGTCAGCCTGCGGCCGAACTCCGCCTCGATGCTCAGCAGCAGCGACACGGCAAGGATTGAATCTCCGCCCAGCTCGAAGAACTCGTCATGCTCGGACAGGTTCTGGACCTTCAGCAAACGCTCCCAGATTGCCGCAAGCCTGCGCGCGCGGTCGCCAGCCGCCGCGATGGTTCCTGAGCGCTCCAAGGCTGGCGGCTCCGGCAGCGCCTTGCGGTCGATCTTGCCGTTCGGTGTCAATGGCAACGCGGCCAGGAAGACGTATCGTGTCGGGATCATGTATTCCGGCAGGGTCCGCCGCAGAAACAGGCGCAAGGCGGCGACGTCCAGAGCGTCACCGGCCGCCACCACCACATAGGCGGCAAGGCTGGGCTGCCCGGACTCGTCCGGCCACGTGCGCACCGCGGCGCCAGCAACGTCCGTGTGCTGTTCAAGAGCCGCCTCGATCTCCTGCGTCTCGATCCGAAAGCCGCGTATTTTGACTTGCCCATCCGCGCGCCCCAGCCATTCGATGACGCCGTCCGGACGATAACGGGCGATATCGCCAGTACGATAGAGACGCGCCGACGGCGCATGCGGGTTTACGATAAAGCGTTCGCGTGTGAGCGCGGGGTTCCGCCAATAGCCGTTGGCCACACCGCTGCCGCCGATATGCAACTCGCCCGGCACACCCGCCGGAACAACGCCGCCGAACTGATCCAGTATATAGGTGGTGGTGTTGCCGATCGGACGGCCGATCGCAACACAGCCATGATCGTCGGGCTCGACCCTCTGGATCGTCGACCAGACCGTCGTCTCGGTGGGTCCGTACATGTTCCACAAGGCGCCGCATCGAGCCCGCAGCTTTTGCGCGAGGTCGCGGGACATGCTCTCGCCACCACACAGGATCCGCAATTCAGGATCGCCCTGCCATCCGGCCGCGATCAGACCTCGCCAGGTGGCGGGGGTTGCCTGCATGATGGTGCAGCGCGATCGGTTCATCAGATCGAGCAGTTGCAGCGGATCGCCGGCTGCCTCACGGCTGGCCAGGATGACCCGGCCGCCGCTGACCAAGGGAAGAAACAACTCCAAAGTGGCGATGTCGAACGCGATGGTCGTCACCGCCAGCAGCGCGTCGTCCGCCCCGAAGCCTGGATCTGCCTGCATGGAAGACAACAGGTTGACAACGGCGCGATGCGGCACCTCGACGCCTTTCGGCCGCCCGGTCGATCCGGACGTGTAGAGAACGTAGGCCGCCGTCTCCAGATTGCCGAGGATGCCCGGAATGATGCCCGGAATGATGCCCGGAATGATGCCGGCTGACTGCCCTGATGCGTCATCGTCGCACAACACCAATCGCGCGGCGGTTTCGGGAAGCATCGGCAGCAGCGATCGTTGCGTCAGACACACCAGCGGCTGCGCGTCCTCGGTGATCATCGCCAGCCGCGCCGCGGGAAAGCCCGGATCGAGAGGCAGGTAGGCCGCACCCGTCTTGAGAACCGCCAGCAGACCGGCCACCAGATCGGGGGATCGTTCCAGGCACACCGCGACCAGCGTGCCGCTCCCGGCACCGGCCGCGGCCAGGCGCCGGGCAAGCTGGTCGGCGCGTCGGTCGAGATCATCATAACTGAGGGTGGCATCGTTGAATTGCAGCGCCGGCGCATCGGGCGTCAGATACACCTGCGACTCGAACCTTCGGTGCAAAGGCAGGTCGGGAACCGCCCGGCATGTGCTGTTCCATTCGAGCGTGATCCGCAGCGCTTCGTCGCGCGTCAGCAAGGGTAGAGTGTCCAGCGGACAATCCGGATCGACCGCAACCCCCTCCAGCAGGGTGACCAGGTGCCCGGCCATGCGTCGAATACTGGCCGCATCGAACAGCGCGTCATCGTAGACAAGCCGGCCGAGCAGACCCTCCGATTGATCATCCAAAGCCAGATGGAGATCCACGCGGCCAGGAGGCGCCGTCATGTCCGGGCAGCGCGGATTGTCGCCTCCGCAGGACGATCCGGTCGGAAGCGACACGGAGATCAGAGCCTGAAAACCGTCATGATCAATGCCGCCTTCGGCACGGAGCTCCTCACTGTAAAGCGGCACCGCATCTGCTTGCGCATCACGTGCTGCGTGTACGATGTCGCGTATGCGAGCCAAATGACTTCGAAACGACATGCCGCTCGATGACTGCATGGATACGATGATGCCGCGAGGCGAAGCTTGGCCAAAGGGCTCAATCTTTCTGTAATCGGCAAAGCATAAGGTGGCAGTATTGTCCTCGCTGGCATAGCGATGCAGCAGCGTCTTCAGCGCTGCAAGCACCACAATTTCGGTCGAGGCAGTCATGCCGCGGGCCAGCGACTTCAACGCGCTCGCTGACGCCTGCGAAAGCCGAAACACCTCGAACGCTTGGTGAGCAGACGTTATTAAGGCCCGATCAGGGAGAAGTCCGAACGCCTCTCCGACGCCCGTAGTCTCCCGGTCCCGAAACCTGACTTCTGACATTGACATTCTCTTTGGTGATGCCTTGGCGGCACGCGGACGTTTACTGCCACTGATGGATTGCATGACGAGACGTTATCCGGCAACGGGTGCTCCCCGCCGGGCCTGAAACTCGCAAATTATAGGTGGAGCGGGAGAAACCCGCTTGCGGAAATCGGTATGAACTTCGATGACCTTACTGATCAGGACGCCGTTATACTTATTTCATCTACTTTATAGCTCGTTTGCCAATGAGTCTATCCATGTAACACTCACCGTGCGTTAAAATACCATAAACAAATCTGGCGAGAATGGCCGGCGTCTCGTTATCGGATCAACGCGGAAAACGGCTCAGGGACCGTCCAATCAACATCCGTCAGGTCAACGGTAAAATGGAGCCCGTCGCGCAGATGCCGCGCCCCGGGGTTGCGGTCCGCATGGGCCGATGCATCCCTGAGCTCGGGGATTTACCGATCGACGGCAAGCTCCCTTTCACGACCGTGTGCGGTCGCGGCGAGGAGCCTCCGGATCATGCCCGGCCCATGGCATCACGGCGGCAATCGCCGTAGACCCGCTGGCATGCACGATGGTCCCGCAGATCAGCACTTGCCGGTAGCCGAGGCGCTGCCACGTCTGATCGGGGCATTGTCGGCGGGCGCGAACGCGGTGCTGATCGCCCCACCCGGCGCCGGCAAGACGACGCTGGCGCCGCTGGCACTTCTGGGCTGCGACTGGCTCGCCGGACAGCAAATCGTCATGCTCGAGCCACGCAGGCTGGCGGCGCGCGCGGCGGCACAGCGCATGGCCGCGATGATCGGCGAGACGGCGGGCGATTTGATCGGGTTTCGCACCCGGCTCGACCACGCGGTCTCCGACGCCACCCGCATCGAGGTGGTCACCGAGGGGCTGCTGGTGCGCCGCCTGCTCGGCGATCCGACCCTGGACGGGATCGGCTGCGTGATCTTTGACGAGGTGCACGAACGCAGTCTGGATTCCGACTTGGCGCTCGCCTTCTGCCTCGATCTGCAACGCACGCTGCGGCCGGAGCTGCGGCTGCTGGCGATGTCGGCGACCGCCGACGGTGCCGCGGTCGCGAGGCTGATGGGGGCGGCACAAATCGAGAGCGCCGGACGGCAGTTCGAGGTGGAGATCCGCCATACGGCGCGCGCGCCGCCGACGGTGCGCGAGCTGCCCGACGGCATGGCACGGGCGGTGCGCGCGGCGTTCGACGATCCGGCGGGTGCGGGTGGCGACATCCTCTGCTTCCTGCCGGGGGTGGGCGAAATCCGGCGCACCCAGGCGGCTTTAGCCAGCCTCGATGCCGACATCCTGCCGCTGCACGGCGAACTCGCCGTCGCCGAGCAGGACCTCGTGCTGCGGCCGCATGCTGGTGACCGACGGCGCCGACGCGTGGTGCTGGCGACCTCAATTGCCGAGACCTCGCTGACCGTGCCGGGGGTGCGGATCGTCATCGACGGCGGCTGGCGGCGGGCGCCGCGACTGGATCCGGCGAGCGGCCTGTCGCGGCTGGTGACCTTGCGGATCAGCCGGGCGGCGGCGGCGCAGCGCGCCGGACGCGCCGGACGCGAGGCGCCGGGCCTGGCAATTCGGCTGTGGAGCGAAGCCATCGGGCGCGGCTTGGCGGTGCAGGACCGGCCGGAAATCCTCGACGCCGAACTCGCCGGCTTCTGCCTCGATGCCGCCGCCTGGGCAAAGACGATGGGCACGCCGGTGGCCGACCTGCCGCTGCCCGACCCGCCGCCGGCGGGTGCGATGTCGGCGGCGACGTCGCTGCTCACCGGCCTCGGCGCGCTCGACGAGGCCGCCGCGATCACCCCGCTGGGTGCGCGCATGGCCGGTCTCGGCGCGCATCCGCGGCTGGCGGCGATGATGCTGGCGGCGCGCGATCCGGCGGAGGCAGCGTTGGCCGCCGACCTCGCAGCCCTGATCGAGGAGCGCGACCCGCTGCGCCCGCGCGCGGGCAGCAAGGCGGCTGATCCGCCGGCGGAGATCAGCCTGCGCCTGGCGCTGCTGGCGGGTGGAGATCATCCCGATGCCGACCGCGCCGCTCTGGCGCGCATACGCAAGGCGGCGGCCGGCTACCGGCGCCGGCTGCGGGTTGGAGGTGAGGTTGGGGGCGATGCCGCGGCTCTTCTTGCTGCCGCCTTTCCCGACCGGATTGCCCAGGCTAGTGGCGGTTCTCGGGGCGAACCCGGCGCCTTCCGGCTCTCTGGCGGCGGCAGTGCGCGGCTGGCCCGCCATGATCCGTTGGCGGACGCGACCTTGCTGGTGGCGGCGCAGCTGCATGTGGCCGCCTCCGCAACTCGGATCAAACTGGCCGCCCGCCTTGATCCCGAAGCGCTGCCCGCGAGCTTGCGCGCGCGCGCAACGGAGAGTGTGGAAAACGCGCTGGACAGCCACTCCGGCGTGGTGATGAGCCGACGCCGGCTGCGGCTCGGGGCGCTGGTGCTGCGCGACCGCACGGTGAGCGCCGAGCCCGGCGAGACCGCGAGCCTGCTCGCCGCCGAAGCCGCGAGCCGGCTGCGCACCGCGCTGGACTGGAGCGATGCGGCCTGCCAGTTCCAGGCCCGGGTGACACTGGCGCGGGAGTGCGGACTTGATCCGGCCCTCCCCGACCTCTCGGACGCGGCATTGCGGGCCACGGTCGCGGACTGGCTCGCGCCGCATCTGGACGGCATGACCCGGATGGACTCGCTGCTTGGGCTTGATCTTCTGGCCCTGCTGCGCGGTCGGCTCGATCATGGTCAGCGCGCTTTGATCGACAGCCAACTGCCGACCCACCTGGCGCTGCCCGGCGGACGTGCCGCGATCGACTATACCGGCCCGGTGCCGCAGGCGGCGGCGCGCGCGCAGGCGTTCTACGGAATGCGCGAAACCCCGAAGCTGGCGGGCGGCAGGCTGAAGCTGCGCTTGGCGCTGCTGTCGCCGGCGGGGCGAGCGGCGGCGATCACCGGCGATCTGGCGGGATTCTGGGCCGCCGGCTGGGCGGAGACGCGCCGGGCGCTGCGCGGGCGCTATCCGAAGCATGACTGGCCGGAACATCCCGACGCGCGGGACGCGCGATGACAGCCGACGCGCATACCGCGCGATGACAGCCGACGCGCTTACCGCGCGATGACAGCACCCCGGCTTGCCGGTAACATGGTTTCAATGGGAGCAGGCCCGTGGAGATCGTTGGCGTGAGATCGGGTGCGGCGCGCGTCACGCTGTCGCTGATGCTCGCCTGCGCGGGAGCGAGCGCACACGCGCAATCCGACGGGTCAGGCGACATGCTGGCGACCTTGCCGACGGTCCCCGCGGTGCAGCCGGCGCCACCTGCGCCCGCGATGGTCCGCACCGGGCCGCTCAGCTTCGCGCCGCTGGTGCGCGAGGTGGTGCCCACGGTCGTCAACATCGCCGTCATCCAGAATGTCGAGGACGACTCCTCCACGCGGGTGAAGGTCCCTTCGGCGCTGCGCGGCACGCCGCTGGAGAAACAGTTCAAGGAGCGCATGCGGCGGCGGCGCGAGCAGATGCTGGGTGCCGGCTCCGGCTTCGTCATCGATCCCTCCGGGGTGATCGTGACCAACGACCATGTGGTCAGCGGCGCCGAGAAGATCACCGTCTCGTTCGCCGACGGCTCCGAGCTGCCGGCGCACCTGATCGGCGACGACCCGGTCACCGACATCGCCGTGATCGCGGTCCAGCCGCGCAAGCCGCTTGCTTTTGCCCGCTGGGGCGACAGCCGCACGCTGCAGGTGGGCGACTGGATCCTCGCCGCCGGCAACCCGTTCGGGTTGGGCTCGTCAGTGACCGCCGGCATCGTTTCGGCACGCTCGCGCGATATCGGCGCGGGGCCATTCGACGACTTCCTGCAGCTCGACGCGCCGATCAATCCCGGCAATTCGGGGGGTCCGTCATTCAACATGAGCGGCCAGGTGGTGGCGCTGAACACCGCCATCGTCTCGCCGACCGGCGGCTCGGTCGGCATCGGCTTCGGCATTCCCTCCGAGATCGTCGCCCCGATCGTGGCGGAGCTGCGCGCCAAGGGCCATATCGAGCGTGGCTGGCTGGGGGTCACGCTGGAGGATCCCACCGATGCCGGCAGCGGCGCCGACATCGTCGCGGTCGATCATGCCGGACCCGGCATGCACGCGGGACTGAAGCCGGGCGACGAGGTCGAGGCCATCGACGGCGAGAAGGTCGATAACGCGCGTGGCCTGATCCGCTCGGTCGCGGCCGCCACCCCTGGCAGCTCGGTGCGTCTGTCGGTGTTGCGGCACGGCAAGCCTATCGCCATTCCGGTCACCGTCGGTCACCGTCCCGAAGGGGACGGGTAACGCTGAGGGAGGGGACAGATCGTGCGCATCCTGCTGGTCGAGGACGACCCGACGGTTCGAGGCTTCGTCGCCAAGGGGCTGAAGGAAGCCGGCCACGTGGTCGAGCAGGCCGATAACGGCAAGGACGGGCTGTTCCTCGCGGTCAGCGAAAGCTTCGACTGCGTCATTCTCGATCGCATGCTGCCGGGCGGCATCGACGGGTTGCGGCTGCTCGAAACCCTGCGCGGCCAGAACAACGCAACGCCGGTGCTGCTGCTCTCGGCCCTCGCCCAGGTCGACGAGCGTGTCGCCGGGCTGAAGGCTGGCGGCGACGACTACCTGACCAAGCCGTTCGCTTTTGCCGAGCTGCTGGCCCGGGTCGAGGCGCTGAGCCGGCGTGGCCGCGGCGAAGGCGGTCCGCAGACCAGGCTCGTGGTCTGCGACCTGGAGATGGACCTGCTGTCGCGCGGGGTGAAGCGGGCGGGACAGAAGATCGACCTGCAGCCGCGCGAGTTCCGTCTGCTGGAATATCTGATGCGGCACGCGGGCCAGGTGGTCACCCGCACCATGCTGCTCGAAGGTGTCTGGGATTATCATTTCGATCCGCAGACCAACGTGATCGACGTGCATGTCTCACGCCTGCGCCACAAGATCGACAAGCCGTTCCCGACAGCGCTGATCCACACCGTGCGCAACGCCGGCTACATGCTGCGCTCTGAGTAGAGGGGGCCGAATAATGGTGATGGGCCGCGGCGTGGCCGCGCTGCGTCGTCGGCTGCGCTCGGCCAGCCTGCGCCTCGCGGTGGTGCATGCGGCGTTGTTCGCGCTGAGTGCGGCGATCTTCCTGTCGTTCATCTGGTGGGCGACGATCGGGCTGTTGCAGCGACAGGTCGAGACGGCGATCCGCGTCGACGCGCAGGCGCTCTCGGAACGCTGGCAGGAAGGCGGCCTGCCGGCGCTGGCGCTCACCATCCAGGACCGGCTGGAACAGAATGTCGACGACGACGCCATCTACATGATGATCGACCCGCAGGGAGCACGGGTCGCCGGTAACCTGCGCTCCTGGCCGCGTGACGTGACCCGCGCAGACGCCTGGTACCAGTTGCCGATTGCCCGCGCCGGCACCCGCGGCATCGCCGAGGTGCATGCCTTCTCGCTCCCCGGCGGCTTCAGGCTGCTGGTCGGACGCGACGTGCGCGCGCGCATCGTGCTGACGCACCTGATGACCGACACCATGCTGTGGGCGCTGGTGATGGTGGTGTTCCTCGGCGCCAGCGGCGGCCTGGTGCTGCGCGGGCTGTTCAGGCGCATGGTGCGCGACATCGCCCGCACCGCGAGTGCCATCGCCGCCGGCGACCTGTCCCGCCGGGTGCCGCGCTCGAACAGCGGCGACGAGTTCGACCGGGTGTCTCAGACCATCAACGCCATGCTCGAACGCATCGCCCGGCTGATGGACGGGGTGAAGCAGGTGAGCAACGCCATCGCCCACGATCTGCGCACGCCGATTACCCGCGCGCGCGCCCGGCTGGAGGACGCAGCCCTGCACGCCACCGGCACCGAGGAGCTGCGCGCCGCGGTGGAGCGCGCGGTGAGCGACCTCGACGGGATTACCGCGGTGTTCGAGGCGCTGCTGCGGATCTCCGAAATCGAGGCCGGCTCGCGCCGGTCCGCCTTTGCCGAGATCGATCTGGCCCCATTGCTCGCCGACCTCACGGAGCTCTACGCCGCCCTCGCCGAGGACCATGGGCTGCGGCTCGAGTTGGCACTCGCGCCGCCGCTGCGGCTCTGGGGCGACCTGTCGCTGATCCAGCAGGCGGTGGCGAACCTGCTCGATAATGCCATCAAGTTCTCCGAAGCGGGGGGCGTGGTGATGCTGCGTGCCTTCACCCGCGACCGTCTGGTGCTGCTGGAGGTTGCCGACCGCGGCATCGGCATGGAGCAGGCAGACCGGATGCGCGCCTCCGAGCGGTTCTTTCGCGCGGAGTCAGCGCGCAATACGCCAGGCTCGGGTCTCGGGCTGTCGCTCGTGCAGGCGGTGGCACACCTGCATAACGGCAGCCTGACGCTTGAGGACGCGCAGCCAGGACTGCGCGCCACCCTATCGCTCGGGTTGGAGCCGCCGCTGGACCGGCGCGCCAGGCCGGCGGTCGAGGTGCCGCGCATGGAGACGGCTTCATCTTTCAATCATGATGACGCCAGGGCGGACACGGTATCCTCGGATCGATGAATTCAGCGCCTCTCCAGCCTCGCAAGCTCCAGGCTCGCACGCTTCGGCCTGGCAGATCGTGGGGCGCACGCGCAATCGCGGCCGTCTTGACGACGGCAACGATTGCCTGCACGGCCCTGGCGTTGGCGGCTGCCCCGCCGCCCTCGAACGAGATGGCGGGGCACGCGCTGGTGGTCACCAGCGACACCGGCGCCTATTGCCGGACCCTGTCGTCGGCGCTCGACGCCCGCGCCCCGTTGCCGCGCGAGGTCCGCGACCTCAAGACGCAGGGCGAGGGCATGTGCGATCAGGGCAAGGTGCGCGGCGGCATCGCCCAGTTGCGACGCGCTTTGCTGGTGCTGAACCGCGCATCGCAACAAAGCGAGCCCGAACGTTAGGCCTATTTGAGCAAGGCGTGCGCCTCGAAGATCGGGAGCGAGGCGTGCTGGCCTTCAAGGGCGAGCGTCAACACCGAGCCGCCGGACGCCGTGTGCACCGACAGCGAAGACCCAGCGGCCGTCGTGCTCGACGAGAGGAACTTGCCGATATCGGCCATCTGATGGTTCCAGCCGCTTGCGGTCATTGCCGCGCGCAGATCGAGTGTGTCGGAGAGGATGTTGCCAGATAACGTGACCTGCCCGGCGGCGGGAAGCAGGAGCGTGTTGGCATGCCCCAACTCCGTCGCCTGCGCGCCCGCGCCCAGGGTGACCGTAGCACCACTGCCCTGGAGGAACCGCATCGCCGGTTTCGCCGCGGCCTGTATTGGCGCGACAGACGCCGCGTTGCTGGCCTTGGCGTAGCTCATGTCATACAGGTGCAAGTTGACCGCGCTGCTGACCGCGCCGTATTTCGCCGACGTCACCTGGGCGCCGAAGCTTTCGTTGACGCCGCCATCGGCGTGATCGAGCGGCACCTGGCTAGTATTGCGGAAGACTTCGTGTCCGTTGACGTAATAGGTTTCGCTGCCCCGCTCCCAGTCGACGGAGAAGGTGTTCTTCTGCGTCAGATCCACCTTGATCGTGGTCGAGCTGTAATCATTGGCGCCATTCGAGCCTTTCCAATGCACGGTGGCGTAACCGCTGTTGCGCGAGGAGTCGTTGCTCTCCAGCAGATCGAATTCGGCACCCGGCCACTGGTTGTTCGCGGGCCACAAATCGATGCAGATTCCGCCCGCCTGGCCTTTGTCGAGGCTGGCGGTGGCACTGTACAGACCGTAGCCGTCTCCCGCACCCGAGTTGAAGTCGGGCCGCATGAAGCCGGTGCTCGACCAGCCTTCGGACGCCTGCGACGTCAGGGTCAGGGAGCCGTTGGCGAATTTGAAATCGTCGCTCCTGCCCCAGGAGATCGACCAGATCCCATGGTTGAGGCTTTGATCGGAACCGAAATTATCGTTCCAGACAGTATTGTAGGTGACGCCATTGAGCGTGGGCATTCGAGGATTCCATTGCGCGACATGACGCAAACGTCCGCGTCCGCAGCCGCGATGGGCGGGCGCGATCAGAGCGTTTGCGTGCGATCGGTGAGGGGATGGGTGTTATGAGTACGGAACGTTTTCGCCTCGGCGCGGCGCCGCAGCACCGATAAGCGGACGTCGTGCTAGCAGGCTGTGCTGCCCTTGGAGATCCAAGGTCGGGCACGGCACAGTGGCGGGCTTGAAAAGCGACCTGCTATCATGGTGTCTGCCGGCAAACGTTCGTTCTCCCACCCGCCAAGCGGGCCCACAACAATCCTCGAACCGTTATCTTACCGGCGCCCAGCGATTGGGAACCGTTATGATGACTCATCGACTAAATCATGGCCGAAACGGATGCGCAACCCTTGTTCTTACAAAGCCGACGTTTGGACAGCTTCTTTCGTAGGCATATTATCCCATCCTGGCTGCATCTTGCGCAAATCGATGGCATTTTTGTTTCATAGTAAAGCTCTATCGGAATGCCGATCGGATCAGACGAAGACAACCGCGGACCCTGGATCGCTGATACCGAGCAGCGTGACCCGGCTGCCATCGGACATGCTGAGCGTGACGCTGCCGCCGCTGACATGGCTGTGCATGTCGGCGGCCTTGAAACCGAACAGGTCTATGTGGTCGCGCGCCGGCACAAAGCCGCCGATCACATCGAGGCCGCCGGCGGCGCGATTGACGATATCCAGCGTAATCCCGCCCGTGCTCGCGCCGATGGTGGCCGAGCCGCCGCCGGCGACGACGGCCAGCGGGCCGCCGCCGGAGGCGACCAGCATGTTGCCGATCCCCTGGAACAGCAGGCCATAGCCGGTGCCGGTGCCAATCGCCGAAGGGCCGCGGCCGCCGACCACGATCATGTTCGCGCCATGGCCATGCACGACGAGCGAGCCGGTGCCGCCGATCAGGGAGTCTGCCCCTCGCGTGCTTGCATCCACGATGGCAGCACCGCTGCCGCTGAACACCGCCTCGCCGCGCTGTGCCCCGGCCTGCGCCTGGACCAGCAGCGTGCCCGCGCCGCCGACGATGGTGTCGCCGCCGGAGAGGCCGCCGTCGACCGTGGTGGCACCATTGCCGGTGAACATCACCGCAGCACCACCACCACCGCCCCATAGGGTGGTGCTGCCGCCGCCGCCGATCAGGCTCTCGCCGCCGCGCGCCGCGATCAGCACGGTCTGCCCGGTGGCCGAGCCGAACAGCGCATCATTATTGCCGCCGCCGGTCAGCGTCGTGTTGCCGCCGGACGCGACCAGCACGTTGCGCCCGGCGCTGCCGCCGTCATAGACGCCGCCGCCGCTGCCACCGACGACCGTCTCCGAGCCCGCACCCCCGGTGAGCGTGCAGGTGCCCGCACCCCCGACGAAGCTCAGGCTGCCGGCGCCGCCGCTGATCTGGACCGTGCCGCTGGCCATGGTGACCGTGTCATGGCCGGCGCCGGCGCGCACGGTGTCGCCGTCGATGGCGGCGTAGCTCTGCACCGGCTCGGCGAGGATGACCAGGTTGCCGCTGCCGGCGATCGCGGTGGTTTCGGTCTGCACCGTGGCGGCGGCGGGGAGTGCGATCTCGTTGGTGCCGGCACCGGTGCCGTTGCTCAGCCAGACCGCATGGCGGCCCTGAGCGTCAGTGCCGGTGAAGCCGAGCTGGTCGAAATAGGCGAACAGGCCCTGCGGGTCGAGCCCGCTACTGGCGGCATTGGCAGGCGTGATCTCGATGGTGCCGGCGGTGGTGCCGTCAGTGACCCACAGCGACGGGCGGCCGCGCCCGTCAAGTGCGGTGAAGGCGACGTGGTCACCGAACGCGGTCAGATCGCTGATGCCGTTGAAGGCGCCGAGTTCGCGGGTGCCGGCGCCGGTGGCATCGGTGACCCACAGACCGGCGCGGCCCTGGCCGTCGCTGGCGGCGAACAGCAGATCGTTGCCCAGGGCGATCAGATCGCTGACCGCGCTCAGCACCGTGGCCCCATTATTCACGACGATCTGGCGGGTACCCGCACTGGTGCCGTCCGACACCCACAACGCCGAGCCACCATGGGCGCCGACGGCGAAGCCGAACACCGCGAGCCCGTCCAGGGTGGCAAAGGAATCGGCACCGCCGTCCGAGCCGAGATTGGCCGGCGCCAGCGGCCTGGTGCCGCTTGCGGTGCCATCCGTGACCCACAGCGAACTGGCCTGCGCGCCGCTGGCGTTGCGGTCGTTCTGAAAGAGAGTCTCGCCATTGCCTAAGCTGGCGAACGCGTCCGCAACCACGACCGCGCCCGCCGGCGAGACCTGCACGGTGCCGGACGCGGTGCCATCGGTGCGATACAGCATCTGGTCGGTGACGCGGAACGGATCGGGTGCGGCGCTGAAATAGAGCGTGCCGCCGACCACGCAAAAGCCGCTCGCGCTCAGGCCGCTAGCGAGCAGCCTGGTGCCGGCCGCAATGCCGTTGCTGAACCATAACGAGTTCACGTGGGTGGTGGGGTTTTCCGCCGCAATCACCGCGCCGCCGCCGAAGGCCACCATCGCATTGACGGTGAGTGCGGCACCGGAGGCGTCGGTGAGGCCAAAGCTGCGGGTACCCGCCTGAGTGCCGTCGGTGGTCCAGAGTCCCGGCATTGTCCCTGTTGCCGCACCGATGAACAGGGTGATGGCGCCGATCCGGACCGGGTCGAAATCCTGCTCGATGGCGACACCGAGATCGATCGCGCCGCCAGCGCTGCCCGGCTCACCCCCCGACACGCTGGCCCAGAGGTCAAGCGTGGTGGTCGCCGGGTTGGTGGCACCGAACAGGATATGCGCCGTCATCGTGCCGCTTTCGCCCGGGGGTGTCGTCGGACCGTAGGGTGCAAAGGTTAACGAATGGTTTTCTCGGGTGCTGCTTGACCAAAACCATTACGGTTCAGCATTATAAAGCCAAATTGTCCGAGCCAAGGCCGATGACCAGTTTACGTGCGCCTGGTGTCGCCTTGATCGGCCTGCTGCTCGTGCTCGGTGCCGCCGCACCGGTCAGCGATCCGCATGAGCTGGTCCTCCGCGACGCCCTGCGCGCGGCGATCGCCACAACAGACAGCATGACCACCCGGATCAGCATGGTCACCCGAATGGACGGCAGCCTGTTCTATCTCAAGCGCGCCGCCGGGGCGCCGAGTGCGCGGCTGGTCATGCGCGACACGGCCGGCCGCGAGACAATGCTCATCGATCAAGCCGGGATCGACGGTTTTGCCGCGTCGCCAGACGCAAGCCTGGTCGTGGTCTCCATCGCCGGCCCCGCGGGCGGCGTCCTGCGGGTGATCGAGACCGCGACCGGCGCCGCTCGGCCCGATCGGATCGAAGGCGCGCGCTTTGCGGCTCTCTCCTGGGCGCCGGACGGCAGGAGCTTCTTCTACACGCTTGCGTCCAAGGCTGGGGCGTCCAGCCCGGCGCATTGGCGCAGCGCGCGGCACGTGCTCGGCGCGGATCCCCGCCGCGACCGCGTGCTCCTCGATTCCGCGCATCTGCCGTTTGCCTTCGAAGGGCGGCCGGCAATGGTGGCGGTGGCGGCGACGCCGGGGTCGGATTTCCTGGTGGCCTGGGTCAGTGACGCGCTGACCGGGCGGTCGGCATTCCATGCGGCGCCGTTTGCGTCGCTGGCGACGACTAAAGCAACGCCTGGGGCGATCCCCTGGTCGCTGGTCGCGGTACAGGCCGATGGCGTGGTGGCAATCGCGGTGCGTGGCGCGCGCATCGACATGCTGACGCGGCGGGTTTCGCCGCAGGGCAGCATCGTCGAGGCCGCTCTGAACGACACGAACGCCTTTGCCCACGGGCGGACGGTCGTAGCGCCAGGCAGCGGCACGCTCACCGGGCTGGGGCTGGCCCGCGACGCGTTGTATTTTGCCCGCCGCGACGGTGCCGCGATGAGCCTGCTGCGGCTGGCCAGCGGCGCGCCGCGGCCGCAGATCGTCACCCTGCCCTTCAGCGGCACGATTGCACCTCCTGGTTCGGATGCCGGCGGCCTGGTCACCGATCCGCGTCAAGCGGGCGCCGATATCGGTCTGCAATCCTGGGTGCAGCCGCTGGTCTGGCTGCACTACGATCCCCGCACCCATAGCGTCGCTGATCTCGGTCTGGTGCCGCCGTTCGCGCGTGGATTGCGCCCCTATCAGGCGATCGAGACGACGGCGCGAGCCGACGACGGCACCCTGATTGCGCTCTCCATCGTCAGCCGGCGTGATACCCCCTTTGACGGCCGGCGGCCGCTGCTGCTCGATGGCGCCGAGGCCTACGATCCGACCTTTATGCCGACCCTGCTGCCCTGGCTTGATGCCGGCGGCGTGTTCGCGGTCGCGCACCTGCGCGGCGGCGCTCCCTCCCGCGACTTCATCGCTTGCGCCGAGTCGCTGATCGCGCGCCACCTCACCGATCCCGCGCATCTGTCGGCAGGCGGCAACGACCTGATCAGTGCTGCGATCATCCGCCGTCCGGACCTGTTCCGCCCCGCGTTGTTGCGGCCTGGGTTGGTCGGTGCGATGCGCGCGCCGCATGCCAACGACATCGCCGACCAGCAGGCCTTCCTGCTGTGGCGGATGGGAGCGTGGCGGATGGCGTCTGGCCCGCAGCCGCCATGATCCAGGCTTGGGAACTGTCGCGCGCACACCGCGCTTGATCTTTGTGTGTCGCAAATTCGTCGCCGACGCCGGAGGTTCGCGCAACCCCAAGCGGAACAGGAAAGAGCAATGGCCAGTGAATCCATCGTCGCGGTGTTCAGCGATCTTCCGCAGGCGGAGGCCGCGATCGCCGACCTTGTGGCATCGGGCGTTCCCGCCGAGGCCATCAAGCACTATCGGCGCGACGGTGCGGCTTCGGAACGGCCCGGCCTCGATACGCAGCATCAGCATCACAGCGGCTTTTGGGCTTGGCTGACCGGCCAGGAGACCGACCAGGGCACGCATGACGCCTACAGCCGCTCGATCCAGTCAGGACACACGGTGGTGACCGTCATCAGCGATACAACCCAGGCCGGTCGCATCCACGAGATGCTGGAGCGGCATAACCCGCTGGACCTCGACGATCACGATGCGCAGGCCGACGCGGCCAAAGCCCTGAGCCCGCCCGAAGCCAGCATGACCGAGCATGGCGCTGGCAGCGGCCGCGTTGCCGATAAGGCTGCGCAGGACGAGCGGACGACAATGTCCGGCAAAGGCAACACCGAAGAGGTGCTGGCGCTTTCGGAAGAGACGCTGCAGGTCGGCAAGCGTGAGATCGATCGCGGCACTACCCGCATTCGGCGTTACACCGTCGAGCGCCCGGTCGAGGAGCAGATCCGGTTGCGCGACGAATTTGTCTCGGTCGTCCGCCGCCCGGTCGCGGACGGCAGGGAGATCGGGGCCGACGCATTCAGCGACCGTGAGGTGGTGGTCACCGAGTCTCATGAGGAGGCGGTTGTCGGCAAGACGGCGCGCGTGGTCGAGGAAGTCGTCGTGCAGAAGGATACGAGCGAGCGCGTCGAGACGATCCGCGACACGCTTCGCCGCGACGAGGTCGAGGTCGAAGGTCCCGAACACCGGCAGATCCAGACCGATCACGAGCCCGACCGGACGGTCTAAAGCGACGAGAGCGGCGGCGCGATGCTTTCCAGGGACTTGCCTTCGGCGTCGACGCCGAGCACCAGGGCAACGATCGCGGCAATCAGCATCAGGACGGCGGCGCCGACATAGCCGAGCGCCAATGGACCGGCGCCGCCGACTTCGATCAGTTCGCCGAATAGCCAGGGTGCCGCGGCGCCCCCGATGACCGTGCCGATGGCATAGAACAAGGCGATCGCCAGCGCCCGTATCTCCAGCGGGAACACTTCGCTCGCGGTGAGATAGGCGGACGAGGACGCCGCGGAAGCAAAGAAGAACACCGCGACCCACCCAAGCGTCTGGGTCAGCGCATCGAGCCTGTGAGCGGCGAACAGGGCAGCCACCAGCAGCATCAGGATCCCGGCAATGCCGTAGCTCGCAAAAATCATCCTCCGGCGTCCGATCGTATCGAACAGCGGTCCGAGCAGCAGTGGGCCGATGAAATTGCTGATCGCGAGCGGCAGGATGAACAGTCCGACGTCGCCACCGGGGACATGCTCGTAGCGCACCAGCACGAGGCCATAGGTGAAGAATACGGCATTGTAGAGAAAGGCCTGGGCGATCATCAGCACCAAAGCGAGGACGCTGCGGCTTCGGTAGGCCCCAAGCATCTGCCGGAGCACCGCTCGAAAGCCGAACCGCTCGCGCGTATGCACCAGCATCGTTTCATGCACGTCGCTCAGGCGCAGGCCGTTGCGGCAGACCCGCTGCTCGATCTCGTCGGTGATCCGCTCGCCTTCCGCCACCCGGCCGTGCGTGCACAGCCAGCGTGGACTCTCCGGCACCCAGCGTCGCAACACGATGACGATCAGCCCGAGCACGCCGCCGATGGCAAAGCCGAAGCGCCACCCCAACCCGACCGGCAGGATGTCGCCGCCAACCAGAAAGATCGAGCCGCCGGCGCCAAGCGCCGCACCCGCCCAGAACGAACCGTTGACGATCAGGTCGACCCGCCCGCGCAGACGTGCGGGGATCAGCTCGTCGATGGCGGAGTTGATCGCCGAATATTCGCCGCCGATGCCCAGGCCCGTGATGAAGCGAAACAGCGCGAAGCTCACGAAATTCCACGAGCAGGCCGACAGCAGCACACCCGCGATATAGACACCAAGGGTCAAGCTGAAGATCGCCTTGCGTCCGACCTTGTCGGTCAGCCATCCGAACACCAGCGCGCCGACGACAGCACCCACCACATAGAGCGAGGCGGCGCTGCCGACGTTCGCGGGCGTGAGTGCCAGCGTGTTGTGCTGCTGCAGGACCGGGCCCAGCGAGCCGACGATGGTGACTTCCAGGCCGTCGAGGATCCAGGTGATGCCGAGTGCGACCACCACCAGCATGTGGAACCGGCTCCAGGGCAGCCGGTCGAGCCGCGCCGGCACCGTTGTGCGAACGGTGCCGCCAGGCTGATTCAGGATCGGCCCTCCACCCGCTCGATCAGCACCTGCACCACCGACGGGTCGGCCAGGGTGGTGGTGTCGCCAAGCTCGTCGGTCTCGCCGGTGGCGATCTTGCGTAGAATACGTCGCATGATCTTGCCCGAACGGGTCTTGGGCAGATCGGGCGCGATCAGCACGGTGTCGGGGGCGGCGTAGCGGCCGAGTTGCGCACCGACATGGCGCTGCAACTCGGCCTCGATGCCAGGGCGCGGAGCCTTGGCGGACTTGAGCACCACGAAGGCGAACAGCGCTTGGCCCTTGATGTCGTGGGGTATGCCGATGACCGCGGATTCCGCCACTTCATCATGCGCGCCGAACGCGCCCTCGACCTCGGCGCTGCCGATCCGGTGGCCGGACACGTTGACTACATCGTCGACCCGGCCGGTGATCCAGTAATAGCCGTCGGCGTCGCGACGGGCGCCGTCGCCGCTGAAATACAGGCCCGGATAGGTGCTGAAATAGGTCTGCACGAAGCGTGCGTGGTCGCCCCAGATGGTGCGCGCCTGGCCGGGCCAGGAGCGGTCGATGCACAGTTGCCCCTCCGCTTCGCCGGCCAGCGTTTGGCCCTTGTCGTCGACGAGCAGCGGGCAGACCCCGGGCAGCGGCAGCGTCGCCGAGCCGGGCTTTTGCGCGATCGCCCCCGGCAGCGGTGCGATCATGATGCCGCCGGTCTCGGTCTGCCACCAGGTGTCGATCACCGGGCAACGATCGCCGCCCACCTCGCGATGGTACCAGAGCCAGGCTTCGGGGCCGATCGGCTCGCCGACGGTGCCAAGGATGCGAAGGGAGGCGCGCGAGGTGGCGCGCAGGGCTGCCGGGTCCTCGCGCATCAGTGCGCGGATCGCGGTCGGCGCGGTGTAGAAGATGGCGACCTGGTATTTGTCGATGATTTGCCACCAGCGTCCCGGCTGGGGCCAGGACGGCGTGCCCTCGTAGAGCAGGCTGGTGCCGCCATTGGCGAGCGGGCCATAGACGGTGTAGCTGTGCCCGGTGACCCAGCCGATATCGGCGGTGCACCAGAACACCTCCGGCGCCTGGTAGTCGAACACCGCGGCATGGGTGAAGCGCGCCCAGACCAGATAGCCGCCGGTGGTATGTAGCACGCCCTTCGGTTTGCCGGTGCTGCCCGAGGTGTAGAGCAGCATGAACGGGTCTTCCGCCCCCATCACCTCGGGCTCGCACTGGTCGGGCTGGCTTGCCACCAGTTCGGCGTAGTCGAGGTCGCGGCCGCCCTGCATGGCGACGGTCTCGCCGGTGACGCGCAGCACCAGCACGTGCTCGATCGAGGCCGATAGAGCGTTGGCGAGTGCCGTGTCGGCGGCCGCCTTGAGCGGCACCCGCTTGCCGGCGCGGCGGCCGGAATCCGCGGTGATCAGCAGCCTGGCGCCGCAATTGCCGATGCGGTCGGCGACGCTGGCCGGCGACAGCCCGGCAAACATCACCACATGCACCGCGCCAATGCGCGCGCAGGCGAGCATCGCAATCGCGCCTTCCAGCACCATCGGCAGGTAGATCGCAACCCGATCGCCCTTGCCGACGCCGATCGCGCGCATCGCATTGCCGAGCCGGCAGACCTCGGTGTGCAGTTCGGCATAGGTGAGCGTGCGGCTGTCAGTCTCGTCCTCACCCTGCCAGATCAAGGCCGGTTGGTTGCGGCGCGCGCGCAGATGACGGTCGAGGCAGTTCACCGAGACGTTGAGCTGACCGTCGCCGAACCAGGAGATACGCACATCGTCGCGGAAGCTGCTGTTCGACGCCAGCGTCGGCTTGCGGAACCAGTCGAGCTCCCCTGCTTCCTCGAGCCAGAACCCGTCCGGCTCCTGAGCCGCGTGGTTCGAGAGCACGCCGTGCTGTGACGCGGTGATGCGGGCGGATGCGGCAATCTGCGGCTTGACGTGGAAGATCGACCCCGAACTCATGATGCGCACTCCCGGACAAGGGACCGTTCGATCGATCCTTTGTCAAACGCCTTGCAGGATCATCGCGGCCGAGGCAAGGCCCACCCGCGTCCCTTACCAAGGCACCTCACGGTTTTTCCAGTCGACAAACACCGAATTGGTCTCGCTTGCGCGTGCGTCGAGCATGTCGGCGATGCCGCCGGCGCTCTCGGTCACGTCGATGTCAGCACCCGAGCCGCCCATGTCGGTCCTGACCCAGCCGGGATGCACGACCAGCACCCCGCGGCCACGATGGCGCGCGGCGTAGCTGCGGGCGAGCGTGTTCAGGGCCGCCTTGCTGGCGCGATAGGCGTCATAGCCGCCCTCGCTGTTGCGCGCGACCGAGCCTAGCGTCGAACTCATCAGCGCCACCTGACCGCCAGCCGCGATGTTCGCCTCCAGGGCTTCGATCAGCGCGAGTGGACCCAGCGCATTGATCCGGTAGATCCGGATCGCCTCTTCGGTCGCGATCTGATGGATCGGGATCGCGGGATTGCCGTTCGAGACTCCGGCCACGACGAAGATCAGATCGAACCGCGCACGCCCGAGCCGGTCGCCGAGTGCCGCGATCTGATCGGCATGGTCGATGTCGACAGTCTCGATCATGATCCCGTCGCCGAGCGCGCCAGTGCGCGACCGGTCGCGCACCGTCGCGGTGACCTGCCAGCCGCGCGAGGCCAAGATCCGCGCGAGCCCCTCGCCAATCCCGCGCGAGGCGCCGACGATCAGGACCGAGCGCTGCCTGCTAACATCGTTCATTGGAGATTTCCTTGCTAACGGCTCTGTGTCTCCGCGGCGAGCAATCCGCCGGACAGCGTCGCAGGATGATGACCACGTGTCAGCAGCACCGCTGACAGGCCGCAAACCAGCATCGTGGCCAGCAACACTTCGACGAGACGCCGTCGTCTGCGCGTGGGAAACGAGCCGCTCATGCACACCACCATGTTTCGGGAGGACGTGCGATCATCACACACGATATAACGGATGATGGCAACTTTGTGGTGGCGCTGCTCCGCCACCCGGCGGTGCGGATCGCCCCAGGCATCTGCTACGGCCGCACGGACGTGCCGCTCGCAGATGGCTGGCGCCAGTCGATCCCGGCATTGGCGGCCTCGCTCGCCACGATCGCGGCGCAGCACATCTGGAGTTCGCCATCGTCGCGTTGCGCGACGCTGGCCGACGCCCTCGGCAGCCGCCTCACCCTGCCCGTCACCTGCGACGAACACCTGACCGAACTCGATTTCGGGGCCTGGGAGGGGCGCGCCTGGGACGCCCTGCCGCGCCATGATCTCGACCTCTGGGCGATGGACCCGTTCGCCTTCCGGCCGCCTGGGGGCGAACGCGGCGCCGACCTCATCGCGCGCGTGAGCGGCTTTGCAGCACAGCTGCGCATTGCCGCACAACCCTGCATCGTGGTTTCGCACGGTGGTCCGCTCCGTGTGCTCCCGGAGTTGCTATGCGACACCCCGCCCAGCCTGCTCGCAACGCCCCCGCTTGTGGGCAGCCTGCGGATCGTCACGGCACGACGCGGCTGAGCATGGTTGTCCCGGCTCCTGCCGCCCCGTCAGCATGGTCTCACGTCACCGCGAGCGGCTGTGACACCGACTTTCGTCTTAAGGCCCTTTGCATGTGCCGCCATTCCCAAAGCAGATAGACGGCGGGGATCACCAGCATTGTCAGGATCAGCGCGCTGATCATGCCGCCGATCATCGGTGCGGCGATTCGGTGCATCACCTCCGATCCGGTCCCGGCGCCGAACATGACCGGAAGCAATCCAGCTATGATCGCGGTGGCGGTCATGGAAATAGGCCGCAGCCGCAGTAACGCCCCGTCGCGCACGGCGGCCCGCACCCCCTCATAGGTGATGGAGACCCCTTTCCGCTTCTGCATTTCACAATACAGTCCAACCGACTGATTGAGATAGACGATCATGACCACGCCAATCTCAACCGTGACGCCAGCAAGCGCGATAAAGCCAACGGCAACGGCGACCGATAGATTATACCCAAGAAGATAAAGGAGCCAGAGCCCCCCCGACAGGGCCATGGGCAACGTACCCATGATGATCAGCATTTGCGGCACGCTTCGGAATGCAAGATAAACCAGAAAGCCGATCAGAACGATCGTAAGTGGCACAATGAGTTTCAGGTTGGCTTTGGCTTTTTGCATGTATTCATATTGACCCGACCATGTAAGGGAGTAGCCCGCAGGCAACTTGAGCTCTTGTGCCACGCGCCGCTTCGCCGCCTGGACATAGGAACCAACGTCGCGTCCCTGGATATCCACATAGGTCCAGCCGGTCAGCCGCGCACCCTCGCTCTTGATCATCGGCGGACCATCCGTGACTTGCACGTCGGCCACGTCGTCGAGTGCGACATGCTTGCCGGACGCCGTGACGATTGGGAGCTGACGCAGCCGCTCTGGCGTATTCCGCCAGTCGCTTGGATAGCGGATATTCACCGGATAGCGTTCAAGTCCCTCGACGGTCTGCGTGACGTTCATGCCGCCCACCGCGGTGCGGATGACGTTCTGCACGTCGCTGATATTGAGACCAAGCCGCGCCGCCCGCTCGCGGTTGATCGTGATGGTCAGATAGCGGCCACCCGCCACGCGTTCCGAATAGACCGAGGCAGTGCCGCGAACAGCGGGAAGGATTTTTTCGAGCTTTGCACCGATATGCTGGATCACCTGGAGGTCCGGTCCTCCGACCTTGATCCCGACCGGTGTCTTGATTCCGGTGGACAGCATATCGATGCGTGTCTTGATCGGCATCACCCAGGCATTGGTGAGACCCGGCAGATGCAGCCGCCGCGCAAGCTCCTCGCGAATGTCGGCCTTGGTCACGCCTGCCGGCCATTCCGATCGTGGTTTGAACTGGATGATGGTCTCGTCCATGGACAACGGCGCCGGGTCGGTCGCGGTCTGCGCACGACCCATCTTGCCGAAGACCGTTCTGACCTCAGGAACGGTCTTGATCAGCCTGTCGGTCTGTTCCAGGGCCTGCCGCACCGTGTCCGCCGAAATCCCAGGACGCGCCGACGGCATGTACATGAGGTCGCCTTCATCCAGGGGCGGCATGAATTCGGAGCCGAGATGTGCGGCCGGCCATGCTCCCGCCAGGACCACGACGATGCCGAATACGATGGAAATCCACGGGTAGCGCACGACGCGCGCGATGACCGGTTGATACAACGCATGCAGGAGCCGGTTGACGGGATTGCGATGCTCGGGCGTGATCCTTCCCCGGATGAAATAGCCCATGAGCACCGGAACGAGCGTGACGGCCAGGCCTGCCGCCGCCGCCATGGAATAGATCCAGGTGTAGGCCAGCGGCGAGAACATGCGTCGTGCCTGGCCTTGCAGACTGAGCACAGGGACCACGCTGAGGGTGATGATCACCAGCGAAAAGAACAGCGGCGGCCCGACTTCCACCGTTGCCGCCTCTACAATGCGCCAGCGGTTCGCATTCGTCAGTTGCTCGCGCTCCTGATGCTTATGGAGATTTTCGATCATGACGATCGCACCGTCAGTCATCGCCCCGATGGCGATGGCGATGCCGCCGAGCGACATGATGTTGGCGTTAAGTCCCTGCCAACGCATGACCAGAAAGGCGATCAGGATGCCGATCGGCAGACTGATGATCGCAACCAGCGATGAACGGAGATGAAACAGGAAGATGCCGCAGACGACTGCCACGACAAGGAACTCTTCGAAGAGCTTTTCGCGGAGATTGCTGATCGCGCTGCCGATCAGCTCGGACCGGTCATAGGTCGGCACGACCTCGACACCTGGCGGCAGGCTCGCCTTGAGCGACGCAAGCCGCGCCTTGACCCCGTCGATCACGGACTGGGCGTTCTCGCCATAGCGCATGACGATGACACCGCCGACGACCTCGCCACGCCCATTCAGTTCAGTCACGCCACGGCGGATCTGCGGTCCCAGGCGAACGGTCGCGACATCCTTGATCTGGATTGGAACTCCGTTGGCACTGACCTTCAGCGGAATCTCAAGGATATCCTTGATGCTCTTAATGTATCCCGTCGCCCGGACCATGTATTCGGCTTCGGCCATCTCCACGACAGCCCCGCCGGTCTCATGGTTGCCGTTCTGTATCGCGGTTCTGACTTGCGCCAGGGTAATGTTGTAGGCGCGCAGCTTGTCGGGATCAACGACCACCTGGTATTGCTTGACCATGCCGCCCACGGTCGCCACTTCCGCGACACCCGGCACGGTCTGCAGCTCATATTTCAGGAACCAGTCCTGCAGACTCGTCAATTGCGCCAGGTCCTGCTGGCCGGTTTTATCGACGAGCGCATATTCATAGAC
Source organism: Lichenicoccus sp. (assembly GCF_965276875.1). Classification (GTDB taxonomy): domain Bacteria; phylum Pseudomonadota; class Alphaproteobacteria; order Acetobacterales; family Acetobacteraceae; genus Lichenicoccus. Next base: position 3,030,319 of record NZ_OZ255701.1, on the reverse strand, counting down.
CCAACCCACACCCGTGGCATCCGGACCAAGGCTCGGATGCGCGTCCGATGGCAGGCTGCCGGTGACCTGGTTCAGATATTCGAGGACTCGGGACCGGGCCCAATAGAGGTTGGTCCCATCCTTGAAGATGACATAGATGTAGGAGTCGCCGAAGAACGAGTAGCCGCGCACGACGGTCGCGCCGGGCACGGATAGCATGGCCGTCTCGAGCGGATAGGTGACCTGGTCCTGCACCACCTGCGGCGCCTGACCGGGATAGGGGGTCTTGATGATGACCTGAACATCGGAGAGATCGGGGATTGCGTCCACCGGAGTACGCTGGAGAGCATAGAGCCCGGCGGCGACAACCAACATCATGCCGAGCAGGACGAAGTTGCGGTTCCTGATGGACCGCCGAATGAGCGCCGCGATCATTTGCCGGCTCCCGCCGACCTGGCAGGCGGCATGGCCGGCATATCCTTCATGCCAGGCATCCCCGGCATGCCAGGCATTTTACCATTGGCCGGGCCGCTCCTGGTTGTCCCAGGCCGCGCCGTCGCTGCAAGCTCCGTCGAGGGCCTGGTTTTGCAGGCCGCCTTTTCGGAGCCGAATTGCAGGGCCGCGGCGTCCACGTTGGCTTCCGAGTCGATCAGGAATTGCGCCGCGACGACAACCTTCTGTCCGGCCTCCAACCCTTTGAGGATCTCTGTATTACTCCCTGCCTGGAAGCCGGCGACCACCGGGCAGATATCGAAACGACCGCCGCCGAGTGCAACCGCCACCCGTTCGCTGTCGCCCGTCTCGATCAACGCCGAACTGGGGATGAACACGGCATCGGCTTTGGGCGCCGCGTCGATGACGACATGCGCATACATGTTGGGCCGAAGCCGCCGGTCCGGATTGTCGAAGCGCACCCGCACCTTGACCGTGCGTGTCGTAGCATTGATGTCGGGATAGATGTAGTCGATGACACCGTTCCAGCTCTGGCCTGGGAATGCATCAATTGTGGCGGTGGCCTTCTGGCCGACATCGAGCGTTGCCACACGACTCTGGTCCACCTCCACCAGCACCCACACCTTCGACAGGTCCGCAATTTTCATGACCTCGGTGGCCGGCATCACATAGGCGCCTTCCCGTACGCCGAGCTTGATGAGGACCCCGCTTGTATCGGCGTAGCGGGCGACCCTGTCTCCTGCCTTCCTGCCTTTCGCCAGTGCCTCGATCTGGCTTGGCCCGAAACCCAAGGCCCTCAGCCGTGCGCGCGATCCGGATAGGAGGGACGGCATGCCACTCGACATTGCCGTCAGATACTCGCTTTCCGCAGTCGCGAGCTTGGGTGAGAACATTTCATAGAGCGGCTGGCCTTGCTTGATCGTATCACCCTCCGCCTTCACAAAGAGCTTTTCGATCCAGCCATCGGCGCGCGTATTGATACTCGAGACGAGATCTTCGTCATATCCCACGTAACCGACGGCTTCGATGCGATGGGCAAGGAGGCCCTGCTTCACCGTGGCCGTACGCACCCCCAGATCGTCGATGACGTCCGGTGACACATGCACGTTGCTTGCCGCCGCGCTTTTGTCGGCGTCGGCATAGACGGGAATCAAGTCCATGCCCATCGGCGATTTCCCGGGCTTGTCGCTGCGAAAGCTCGGATCCATCGGTCCCACCCAATAGAGCGGCTTGCGCGCGCCGGAGCTGGCAACGACCGTCGGTTTCTCCACACCGGCATGACCGACAAAAAAGCCACCGATGCCGGCCAAAAGCCCGATGGCAGCGACGCTACCAAGGAAGACGACACGTTGTCTGGTCATTTTGAACTCCCTCCCAGACCATCATTGAGAACCGCGCCACCGGTCTTGTAATCGAGAGCTGCAAACTGCGTGTAATAGTCGGCACGCGCGCGTTCACGCTCCAAGTCCGCCATCAGGTATTGTTGTTCGGCGGTGATAACCTTGAGGAAATCGCCGCGGCCGGCGCTGTAATCGGAGTCGGCCGCCTTGAGGTTCAGAGAGGCTAGCGGCACGAGACGCCGGTCATAGAGACTAATCGTCTCGCGATCCTGCTCGAGTGCCGCATAGGTCTGCGAGAGCCCGCTCAACAGGGCGTTGCGTTCGGAGATCAGCTGGAACTGACTCTGCCGCAACCTTGCCTTTGCCTCGTTATAGTCGCCGTAATGCTTGCCGCTGATAGGTATATTGATCGCAACACCCACCGTAAACTGCTGCTGCGGCAAACTCCACAGCGTGTTCTCACCTGCCATGACCTGGAGACTTGGATAGAACGCCTTTCCGGCGAGCTCGACCCGGTCGCGGCGAGCCGCGATCTCGGCGTCGGCGCTCCTGAGCGTCGGGTATTGCATCAGCGCGGTGGCGGCGAGATCCTTCAGTCCATGCACGATAGGCGGTAATGGCAGCCCCTCCGGCCGACCCACCGGATATCCAGGATCCTCGTTCAGGAGCGCGTCGATCCGGGCTTGCACCGTTTGGCGTCGCTGCTTCAGCTCCAGCGATTGGTCTTCGAGACGAGTGAGTTCCACTTCTGCCTGCAACACATCCTGTTGCGGTGCCTGCCCGGACGCATAGGCCGCCTGCGCCACCGATCTGATATGCGCCGTGAGCCTGATCGTCCTGAAGTTGATCGCGATGGCCCGGAAGACGTAATACCAGTCGGCGTAGGCGGCGCGTGCCTGTGATGCAAGGCGCAGGCGGGCATCGATGACCTTGTACTCGGCTGATTTTGCCTCGATCGTCGCCGCCTCGCTGCGCAAATCGAGCGTACCCGGCCATGGAAACTTCTGACTTATCTGTACAATCTGTCGATAGCCGATGTTCGAGTCGATTGAACGTGGTGCGGACGTGTAGCTCAACATCGGGTCGTCGAGCGCCCCCGCCGAGGTGATACGGGCGGTGGCGGCATCATGGCCGAAATCCTCGGCCTTGATGACCGGATTTCGGGCTAGGACGGTCTGCACGAACAATGTCGGGTCCAGCGCAACCTGATTTGGACCGGCCGGATTTACCTCGGCCGCCCTGGCGCTGCCGACCGTTACAAGGGCTGCAAACGCGAGCGGTATTGGTGTCGCCGCCAGGAGACACACCCAAGCGCTTCGTGCAACGAGTTTCGGTCGATCCGGACGGTGGCGTCCGTGGTCGTCGGGACAGCAATCCGACATGCGTGGGCTCCAATGGCAAGTTGCGTCGAGGCAAGCGCGTGGCACGTGCTGCCAGGTTTCAGGTCAGTCGAACGGATTGGTGGGATACACATGACATCGTCCTGCGGCACCCTTCGAGGCGCGCGGAATTCCGTGTGAGGAGCTTGGTGCTCAGGGGTGGGCAAGTGCCGGATCGGTTTAGGCTCTACCGAGCCTCATCCCGGGGGCAGCATGTATGCGCAAGACCGGAGCCGCTGCCTCGCGGATGCGTGGCTGCGACGACCTACGTCGCCGATCAAGCCCTGGGGCGATCAGGCCTTGGGAGGGGGACCGTCCGGTGGGACCGCAAAGCCCACCAGCAGAGCCTCTTCAGGCCGGTCAGGCTTCAGCAGAGCGGCCTGAAGCGGTGATACAAGGGCGCTTGAAGGAAGTTCGGCCAATGTGACGCAGCTGGACGCGACAACGCAATTTAGCAGGTGTCCGCAAGGCGTCTGGCGATGGCCCTCTGCCGCACGGGACTGATCGCAAGCTGCTTGAGTTGCACCGGGGCTGACGGTCTGCACCGGACTTACGGTGCACGATGATATCGAGAACGCCCAGGCAGTCGGGCTAAAAGCCAGTGCAAAGGCGACGAAAAGGAAAGCCGTCGCTTTTCGCATTCGGTAGCAGAGCTCCTGACGTGCTCGCCAAATCGCTGCAAGCTTCAAATGATAGACAGCAACGCTCACAGCGCGTCAACTCTTTCCTTGGCCGCGTTGACAGAAGAGTTACGGTTGTTTGGATCGTGATAAAGTGCGTCACCGACCCTCAGACGAGGTCGCCGAGCTGACAAGGAATTGCCGCTCGACGGCGTGCGAGCAGGTATGTGCGGGGTTTGCATCATGATGCATGGCGGCATGGGCGCGATGATGGCTGGCATGGGACTGGCGTGGCTACTCGTCATCATCGTGCTCGTGCTCGTAGCCATTGCGCTTGTAAAATACCTTTGGCGTTGATGAGTGACGGCTGATCGCACTCTCTTCTTGCGTCATTCCGGCCTGGCGCTTCCTTCGTAGAGGAAGGTGTGGGTGCGCGGCCCGGGCAAGCTGGCGTGTGTCAGCCTGTCGAGCCGGAATCCGCTTTGGCTGATCAGGTCATCAATCCTGCGGTTGAGGTGACATCCGCCGGCGAGGCGCTGCCATATCGGGTCGAGCCGGTCCTGCCAGCGCGCCACGGCGGGCTCTGGAGCGCGGCCGTGCTCGACGAACAGCAAGGCGCCGCCCGGCTTGAGCACCCGTTGCATTTCACGCAGGGCGCGGGGCGCGTCGGGGATGGAGCAAAGCGTCCAGGTCGTGACCACGGTGTCGATGCTGGCGTCATCGAGCGGCATGGCCTCGGCCGATGCCTCCAGCAGTTCGACCGGCACGGCTGCCGCGGCGGCCCGTTCCCGCGCCATGCGCAGCAGCTCGGCTGACGGTTCCAGTCCAATGACCGAACTGGTCGCCGCTCCGTAGAGCGGCAGGTTGAGGCCCGAGCCGATGCCGACTTCCAGCACCCGTCCCTCCGCTGCCCCGATCACCCTTCTGCGAAAGGCCAGCAAGGCCTCCTGCCGCATTGCCAGGTGCAGGAGCCGCGGCAGGACATGACTCTGGTAGAAACTCATCGCCGCGCCCGCAGGCGGTTATGGATCGCGGTGGCGGCGACCGCCGCCTCTCCCATCGCCACGCTGATCTGATCGAGGCCAAGCGCGACGTCGCCCGCGACGAACAGCCCGTCCACAGAGCTGCGTTGATGCCGGTCGACAATCAAACATCCGTCCTTTCCCGCGGCTGCCCCCAGATTCGTCGCCAAGCTGGACCGCGCGGTGGATCCAAGTGCCGAATAGAGCGTGTCGAACTCATGACAATCGCAGCTCCGCAGACGCAGCGCCCGTATCTGGTCGTCCTCGACCACGACCTCGGTGACTGGTTCCTCAATAAGAACGATGCCTGCCTCCGCCGCCCGTTGCTGCTCGTCCGGCGACAGATCCAGCTCCCGGCCGAGCGAGAACAAGGTGATATTGGCGGTGTAGGTGCGCAGGAACAGCGCCTCTCCCAATCCGCTGCTGCCGTGGCCGAGCACCGCGATCCGGTGGTCGATCACCTCATAGGCGTCGCAAATTCCGCAATGCCGAGTCAGGCCGCGCTGCACGGCCTGGTAAATCCCGGGCAACTTTGGCTCCTCGTCAATGACGCCGGTGGCAAGCAGAACCGTACGCGCCAGGATCTCACGGTCGTCGACTCGCGCAGCAAACAAGCCTTCAGGCGTGCGGTGCAGGTCCGTGACCGTCCCGGCATGGATCGGCGCGCCATATTTACGGGCCTGCGCGGACATGCGGGCCCGCAGGTCCGTGCCGTGAATGCCCTCTGGGAAGCCGGCGTGATTGTGCGAGACGGGTATCCAGGCAGCCCGGCTGGCGTTGCTGTCGATCACGTGGAAGTTCCGGCGGAAGCGCGCGAGATAGATGGAAGCGGTAAGACCCGCCGGGCCACCGCCGATCACCAGGCAATCGAGAACCGCTTCAGCGTCCATGCTGCGTTGTCCCATTCGATAACATTGAAGTTTTTTCCAACGGCATCGCGGCTGGACGGCCGCGAGGCGGGTGCGCAAGCAGGCTTGTCAGGCCTGCTTGCTTCCTCGTCCCGATTGAACGATTAGCCTCGCGACGGGCCGGACTGATGCTTGCCGGCCGGCTGGTTCATGGCGCGCTGCATCATGGTGTTGCAGGTGTTCGCCATCCGGCTCATCGCCTGCATATTGCCCATCATGCCGTTCATGCCGGAGTGCTTGCCCATCATGCCTTGACCCTGCATCGAACCCTGGGTGTTCGTCGAGGACGCCGGCGCGGTGTTGGACTGCGCGAAAGCGGCTGGAGCGGAGGCAACGCCGGCGATGATGGCCGCGGCCGCCGCAACGTGAAGAAGCTTATGATACATGTGTAAAACTCTCCGATTGGGTGAAATGGTCAGGTCAGCGCGGCATGTTCCGGCGCGGGAGACGACTCACGCGGCGGTGTGGCGCTGGGCGCATATCCGACCGCGCTCAGCGGTGCGGATATCTGGATTGCCGGGTTGGCTGATTCTCTCGACGCAGCGGTTTTCGTCGAGGAACCCCGGCCCTTCATACAGAGGCCGAGCCCGCACATCAGCATGCATGGGGCGACGCTGATCAGAATGGGGATCATGCCGGCTGCGACAAGCCAGCTCCACTTCCATGCCAGCGTTGCCACAACGAGAACGGCGACGACGCCGCCTATGAGAAACACTCTTTTGCGTCCCGAGGCCGCGCCACAGCAGGACGCTACGATGGAAGGCATTTGACCTTATCCTCTCTCAAAACGTTGCATAGACGTAAGGTGATGTGCCGTCCCTGGTGACGGCGTAGTCCCCCAGGGTCCCGTCCTTCGAGTCGCCCATCCCGGGTGTGCCTGACGGCATGCAAGGCACGGTAATCCCGGCGATCGCCGGCTTTTCGCTCAACAGCGTGCGGACGATATTGACCGGGATATGCCGTCCACGACATAGCCGCCGACGCGCGGTGTGGCAGCCCTGCATAGCCGTGGAAACACCAGCCTTGCGGCTGATTTCGGCGAGGTCAACCGCGGGAGCGGACGCGGTTGTAGTCAACAGCACCATGGTAAACTCCCGTCGGGTTATGGTCTTTCACTCGCTGTTCAGCGCACACGGATCAGTGTCGTGAGCCGCGGAACCGATGTCCGGGTGACGGCCGGTCGGATGGCACATGCCAATCTCATTACGGGTATGCATGACGCGGTTACGCGAACCGACGACTAGATGTCGGCTGCAACGCGCGCGTCAAAGCTGGCGAACCCGTTACCGTCCGCTTCAGGAGCGCCGGCAACATGGAGACCCGAAGCCGGGCGGCCTAGCCGAGATCGATGGATCTGGGTGGGAACGGATCGGGAGCGCGGGCGAACATCGTCCAACGCGCCGACAAGGCCGTCGGATACGCGGCGCGCATCAGAGCACGTCCGACCGGGCGCGCCGCATCGGGCAGAATCGCGACAGAACTGATACAGGCCGTGATTTGGCAGGCCGGCACCGTGACGGGGTTGGCGGCAGCGCGATCCGGATTTGGGCAGATTGATACATGCAACGCGAAGCCGGCCGCGCCAATCGGCGCCGGCATCGCGCGGACGGCAACCGGGAGCGCCATCGCCAGGGCGACGATGAGCACAATAAGGATGCGTGTAAGCCGCCGAGCCATGTTCGCAAGGTAATTATCACGTCGCTCTGCCTCAAGGTCCCTCGCCTTGAGTGACTGAAGCTTAATGGCAGGCGCACGCCTCGTCACTCCAGGCCTCCCGGCCCTCCTTGACGAGAAACCAGACCACGCCGAGGGAGGCCGCGGCATCGGCCCACCACACCCCGGTCACGAGCTTCAGCAACAAGCCGCACAGGACCACCACGGACAGCCAGCCGCAGGTGACGGCCTCCATCGCGTCGGCCCGCATCGCGCGGCTGCCGAGCGCCTCCGCGACCACGATCTTGCGCCGCGCCAGCATGTACATGAGCGGGATCGCCAGCGCCGTCACGGCGAGCCCGGACCAGGCGAACGACTCGTTGCTGCGCGTCCACAGCTTCCAACCGGCGGACACGACAACGTAGGCGGCGAGGCCCAACAGCAGTGTGCCCGCGATGCGGCTGGCCATGCGCTCGGCCGGTTCGGCGAAGCGCTGCCCATGCCGCAGTTCGACGGTAAGTCGCCAGATCAGCACGGCCGCCGAGGCAAGCTCGACGAGGCTGTCGATCCCGAACGCCAACACCGAGACGCTACCGGAACGAACACCGCTGCCGATCGCAACCGCCGCTTCGACGATCATCCAGGCGAGCGTGAGATATTCCAGCCTGAAGGCTCGGCGGATGAGCGCCTCGCGCTCATCATTCATCCTGATCACCTGTGCGCTCTCGGCGCCGCGGGCGCTAGGCCGGGCACCAGTTCTATCGAGCCTTTGGCGTTCTTGCGTTCCGAGTAGCGGTCCGTCAGGACGGCCGTATGGGGGCGCAGCAGGACGGTGAAGCGCACCAGTTCCTCCATCACGTCCACGATCCGGTCGTAATACGCCGACGGCCGCATGCGTCCGGCTTCATCGAACTCCTGAAACGCCTTGGCGACACTCGACTGGTTGGGGATCGTCAGCATACGCATCCAGCGACCAAGCAGGCGCAGGCTGTTGACGGCGTTGAAGCTCTGCGAGCCGCCGGAGACCTGCATGACCGCGAGCGTCCGGCCCTGGGTTGGCCGCATGCCGCCCACTTCCAGCGGCAGGTGGTCGATCTGCACCTTCATCAGCCCGGTGATCTGACCATGTCGTTCCGGGCTGCACCAGACCTGCCCCTCGGACCATAGCGCGTGCTCGCGCAGCTCGTGCACCGCCGGGTGATCGTCACTTTTCACCTGATCGGGCAGCGGCAGGTCGGACGGATTGAAGAGGCGCGTCTGTGCGCCAAAGAAACGCAGCAGCCGCGCGGCTTCCTCGACCGCCAGGCGCGAGAACGAACGCTCCCGCAGCGAGCCATACAGCAGCAGGATGCGCGGGGGCGGATCGGCGGCGCCGAGCGACAGCGCCGGGTGCGCGTTCGCGTAGCGGAGATCGAGCGCTGGCAGGTGATCCGGATCGGCAATCTCGCGCAGCCTCACGCGGCGCGCCGCCCACGCTCGTACCAGGGCCGCGTCGCCCTCACGATCCGCACCACCGACAGCATCACCGGCACTTCCACCAGCACACCGACCACGGTTGCGAGGGCTGCGCCCGACTGGAAGCCGAACAGCGCGATGGCCGTCGCCACCGCCAGCTCGAAGAAGTTGCTGGCACCGATCAGCGCGGACGGCCCGGCGACGCACCATTCGGTGCCGAGCTGCCGATTCAGCACGTAGGCGAGACCCGCATTGAAATAGACCTGGATCAGGATCGGCACCGCGAGCAGCGCGATCACCAGCGGCTGGCGCAGGATCTGTTGCCCCTGCAAACCGAACAGTAGCACCAGCGTCAGCAACAGCGCCGACAACGATACTGGCGCGAGCGTGCGCAGCGTGCGTTCCAGAGCCGGCAGCCCGCCGTGGCGCAGCCGCGCGCGACGCCAGAGCTGGGCCGCGATTACCGGCACGACGATGTAGAGCACGACGGACAAGATCAGCGTGTTCCAGGGCACAATGATGGCCGACAGCCCGAGCAGCAGGCCCACCAGCGGCGCGAACGCCACCACCATGATGCTGTCGTTCAGCGCCACCTGGCTGAGGGTGAAATGCGGCTCGCCGTCCACCAGGTTGGACCAGACGAACACCATCGCCGTGCAGGGTGCGGCGGCCAGCAGGATTAGCCCGGCCATGTAGCCGTCGATCTGGGTCGCCGGGAGCCATGCGCGGAACAAGTGGCCGATGAACAGCCAGCCGAGCAGCGCCATCGAGAACGGCTTGACCAGCCAGTTGACGCCGACAGTCGCGGCGACGCCGCGCCAATGTGCCCGCACTTGCGCCAGGGCGCCGAGATCGATCTTCAGCAACATCGGCACGATCATCAGCCAGACCAGGATCGCGACCGGCAAATTCACATGCGCCACCGTCGCATCGCCGAGCGCGTGGAACAGGCCCGGCACAAGCTGCCCCGCGGCAATGCCGACGACGATGCAGAGTGCCACCCAGAGCGTCAGGTATCGCTCGAACAAGCCCATGGACGGCGCCTTGCCCGGCGCGGTGGCGACCGCCTCGCTCATGATGCGTCATTCTCCCTGGTGAGAATGTCGCGCTGCGAGCTTGAAAGGAGGTCGAGCACCGTCTCGGACGGCCGGCAGAGCTTCACGCCCAATTGGGTCACGACGATCGGGCGGTTGATCAGGATCGGATGCGCCATCATCGCATCGAGCAGCGCGTCATCGGACAGCGTCAGATCGTCGAGGCCCAGTTCCGCATACGGCAAATCTTTTTGCCGGATCACGTCGCGCACGGTGACGCCCATGCGATGGATTAGGCTCGTCAGCTCCGCACGCGATGGCGGTGTCTTGAGATATTCGATGATTTGCGGCTCCTCGCCGCTGTTGCGTATCAGTGCCAGCACATTGCGCGAGGTGCCGCAGGCCGGATTGTGATAGATCGTTACGGTCACGATACTTTATCCTCAGCGGAGTCGGTCCGCATGCGACCGATCACCTCGACCTGGCGCTTCAGTGACATGCGGTCGAGCGATGCGACCGGCAGCGAGACGAAGACCTTGATACGATTCTCCAGTGCCCGGAAGGTCTCCCGGAACGCCCGCCATTGCGCGACCTCCGAGCTTTCGACGGCCGCCGGGTCGGGCATGCCCCAATGGGCGGTGACGGGCTGACCGGGCCACGCCGGGCAGACTTCACCGGCCGCCTGGTCGCAGACGGTGAACACGAAATCCATGATCGGCGCGTTCGGTCGGGCGAAGTCGTCCCAGCTCGTGCTCCGCAGATGGTCCGCCGGCAGCCCAAGCGTTTCCAGCAGCTTTCGCGCGCAGGGATGCACCTGGCCGCGTGGAAACGATCCGGCGCTGAACCCCTTGAAGCGCTCACCGCCGTGCTCATCGATCAAGGCTTCGGCCAGAATGCTCCGCGCCGAGTTGCCGGTGCAAAGGAACAGAACGTTGAAGGGGTGTGGCATGGCCGCGCTCACGACGTGGTGCTGCAGTCGGTGGCGAAGGTCACACGCGGCTTCGCCACCACCAGGTCGTCAGCAGAGACGCGGAGGTGACGGCTCATGCGGATCTCCTTCGGGTGCGAACCGCGCCCCCGGCTGCGGCGGGCAGACACGCCGGCCTGCAAGCCGGCATCGCGACGGCGCCGCGGCCACAGCAATTCTCGGTCAGGTAGCCGACCAGGCCGTTCATCGCGGCAAAGTCGGCGGCGTAGATGACCTGCCGGCTGGCCCGGCGCTGTGTCGCCAGACCCGCGTGCAGAAGCTGTTGCAGGTGAAACGTGAGGGACGACGGCGGCACGCCGAGCGTTTCCGCAATCGCTCCCGCAGCAAGCCCGTTCGGGCCGGCCTCGACCAACAGACGATATGCGGCCAATCGGTGCTCGTGAGCAAGCGCACTCAGGGCGGATACGACGAGCTTGGCGTCCATTTCAGGCTCCCACGTTGCGCCAAGCCCCAGATAGTCGAGGCAACGATGGCTTGCAACCACTTTTTGATAATTTTCAAATAGTGGTGAGCCGTCCCGATTAACCCGCTTTCCCGCACGGATTTGGAACAGTAGCGCCGCGCTCATGTAAGCGCGTCGCTTCCCGGACTGGCTACTGGTCGTCGTGGCGCTCGCGAGCCTGCTTGCCCTGGGCCCCGGCGCGCGACCGTCCGGCACGCCGGCTCTGCACATCGCAGATCTCGAGTTGGACAGCGTGATGTACTATGGCGCAGCACCGCGTCCGCCTGCGCCGCACCGGCATGCCACCCGTCACGCGCTCTGCCCGCTGAGCGTGGCGCTGGCGCTTCCGGCCTTCGTGCCGGCCACGCCGCACGCCCTGCCCGGCCGCTCGGCCAGGAGGATCCGTGGCTACCAAATGATGCGGCTCGCGTGCGAGCCCCATCCGTTTCACTCTGCTCCCGACGGCCGTGATCGCGGCCTTGCGAATGCGCCTCGCACTCCACGGCACGTGTCGGCGCAGGCCGCGGCATCGGCAAGAGAAGCCGAACGTCAAGGAATTTTTGCTGAACTATGCGCTTTGCCGTTCTGGCTAAATCTCTTTCCCGCATGACTTCCATTGAGGCGTCAAGCCGCCACGGCGCCCTCGGCCGCGCGCGCGAGCGCTTCGACCCAGTCCTGATGATAACTATAAAGACCGCCGGGATGCTTGTGCCCAAGCTGGTCGAGGAACCAGGGGCCCTGCTGCGTCTCCTCGCTCAGCACATGACAACCGTCTTGCGTCGGCGTGATGACCCAGCCGTGGAGGCCGTTGACCCGGTTGAGTCGCCATCCACGGTTGTCGACCACGAGAGCCTGCGGAAAGGCACGCACTCCGTTACGACCAGGTGCATCAGAACGCCGATCGCAACACGCGTGTACCTGGTCCCAAGCTTCAGCTCGAACTCGCCCTCCGGGAGCTTGACCTGATGTTCAGGCGGAATAGCGCGACAAGGTCTCGGCCTCGACCAGCAGCTTCCACACCATTGCCGCCGGGGCTTTCACGTCGATTTCGTTCAGCGCGTAGATTGGTGAAATCCGCGGATCGTACTGCGGCGGGTAGGCTACGTGATCGAGCATGTCCGTTCTCCTGCTGCCGCGCGCCGGTTCTGGAACGCTGGCGCTTCACACGCTGCGAGATGGATGCGGTCGCCCTCGGCGCTCAGTCTGGAACAGCGCGCAACGGTTGTGCAAAAAAGATCCAGTCACCGAACGCTTGCACGGCGTCGCGACGCGCTGCGGGATGAAGCATGACCGACTGGGACGACGTCCGCCATTTCCTGGCCATTGCTCGCGGCGGTTCGGTGCGCGCGGCAGCGCAGCGCCTGGGCGTGAACCACGCGACCGTGCTGAGGCGCGTTGCCCAACTGGAGGAGCGGCTGGGCGCGCGGCTGTTCGACCCGCTTCCCTCGGGATACCGCATGACCGGAGCAGGCGAGGACGTGCTTGGCCTCGCCGAGCAGATGGAGGCATCATCCAACCAGTTGGAGACGCGCGTCCTCGGCCGCGATCAGGGCGCCCGCGGTCTGCTGCGGGTGACCATGGCGCCGACGATTGCCACCCACCTCCTCATGCCGGACCTGGCGGCGTTCACGCGCCTGCACCCGGACGTGGAGATGAGCGTCCTGTCGCTGGACGAGCCGGTGAACCTCACCAACCGTGAGGCGGACGTAGCAATTCGGGTGGTCTACGACCGCGAGACCCTGCCGCCCAACCTCTACGGGCTGAAGGGACCGGTGTTGTTCGGCGGCGTATACGTGTCGCGCGAGCGACTCGCGGCATGGCGTACAGGCGAGGTCGAGCGCATCCGCTGGATCGTCAAGGACAATATCGGCCTGCTCGACTGGGCGCTCGGGGGCGACATACCGGCCGCGGAGGCGCCGTTCAGGACGACGAATGCGGATGCGCAGATCGTCGCGGTTCGCCGGGGACTTGGCATGACAACGCTTCCCTGTTTCGTCGGAGACGCCGAACCGTTGCTGGCCAGGGTGCCGGGCACCGGGCTGCGTATGCACGGTACGCTCTGGCTCCTGACACAGGGCGAGACGCGCAAGACCAAGCGCGTGCGGCTCTTTACGGAGTTCATGTCCGAACGGCTCGCGACCTATGTGGCGCTGCTCGCGGGACAGGCTTACCCCCTCGGTTGACGCACCCCGTCGCGCGCAGTGCGAGGGTCGGCGGTGCACAAACGCACAACCAATATGAGAAAGTTTCGAGTCCTGCCCGACCTCCTCCGACCCGATATCCGGTTGGACAAAGGCGTGCTTGCAGATCGAGGCCAACATGTTTAAAGCGATCCACTGGCCGGAGGACATGACCCCCAGCCGTTCCCCCATCCACTTCACCAACGAACGTGACGTCAAGGCATCGCCTGAGACGATCTGGTCGTTGCTCACCGATCTCCAGGCCGGGTCCCGCTTCTACCCGGGGGTCGAACAGGTTCGACTGCTCGACGGCCACGACAGGTTCCGCCTCGGCACGCGTTTTAAATCAACCTGGCCGGCCAGGACGTCCGTGCATCTGTCCAGGAGTTCGAGCCGATGACCCGCGTTGCCTGGGCCGGCGGCCCGAAGGCGTCGGCTGAGTCCCGTGCCTACCATGCATGGATCATCACGCCCACGGCGAACGGCACCCACCTATGGACCGAGGATGCGATGCAGGGCCCGCTCTGGCTCGAGCTGGGCAAGCAGGCGCCCGACAGCTTCTGGCGCACGCACGAGACGCTGCTTGAGGACCTCGCAAGGGTCGCTCTCGAACGCGAAGGCGCCTGACCGGGCATCAGCCGCAGTCCCCATCAGCCGGAGACTTTCAATGACGTATGCGATCATCGGATTTGGCGCGGTCGGCCAGGCGCTCGCCACGGCGTTCGCCCGCAAGCGCATCGACGTGACCGTGGCAAGCCGGCGGCCGCCCGAGGCGCTGGCGCAACAGGCCGCGTCGATCGGGGCTACGGTCACGCCCAAGTCGCTGGAGGAGGCGCTGACAGCCGAATTCATCCTGCTGGCCGTTCCGTTCTGGGAGCACCGCGAGGTGGCGAAAGCCGCGACCAATTGGCAGGGCAGGACCGTCATCGACGTAACGAACGCGTTTGGCATTCCTGTCGAGGACCTGGACGGCTTGCCGTCATCCGCCGTCGTCGCCCGCGCCTTCCCCGGCGCCAAGCTGGTCAAGGCGTTCAACCATCTGGCCGCGGCAAAGCTGGCCGCCGACCCGGACACGGGTGGCGGGCGACGGGTGGTCTTCGTGTCGAGCGACGAAGAAAGCGCCACGGCCTCGGTTGAGGAACTCGCCGAGCGGCTCGGCTTTGCCCCTGTCAAACTGGGCACGCTGGCTGAGGGCGGAGCCCTTGTCCAGGCGCGCGGGCAGAGCTGGGCACCTCTGATCTTCCAGGACTTTGCCAAGATCCCTGACAGCCGGCCGCGGAGCTGAGCAGGGCACGCGCCATCCTCCAATCTTTCACCCACCAAGAAGCAACGGGATGCCACATGATCATCGACCTGACTGGCCGCAAGGCGATCGTCACCGGGTCAACCGCCGGGATTGGCCGCGCCACTGCCGAAGGGCTGGCGCGGGCCGGTGCCGCGGTTGTGGTCAACGGGCGCGGCAACGCGCGTGTCGACGCGGCGGTGCGGCAGATCCGCCAGGCCGTCCCCGAACGTGACGTGTCCGGCGTTGCCGCGGACCTGTCGACGGCGGCGGGCGTCGAGGCACTCGTGGCCCGGGCGCCGGACGCCGACATCCTTGTCAACAACGTGGGCACGGCCTTTATCCGCGACTACGTCGGCGTTGAGGACATCGCGAAAATTCCCGACGAGGACTGGCTCGCTTTGTTCCAGCTGAACGTGATGAGCGGCGTGCGCGCGACCCGCCATTATTTGCCGCGGATGGTGCAGCGGGGCTGGGGCCGCGTGGTGTTCGTCAGCAGCGAGTCGGCGGTCAACATCCCCAAGGAGATGCTCGACTACGGCATGACCAAGACGGCGCAGCTTGCCGTCTCGCGCGGCTTGGCCGAGGCGGTCGCTGGTACGGGCGTGACCGTCAACGCGGTCCTGCCCGGCCCGACGCGATCCGAAATCCTGGGCAACTTCATGGCGCACCAGGCGGAGGTGCGAGGCATCACACAGGACGAGGCCGAGCAGGCGTTCCTGAAGGCGGCCCGGCCAACCAGCCTCATCGGCCGGTTCGCGATGACAGACGAGGTGGCCAACATGATCGTCTATGCCTGCTCGGAGCAGGCTTCCGCGACCAGCGGGGCGGCGCTCCGCGTCGAGGGCGGGGTGGTCCGGTTCGTGGCGTAGCAGCCCGCGGCTCCGGCGATTACGGGAGACGAGACATGGCATTGAGCAATGCAGAGACGGTGGCGGCGCTGTCGAGATGACCGAAATAAACCTGCCGCGGGTATCCAGCCTCAGGACTGTTCATCGCTATGACACAGCAAACATCCTGAGCAGCTTTCGGATGCCTGCGAGACTGCGCGCGGCGGCAGTCCCCAATCCCGGCCGAGGCAAGGGGCACTACGATTGCCGCCGACTTCGCCAGTTATCTCTCCTGACCCGGGGTGCCCGTCATCAGACGGCCAGTAGAAAGCCTACGCCCAGGGTGACGGCGCCGAGGGCGAGCCAGGCCGCGTAGTCTTCCACGTCGCCGCTATGGAGCTGCTCCAGCAAGCGCGCCGGCGCCCCCACCAGCTCCGCAAGCCGGCGCAGAGCCTGCGGTATGTTTCCACGAACGACGATCAGCGCCGTCACCAGCAGCGCCAGCAGGAGCGAGGCCGCGACGCTGGGAGCCGAGGGCCAGAGCGATGTGGCCGGCGCCAACGACAGCAGCCCGGTCGGCTTGGAGTCGAGCACCGCGGCCCGGTAGCCGGAGGTGTCGAGAAACCGCCCCGCGGCTGCGTTCGCGGCACTGCGCAGACCGGGTGTCACCCCGAGTGCGAGGCACAGCGCCAGCAGCAGGCTCGGTGCGAGCTTGAGCGGCAATGGTGTCCGCTCCGCGCCCTGCTTGGTCTCCGCACCGTCTTCGCTGGTGGGCGCGTCCTCGTCCGCCGGCGCCGGACCCCAGCCCAGGAAAATTCGTGCGGCGGCACTCAGCACCGCCGCCGACGTGCATCCCGAGCACAGCACAAACACCCAGGGCAGCACGGCGCTCGCCAGCGGACCGGCCGCACTGAGGCCATCCTCCATGCCGGCCTTGCCCTCGAAGGTGCCGAAGGGCGGGATCGCGGCCAGCGCCAGCGCGCCCAACACGAACAGCAGGGCCGCCCACTGCATCTCACCGCCGCGACCGTGGATTTCGGGGATGTCGACGCTGCCGAGGCGGTGCAGCACGATGCCCACCGCGAGGAACAGCGCGCCGATCGCCAGCCCGTCCGCCGCCAGATAGAGCAGCATGCCACCGAGGCCGCCGGCAACGCCGGTCGCCAGACCCGACAGCATCATGCCCACGTGACCGATGGTGGTGAAGGCGAGCAGGCGCTTGAGATGACGCTGCCGCAGCGACAGCACCGCTCCCAGCAGCGCGGTGCCGCCGCCCAACCAGAGCAGGATTATCCACGCGCCGCCGGTGGGCGGCAGGGCGCCGGCAAACACGGTCCAGTACACCCGCGCCAGGCCGACCAGGCCGAGCGGCGCCATGACGCTGCTGATCAGCAGGCAGACCGGCGTGGGGGCCACCGCATCGGCGTCGGCATGCCAGAACTGGAACGGCAGCACCGCCGCCTTGGTCAGGAAGCCCGTGGCCATCAGCGCGAGTGCCGCCACCAGGGCCGCGTCCGGATGGCCAACGGCGCTGACCGCGCGACCGAGTTGCGACAAATTGAGCGCGCCGAAGCGGCCATACAGCAGGGCGATGCCCCAAAGCAGCAGGATTGCGCCGAGAGTGTTGATGATCGCGAACGCCAGCGCCCCCATCAGCGAGGGTCCCTCGATCTTGTAGCCGGTGAGCGCGTAGGCGCAGGTGCTCATCACCTCGAAGAACACGAAGATGGTGAACAGGTCGCCGCTCAGCGTGTAGCCCGCGACGCCGGCGAGAAACACCAGGATCAGGGTCGGGAACAGGGTGCCGAGGCTGTCGAAATAGCGCCAGGCGAACACCAGCGCCCCGGTGGTGAGCACAGCACCCGTCGTCGCCGTGGCCGCGCCGAACGGGTCCACGGCAAAGGCGATGCCGAGTGCCACGCCATGATCCGGATGCCAGCCGCCGAACCAATAGACCATGGTGCCGTGACGCGCCGACAGCATTGTCAGCGTTGCCAGGATCGCCGTGGTCGCCACGGCCGCGGCGATCGCGGTCGCGTCGCCGAGCAGGCGCGGCAGCACCGGGCGCAGGCCCGCGAGCAAGGCGGCCGCGATCAAGGGGAGTGCCACCGCGAGCGGTATCAGGATCATGTCAGTCACGCATCGTCCGCAGCCGCGCCGGATCGAGGGTGCCGCGCCGCTTGTAGACCTGGATCGAGATCGCCAGCAGCAGCGCGCTGACGGTGGCGCCGACCACGATGTCGGTGAGCGCCAGCGCCTGGACCACCGGGTCTACGGCGCGCTCGCCGACATGGCCCTTGGTGAAGACCGGGGCCGCGGCGGCAACGCGGTAGCCCGCCGACAGCAACAGCACGTAGGTCGATGATTGCGCGACCGACAGGCAGATCACCAGGTGCACGAGATGGCGGCTGGTGACGATGCCGTAGAGCCCGATCAGCATCAGCCACGCCGCGACAAGCCAAGGCAGGGTATTCACGCGCCCGCCTCGGCCGGCCGCTCGCGCACCTCCTCGGCAAATTCGAGGAACAGCACGATGAAGCCGGCGGCCACCTCGATGCCGACGGCGTCGTTGATCAGCGCGATGCTTCCCGAGGACAGGAAATCGTGGAGCTTGCCGAGCGGCAGCAGGTTCTGCAGGAAGGCGCCCCCCGCGAGCAGTGTGGCGATGCCGACCAGCGCGTAAGCGCCGGCGGCGAATGCCTCCAGCGCATCGGTGGCCTCTTTCGGCACGGCGCCGAGAAAGGCGCCGTAGTTGCGGGTGAGATAGATCAGCAGCACCGCGGTCGCGGTGATGACCCCGCCCTGGAAGCCGCCGCCCGGCGTGAGCTGCCCGTGCACCACCACGTAGAGGCCAAACACGACAAGCAGGCCGAGCAGCCCGGTGCTGACCCAGGCGGCGTCGTCGCTGCGCGGCAGGTCGGGGCGTCCGCGCGCCGGCGGCTGCTCGGCGTCCGTCCGGTCCTCTCCCTGCACGCCGCGCATCAGCACGACGCTGCCGGCCACGGCGGCGAACAGGATGAACACCTCACCCAAGGTATCAAGACCGCGATAATCGAAGTTGATCGCGGCGACCACGTTGCCCACCTGCCGTTCGGAGGGCGCCAGGTGATTGATCAGGTCGCCGTACGGCCCGGGATAATGGCCAAAGCCGGGCAGGCCGGTGCAGCCCGCAAGCAGCATTGCGCCGAGCACGGGCAGGCAGGCGAGCAGCATCGCGAGACGCACCGCGGGACTCATCGCCGCTTGCCGTCCTCGTCGCTCCGCCGTCGCGGGCCCGAGGTGCCGGCCAACGCCACCAGCAGCATCATCGGCAAGGCAGCACTCCCCACCGCCAGTTCGGAAAAGGCAACGTCCGGCGCCTGCAACACCATGAACAGGATGGTCAGCACGAAGCCGTAGAGCGACAGCACCAGCACCTGGCGGCGCGGATCGCGCGTCAGCACCACCGCCGTCGCTCCCACCGCGACCATCGCAAAGCAGAGCAGTTGCAGGACGCTCACTTGTCCTGGCCTTCTTGCATGATTTCCTCCGGCAGCGGGTTTGCGGTGCCGAACTCGCGCACCCGGACGGCGCGCGCGAGCACCCGCGTCATCAGCGGCCCGGACAAGGCCAGCACCAGCGCGATCGCCACCGCCTTGAGCGCCAATTGCAACGCGGAGCCGGCCACGACCACGGAGCCCGCGATCAGCATCGGCCCAAGAAAGCTCGCGGGAGCCAGATAATGCAGCCGGTCCAATGGCGTTCGCATCCGCCAGACACCGGCGCAGCACAGCAATTGCACCAGCACGCCCGCGCCGAGCAGCACCGCTTCGGCCGCGAGCCTCACAGCCAACGCTCGAAGAAGTGCGCGAACAGCAGCCCGGACGGCACCGATAACAGCGCCACAGCCAGCCCGAGATCGGCGAACGACGCGCGCTGGTAGGCTTGCGCCAGCAGCAGCAGGATCAGCGCGAACAGGCCCGAGGCAAGTTGCAGTGCCACCAGCGCGTCCGAGATCGGCGCACGAAGCACCAGCACGGCCAGTGCCAGCAGGGCGAACAGCAAAGCGAACACGGCGGCAAACCAGATCATGGGTGGGGCGCGCTCAGATCGGCCAAACCGGATTGCCGCCTCCAGGCGGCTCCGCCGTCGCCTCGATCTGGTGCAGCAGCAGATGGCCGGGCTGCATCTCAAGGCCGAGCACGACACTGTTCGGCGTGAAGCACACCGCGCTCGTCACCAACGCGCGCCTCCCAGCGGCTTGCGGGGCGGTGCGGCCGGTCGTGCCGTCGAACGGGATCGCCACCAAACGTCCGAGCCCGCGCTCGCGCGCGCCAAGCGGCTCTCCGAAGGCCCGCAAGAGCGGCAGGCACTCGGCAAAGAAGACGGGAATCTGGCGCACGATCACCCTCGCCCAACTCGGACGCACGGCGTAACGGCGATCGGAATGGCGGCGCGCCGCCTCCATGATCGCACTGCCGCAGAGCGCGATGACCGCGCCTGCGGCGAGGTCTCCGGCTCCCGTCTGCTCGGCGAACAGAAGGTAGCAGCCGGCGAGCAGAATCCAGGACATGGTCATGCGCCCAAGCAACAGGATGTCCTTTACAAGATGCGTCAGCGTGGCGTGATCGTCCGCTCAATGCAATGGCTGCCGGAACCGCCGTTATGGCCGCCGATGCGAGGTGGCGTGCGATCTTCCATGCAGGACAATGGTCACAGCAGAGCGCCGCAAGCACGGCTTGCGCGTTGTCGCGCCGATGTTGCGGACGGCTTAATCGCGAACAGTGAGATGGTGCATTGCAAGCTGCGCGAGAGGATCATTGCTCAAGCCTGCCATGGTTTCCAGGCTCATGGAGGGTGCGCGCTGCACGACCTGGCCGAACTCCGCGCGCCGCCGCTCAGGAAGGAACCATGATGCCTAGCAGCCGGCACCCCCAATGGACCCACGCCAGCGATTCTACCCGGATGCTCGCCCGACAACGGCTCCTGGCGCAAATCTTTATTGCGGTCCGGCATGAGGGGAGAGGCTCGGCTTTGAGAGAACCCGAAGCTTTGAAGCGGGTGGTGGTCCCGACGAAGCTAGAGGGTACTGACGGGTGCAGGAACGAACTTCTCCTGCATGCGGCGGCGATACGCGGCCATGCTCGGCAGGACCAGCAGAGTGCCGACGGCCGCAGTGGACAGGAATGTTGTCAGAAGCGAATAACGGATGCCGGTGACGGAGGGAAAAGCCCGATCGCTCAGCATGCCAACCATGTACGGCCCAAGTGTATTGGTGATCACGCCGATAGCCAGGGTCTGGAGTCCGGCAAAACGCCCGCGCGCTGCTGCCGGCAGGAGATCGCCCATGGCCGCGAAGATGCTGACCGCCGGCATGTAGCCGCAGAAGCTCGCCATGGTGAGGACGGCCACGGCGGCCGACGCGTTCGGCATCATGACGCCGATGGAGCCGAGGATCGCGAATACGATGCTTGAGATCATGCCGACCCAGAACGGTGCACTCACCACGTTGCGACGACGCACGGCCTCGATGATGCGTCCGCAGGCCAGGCATCCGAACAAGGCGGAGATGGCGGTGGTGGCGCCGAGCACGGTGGCACTTTGCGACAGGCTCCACCCATGCACCCGGCCGAAGAACACCACTCCCCAGGTCGCCCATGTGAAGGAACCCAGCTGGCAGGCTGCAAGCCCGATGAACATGGAAACCAGCAGCGTCCAATGTCGTTTCAGGAACACCATGGTATCGTCGTGGCCGGCGGGCGCCGATGCCGGATGTCCGAGCGTCCGGGGCGGCTCGCGCAGACGCAGGAATACCGCGAACGCCAATACGAAGCCGGGCAGGGCTGCGGCAAGGAACACGGCTCGCCAGGGCGCGATCACGCCGATGCCGTAGACGAACAGGCCGCCGTGAGGCGACCGGGAGAACAGGTGGATGACGCCCGCGCCGATGACGAAAGCCAGGATCGTGCCGACCGCGCCGGCGCTTAGATAGAAGCCGAAAACCCTGGCGCGCTCTTCGCGGCGCACGCTATCGCCGACAAGCGAGACGGCGAGCGGCCCGAGCAGCGACTCACCAATGCCGATGCAGGCGCGCACGACCGCGAAGGCGAGGAATGAGCTGACCAGCCCGGTCACAAAGGTCATCACGCTCCAGAACGTGATGGCAGCGACCATGATCGCCTTTCGGTTGAACTTGTCTACCATCAGTCCACCGATCGGACAGAAGATCGCATAGCTCAACGCGAAGGCGGCGCCGGCGAGAAGGCCGAGCTGGGAGTCGGTGAAGCCCAGGGCTGCCTTGGCCGGCTTCATGACGATCCCGAAGATGACGCGATCGGCAAAGCTCAGCATGTAGGCGAGATAGAGGAAGATGACGATGCCACGGCCCTTCGTATAGGCTTCGATATCGGCTGATTGATGACGCTCAAGCATGTCGCCTCGCACATAGCGGCGCTGCGGGTATGGCTTTCATGATCGCACCATGCCAGCAGCCTTGCGGCATCGGGCTCCGATCTTGACTGATCATGATGGGACGCCTCCCAGACGGATGGACAAACACGGCCGCGGCATTGCGGGTCACCCGCAACCGAGCGGCCGCCGTGACCACCTGCCGATGCCAAATGACGGCCGGACAACCAGCGCGTCAATCTTGATTTTGGGCGTCAATGTAAGGTAGGAGGACGGTTGCCGCCATGGTATCTTTGCGTTCAAGGCGTAACGTGGATTATTAGCGTCAAGATTGATAAACATGACCGGCTAAGTCATGTTCCCTTCCATCGTCGATGCCAACTGCATCGACACCGCTTCGACAACGACAAACCCGTGACAAGGGAACGTGAACATGGCGACCATCATTGAAAATCCCGCCGACTGGCGGGCAGCGGATATGGAAGACAAGGGCGAGTGGGTGATCAATCTCTCGTCCGTTCAGGTGGCGGCACTTGATCGCGCGCTGACCACTGCCAAGGCATCCGGCACAACTCTCGATGCATTGACCAAGACGAACTTCCCTCTAATCGGCTTCGACGACCTGTTCGCCGACGTCCTGAAGCGGCTGGAGCAGGGACGCGGGATCGCGGTGATCCGCGGCCTGCCGGCTCTGAACTACACCAAGGACGATCTGCGGATGATGTATTGGGGGATCGGCCGCCATGTCGGGGTCGCCGTGTCGCAGAGCAGCAAGGGAGACCTGCTCGGCGACGTGATGGATTTCGGCAGCGATGTGAACAGTTCCACCGGACGCGGCTATATGTCGCGCCAGCATCTCGGCTTCCACACCGATACCAGCGATGTCGTGGCCCTGATGGTCCTGCGTCCCGCGATGAGCGGCGGTCTGAGCATGATCTGCAGTTCCCTGGCTATTCGCAACGAGATCGCCCGAACCCGTCCTGATCTTCTCGAAATACTCTACCAGCCGTTCTATTGGAGCTGGAAAGGTCAGCAGGAGCCCGGCGCGTCGCCTTATTACCAGCAACCGATTTATTCCGAGCAGGATGGCAAGTTTTCGTCCCGCTATATCAAGACCCATATCCTGTCGGCGCACGAGGATCACCCGGAGTTGCCGAAGCTCACCGACCTCCAGCATGAGGCGATGTCGGCAATCGATCATATGGCGCTCGATCCGAAATTCCACTTCAGCATGATGTTCGAGCCGGGCGACATCCAGTTTCTGAACAATCATGTCACCATGCATTCGAGATCGGCGTTCCAGGATTATGCGGAGCCGGACCGCCGCCGCCATCTGCTGCGCATGTGGTTGTCGGTCCCGAACAGCCGGGCGTTGAACCCCGCGATGGCGCCGATCTATCGTGACCAGACGCAAGGAGCGGTACGCGGCGGGTTTCCCTCCAGGACCGGCAGCCACAGCTTCGAGACCGTACAGGCGCGCGACTAAGCAAGGGGTTTGCGATGACCGAAAGACAACCTCTGACCTCGGCGCTTGCCGCAAGTCTTGCGACGGTCGGGATCGAACGGGCGACCGAAGCTGGGGTCCGGATGGCAATGCTCGCCATCATCGACACGGTCGGGGTAACGCTTGCGGGGTCCGTCGAGCCGGCGGTGACCATCCTTCGCAAGACCTTGGTCAACCACGCCTCCGTCGGGCCGGCGCTGATCTTCGGAGACCGGCGCCGCATCGGCATCCTTGAGGCCGCTCTGGTGAACGGCACCGCTTCGCACGCGATCGACTATGACGACATGGCCGAGGCGATGGGCGGGCATCCGTCCGTTCCGGTCGTGCCGGTCGTCATGGCGCTCGGCGAGTCGCTCAACGTCTCGGGGCGGGACCTGATCGATGCCTATATTGTCGGCTTCGAGGCGGAGTGCAGGCTTGGCCGTGTCGTCCATCCACACCATTATGAAAAAGGCTGGCATCCGACCTCGACACTGGGAGTCTTCGGCGCCGCCGCCGCCGCCGCGCGCCTGCTGAAGTTGGACCAGGCGCGGACTGCGACGGCGCTCGCTTTGTGCGCCTCACTCGCGTCCGGCGTGAAAGCGAATTTCGGCACCATGACCAAGCCGCTGCACGTCGGCCATTGCGCCCGCAATGGCCTGTTCGCGGCCCTGCTTGCACAGGACGGATTCACCGCCAATCCCGGCGCTCTCGAACACAAGCAGGGCTTCTTTGCAGCCTATGATGACCTGGAGAACGTACACCTCGAGCACATGATCCGAGGCGAGACGGAGCCGCTTGAAATCGAGCACCCGAATTTTGGTCTCAAGCAGTTCCCCTGCTGTGGCAGCACCCATCCGGCAATCCTTGCGATGCTTGCGCTCGCCGAGCGCGAACATCTGACCGCACGCGAGATCGAGACCATCGACATCCAAGTAGACCGGCAACGTCTGCCGCACACCGACAATCCGGCGCCCAAGACGGCGTTGGGAGCAAAGTTCAGCATCCAGTATGCCGCGGTGCGGGCGCTTATCGACGGCGCGCCACGGCTGAACCACTTTGAAGGCGGCGCCTACCTGGAACCCGAGGTGCGGAGATTGCTGGCGCGAACAACGGCCTCGCCTTTGCCGGAGGCATCGCGTGACATGTCGGACCGGTTTGCCGCGGAAGTGAGTGTTACGACACGCGATGGTCGAAGACTGACCGGCCGTGTCGTCGGTGCCCTCGGGCGCGGCCCGACCAATCCGATGTCCGACAGCGAGATGTGGGCGAAGTTCCATGACTGCGCGAGCCTCGCACTGCCGGACGCATCGGTGTCACAGGCCTATGAGGCGCTCAACCGGCTCGATCGTCTTGATGGCGTGTCCTCGTTGACGCGTATTCTCGAGCAGGTGTCGCCGGCGCCGCAACCGCTCGAGACGACAGCACGATGAGCCTTGACGAGACCCGAATCCTGGTGCCCCTGGGCGTGCTCGGGTCCGGAGCCAAGGCGGAAGAACTGGAAGCCGGCCTGGCGCTACGGCCGCATGCCATCGCCCTGGACGCGGGATCGACGGACAGCGGCCCCGCGTCGCTGGCGACCGGGCTGTCGAAATACAGCCGGCATGCCATCAAGCGCGACATGTCACTCCTGATGGCCGCACGCGAGCGGGCCGGCATCCCGCTGCTGATCGGCTCGTGCGGCACGTCCGGGTGCGATCAGGCGGTGGACTGGACATTGGAGATCGCCCTTGAGGTGGCGCGCGATCAGGGCATCGCGCCGCGGATTGCCGTGCTGTACTCGGAGCAGGACAAGCTTGTCCTCAAGGCCAAGCTGCGGCAGGGGGCGATCAGGCCGCTGCCTCCCTCGGCCGCGCTCGACGAGGCGAGGATCGACGCCTGCGACCACATCGTGGCCCTGCTCGGAGCCGAGCCGTACATCGCGGCATTGGACGCCGGCGCCGATATCGTGCTCGGCGGCCGCACCACCGATACCGCGGTGCTGGCTGCCGTGCCGCTTCGCAATGGCAGGCATGTTGGCGCCTCCTGGCATGCGGCCAAGATCGCCGAGTGCGGCGGCCTTTGCACCGTCAATCCCGGCAGCACCGGGGTTCTGATGAGCGTCGACCAGGAAGGCTTCACGCTCGCCCCGCTGGCCCCGAACAACCGATGCACGCCCGAGACGGTCTCGGCGCATATGCTGTACGAGAACGGTGACCCGTTTCGGCTGACCGAGCCGGGTGGCGTGCTCGACGTGACGGACACGCTCTACGCACCGCTCGATGAGAGAACGGTTCGCGTAACCGGTTCGCGTTTCGAGGCCGCGCCCTACACGATGAAGCTCGAAGGCGCCGGCGGCGGCTCCTATCAGACGGTCATGCTGGTCGGGATCGAAGATCCAGCCGTACTCGCCGATATCGACGGTTTCCTCGCGCGCATGTCCGACGCCCTGCACCAGCGTGTGCAGCGCATGCTGGGAGAGATCGCCGGCAGCTACGAGATCTCGCTTCGGCCCTATGGCTGGAATGCCGTGTCGGGTCTGCCGCCGCCGGCTGGCGCCGCGCCGCCACGCGAAATCGGGCTCCTGTTCGTCGCGACGGCGGCCACCCAGGCGCTGGCGACCGAGGTCACCAAGGTCTGCAATCCCTATTTTTTTCATTTTCCGGTCCGCGAAGGCAAGGAACTGCCGAGCTACGCCTTCCCGTTCTCGCCGGCCGAAATCGAGCGCGGACAGGTCTTCGCGTTTCATCTCAATCATGTCGTCCAGACCACGCCGTCCGAGCTCGTCCGGACCCGTTGGGTGGACGTGGGCGACCCGACGGGGTGGACCAAGGATGCCTAGGCTCACGGATATCTGCCGCCATGTCAGGTCGAAGAACGCTGGCCCGTTCTGGGTGACCATCGACCTGTTCTTCGACGGCAGCGAGGCGTTTGGACGCTATAAGGACAACGACGCCATCAGCGCCGACGCAATCGCCGCGATCTATGGCGTCGATGCCCGTCTGGTGCGGCGCTTCGTCGTCGAGACGTTGCATGTCGTCAAGATCACCATGCCCAGGCCGGCGCCGCAGGGTGGCCCGCATGAGCGCGACATGCATAGCGGCCAGAGCTACGTGCGCTTGCTAGAGCTCGCGCTGACATAGGCCGTCACCCGAGCACCCGCGTATGTTGACGAGCTGCATCAAGCTGTCTATTTGCTGACGCAGCAGCCACAGCAAACTCATGGGACGCGGATGTATCTCACGGCCGAGGAGGCTGCCCGATCCCTGGGCGTGAGTGTTGCAACGATCTACGCCTACGTCAGCCGCAAGAAAATCCGGTCGCAGGCCATACCGGGATCCAAGCGACGGACCTATTGGCGGGACGACATCCTGCATCTGAGCAGCGAGGCCTCCCCGCCCTCGCGAGATGTGTTGATGCCGACCACCATGATCACCCTGATCAATCAGGAGGGTCCATTCTACCGCGGCCGGAGTGCGTTGCGGCTGGCCGAGTCGGCGACGATTGAGGACGTTGCCGGGCTCCTTTGGGAGGTTGATCCAAACGAGGTGTTTTCGCAGCCTCCCTTCGTCATGACGGACACCTATCTGCGTATACACCAGGCGCTCGAGGGAGCGACGGCGATGGAAAGCGTCATGACGCTGCTGCCTGTGCTCGAGCGCGGCAATCCCCGCGCCTACGACCTGTCGCGTAGCGGCTATGTCCGGACTTCGGCGGACATCATGCGCTGGCTTGCCGGAATGATCGTCGGATCCGCCTCACCCGCGCCGGCGGGCACGCCGTTGCACATCTTCCTGGCGGAAACCTTGCACAAGTCCCGCTACGCCGACCTGATCCGCAGACTTCTGGTCCTGGCGGCGGACCACGAGTTTGATCCGACGACATATGCCGTGCGGGCGGTCGCCAATACCGGGGTGACCGCGTATCAGGTCACGCTCGCCGGCCTCGCCTCCTCGGAAGGCCGCCGGCTCACCTTCGGACGTGCGCAATCCCTGTCGAGAATGCTCGACGAGATCGCGACGACCGCCGACCCAAGCGAGCCGATCATTCGCCGTCTGCGCGAGGGCGAAACCCTCCCTGGCTTCAGCCAGTCGCTCTATGAGGGCGCGGACCCGCGAGCGGCTTGCCTGCTGGCCAGCGTGAGCGAGGCACTCGACGGACATCCAACGACAAAACGGCTCCTGACCGCCATCTCGGTGGCGCGGGATGCAACCGGGCGTTCGCCCGATTTCGCACTTCCCGTCGTCTTTCTCAGCCGGCAACTCAAGCTCGGCAGCGCCGAACCCCTGCTCTTCCGACTGGGCCGCTTCGTCGGCTGGATCGCGCATGCGATGGAACAATATCACACGTGCGAACTGGTTCGTCCTCGGGCGCTCTATAATGGCGTGCTGCCGGACGCACTTTAACCCCGTAAGGCATTCAACTAGTCCGCCACGCGCGATAGATTGACAGAATCAATCAAGATTGACGATGGCGACTTGCTCACCTATCGATGTGCCAGGATCGGTGAGTGACGCACCAGGCATTCGCGACCCGGTCGCATGTCCAATAAAAGCATTCGGGAAGCAACGACCAATGCCCATAGGGTTTCGACGTGTTGTCGGATCGGCAGTCCTCGCCTTGGCCCTCGGCCAGCCGGCGTGGGGTTCTGAAAGCGCTGTCCAGGGCGGCCCGATCGGCGGGACGGACATCCGCAACGCATTAATTCCGCCGGTTCCGGGCTTCTATCTTGGGCTTGCGGACGTCCCCGCCTATTACAGGCAAGTCAACGGCGACAATGGCCAAAAGCTGCCGGGAGTCCACGATGTGGACGTTGAAGCCAATATCGTCGGCGGCGCGCTGCAATATGTCTACCCGTTCAAGCTGTATGGGGGCACTGTCGCGTCACTTCTGCAGTTCGATTACGCGACCGAGTCGACTTTCAAGATCGGCAATCTCGGCATCCATCAGACATCGGTAGGTTGGGGCGACCCCTACCTAGACGTCGTCAAATGGAGTCGAAATTTCGGCAGTTTCGGCGGGCCGCCGCAACATGTACGATACCCCTTCCCCTACGGATTGACCGTGCTGGCCGCCTATTCCATGGAAATCCCCATAGGCACCTATGAACCGCAGAAATTGGCGCCCGACGGTCACAACGTTGTGTTCATCATTCCGAACCTCGCCGTCACCTACATGACGGAACCAAACTTCCTGGGCGACGGCGCCGAATTCGACGCGCATCTTTTCTTCGACTACTCCGCGGAAAACCATGAAACGGACTATCAGAGCGGCCCACCGATCGATGTCGATTTTGCGATCACGGAACGGGACAAGATCTTCCAGTACGGCGTCGCGGGGTTCTATGCCAGACAAATTCAAAATGACTATCACGACGGATTGGTGGTGGCGCCCAACGGCAAGCATTTCGAAGCCTTCAAGCTTGGACCGATTTTCGCCGTCGATTTCCCCAGACAGCATTTGACCGTCAAATTCAAGGCGTCGTTGGGTATCGAGTCGCATAACACACTCGATGGCACCAACTTTGTCATCTCGCTCGGCATGAAACTCTGAGAGTTGATCAAATGACAATGGGTCCGATCCTTCTCCTCTCGGTGGCTATCGGACTGAGCCCGATTGGCCTTGCTGGATGTGCCGGAACACAGGCCGTCAAACCGGTCTCGCCAGCGCAAGCCAAGCCGAACGGCAGTCACGCCACGCCGGTCGCGGCGCCGAATACCTCACTTTAGATCGATGCAGGATCGTTCTAGATCGGACGTCTCAAGCTCGTCCGACAGGCGCCGCACCAGGGTCATACTCATTCATGGAGTTGGCTGCAGGGGTGAAGACTGGTCCGCTCAGCTTGAGCACCTCTCGCAGGCGGCGGACGTGATTGCTCCGGATTTACCCGAGCCCGGGTGCGAGAGCCTGATCAGCGGGATGGCGAGATTTGTTAACGAGGCCAGGCAGAGCGCTCCGCGCCACCCTACCGTCCTGGTCGGCCATAGCATGGGCTGCCGGGTCGCGCTGGAAGCCGCTCGACAGCAGCCTGAAGGCCTCATCGGGCTGGTGCTTATCGAAGGCAGCCAACGTGCGATCGGCCAGCCTGCGGACATCGCCAGCAGCGATGGTGACAAAGCCGCCTCTGACAACAAGGCGGCGCTGATGCAGAGCTTCCTTGACATGTTCAGCGATAACACGCCGGATGAGTTTCGCGCACTGGCGCTGCGACGCGTAACCGACATCGGAGTGAGCGCCATTGGAAAGCTGGTCAGGGGTATGGCTCACTGGGATGCAACGCATGCCGTTGATGCGCTGAACAGCCTGCAGGCGCCCACCCTGGTAGTTCAGTCAACGTTCAGGGCGGCAGGTCAAAGGCGAAGACCGATCGAGCAGGGGGAAATGTCACCCTGGCTCCGCCTTGTCAGCGCGCACAAGCCGGACGCCGAGATTGTATGGCTCACAGGGTGTGGACATTTCCCGCAGATCGAGGCGCCGGAGACAATCAACGCGCTTCTCGGTCGTTTCATCAAGGCTCTGCAATAGAGACGCTGATTCCCGAAGCTACCTGGTGCAATAAGCGGATTGGGACAAGACACTGAGCACCGCGCATTCGGCGAGCACGGCGCCGGCGCCGAGCACATCGCCGGTCTGACCGCCGATCTGCGCCCGCGACAGCGCCGCGAGCAGCACCGTGACAATGAGCATGCAGGCGGGTGCGAGCAGCCAGTCGTCGAGCAGGGCCGCATCGAACGCCGACGCGATAGCCAGGGCAGCCAGCACGGCAAGACGCGGGACGGTCCGCAGGGACGAAGCCAGCCCGTCGGAGCGTGCCGGCGGCAACAGCACCAGCAGCAGCACGATGGCGGCGCGCGATATCGCACCCGAGGCCACCAGGGCCGCCACCACGCGCGCGGGGGTGGCGATCGCGGCGACGGCGGCGATCCGCACAATGCTTGAGAGCAGCAGCGCCAGCGTGCCGTAGCTGCCGATCCGGCTGTCACGCATGATCGCGAGCTTGGCCTCGACGTCGCGGCCGCCGCCGAAGCCGTCGGCCATGTCGGCGAGCCCGTCCTCGTGCAGTCCGCCGGTGAGCAGCACCATCGCGGCCAGGCTCCAGCAGGCGCACAGCATCGGCGACAGGCCGCACCAGGCCCCGATCGCATAGACGCCGCCGCTGCACAGCCCGACCAGCGCGCCGGCCAGCGGATAGGCCCAGGCCGCGCGCGCCATGTCGATGTTCGGTGCCTCCGGCATCAGCCAGCCCACCGGCAGACGGGTGAAGAAGCCGATCGTGGCGGCGAGATCGGTTCGTAGGCGGCGGATCATGTTTGGCCGGAGACGCCCGCCTCGCCGAAGCTCGCCATCCCAGCGTGACAGGCGACGGCGGCGCGCAACAGCGGCACCGCCAGCGCCGCCCCCGAT
Organism: Lichenicoccus sp.; assembly: GCF_965276875.1. Lineage (GTDB taxonomy): Bacteria > Pseudomonadota > Alphaproteobacteria > Acetobacterales > Acetobacteraceae > Lichenicoccus. The sequence continues at coordinate 2,999,501 of NZ_OZ255701.1, read as the reverse complement.
GCCTCGCCCAGCCGCATGCCGAGATCGAGCAGCGGCGCGAGCCCGAGTGCGCGGGCAAGCTGTCGGTGGGCCGCTTCGGCGGAGACGTGCGCGAGCCGCGCGTGGTCGAGCGCGCCCGCGCGCAGTTGCGCCAGCGGCGCGACGGCGGCGGAGCAGACGAAGCCGTCGAGCAGCAGCGGCACCCGCGCGTGCCGCGCCGCCAGGGTGGCACCCAGAAGTGCGGCCAGCTCGAAGCCGCCGAGGCAGCGCGCCACCTGCAACGGATCCCCGAGTGCTGCGCGGTGGCGGGCGAGTGCGGCCTTGACCGCGCGCTGCTTGCGACGCAAGCCGTCATCGTCGATCCCGGTGCCACGCCCGACCCAGCGCCCGGCATCGCCGCCATACAAAGCGGCGGCAATGGCGGCGGCGGCGGTGGTGTTGCCGATCCCCATCTCGCCCAGGCAGAGCAGGTCCGTGCCGGGCCGAATTTGGTCGGCGCCGATGCGCACCGCCGCCAGGAAGCCCGGCTCATCCATCGCCGGCGCCTCGATGAAGTCGGCCGTGGGCGTGTCCAGATGCAGCGGCACGACGCGGAGTTCGGCGTCGGCGATGGCCGCGAGTTGGTTGATCGCAGCACCTCCGGCGGCGAAGTTCGCCACCATCTGCGCCGTCACCGACGCCGGATAGGGCGAGACACCATGCACGGTCACGCCATGGTTGCCGGCGAACACCACGACCTCGACGCGCTCCAGGCGTGGCATGTGCCGACGCTGCCAACCGGCGAGCCAGGCTGCGAGCTCCTCGAGCCGGCCGAGGCTGCCCGGCGGCTTGGTCAGCGTCGCCTGGCGTGCCGCGACCGCAGCCGCGGCGGTGCGGTCGAACTCCGGCAGGCGCTCGCACAGCCGCCGCAGATCGTCGATCGTCTCAAACCCGGGGATCATGGTCCGTGCGTCGCAATGGCATGGAAGAACGAGCCGCTGACCGCGCCGCGCCGGCCGCCGGCCGGCCCGAGATCACGGCCGGCGGCGTCGCACAGGCCCGCGAGCGGCGCGTCGTCGCCGGGATCGGACAGGCTCGCGTAATGGAATTCGTGACCGCGCAAGAGTGTGCCCGCGGGGCCGAAGCCGCTCGCCGATACGAGCGTCGCCTCGCGGTAGCCAAGCACCATGCGCCTTCGCGCGAAGCTGGTGGAGTGCCCGAGCAGGCCCGCCATGACATGCCCGGTGCCGGTCGCGTCTTCCAGCGACTGGCCGAGCACCATGTAGCCGCCGCATTCGCCGTGCACCGGCCGGTTGGCCGCAAACCGGCGCAGTCCGTCGAGGAAGCACGCATTTGACGCAAGCCGGCCGGCATGCAGCTCTGGATAGCCGCCCGGCAGCCAGCAGGCGTCGCAGGAAGGGTCGGGCGGCTCGTTGGCGAGTGGGGAGAACGGCACGATCTCGGCGCCGGCGGCGTGCCAGCCGCGCAGCACATGCGGATAGATGAAGCTGAACGCCGCGTCCTCGGCGAGCGCGATCCGCTGCCCGAAGGGCCGCAGGGCCGTGGGTTCCGCGCCGCCTGACGGCATCGGTAACGCAAGAGCTGCGATGGCGTCCAGATCGAGGTCACGTTCGGCGATGTCGGCTAGCCGCGCGAGGAAATCCGCCAGCCCCCCATGCTCCTGCGCCTGCACCAGCCCCAGGTGGCGCTCCGGCAGGCCGAGCGTGGGATCGCGCATCAGGCAGCCGAGCACCGGCAGGCCGGTCTGCTCGATGGCGGCGCGAGTCTGGTCACGATGACGTGCAGAGCCCGCCCGGTTGAGCACGACTCCGGCGATCCGCACCGCGGGCTCGTGCAGAGCAAAGCCGCGCGCGATCGCCGCGGCCGACTGCGACTGGCCGGAGATGTCGAGCACCAGCAGGACCGGCACGTCGAAGCGGGCGGCGAGATCGGCGGCGCGTCCGGCGCGGCCTGGGGGGGCTGCCACTCCATCGAACAGGCCCATCGAGGCTTCGATCAGCAGCAGTGCGGACTCCGGCACGGCGGAGGCGAGCGCGCCAAGCAACAGGTCGGGCATCGCCCAGCTATCCAGGTTTAGGCAGGGCGCGCCCAGGCAGGCGGCGTGGAATGCCGGATCGATGTAGTCGGGTCCGGACTTGGCGGCGCGCAGCAGCAGGCCGCGACGCGCGAGGGCGGCCCCGATGGCCAGGGTCACCACCGTCTTGCCGCTGCCCGAGCGGGGGGCGGCGATCATCAGAGCCCGGCTCATCGCGCCCTCCTCATCGCGCCCTCCTCATCGCGCCCTCCTCATCGCGGGTGACAGATCCTGCCGTCGCTCCTAGGCTGGTACCGGTGAAGCCGAGCGGAACGCTGCGCCGTGGCTGGACCACGGGAGCCTGTGCGACGGCGGCGGCGAAGGCCTGCTACGCCGCGTTGCTCGGCGGCCATTTTCCCGATCCGGTGGAAATTACCCTGCCCAGCGGCGCCATGGTTGCCTTCGCGCTGGCGGAGCAGCGCCTGGAGGGTGGCTGCGCCAGCGCGGCTGTCTTCAAGGATGCCGGCGACGACCCCGACGTCACCCATGGCGCCCTGATCCGGGCGTCGCTGACGTTGCTGCCGGCGGGCTCCGGGGTCCAGTTTCGCGCGGGCGAAGGGGTCGGCACGGTCACCCGCCCAGGCCTGCCACTGCCGCCTGGGGAGCCCGCGATCAACCCGGCGCCGCGTCGGATGATCGAAGCGGCATTGGCCGAACTGCACCCTGCCCCCGCCGCCCTGGTGACGCTCTCGGTGCCGGGCGGCGAGGCGCTGGCGGCGCAGACCCTCAACGGCCGGCTTGGCATCGTCGGCGGCCTGTCGATCCTGGGCACCACGGGAGTGGTGATTCCGTTCTCCTGCGCCGCCTGGATCGACAGCATACGACGCGGCATCGACGTCGCCCGTGCCACCGGCCACGAGCATATCGCCGGCAGCACCGGGCGCACCTCGGAGGCGGCGGTGCGTCGGCTGCACGGGCTCGACGAAATGGCGCTGATCGAGATGGGCGATTTCGTCGGCGGCATGCTGAAATATTTGCGACGCCATCCGGTAAGGCGGGTGACCATCGCCGGCGGCATCGGCAAGATCACCAAACTGGCGCAGGGACGGCTGGATCTGCACTCCAGCCGCGGTGTTGTGGACCGGGCGGCGCTGGCCGACCTCGCGCCGGGGCTCGACCACGACCGCATGGCGCAGGCCAACACCGCCGCCGAGGCGTTCGCGATTGCCGCCGAAGCCGGCGTGGCCCTCGGCGACGCCGTCGCGGCGCGGGCTCTGGAGGTCGCGGCCGAGCCGCTGCGCGGCGCCGGCATCGCGCTGGAGATCGCGATCTTCGACGCTCATGGCGCGCTCTCCGGCAGGTCCGTGCGAAACCGCCTGACATAGTCGGCGCGATACAGCGCGCTCTCCTCACCGACTATGTCACCTAAAGCCGGACCGACCAGCACCAGCGCCGTGCGTTCGATCGGTGTTGCCGCGAGCGCCGCCTCGATGGTGGCGAGGCTGCCGCGCAGCACCTGCTCGTCCGGCCAGGAAGCGCGTGCCACCACCGCTACCGGGCAGTCCGGGCCATAGAACGGCAGCAGGTCCGCCACGACCCGCTCGATCCCGTGTATCGCCAGATGGATCACGAGCGTCGCCCCGGTCGCGGCAAACGCGGCCAGGGTCTCGCGTGCGGGCATCGCCGAGGCGCGCCCCGGCAGCCGGGTCAGCACCAGGCTCTGCGCCACGCCGGGGCGGGTCAGCTCGCGGCCCAGCACCGCCGCGGCGGCGGCGAAGGCCGGCACACCCGGCGTGAGCGTGTAGGGAACGCCGGCGCGGTCCAGCCGGACGAGCTGCTCGGCGAGCGCGCTGAACACCGACAAATCGCCAGAATGCAGCCGTGCGACGTCCTGCCCGGCGGCGGTGGCGGCGAGGTAGTGGGCCGTAATCGCGTCCAGGTCGAGCGGCGCGGTGTCGATCAGCCGCGCATCCAGCGGGCAATGCGCGAGCATCGTCTTCGGCACGATCGAGCCGGCATAGAGGCAGACCGGGCAGCGCGCCAGCAGATCGCGGCCGCGCAGGGTGAGCAGATCGGCGGCACCTGGCCCTGCACCGATGAAGTGGATGGTCATGGGGCCCCATTATCGGCCACGGCGATGGCGCACGTCACCCCCTGGGCGGTGATGCGCGGCAGCACCAGCCGGCCGCCCGGCGCGGTCGCCGCCAGCGCGCAGGCCTCGGCGACGCTGTCCACGCCGGTGGCGCTGCGCACACGCGCCGAGCGAGTGACGCAACGCGGCTGTTGCGCCCGCAGCTCGGCCGGCGAAATCCGCAGCAGCGCGAGTCCGGCGCCACGTGCCGCCTCCACCAAGCCCGGTTCGTCATGCTTGAAGTCGGGGATGGCCAGCAGCGTCGGCGCAACCCCCGCGCGGGCGGCGGCCTGCTCCAGCAGGTCGCGCACCGCCCGCGCCGGCACCCCGCGACGGCAGCCGAGACCGGCCGCAACCCTCACTTGCGCCCCCTCACTTCGTCCAAGTCCATTGCGTGATCCGCATCGCCGGCCGCAGCGCGTGCATGGTGCCGATGCTGTCAAGCCGGTCGAGCCCAATGCGCGTCAGGTCACCGCCATACGTCGCCTGGGCCGTAAGCAGCACCACCTCCGCCTCGGTCGTCACCGCATTGACCACTAGGCGACCGCCGGGTGACAAGGCCTTGCAGGCGGCGTCAAGCACCCCCGGGTTGGTGACGCCGCCGCCGATGAACACCGCGTTGGGCAGCGGCAACTTGGCAAGCACCGCCGGCGCCTCGCCCTGGCACACCGACAGACCGGGAACACCGAGAGCCTCGGCGTTGCCCGCGGCGCGCGCGGCGCGGACGGGGTCGCGTTCGATGGCGACGGCGCGATTGGCGGGATGACGCAGCAGCCACTCGATGGCGACCGAGCCGGAGCCGCAGCCGATATCCCACAACAGCTCGCCTTGGCGCGGCGCCAAGGCGGAGAGCGTCAGCGCCCGGATTTCGCGCCGGGTGAACTGGCCGTCATGAGCGAACAAGGCGTCGTCGAGGCCGCAGGCGAGCGGGATCACGGCGGCCTCGTGCCCGGCCACCAGCTCGATTGCCAGCAGGTTGAGCGGGTCGATGGTTTCGGGCAGGGCCTGGTCCGCCGTTTGCGTCACGATGCGCGCGCGCGGCCCGCCGAGTGCCTGCATGACATGCAGCGTGGAGCCGCCGAAGCCGCGCGCGCGCAGCAACGCCGCGACCGCGCTGGGGGTTGTGGCGTCGGCGCACAGCACCAGCAGACGCGCGCCGGGCTGCAATGCCGGCAACAGGGCGGCGAGCGGCCGGCCGCATAGCGAGTGTGTCGCGACCGTCTCCAGGCCCCAGCCAAGGGCGGCGCAGGCCAGCGAGAAGCAGGACCGTCCCGGCAGGCAGATCATTTCGCCCGCGGGCATGCGGCGCAGCAGCGTGCTGCCGACGCCGAACCAGAACGGGTCGCCCGACGCCAGCACCACCGTCGGCTCAGGCCGTCGTGCGAGCAGGACGTCCAAGGTGTCGGTCAGCGGCGACGACCAGGGACGGCATTCGCCGGCGATCAGCCCGCGTGCGAGGGCCAGATGGCGCGCGCCGCCGACCACCAGTCCGGCGGCGCCGAGCAGCCGGCGGGCCTCATCGGACAGGCCATCGACACCGTCCTCGCCGATGCCCAGGATGGCCAGCCATGGGATCATTGACGAGGAACGCCGCGTTGCGCGTGCTGCTGCTCGGCGGCACCGGCGAGGCGTCGCGGCTGGCGGCATGCCTCGCGCGGGACGACCGCTTCGATACCACCCTGTCGCTCGCCGGGGTGACGCAAAGCCCGATGCTGTCGCCCGTCCCCTGCCGGATCGGCGGCTTCGGCGGCACTGATGGTCTGTGCGCCTGGCTGCGGGCGGAGTGCATCGAGGCGGTGATCGATGCGACGCACCCGTATGCGCAGCGGATCAGCGCCAATGCACGATACGCCACCGAAGCGGCCGGCGTGCCGCTGCTGCGCATCGAACGCGCGCCCTGGCGGCCGCAGCCCGGCGATCGCTGGACCCTGGTGCCGGACGCCGATGCTGCCGCCGCCGCCATCGGCCCGGTACCGCTGCGGGTGCTGCTGACCGTCGGCAGCAAAAGCCTTGCCGCGTTCCGGGCCGCGCCGCAGCACCATTACGTCATCCGTTGCATCGATCCGCCAGACCCGTCGCTGCTGCCGCCGCACGCGGAGCTGCTGCTGGCGCGCGGCCCGTTCGCGCTGGCAGCGGAGGCGGCCCTGCTCGCGAACCGACACATCGCGCGCCTGGTCAGCAAGAACTCCGGCGGCGACGCGACCGGGGCCAAGCTGGCCGCCTGCCGGAATGCAGGTATCCCGGTGGTCATGATCGACCGGCCCGACTCCGTCTCCGGGGCCGCTCCGACGGACCCTTTGGCGTGGCTGCTGGCGTTGCACCGCGACCGCCCGCCTCAGCCCTGCGAACGCGGCGCGTAGAGCCAGGGCCGCGCCCCATCGCGGGGGATCGTCCGGGTCGCCTCGGTGCCGATCAGCACGAGGGTGCGCATATCGGCCTGCGCGCCCCGCGCCTCGCCCAGGGTCGTGATGGCCAGGACCTCCTCAGCCCGGCTGACGGCGGTCGCGAACGCCACTGGCACGGTATCCGACAGGACCTCGCGCAGCAGCGCGAACGCGGCATCGAGCTGCCACGGGCGCGCACGCGAGTGCGGATTATACAGGGCCAATGCAAATCCGGCCTGCGCCGCGGCGCGCAGCCGGCGCAGCACCAACTCCCAGGGCTTGAGGTTGTCTGACAGCGACAGCACGCAGAAATCGTGACCGAGGGGTGCCCCGAGCCGGGCGGCGGCGGCCAGCATCGCCGACACCCCGGGCATCACCTCGACATCGAGGTCGCGCCAGGCGGGATCGCCATGTTCGATTGCCTCAAACACCGCGCTCGCCATGGCGAACACGCCGGCGTCGCCCGACGACACCACCACGACCGCGCGGCCCTCGTGCGCGAGCCGCAGCGCCAGGCGGGCGCGTTCGATCTCCTCGCCATTGTCCGAGCCGTGCCGCACTGCGCGGGCGCCCCCGACGCGATCGAGATACGGGCCGTAGCCGACCAGGTCGCTGGCCCGCTGCAATGCCGCATCGACCTGCGGCGTGCGCAGCGCCGGATCACCCGGCCCCAGACCCAGAATGGCCAGCCGTCCGCTCATCTTGGACCTTGCCGGCCCGGCACCAGGATCATCGAGAAATACGGGGCGTCCGGCCCTGAATGGTCGAGGGAGGCGAGCGGCAGGATGCGTTCGCCGCTCATCGTGCCGTGCTCGATATAGATCGCGCGCCCGAGCTGGCCGGCCTCGTCGAGAGCGGCGCGTATCTTCGGCAGGTTGCCGCCCACCTTCATGATCACCGCGGCGTCTCCCAGCCGCAGCCGCGCCGCCAGGGCGTCGCGTTCGAGCGTGCCGGGCAGCACCTGCAACACGTCGTCGCCATGGGTGAACGGCAGGTCGGCAGACGACCAGCAGCCGCTCATGCCGGTGACACCGGGCACGATCCGGTGCGCGAACGCGCCGCGCAGCCGGTCGAACAGATACATCGCCGAACCGTAGAAGAACGGGTCGCCCTCGCACAGCAGGGCGGCGTCGATCCCGGCACCCAGCCGCTCGGCCAGTAGACCGGCGCAGCGCTCGTAGAACCGGCCGATATCGGCGAGGTAGCGCGGATCGGCCACCGAAAGCTCGGTGGTGAACGGATATTCGAAGCGCAACTGCTCGGCGGAGGCGTCGATCCATTGGGCGGCGATGCCACGCGCATGACCGAGACGGCCGCGCTTGGCGAAGAACGCCACACAGCGCGCCGCTCCAATGATCCGCGCCGCCTTGATGGTCAGCAGCTCCGGATCCCCCGGCCCCACCCCCACGATCGACAGGGTCCCCCTCACCCCGGCCCACCCGCCAGCGCGTTGATCGCCGCCGCCGCCATGGCACTCCCGCCCTGCCGCCCCTCAACGATTGCCCAGGGGATTGTCGCGAATTCCGCGAGCGCCAGCTTGGACTCCATCGCACCGACGAAGCCGACCGGCATGCCGACGATCGCCGACGGCCGCGGGCCGCCTTGCGCAATGCGCTCGAGCAGATGGAACAATGCGGTCGGCGCGTTGCCGATCGCCACCACCGCACCCGCCAGCCGCTCGCCCCACAGGTCGAGCGCCGCCGCGGAGCGGGTCGTGCCCAGGCGCTGCGCCAATGCGGGTGTGCGGGGATCGCGCAGGGTGCAGATCACGTTGTTGCCGGCCGGTAGCCGGGCGCGGGTGATGCCGTGCGCCACCATCTCGGAGTCGCAGAACACCGGGCACCCGACACGCAACGCTGCACGCGCCGCAGCCACGAAGCCCATGCCAAACCGCAGGCTGGCGGCGATCTCGACCCGGCCACACGCATGGATCACCCTGACCGCGACATCCGCCTCGTCCGTGCTCAGTCCGCACAGGTCCGCCTCTGCACGGATGATGGCAAACGAGCGGGCATAGATCGCCGCTCCGTCGCGCTCGTACTCGTAGTCGGTCAACGCCCGCCTGCTCTCCCGCCCGCGACGAGGAGCCGGGCGAGGTCCGCCACCGTGTGCCCGTCGCTCTGCGGTGTATCGCCCGCCCGCCCCTGTCGCACCAGCCCGTATCGGCCGCCGCTCCCCACCAGCGTCACCGCGGCCGGCGACGGATGCGCGCAGCCCTTGGCACAGCCCGACACATGCAAGGAGTCCACCGAGACGCCGGCCGCCAGCAGCGCCAAGGCGTCCCCACGCGAGTCGACACTCCCCTGCGGACACCCCACACGGCCGACGCAGGCCGAAACCAGACGGCGCGGATCGTCCGGCTGCGTGATCAGCGATCCCGCTGCTTCAGCAAGCCCCGCCACGTTAGCCTGTGCCACTCCCGAAAGCAGCACCACCCGCCACGGCGTCAGATGCAGAATGCCGTCGCCATGCGCGCACGACGATCCGCAAAGACGCTCCAAAACCGCCGCGTCGAACTGGCCAAACCGCACGCCGAAGCCGAACGCCCGCCACGCCGGCAGCCAGCCAACCGCCATCGGCGCCGACCCGCTGGCCGCTCGACGCGGCAGATCACGCCAGTTCCGCGCGAGTAACAGCGCCGCCGCCGGCGCATCGTCGGCGGCGTGGCGATCCTCGCCAACGCGCCAGCCGTCGCCATCTGCGCGCAGCACGATATCGGCAGCAACGCCGCCCAGACCCAAGCCGCTGCCGTCCACACCAAAGCTGAACTTGCCAGGCAGCGCCGCCAACGAACCATCGGCCGCCAACCCGCATTCCAGGGCGCACGCCAATGCGCACGTCCCCTGCCCCGCCAATGGCGAGAGCAGGATATTGCGCCGCCGCTCGACCGCCGGATCAGCACTTGCGAGGCCGGCCGCCACCGCCGCGCGCGCGACCGCCTCCGCGGACTTAAGCGTCAGGCCGCGAAGCTGCAGATTGCCGCGTCCTGTCAGCTCGATGACGCCATTGCCAAACCGACGCGCCCAATCAGCGATCAGCAACCCCTCGGCCGCCGCAATCCGGCCCAGCCGCGGCTTGACCCGCACCAGCCAGCCATCCCCAGACTGCATCGGCGCGAACAAATCCGGACACCAGCCCCGCAGGAGAGGCGTCACCACTGCAGTCCGTGCTCGGGTTCAGCCATCCGCCCCGATCTGCCCGCAACCGCGACGACGAGCAAGGTTGGCAGCGAACCGATCCTAGCCCATCACCAGCCCCTCAATGTCGTGCTTTTGGGTGATCGGCACCAGCTTGTCGACGACCCGGCAGACCAGGTGGTCGCGCAAGGTTGCCGGCAGCGCCGCATGGGTGTCGCGGGTCACCATCATGTCGTGCAGGGCCGCGTGGCCGGCGCCGGGTGCATCGAAGCCGAGCACCAGGACAGGACGGGCAATCGGCGACGGATGCGCCGTCCCGCGATGTATGGTCAGGGCCGAGCGGCAGGAGATGTCGCCCATCTGGGGGAACTTGCGCACGCCACGTTCGGCAAAGCGGCTCCAGCAGACTTCCGGCGGGAACATCTCGTGCGCCCACCCGCGGCCATCATCCCACTGGGTTCCAGGTGCCACCTCGAACGGTCCCATGTCAGGCGTTACGTCGACACCAGTGACGTTGAAGGCCAGCGACGTGATCCGGTGTTCGACGTAGCTGTCGGGTGGCGAGGGGAAGTCGCGATGCCAGGGCTGGTTCCTGGCACCCTGAAACGGCGTGTCGAAGCCAACTTCGACGATCTGATAATCCCGACCGAGCGTCGCCTCGGCCATGGCGATGATCCAGGGATGGGTGGCAAGATCGACGAAGCCGCTGAGCGCCTCGGGATGCAGTTCGACATACCAGCGCCGGGGACCGCGTCCGACAGCGCCGCCGGGGCGCTGGATCGCCTCCCAGAACGCCGTCATCATGTCATCGTGCAGTCCTGCCACCCATTCACGCGACAGGCCGCCCTTCAGCCCCACCACACCATCGCGCCGCAGCGTCTCGACGTCGCTGGCAACGTCGAAGGCCGAAGTTTTTGCCGTGGCGATAGATGACACGCCGTCCCCCTGTTGTATGCCGATGCCAGTCTCAGTCGGAACCCAGTGCGAAGGGAGGCAACGCTGTTCCTGCCGTCGCGCCACAGGTCAAGAGAACCAACCGGGAGGAACACTACAATGAAAGGACCGTCCGAGCCTATTCGCGTTGGTCTCCTCGGCTACGGGTATTCGGGCAAGGTTTTTCACGCGCCCCTCATCGCCGCTGTACCCGGTCTTCGGCTCTGCGGGGTGTCGTCGCGCGCTGCGGCCTCGGTCCGTGCAGACTACCCGAGTGCGAAGGTCTACGCCGATCCGCTCGCGCTGATCACCGCGCACGAGATCGATCTGATCGTGATTGCAACACCCAACGACACCCATGCCCCACTGGCCCGCGCCGCGATCGCCGCGGGCAAGCATGTCGTTATCGACAAGCCCTTCACGTTGGACCTCGCCGAGGCGCGTGACCTTGTCGCTCTGTCTGTGCTACGAGGTGTGCTGCTGTCGGTGTTCCATAATCGCCGCTGGGACAGCGATTACCTGACCGTGCGACGGGCGATCGATGACGGCCTGGTGGGCACGGTCAGCCAATTCGAGTCCCATTTCGATCGGTTTCGACCGGAGGTGCGTGATCGCTGGCGTGAGCGAGCGGGCGCCGGCAGCGGCGTCTGGTTCGATCTCGGACCCCATCTGGTCGACCAGGCGGTCCAAATCCTCGGAATACCGGATCGGGTTGAGGCGTCTTTGGCAATGCAGCGCTCCGGTGCCAAGACCGATGACTGGGCTCACGTGATTCTGTTCCATGCCAAACAGCGCGCCATCCTGCATGCTGGCATGCTCGTGGCAGGCGGCACGAACCGCTTCACGGTCCACGGAGATGCTGGAAGCATCGTGAAACGGTCGAGCGATCGCCAGGAAGCGCAGCTGCTGGAGGGCATGCTTCCGGGTGCGCCAGGCTGGGGCGAGGATCCCGACGCGCTTCTCGTCTATCATGGCGAAGGAGGGGGCGGCGAAGGAGCAGCCAGACAAATCCCGTCAGTCGCCGGCGATCAGCGCCGCTATTACCAGGGCATCGTCGATGCCGTGAGAGGTGCTGGTCCCAATCCCGTTCCCTCCGTCCAGGCTCTGTGCGTCATGGCGATCATGGAGGCGGCGGTGCAATCATCGCGGTCGCGTGCGTCGGTCGACGTTTCCCTGACGCAAGAGGAGCGGCGCGCATGGCAGTGACCGACCCGATCGTGCGGATTGCGCGCCAGCAGCGAAACCTGATCTCTGATCGTGACCGTACTGAGCGTTGCCGGCGTTGGGAGCGTGCCCTTTACCTAGGCGAGGTTAGCAGCCAGTTTGCACAGATGATCATCGTGTTACGTTCGTGTATCCCCCATCGACCCTTCGGCACCGCCGGATGCGCTCACGATCCCTGGCTGGCCTGGAGGTCGCCTCCGCTGATTACTCGGCCGTAGTCGATTGGTGGCACCCACTTTCTGGAGCGCCTCGGGTCGATCAACCTGAACGGCGATGATTGGGGACCAAGATAGCCATCCATAGCCTTCGCCGGACCGCCTCAAAAGGTGGACCCACGATTCCCTCACAAGGATAAATCCGACCCGTGCCGAACTCAGTCGCTCCGACTCCGTCTGCTTCCGGCCAAACCCGTCGCGTCGCCGATTTCATGACCCTTGTGGATGCGCTCGACTATGCCGCGCATGGCGAGGCCGGCATCAATTTCTATTCTGGACGCGGGGTGCTGCTGGAAGCGCTCCCATATCGAAAGCTGCGCCGTCAGGCGGTTGATCAAGCCCAGCGGCTGCTGACACTCGGGCTGCATCCTGGCGACCGCGTCGCGATGATCGCGGAAAGCCATAGCGACTTCGTCCGGATCTTCTTCGCCTGCCAATATGCTGGGCTGATACCGGCGCCACTGCCACTGCCGGCCGCGTTTGCCGGGCGTGAAAATTATATCGCAAGTCTTCGCCGCATGATCCAGAGCGCCGGCGCCGCCGCCGCATTCGGTCCTCAGACGCTGGTCGCCTGGCTGCAGGAAGCAACTGACGGGCTGGGCCTGCGTGTGGTTGGCACCGAGGCACAGCTTTGGGAGGTGGAGCCTGTCGCTGTGGCGTTGCCGACGCCGGACCGGTTCGGTCTCTCTTACCTGCAATTTTCCTCCGGCAGCACCCGCTTCCCGCTCGGAGTCGCGGCGACCCAGCAAGCGGTGATCGCGAATGCCGCCTCCATTGCTCAACACGGCCTTGCCGTGCGTGACGGCGACCGGGGCGTCTCCTGGCTGCCGCTCTATCACGACATGGGGCTGGTCGGCTTCCTGCTGACGCCTCTGGCCTGCCAGATGTCGGTGGACCTGCTGCCAACCCGCGAATTTGCCCGCAGGCCCCTGGTCTGGCTTGACCTGATCAGCCGCAATCGCGGCACCCTGGCCTACAGCCCTTCGTTCGGCTACGAGCTATGCACCCGGCAGGCAGAGAGCGCATCCGCCGAGCTGGACCTTTCCTGCTGGCGGGCCGCCGGTGTCGGCGGCGACATGATCCGGCCGCAGGTGCTGCAGGGGTTCGCCGCCGGATTTGCCGCAAGGGGTTTTAAGTCCAAAGCTTTCGTGGCCAGCTACGGCATGGCCGAGGCGACGCTCGCCTTGAGCTTCGCCCCGCTCGGACGCGGCATTCGGACCCACGTGGTCGCGCGCCGAGCCCTGGAGCATCATGGGCTGGCGCTTTCCTACAACATGGACGACGAGACCGACGGCCGCGGTTTTGTCCGCTGCGGATCGATGCTGCCAGGGCACGCGCTGGAGGTACGTAATGCGGATGGCCGTGTGCTGCCTGAGTGTCGTGTGGGAACCCTATTCGTCCGCGGTCCCAGCATCATGGCCGGGTATTACGGCCATGCGGAAGAAACCGCCCGTGTGCTTTCCCCCGATGGCTGGCTGAATACCGGTGATCTCGGCTACCTGATCGATGGCGAGATCGTCGTCACCGGGCGGGCCAAGGATCTGATGATCGTCAACGGCCGCAACATCTGGCCGCAGGATCTTGAATGGACAGCGGAGTCCGAACTGCCGGTGCTGCGCAGCCGGGACGTTGTGGTGTTCTCCATCGACAGCGGCGTCTCGGAAGAGATCGTAGCCCTGGTGCAGTGCCGTATGGCAGCACCCGGTGCCAGGGAGACGTTGCGGACCGAGGCCGTCGCGCTGTTCCGTCGCCGGCACGGCATTGACGTGTCGGTCGTCCTGGTGCCGCCGCGCAGCCTGCCGCAAACGTCATCCGGGAAGCTCAGCCGTGCCCGCGCCAAGCAGATGCTGCTGGCCGGGGCTTTCGACCCGACGCCGCTGCTCTCCTCAGCCGCCTCAGGATGAAAGCGGACCGCATGCGGGCGGCACCGCTCGTGGCCCTCACCGGGGGCACGGGGTTTCTCGGCCGGCACCTGGCCACTGCTCTTGCGGCACGCGGTTTTCGCCTGCGAATCCTGACCCGTCGGGAGGCTTCGCACCCGCTCTGGCGGGATCTCACCGCCGACCTGGTCACGGGTGACCTTGATGACGCGCCGGCACTTGGCCGGCTGGTGCAGGGTTGCGATATCGTGATCCACGCCGCCGGGCTGATCAAGGCGCGTTCGCGGCGCGAATTCCTGTCGGTGAACCGCGATGGCGCGGTGCGCCTGGCTGGCGCGACACAGCGGCACGCCCCGGGGGCGCACCTGATCGGCATCTCCTCTCTCGCGGCGCGGGTGCCGCGGCTTTCCGCCTATGCCGAAAGCAAGCGCGCCGGAGAACGCGGATTGGCCGCAAGCTTCTCGGGCCGCCTTACGATCATTCGGCCGCCGGTGATCTACGGCCCGTGGGATCGCGCGACGTTCGGCATCTTCCGCGCCGCGGCCAAGCCGATCGTGCCGGTACCGGGATCGCCGGAGGCACGCATCGCGATGATCCATGTCGAGGACGCCGCGGCCGCGATCGCCGCTTTGGCTGCCTGGAACGAGGCGCCCGGCGGCAGCATCCACGCGCTTGCCGACCTGCGTCCGGCAGGATACGCGCCGCGCCACATCCTCGGGCTGGCTGCCGCAGCACTGGGCAATAATCCCCGCTTCGTTCGACTGCCGGGGTCGGCCGTGCGCTTCGCCGGCATCGCCGCGAGCCTGCTTGCCCGGGTTTCCGGACGCCCGGGGCTATTCAGCGCGGGCAAGGCGCGGGAGATGCTATACCCCTGTTGGGGGGTCTCGGCCGAGGAGCTGCTCCCGGCGATGCACGCAGCACCCGGCATTGATCTCCCGCGCGGCTTTGCCTCGACCGTCGCGTGGTATCGCCAAACAGGCTGGCTGGTCTGACAGGAACCGCATGTTCGTCAGCGGCAGCGAGCCCCTGGCGCCGAGCTGGAGGATGTGCATATGAGCACTGACATGGAGACGATTACCCGGCTGATTGTCGAGACGCTGGTCGCCAACCCCAAGGTCACCCGTCCCGTCGTCGGGGCTACGGTGATCGTAGAGGATCTCGGGCTGGATTCCCTGGCGGTGATGAATTTCGTCATGCAGATAGAGGACAAGCTTGATGTCTCCCTGCCTCTCGATCGCCTGGCGGACGTGCGCACCGTCGACGATCTGGCGCATTGCTTCGCCCAGTTGAAGGCCCAGAGCTGAACCGGCTGGCAGGTTCGGCGCGGTCGCCAGGGCTGGAAGACCACGCCAGGTTCTGCGAGTGTCTCAGCCTGGTATACAGGATCCTGCACGATGCTCCCTCTCCACAGACGGCCGGTCCCGGCGCGCCGCACAACGGCCGCCTGAGCATGTCGATCCTCGCCAAGTTCTCCGCACTCGCGCAGGCCCGCGCGTTCCATATCGGTGCGGGGCGCGACCCGTTCCGCGTGGTCATCGAGCAGGCGCTCTCCGCCACCGAGGGCGTCATCGAAGGCAGGACTGTGCTGCTGTTCGGCACCAACAATTATCTGGGCCTCAGTCATGACCCGACCTGCCTGGCCGCCTCGATCGAGGCGGTGCGGCGGCACGGCACCGGCACCACCGGCTCGCGCATCGCCAACGGCACGTTCGACCTGCACAACCAGCTGGAGATCGCGCTAGCCGGCTTCTATCGGCGCAGGTCCTGCATGGTGTTCACCACTGGTTACCAGGCCAATCTGGGGATGCTGTCGGTCCTCGCCGGCAAGGACGACACGTTGCTGATCGACGCGGACAGCCATGCAAGCATCTATGATGCAAGCCGACTGGGCCATGCGCAGGTGGTCCGCTTCCGTCATAACGACGCGGATGATCTGTATCGGCGGCTACGGCGCCTTGGCGCAGCACCCGGGTGCAGGCTTGTGGTGGTCGAAGGCATCTATTCGATGCTCGGCGACTCCGCTCCTCTGGCCGAGATCGCGGCGGTGAAGCGGGAGACCGGCGCCACCCTGCTGGTGGACGAGGCCCATTCCTTTGGCGTGCTCGGCGAACATGGCCGCGGCCTGGCTGAAGCGGCAGGCGTGGAGTCGGACGTGGATTTCATCGTCGGCACCTTCTCCAAGAGCCTCGGCAGCATTGGCGGCTATTGTGTCTCCGACCACCCGGATTTCGATATCCTGCGCGTCGCCTGCCGGCCTTACATGTTTACCGCTTCCCTGCCGCCCGCGGTGATCGCCTCGACGCAAGCGGCACTGGCCAGGCTGCGGGAGGCGCCGGAACTTCGCGACAATCTCTGGGCGAACGCCAGGCATCTGCACGGCGGCCTGCGGCAGGCGGGTTTCGAGGTCGGGCCGCACGCGAGCCCGATCGTTGCCGTGTCGCTGCCGGACATCGCCACCGCGACCAGGTTCTGGAACCGGCTGCTGGACCAGGGTATCTACGTCAATCTTGTGCTGCCGCCGGCAACCCCGGACGGGCGGCCATTGCTTCGGGTCAGCGTGACCGCGATGCACCACGCGGCGCAGGTTGGCGCCGCCGTCTCGCGGTTCACGGAGATCGCGGCAGCCCTCGGATTGCGGCGAGAAGCGGCTTAAATATCCTTGCCGTAGATGCGATAGGTTTTGTAGACCACGCCGCCCACCGCCTCATTGATGCGGCACATCGGCGCGTTGTCCTCAAGGATCCAGGACAGCTCGACCGCACGGTAGCCGAGTTTGCGTCCCTCCCGGCGCACCGCATCGATGAGCAGGAACGGCACAAGGCTGCCCAGCAGGCCCTGGCTGAAGCTGCGCCGGATGCCCATCAGCGGAATTCTGGCCGAACGCACACCGCTGACCTTGAGACGCCACAGCAGCTTTGCCCAGCCGAACGGCAGCAGAACCCCGCCGAGGTCACGGATTGCCTCGTTCAGGTTCGGCAAGGCGACGATGAAGCCGATCGGCCGTCCCTCGAATTCGGCGAACCAGATCAGCTTCTCGTTCAGCAATAGGCGCAGGTCCTTGGCAAGCTGATCGGTTTCCGCCTCCCGCAGCGGCACGTATCCCCAGTTCTCCGCCCAGGCGTCGTTGAACAGGTCGCTGACGGTCTGCACCTCCTGCTTGTAGCGAGAGAGGTCGAGTGGACGGATCACCAATCCCGTCGGCAATGGGCGGTCGATCATACGGCGTATGGCGAGCGGCAGTTCGGTGCCGGTATCGTAGAGGTAGGCGAGGAGATCCTTGTCCTTTCGGTAACCCTGCTCCTCCAGTCGTGGGCCGACATAGGGCTGGTCATGGCCCATCAGCAGCATCGGCGGCGTGTCGAAGCCTTGTACAAGCACGCCGAGCGACTCGTTGGTCGACAAATTGAACGGGCCGCTGACGTGGGTGATGCCATGCGCGCGGTGCCAACTCTCGACGCTCCCGAGCAGAGCTTCGAACACCGCTTCATCATCCTCGGCGGCAATCATGCCGAAATGGCCGAGCGGCTCACCGTTCTGACGCTCCAGTTGGGCGCTGATGCGGCCGACATAGCGACCGTTGCGCCGGGCCAGCCAATAGCGCGCCTCAGCATGCTCAAAGTAGGGGTTGTGGTCTGGCCGCAATAGCTTGCGCTGCTCATCGTGCAGCGGCGCTACATAATTCGGGTCCGACCGTGACAGTCGATCGGGCAGTGCCACAAACCGCTGCAGAGCGGCTGAGCCTACGACCGGTACAATTTCAATCGATCCACGACGCGTCATTATGGCGTGGTCTGATGCCGTGCGGCAGGCGCCGGAGGACGGCTACGCGGCGGCGCTCCGGTGCGCTGCATCACCCAGGGGAACTGCTGGGCCGCGTGCAGGTCATAACCCAGGTCAAACACATGCCGGCTGCGCGGCCGGCTCCTGGCACCGCGGTAGTAGGTGCGGAACAGACGGTCCGGCAGAAAGCTGACAATGCCGTAATTGCCGCCCTCGTCATGGAAATGATGCAGCAGGTGCGTCTGCTTCATGTATTGCAGCAGGCGGCTGCGCGGCTTGTAGTTCAGGTGCTGGATGCAGTGGCAGAACTCGTAGACGCAGGTGATCAGCAGGCCGGTGCCGAATGCCCCCGCGGCGCCCGCGACACCCCCGATTGCGTAGCCGATCGGCAGGGTGATCGCCGCCATGGTCGGCACGGTGTTGGACGGCGCGCCGAACAGGACCTCCAGCCGATGCGGATCCTGATGATGGTCGAAATGGATGCGCTTCCACAGACCGGCGGTCCACGCTGTACGATAAAGCCAGCGTCCATGCAGGATGAACCGGTGGATCAGGTACCAGGCGAAGGGGTAGACCACCACAGTCGCCAGTGCCGCCAGGGCGACCCGGCTCCAGTCGGTAGCCCAGACGCCGACCACAACCGCGCAGCCGACGGCCAGGGCAAAATAGAGCTGGATCGCTGGATACAATAGGTAAGCGCGCCATAGTTCGCCCATGGACATCTTGCCGAGATCATGGCTGCGTCCGCGCCAGGCGCTTGCCCATACCACTGGTTAACTCCCCACCGCATTGACACGCCGCCGTATCCGGTTCAACGCGCGGGTAGCTCTAGCCCGGTCGCTCTGGAAAAACAAACGGCAACATGCCGGCCGGTCGGCTAGTGCACCGACCCAACCAAAGTGAACAGCTTTGTTTGGGTCTAAGGTGCCCTAGCATATTGATATCGTGCAGCTTTGACCCGATCAGACCGGTAAGGTCTGTTTGGGTCGCTGCACTAGCGCGCCCCTGCCTATCCGGGTAAGCCTCGGGAATGCTGATCAGGCAGCGGTTCCAGGCAGATGACGATCCCCCCCCAGGCGCATTTCTGCTGGATTGGGGCCGATCTGCCATGGGCCTATGCCTTTGCCATTCTCTCCGCCGCTGAACGCAGCGCGTTGGCGACGGTCACGCTGCACCATACCGAGGCGCTCGAGGACAGCGCGGCATTGCGCAGCCTGACGAACGCACCCCGCGTGCAGCTCTCCTGGATCGACGCCCCTGCTTTTCTGACGGAGGTGGGAGACAGGCTCGGCCTGGGCGGCCGGCTCGCCGGCCTCTACGGCATGCTCGCCAGCGCCGTGACGAAGACCGACGTGCTGCGCGCGGCGATCCTGTACCGTCAGGGCGGCGTGTACCTCGATCTCGACACCATCACGGTGGCCCCGCTGCTTCCCCTGCTCGACACCAGACAGTTCGTCGGCGCCGAGCTCATCGTCTGGCCTCGGACCGTGCGCGAGTCCCGCTCGCCGGCGGTCTGGGCTCGGCATCTGAGCCTCGATCTGCTTCGCAAGGCGCTGCGCATGGTCCCGCATGGCTGGAGGCTCTTCCGGCGGATCGAGCGGTTCTACGTCCGCGGTCTCAACAATGCCGTCATGGGGGCGGAGCCGAACGCGCCGATATTTGCAAACTATCTCCATGCGATGCTTGCGGTCCCCGAGGATCGTCGCACGCAGGCCTACGCATTCGGACCCGACCTGCTCGCGGAGGTGGTGGCGGGTTACAAACAAGGGGACCTGACGATCCAGGACCCGCGTGTCTTCTATCCTTTGCCGCCGGAGATTTCCGAGCATTGGTTCAGGCTCGCTCGCGGCATCAAGCTCGACACCGTCCTGTCCGCCGAGACGCGGGTGGTGCACTGGTATGCATCGGTCCGCACACGCTCGCGAGTCGCGCAGATCGATCCGGACTATGTGCGCAAGCATCGTACATGTCAGCTTTACAGCATGCTGGTCTGGTCATGCCTCTCTCGTCTCCTGCCAGCCAGTGACCCTCACGTGGAAGTGCACATCGCTCGATGAAATGTCTTATCGTCGCCGCCGGCCAGGGGGTCAGGCTCAGAGAGAAGGGTGAACTCAAGCCCTTGATTCTCCTCAAGGATGTGCCCCTCATTGAACACGTGATCGAGCGTGCTTGCATCGCCGGCCTGGACGGGTTCGTGGTCGTCAGCGGCTACCGCGGCGAGGAACTGCGAAGCGAGCTTGATCGCTTCTCCGCCGGCCGGGACATCCGCATCGCGCATGTCATCAACGACGCGTGGAAGCGGGCAAACGGGGTGTCAGTGCTGGCTGCGAAGCGGCAACTTACGGCGCCATTTGTCTTGACGATGTGCGACCACCTGATCGATCCGGACATCTACCGTGACCTGCTCGCAGCAAAGATCGAGCCGGATACCGTCACCTTGGCGGTGGACTACAACATCGGCAGTTCGCTCAATGACCCGGACGACGTTACCCGGGTCAAATGTTCGGATGGACGCATCCAGCAGATCGGCAAGTCCCTGTCTGACTTCAACGCCATCGATACCGGTGCCTTCCTGTGCACCCCGATGATTTTCGAGGCACTGGAGGAAAGTCAGGCGCACGGCGACGACAGCATCTCCGGCGCCATGAACGTGCTTGCGCGATGGGGCAAGGCCCGGGTTCTCGACGTCCGCGGCAAGGTCTGGCTTGACGTCGATGATCCCGCCGGCTTTGGCAAAGCCGAGAGGCTGCTCGATTTGGGGCGGATTTGATGCAAACGCCTGAGCCGGTCCGGCGAACCTCGGAAATCGAGGATCCCACCAACCTCTACGTCATCCACGCGATGGCAAACCGCCTGACCCCGTTGCTGGCGAGGCTGCATATCCGGCCGAATACGGTCTCCGTCGCGGGCATGCTGTTCGGCATCCTGGCCGGGTTTGCTTATTTTCGCTACCACAATCCGCTGTTCGCGCTGGCGGGATTCATCCTGATGATTGCCTGGCACGTGATGGACGGCGTCGATGGGCAGCTCGCGCGTCTCACCCACACGCAGTCGGAGTCCGGAAAGGTTCTTGACGGGGTTTGCGACTACGTCACCTTCATCGCCGTCTACACAGGTCTGGCCCTGAACCTCAGTTGCCAGCATGGCAGTTGGGTGTGGGGTCTGGTCATCGCAGCCGGGGCCTGCCACGCCGTACAGGCTGCCGCCTACGAGGTGCAGCGCCAGCAATACGAATTCTGGGGCTGGGACCGGAAATCCAAGGAGATCACGGCAGCGAAGGCCGCGGCTGCCTCGAAGGTATTTGGCGCCTACCGGCTCTATACGCGCGTCCAGGTCCTGGCGGTCGGCTTCAGCGCGGATTTCCAACAGCGCCTGACCGCAATTTTTTCGCGGCGGCCTGAGCATGTGGCCGCCATCCGGCTCAGCTATCGGGAGACGTTCGCGCAACCGGTGCGCCGATGGTCAATCCTGTCCGCCAACTCCCGAACAATCGGGATTTTCATCTGTGCCTTGCTGCAAGTGCCGCTTTGCTACTTCATCTTTGAGGTCGCCGGCTTCAGCCTCGTGCTGGCTGTCCTGAGTTGGCAGCAAAAGCGCCGACACGGACGATTTCTCGCCTCTTTGGATGAGCTCGAATAACGTCTATCGATAGCTGCGGTGAAAGAGAGTAAGCGCCAGGGCCATTAAGAGCAATGGTGGCGCCACGGCGGCAGCCGCCGGGTTGAGGTCGAGCAGCAGGTCGAGTTGACCCGTGATCTGCTGAGCAAACGTGAACACGATGCCAATCACGGCGCCAATCGTGATCTGGCGTCCGAGGCTCTCCGCGCGCGGCGGCCCGAACGCAAAGGGAGCCGCAATCATGATCATGGCAACCATTGACAGAGGCATGCTGAGCTTCGCCCACAGTTCCTGGTCATAGCGTGTCGCCTGCTGATGTCTCGCCTTGAGAGCGCGGACATAGCGGTACAGGGCAATCGGCGGCATGCTTTCGGGGGGCAGTATCAGGAGCCGGGTCTGTTTGGCGCTGATGAAGGAATGCCAGGAGAGCGAGGCAAGATGCTGGGTCTTGAACTGCGAGGCGTGGATGCGCTTCTTGATCACGTCGGTAAGCAGCCAGTTTCCATCCGGCTTGATGTCGGCAGACTCGGCATGGATGAAGCTCGTCAGATTGCCATCATCGTCGAAAGCGTAAATGTCGATATCCCTGGGGACATTGCCATACAGAAACCGCTGCACATTCAAATACTGGTTATTGCCTTGCGCCCAGAAACTGTCGGCACTGCGCAGGGTCGTCAGGGACGTCAAGGCAGATGAACGACGCTCCTGCGCCAGCCGTTGAGCGGTCGGGATGACGAACTCCGCCAGCAAAAACAACATGATCGCGATCGGCAGGGCAAGCACGACAATCCGGCGGATAACGCGACCTTCGGAAAACCCCATGCTTCGCATGGCAATCAGCTCGGAGTTCCTGCCCAGCAAGCCGAGTGCAAGGAGGCTTCCCAGCAGCATCGACATCGGCGTCATCTGCAGCAGGCGGTACGGAGCAGACAGCAGCACGTAGACGAGAGCGTCAGAGACGCGGTAGTGCCCTTGACCGACAAAGCCAAGTTGTTCGACGAACGCGAGCAGGCTGAACAAGGCGGTCAGACCTGTCACCACAAGGACATAGGCTTTGAAGGCAGCGACCTGGACATAGCGATCAAGCAACTGTCCGCTCATGCGCGGCCGCGCTCCAAACGCCGCGGTCGATACGTGACGGCAAGCAAGAACAGGCTCAGGAGCCCGGGCGCCCACCACACCCCGGGGAACCCGGCGATCATATCGTGCTGCACCCAGGTTCTTGTCGAAGTGCAGAGCAGGTAATATCCGAAATAGATCAGGATGGCCGCGCCGAGCTTGCTGTATTTGCTTTGTCGCGGCCTTGCGCGGCTCATCGGAATTCCCAAAAGGCCAAGCAAGAGCGTTGAAATCGGCGTCGATAGCCGCCATTGCAGCTCGGCGATGTCCGCGGGCAAATTTGAGGCCACAAGCCGCGGACTGCTGGCGGCGACCGAACTGTATTCGGGTGTCACATCGCTGGTGCCGTCTGGGTTGATGATGAGGTCCCGGGCGCTGAGGACCTGGTCGTTCTGGGTGCTTCCGAGATCCATGGTGTAGATATGGGCATCGTGCATGTCGATGCGGATGCCCTCCGAGGCCTGCCCTTGCGGCAGCTTGTCGGCGAGCCGGGCGTGGATGATCCGGATGTGATCGCCACGCCAGAGTTGCACGAAGACATCGCGTGCCGGAGTGGTGGGCCCATGGCGATGGCCCAGGAAGATCACCCGCCTGCCGTGTTGACCAATATAGAAGGTCCCCGGCTGCATTGCGGCGACGTCAAGCGTGCTCGCGGCGTGCGATGAAAGCGTATGGAGCTTCTGGTAGGCCCACGGCCTCACCACCAGCGATAGCCCAGCCACTGCCAGGGCGGCGCACCCCGCCACGACAAGAACCGCGCCGCTGATCTGTGCCGGCGTTATGCGCAACGCGTAGGCCGCCGTCAACTCGGAGTCGCTGTAAAGCCTGCCGAACGATAGAATGACCGACATGTAGAGCGCTACGGGGATCAACACTTCCAGCGAGATGAGCACCTTGAGCCCGACCAGCTCGGTGATGATGTCGCCAGGGAGCAGCCCATTGACAGCGTCCGATAGGAGGGTCGCGGCACTATAGCTGCCGAACAAGGCCACCAGGATCCCCAGCACGGGCAGCAACGGCTTGCTGATCTCCCGCCTCAGATAACGATTGAGGATCAAAGCCTGGAACTGCTTGTCTGCCCAGGGTCGGGACCCAGCGAGTGCCTGTCCGGGCCTCTCGTATGGTTACAGGTGTCACTCATCCGAAGTCTTGTCGAACCTGCTCGTTGACTATAGGGAAGCATTGTGTTGCGTCGCTTGCTCCCGGACAAGAGCCAAACGGGCATTCGGCGCGCGAGAGCCCGGAACGCGCGGCATCTCCGTACTCCGTCGCCTGGGCGCCCATGAAAATCCTCTTCGCATTCGAGAATAGCCTGCCGAGTTCCGAAGCGGACGCGGAAGTCTTCATCACGACGGCGACATATCTGGCACCACTGGCCGCGCAATCTTGGTTGCACGTGCCGACCAGGGGTCGTGCGCAAACCGCCGCGACCAGCCCGCTTGCCGGACTGCCGTTGATCCGCGCCTACGCTCCGCTCCGGCCGGCGGTGCTTCGGCATTTCTGTTGCGGATTGACCTTGGTGTTCCGACACGAATTCCGACAGGTTGACATGGTCTACACGCGCAATCTGTGGGTTGCCTGGTTGACGGTGCTCCTGGGGCAGTGCGTCGTATTCGATCATTACCGGCCATGGCCTGACCAGATTCCGCCATTGCAACCTTTGATCCGCGCCCTGATGTCCCATCGGCGCTTCCTGATCAACATCTGCCATTCCGACTACACCAGAGAAAAATATCTTGTAATCGGGGTCCCGGCAAACAAGCTGTGCTGCATCCGCAACGGGTTCGAGCCGCGGCACTTGCAACCGGCTCTCCCGATCGAGGCCGCGAAGCGAAGCATCGGCGTCCCCGTCGACCAGAAGACCGCCATCTACACCGGACGCATCAACCATAAAAAGGGCTTGGCCCTGGTGATCGAGGCCGCGAAAAGCCTGCCCGACCTCCTGTTCATTCTGGTTGGCTCGCATAATGAGGGCCCAATCGAGACCATGGCGAAGACTGCCGCAAACGTCCGGGTGGTTCCCTGGCAGCCGCCGGAGACCCTCCGCCACTATATCTTTGCCGCGGACGTCCTGCTGATCCCTCCCTCCAGACAACCACTGGCAAAATTCGGCTCGACGGTGCTGCCGCTCAAGCTCTTCCTCTACATGGCTTCTGGCAGGCCGATCATGGCAGGCGACACGCCCGACGTGCGGGAAGTCCTCAAGCACGGCGAAAACGCCTTCCTCTGCAAGCCGGATTGTCCGGACGCCCTGGTTGCCGGGCTGAAAACGCTGACCGCCGACACCAGGCTTGCAGCCAAGCTCGGAGCGGCAGCGCAGGCGGACAGTCGAGGCTTGACCTGGGATGCACGCGCCCAGACCATTCGGGATATCATCATGGACCGGCTTACCGCCGCGCCGGTGCCCTCCGGCGCATGGAGCAATACACAGATTGGTGACTGGATACGCCAGTCCCGGCGCTGGCTGGTTCATCTGGTCCGGGAACGCTCCTGGGTACTCCCTCCGTCCGCCCATACTCCTCCAAGCGGCCACAAATAGGGCGGCACTGCTACGGCACGGAGGCTTGCGCGCCTGATCGCATGGACAGCCACCAGAGAGATCTTGCACGCGGCTTCAACTGGCTGGGTGGCGCGACGATCATCGCAAAAATCGTCGATTTCGCGACGGTGCTGGCAGTGCTCGGGTTCCTGACCAAGCAGCAGGTGGGCGTCGGGTCGCTCGTGGTTTCCATCGGGATGGTCATCGAATCGCTGGATGGACTCGGTACGAGCGAAGCCCTCGTACAGGCCCGCGCGGTGTCCCGGCTTCAGCTCGACACGTTGTTCTGGTTCGTTGTCGGTGCCGCTGCCGTGGTCGCGGGCCTGACCATGCTGGTCGCACCCGGGATCGAGGCGATCTACGGGGCGGCAGGCATAACCACGTACTTTCTTGCAATCGCGGTCAAGCAGCCCCTCGTCGGCGCGGCGCTGATCCCACTGGCGATCATGAACAGAGACCTGCAATACGAGCGCATCGCGGTCGTACATTTGTGTGCGACTCTTGCGGCCGCGTCCACTCGCCTGGGGCTTGCCGTCTGGGGCGCGGGGGCTTGGGCGCTTGTCGGCGGCTATTCGGCGAGCGGCCTCTACATCCTTGTCGGCGCATGCCTGGCCAGCCCCTTCCTGCCGAGGCCGCGCTTCGAGATGCGTGCAATCAGGCCGCTGCTACGTTTTGGGTGGCGCGCCGCCTCTTCAAATATTTTCGAGCAGGTCTTCAAGAACGTCGACTACCTTCTGGTCGGATGGTTCTATGGGGCCTCGCAACTCGCCGTCTACAGAGTGGCCTTCGACGTCGCGATGGAGCCGGCGATGGCGGTCGGGACACTCGTCAACCGCACCGCGCTGCCGGTTCTTGCCCGGGTCTCCGGTGTCCCGGAGCTTCTGGCCCAATCGCTGCAATGGTCGTGGCAACGAATCGCGATCCTGGTGGCTCCTCTGATGGTCGGTTTGATCCTGGTTGCAGGTCCGCTCACAAGCCTCCTCCACGACAATCATGGAAACAGCTATGCCGCGGCGGCCTTGCCGCTCAAAATATTGGCTACGGCAGCGCTGCTGCGCATCGCATCGCAGGTGCTGTACCCCGTGCTCATGGGGTCCGGACGTCCCGGCACGGCAGCCCGCCTGTCAGCGACGACGCTGCTGCTGTTGAGCGTGGGCATCCTGGCCGCCGGCTTCAGCGTCAGTGCGCGACATGGCCTCGTCGCCGTGTCCGCGGTCTGGCTGGGCGTGTATCCGCTCGTGCTGGCCTGGGGTATGTGCTACCTGCGCCGGCACTGGCATATCCAGGCCCGGGACCTGATCAGGCCATTCATTGCACCGCTCATCGGCGTCGCGGCCATGGTCTCAGGCGTCGAAGCGACGGGATTGCTGATCGTCGCCCACGAACCCGCGACTCGGATCGGCATCGTCCTTGTCGCGACCATGATGACCTATGCCGGCCTTTTCTTACATGCCAGGCTGCGGTCTCACCACGCCGCCTGATCGAGCCCAGGTCGGATCCGCGATCGTCTGCGCACCACGATAACGATCGAACATGCTCATCTGGTGCACACAACTCAGCGTGCATGTGCTGCTGCAGGATTTCTCGGTGCGAAACTCCCGGCGTATGTCGTCACGTGTGTAGTCGAGCAACGGGATGCCCGGATAACCGCGCTGCTGCGAACACCAATGCACCTTGCCGTCTTCCGCGACATAGAGGTAGCGCGCACCCGCACGGCACTTCCAGTCGTTCGGCTGGCCGCGCATCAGGTTCTTTTGGAACAGCCGGTAATTCAGTCCATGCACGACGGACGGAGAGATCCTGGTGACCTGCCCGTAGGCGTGCATCTGGTCCGGACTGAGCGGCTTGAGCATTCCGCTATGGTCGTGCAGAACGCCCACGGAGTGCTGCAAGCCGTATTTTGCCGCGGTCTCAGCCACGGTCACCACATCCTGCGTCCGCTCGCCGCTGACCCCGAGCACGGAATTGACGTTGACCTTGAATTGCGCATGGTCCGATAGCAGTGCGAGCTTGCGTTCGACCGATGACAGGCTCTTCATCGACACGTCATCGGGCTTGAGATTGTCAATGCTGATCTGCATGCCTTGCAGGCCTGCTGCGTTAAGCCGGTCGATCCAATCCCGGGTCAAGCGGAAACCATTGGTGATCATGGTCACGATCATTCCATGATCGCGGGCCGCGCGGATGACGCGGTCCAGCTCCGGGTGTAACAGCGGCTCGCCGCCAGTGAAGGTAATGGACGCCGTGTTCAGGGCAGCGAGATGATCGACCCAGGCGAGCAGGTCCTTGGACGGAACCGGAGGTGAGAAATCGTCATATTCGTTGCAGTAGCCGCAAGCGAGGTTGCAGCGCCGCGTGACAACGACCTGGGCCAGCAGCGGGTTGTATCGCGATCCAAGAGCACGAGTCAGGAACCGCGTACCCGCGGCGATGCTTCCAAGCCGGCGGGAAATGGGATGATCGCTCATGACTGTCGATTAGCACTCACAGCCTCCGGTAGAAAGCGCCCGGCACGGATCGGGTGCTCAGCCCAGGCTTCTGCGGGTCGCACGCCACGGCGGCGGCCACCATCGCAGCCCGGCCACGTCCAGCAACCCCTCTCCCGAAAAGGGGCGCCGCAATTCGGGGCTTTCGCCGGGAGGCTGCGCATAGAGCGTCTCGTGCGCCGGCCAACGATGGAACCGCTTCCAGGTCCATGCATCGTGGCGCCGATAGATCCGCATAAGCCCGCGCGCAGTCGCCAGGTCGGGGCGCACCTTGCGGCGCCGCGTCCAGCATGGTGTCGCGGAGAGCCTCTGTGCCAGCGGCCAACTGGCCGATCCGACATAGTTGGAGAACCAGACGACATAACCAAGCTCGGCCTGCAACGCGACCACGGCACGATAGACCTGGATGTGTTCGGCATGGCCGTATTCGCCCCACGGGTTATGTGTATAGACGTCACGGCAGCCGATGAGCAGCGGCCGCAAGGCTCTGATCAGCTTTGCATAATTGCCTTCGTAGCGCGCGCGTGCACCGGCCTCGACGATTTCCACGCCGGCGCAGGTCGGTCGGACACGCGCCCAATCGACCAGAAAGCCGGCACCGCTCTCGGGCAGTTTCAGATCGACCAGACCCGTTAGCGGCAACGCCGCGACCGCGCGACGTCGCGCCGCGGACATCAGAGGCTTGCCAAAGGGATCACCGAAACAGAACACGATCCGATCAGCCGATGCGACGACGGAACTCAGCCACAGGATTTCATCGTCGGGATGCGCCACAACCACCGACATGCAGCCCTGGGCAGGTGTTACCGTCATCGCAAAGCCCGGTCCGCCATCAGGAGAGCATCTCGTCATAGAAGCTCTCAAGCGAGGCGGTCTGCTGTTGGATATCGAAGCGACGTTCAGCGAGCGCCCTTGCCTGCGCGCCCATGCGAAACCGCATCGCGGGCTCATCAAGCAAATCCTCCATACGCCTGGCAAGAGCCTCGACATCGCGTTCGGGCACCAGGAAACCGGTCTCGCCGTCTCTGACGCCCTCCGGAATCCCGCCTATGTCGGAGCCGATCACGGGGATCCCGGTGGCCGCGGCCTCCAGCAGCACCATGCCGAGGCCCTCGACGCGTCCGGTCGCCGTGCGAACGCTGGGCAGCACCAGCATCGCGGCCCTGCCGATCCAAGCCAGCACCTGCTCATGGACCAGTGCGCCGAGGAACTGCACGCGGTCTCCGAGGCCCATCGACCGAACCTGCGCCTGCAACGACCGCTTCAGCGGTCCATCACCGATAATGACCAGGCGAACATGCGCATGCCGAAGCGCCAAGGTCGCAAATGCCCGGATCAGGGTGCGGGTGCCTTTCACTGCCACCAGCCGCGCGACGTGCAGGATGGTCGGCGTCTCCTCGCCTGGGTCACGCGGCCGGATTGCCTGGCAATCCACGCCAATATAGTGGACCCGCGTGCGCGACTCCGGAAAGCCCATCGCCAGCACCCGGTCCCGAATGAAGGAAGAGGCGCAGAGAAAAAGCTTGCCCTGCCGCGCGAGTCGCCGCCGGAACAGTGGATAGTTCGCCCAGGCGGGGGAACAAAGCAAGGCCGCCGTTGAAAGCGTTGCATCGAAGCCATGGAACGTGGTGACCAGCGGTATACGCAGCCGCTGCACCAGGGCAAGTGCGTAGACCCCTTCAATGCCGAAGTGAGCGTGGATCAGCGATGGACGACGATCTTTCAGCAACCTCAGATAAGGACCGGGGCTTCGGGTGAGCATCTGCCAGCCGATGCCCGGCAGCGGCCAGCGTGCGCCGAGATCCTGCAAGGCGAGCGACTGCGCCTGGTCAGGCGGCTCGCCGAAGCGCAGCCTGCCGAGATAGAGCGGCCTGTATCGCCTTAGGTGCTGTGCCTGCTGGGTGATGAACGGTTCCGATATCCTGAACAGGTTGTGGCGGAAAATGATGATCTCATGCATGTGAACCGCTCGCTCGTCGTCGTGACCCCGAACCAACTGCCTTGATCTTGACGAGAAGTCAGCAACGCGCAGCACGGCCGAGTCGCCCAGGACAGATCCATGTGCAGCGGATTGACGAATTTTTTGCGAACCACTGCCGCTGACTCAGGCGACCCGCCATGCCGAAGCGTCCCAGCTCAAAGGACGAAAGCCGCGTGTGAACCAGCCGTAACAGCCTTACAACCCGTCCTTGTCCTCCATGGTGTGCCGAACCCCGGGGTGGCAGCCGGCCCAGGCTTTCACTGGCTCGGGCGGCGAAGCGTGGCAGAGAGCCAGCCCGTGAAGCTCCGGATCCGAATGCAGGAACACGTGACCCCGGGGTCGAGCTTAGCCGGAGGGCCGCATTTGATGTTCCATGGGCGCCCGGACCGTTGAAGCGGAAGCGCACTGTCCAAGCACCGGCTGGAAGCGTCGCCGACATACCAGAAAGGTTCCACTCGCTGCCAACAAGTCGGCAGCAACATGCCTCCTGCCGCTGTTCGCTAAACGGCTCTGGCTCATCCCCCGCATTTCTCAACCGACCCTAAGGAGGACTGGAATTGCTGGCCAAGTCGGGCACGTGACCGGCGGCGCGATCGTCACAGGGCATGTTGTCGCGTTGACCTCGGTGCTGATCGCGGCCGGGCTCGCCGCAAAATCTTCAATCCGATTCGCGCGCTCATGTTGCAGCACTTCCCGGTTCTTCCCATACAATGTTAGATGCCAGGCGATCGGGCCAGCCTCGTCCCCAACTAAACCGGATTTGTCATGGAGGGTAGGTAAATCGGGGCTCTGACTGGGCGAAAGTTTCTTTCACAGAGGACCCAGCGAGAAATCGGGTCCCTATACGAGGGCCGCGCTCCAATGAGGATTGACCCGCAACGATTGATACGGCTTGCGGTGCTGATAAAGAGCGGCAGCTTCAAGCGCGCCGCGGACCAGCTTGGCGTCACCCAGCCGGCGCTCTCCCAGAGCATCGCACATATGGAGGACGAAGTTGGTGTCGAGCTCATCAAGCGGACACGGCGTGGGATTGAACCCACCGTCTACGGCCAAGTTCTATATGAGCGCGCGAGAACAATAGACCACGAACTGACGCAAGCGGCCCAGCAGATTCGTGAACTTGCATTCGGCAACAAGGGCGTCTTAACGGTGGGATCGACAGTCGGCGGTGCAGGGTCGCTTGTTGCATTGGCGCTTTGCAAGCTCCTGAACTCCCACCCAGCGGCAAGCATCAAAATCCTTGAGAGTTCGTCAGTCAGGTCGTTGCTGGCCCGGCTTAATGAACGTACCATCGACCTGCTAATCTGTCAGCAACCTAATCAATTCGAACTGGCGGGGGCACGGCCGATTTCCCTCCTCCGCGCGGAGCGTGTGGCCTGCGTCCGCACAGGACACCCACTTTCCCGCAAAGCGACCTTGAGCGACTTCGGCCCTTATCCCTTCATCTGTCCGCCAGAGGAGATGGGCTTACTGCTTGGCTTCCAGCAGATTTTCCGCTCGGCCGGCCTAGAACTGCCCGAGATAATCTTCTCCGACTCGATCCAAATCGCTAAGGAAATGGTGCTCAACTCAAACGCTTTTGCGCTGTTCTCGGACTTATCAGTACTCCATGAACGCCGGCTCGGATCGATGCGAACAGTAGGACTCGCTGCTCCCACACAATATTGGATGCAACTCATCATTCGCCCGGAACAGATTCCGACCGACTTAATGAAGAGCTTTGTGGCAAGCATTCTCTCCGTATGCGGGGAACTGAAGATAGACGTGCATCCCGATATCTCGAAATCCCCCCATTTCCGGTAAGCCTTTCTTGTTGCGATTCCGGGCAATCCTCAGACGCCTTTGACCCGATGCACAAGGGCAAGACGAACCGTTTGGTCGTCGTTACTGGACGCAATCCGCTTGAGTGCCGTCATGATCCGGTGAGCATGCCGCCACCATAGTGGTTGAGCCGCTCCGCTCCTGTTTGGGTGATAAGATATGTGTCCGCACGCATCAGGGAGCGGAGTTCCGGGTCGGCCAGGATGGGATGGAAGATCAGGGTCATGCCCTCCTCCAGGAGGAAGGGTCGATTAGGGTCGTGGCGCGGTTCTTCGAGGGCCATTCCGCAGAAATGGCCGAGCGAGAGCGACGTCATCGCCCGCCCCCGTTCCTTCAGGAATCCTGCGACGATCTTCGCGATTTCGGACAGGTCGGCACCAGGTTTCATGTGTGGCTGCGCCGCCTGCTTGGCCGCGACCAGGTCGTTGTAGGCGCGGACCGCGGCGTCGTCGTTTGGGTGTGTCGTTACTGGCACCGTCAATTGCGAGTAGTAGCCATCGTACCGCGGTGAGATCTCAAGAAGGTAGCGCGCGTTCGCGTCGATCCGGTCGTCCGACGCGAGTGATTGCATTGGCCTACCCACAAAAGGCAACGGCAAGATCAAGTGAAAGCCGCCTTCGGAGCCCTGCATGCGCACCAGATGCTCTATATCGGCCATGATCTCATACTTCCGGCGCCCCACGCGGAAGACGTCCGGAACCTGCGCCCAGACGGAATCCGCGATGGCGCAACTCCTGCGGATGCACGCGATCTCATACGGGCTTTTGCGCAGCCTGAGCCGTTCGAACTCCGCAGACACGTCAACCAGGTACGGCGGTGCCGATTGGCCGCCGAGCGATCCGGCGATCGCAGACGAAAGTGTTTGCGGCTCCGCGATCCCCAACCGGCGGGGTCGGTGGCGCGTGATACGCTCGGCCAGGAGAGCCGGCGAGAAACCCTCGATCGGCTCGATCGGCAACGCGTGCGCCTTGTAGTACTCCGGCACCATCATACCGATCCGTTCCGAGATCAGCTCGACATGCCCGTTTCGGTGAACCAGCGCTGCCGCCGGGCCGCCAATGGCTATGTAGCCCGTAAGCCACCTTGCATGGCCAAGCAGGATTTCGTCACGCGACAAGTCGGTTGCGAGCACCAAATCCAGATCGTTGGACTGCATCATCTGGCTTACCCGCGCCCACCGCGCAGTAGCCTCGGAAAGATCGAACATCGGTTTGCCTTGCTTCAATGGATAACCCGGCTGTCGGCTTGCTCCACCGAACGGACGTCCGCATCCTGACCCAGTCGGCGATGGTGCAACAGTCGGGGTCGATTATAGGACACCCTTACCACAGGATCCGTTCGGACGATCGCGGGTCCAGGACGAGCCGCGCATGTTCCTCGAAATGCATCGTCGCGCGGTCCGTGGTGGTGTAGGCTGGCCAGTGGGGGAGAAGATCGATGTTCGGATTGCCGGTGCGGGCAAAGGCCGTCCACGCTCCGCTCATTTGTCTGGAAACAACAAATCGCGCGGGGTCGCTGCCCAGGATCGGATGATCCGGATGGGCAAAGACCAGAGGCAGATCGAGGATGTGCGGTGTTCCGTATACCCCGCCATGCACGTCCGTCCGGAACTCAAGCACGTACATGTAGACTGGAGCGCCGTGCTGCCCGGCCTTCAGTTCCGCCATTCGGATCGCGCGGCGCCGGAAGATGAAGTCCCCGGTGATGGCGAACAGGATCTCGCTTGGTCTGGCGCCTGGCCGGTTCGCCAGGTATGTATTCAAGACCTGATCGGCCTGATCGCCGAACATGCCGGCGATCATACCGCGCATCTGGGCTTCACCCATCTCGAACACCTCGGACAGGGATGAGAGCAGGAAGGTGGTTTCGTTGGCGCACGTTCCTACAAGCAGCGGCACGTCGTCGCTGACCGGCCATGCCGCCGGGCCGAAGGAGTCGAGCGGCAACGTCCTCCCATCGATAATTGGCTCGAACTCGGCGGATCGAACATCCCTCGATCGCCGCCAAAGGTTCGGGACCAAGCGGACCTGCGCCCTGACCAGATCCTCGGGAGGAATGGCAATCAGTGCGGGAACGTCGTCAGGTCCCAAGCCGAGTTCGGCAAGCAGAGCGCGCGCATTTCCGGTTCCCTCGTCGCGGGACAGGGCTACCATCTGGGACCCGCTCTGGACGATCGCCTTGTGAAACAGGCCTCTGGCGTCGGGCATTCTCAGAAGAACCGAGACCTTCAGCGCTCCTCCGGACTCCCCGAAGACCGTCACGTTTTCTGGATCTCCGCCGAACTGCGCGATGTTTTGCCGCACCCATTTCAGGGCGTCCACCAGATCGAGCATCCCGATATTGGAAGCGTCCTCGTAGGCAGAACCGCCGGGCAGATCAGCCAGATGAAGGAAGCCGAGCGCGCCGACGCGATGGCGCACTGTCACGACGACCACGTCCCCGCTTCGCGCGAGATTCCCGCCGTCAAACCACCATACCGGCGGGGTTTCACCGAAATACTTCCCGCCGTGGCACCAAAACATCACCGCAAGCCGCCGACTTCCATGTGGCTCCGGTGTCCATACACTGAGCGTCAGGCATTCCTCGCTCTGCTGGCGCCAGCGATCGTCGGGTGGGCTGCCTTCCAGCATCAGCGCTTCGAGCTGTGAGCTGGTTACCCCCATGTCGCGCGACTCGGGTTGGATTGCGCGAGGACCGAATTCCAGGGCGTTCCTGACGCCCTTCCATGGCGGAACGGGCCGACAACGCTGCCAGCGTCTGCAACCGCTGACCGACTCTCCGTATGGAATGCCTCTGAAGGCAGCGACGCCGTCCAATAGCTGTCCGCGAAGCTGCCCCGAGCCGATTTCGACGATGATGTTTTCAGGCATTCTCAAGCTTTCCTACCGCCGTGGCTCAGCACGGCTTCCCTGCTGATGCCAAGCAGCGATCAGCCCGACGCGAGCGACGACCCGCTTAGGCCGGCCCTGAGGAGCGGCGCGAGTCAACTTCTGGCAGGGATGGTGAAAACGGAGAGCTTCCTGGCAGAGATGAAGGAGCTGGGTAAGTGCCGCCGGCACGAGGGATGTGCCGATCGACGACAACAACGCCTGCCGCCGTGACTGCAGCCAGAACCGCGATCAGTGCAAAAAAGCCGCTCTCGTGTCCCAGCGCGAGGACGGCGGCCCCAACAAAGCTGCTCAAGATCACGCCCAGCCGCCCCATCAGGGCCGCCACACCTACCCCTCTCGCGCGAATAGACGTGTCATAGGCGGCAGCGGCTAGAACATAGAGCGCCGCCTGCAACCCGCCATAGCCAAATCCTGCGAAAGCCAGGCCTGTGAACAGCACCCTGAAGAGGTCACCACCGGGAGGCAGCGTGTACGCGGCCGCGCTCATGGCGGCAGCGCTGACGAGGATGAGAAGAGCGAGTAGAAGCATGGTAAGGCGAGAACCCAGGCGAAGCAGCAACCAGCCGACAACAAGCGCGCCTGATATGGCCGACAGACTGAACGTCAGAGGTCCGCGCAACGCCGTTGCAAGAGGAAGCCGCAAGCCCACAAGTATAACGGTCACCCAGCTCCCTATGCTGTAGGTCCCGAAGCTGGCGGACAGGACACCGAGCCAAAGACCAAGGTTCACTCTGGCATTGCTCCTCCGGAGCAACCCACGCCCACTTTCCCGCTTGGGCTCCAACCGGAAGACGTCCGGGCGATTATCAACCGACCGCTTCCACGCTCTCGACAAAACTGCGTATGCTTCCTGCTGGCGGTTCTTGAGCAGGAGGTAACCCGGAGATTCCGGCAGCTGCCATAACAGGCAAAGCGAAAACAGCAGGCAGAGGATGCCGGCGCCGGCGAAACACGAGTGCCAGCCAAATCGCGGCAGCAATCGTGAGGCCGCCAACGCGCCGACCACGATGCCCGCCGGTATGCCGAGCGTCATGATGCTGATGGCCTTGCCGGCGGCCCGAG
The DNA here is from genome assembly GCF_965276875.1 of Lichenicoccus sp. Taxonomy (GTDB): domain Bacteria; phylum Pseudomonadota; class Alphaproteobacteria; order Acetobacterales; family Acetobacteraceae; genus Lichenicoccus. The sequence continues at coordinate 2,964,307 of NZ_OZ255701.1, read as the reverse complement.
GCGGCATCCACTCGTTCATCAGCGTCGTCGCGATCGGAAAGGCGGCTCCCAGCCCGAGCCCGCTCAGAAAACGGTAAAGAATGAATGTCCTTGGACTGCTCGCAGTGGCGCAGATCAAGGTCATCGCGCCAAACCAGGCTACACTCGCCACGAGAGAGGGTTTGCGACCATACCGATCCCCCGCCCAGCTCCCGAGCAAGCTGCCGAACGCCATGCCAATCATCGCCGCGGCGAGCAACGGTGAGAACTGAAGCTTGCTCAAATGCCACTCCGACATCAGTCTGGTGGCAGAAAAGGCCGCAATTTGGAGGTCGAACCCGTCCAGCATCATGACGCCGATCAGCATGGCAGCCACTGCCCACTGGAGGCGTCCGATACGCGCCTCATTCATCGCGTCTCGAAGGCTGACCGACATTATCCTCTCCTTGCGGCTATAGTTGCGGACAGCGACGCAGTCCGGGTGTTGATCGACGTAAACCAAGGGTCTCAGAAAGGCTTGTTACTCGTTCCGAGCAGCTTACCCAACGAGACGATCGCCAGTGCGCCAGCCTCGAACCCGTCGCTCGGCCGCCTCCGCTGCGCCGGATCAAAGAGATTATCAGGATCGACAAAATATTGTACGTTCGGCCTCAGCCCGAGCCAAGGCGTTAATTGTATGTTTCCGACAACCTCGAAAGCATACCCGTTGCGGCTTTGGGCGGGACCGGGACCGGCGAATCTGTTCTGGGTCCGTGTTTCGTAGTTGGCCTCGATCGCGCTCAACCGCTGATAATGGGCTTGAAGTTCAAGAACGTCGAAGGGGCGTCCCGGTACAAACCCCGTAAAGTTTATGCCCGCCAAGGCATCCATATCGATGGGTTGCGGCTTATCAAACGATGCGTCGACCGAGCCATACAAAGCGATATTTGTGGGCGGCCCGTAGGCCTTCCTGGCTCCTCGCCAAAGGACCTGTTGCCCCTGAAAAAAGAAGACGCCACCGCCCGGATAGTCAGTTGCCTCATTACGCTTGGAAGCGAGGACTGCCGCACCCTTGACGTTGACGTGGGGATTAAAGCCGCTTCGGGTGTTCCACTCTGCTCCGAGTTCCAGATTGGAAGGATAGGCTGCGTTGGAGAACTCGCTCCGGTGACCGACCTCTCCCAGGATCTGGGCGCCAGCAGGGTCTACGCCACCAAGATCGTTTGGATTGTAGATGGAGCGGTAGAAATCGTCCTCGAAGGCGCCGCCTTGAACATACCATGTTGGCGTAAAGTGGTAGGTGGCACGGCCACCCCAGGTCGGATATGGATTCGAGTTGAAGTTACCGACGACGTTGAAGGTGCTTGCGAAGTAGGTAAATACGTCGATCGAATTGGGAATAAGGAAGTAGTGATAGACATTGGTTCTGCCCGCTTCGATCGATAGCCTGTCGCCAAGAAGTTTCTGCTCATAGGTCAGGACGGAAAGGAGGACGGGATCGGTACTCGGACCCGGCGTCGTCTGGGTCCCGGTCAAGAAACCACCGGTGTCTGTAATGATCGCGGGAATGTTGCTTCTGAGGCCAAAGAAGGTAAGCTGGAGGTGCACGTTGCCGCCTCTGACGCCGACGAGCTTACCAAGATCCAGGTCCACTGCCGGTGCGACGACAGCGAAGTTATACGTCTGTCCGGTAATGTTTCCGGCCGTAGGGTTTGCCAGGAAATGATCGAAGGATATCCCGTGGATCTCGATCCCGTCGTCCAGCAGTGTCCGGCCCAACGATGGGAAGAGACCGGTAAGCGGCGGACCCGAGAGCGGAAGCGGGACACCTGTCAGGGATTGACCCCCGGTGGTGTTATTGCTCGGGTTTGTGGACAGGCCCGAAGCGCTGCCCCCGTTTCCGGGGCTTGGTCCGCTCGCGGAGTGAGGTAATCCTGCTTGCGCGATGATTGCGGTCGAGGTGGTGTTGTCGGTGACGGCACTCGTCGCGAGACTGACAGACGTCGGATCGCCTGCACGAGCGCCCATAGGCACCAAGTAGGCTGCAAGCATTGCTGATGCAGACGCAATCCAGATGTTGGAACGCATATGTGTTTTCTCTCCCGGACCCTGAACGTCTTGCGCCGCTCTGGCTTTTATTGATTTTTTCAGATTCATTTGCGGTATGCGAAATTGTTACTTGGCAAACCTCTGCTGTCTAGTTATATTGTAAAGCTGCCTAGTTTCATGGTCTTCAAACGCGACGCCGTTGCCTGTTCCTTCATGACCGATGCGAGCGGTCGTTCCGGTGCGTGTACGATGCCAGTGCCGTCTGCACCATCTCCTCGCAACCAACCTTTGTTTTAGTGCAAAGCGACCGAAGCCGGAAATCAGAAAGGCTGCATGGCGATAAGCTGGCCTTATGTCCCGCGTTCCTGGACTGCCATGAACCAGCGATTGCCTATGAGCATGGTTTGCGTCCCGGAGCACCGCTGGATCAACTTTGAAACCGCTGATGACGAGCCGCTTGCCCTGCACGAAGTCCTTCAGCGCGTTGACGCAGAAAAAGGCGATCACCCTGCCATGCCCGAGGTCGGCGACCGAGAAGCTGCTGTAGCGGGATCACCGCGCACGACCGCTTGGCTATGCCCGACAAACAGGCCGATCGTCCGCAACTTCAAATCGTACTGATATGACCAAAACCATGGCACCGCGTCGTAGGCCACCTGTGCGCCGGTCAGAGCCTTGGTGACGATTGTCGCCTGGTCGTTCGCGTTCTGCACCGACTCCAGCCGGATCGCTCCGCCGGCCGCGTAGCGGTTGAGGTGCAGTGCACAGTCGGCGACAGCGAACACGTCTGGGCTGGCTGGTGCGGCGCTGGGTATCCACGCTGACCCCGTTATTGCCCGCGGCACCCGCCGCGAGCAGCGGTTCGACCGACGGGACGATCCCGATGCCGACCACCACCAGGTCGCAGGCGAGCACCTCCCCGTCCGCAAGCCTGACGCCGCAAACCCGGCCGCCTGCCTCCTTGATGCACTCGCCGCCACGCCGAGCCGCACGCCAACCCCATTCGCCCGGTGATCGGTCTTATAAAAGCGCGACAGCGGCTCGCTGGCGACGCGCGCCAGTGGCGGTCCTGCGCTTCCAGCACCGTACGGCGCTTGCCAATCTTGGCGAGCATAGCCGCCACCGATCACGACTGGGCGGCGCACTCCACCCAGTTCGGCCCGCATCCGGTCCGCGTCCACGCGGGTGCGCAGCGCCGCCGCGGCCTGGGCCCGCCCATGGCCGGCGCCGGCGATGATGACGTCATATTCCTTGGTAGGGGCGTCCGACACGCTCAATCCTCAGGCGCGATGATGACGCGCAGCCCATCGAGTGCTGCCACGAACGGGAGTTGGCAGGACAGCCGCGAGGCCGGTGTCCGGTGTCCTGAACTGTCGAGCAGATCATTCTCGTCATCGCTCATGGCCGGCAAGCGGTCAAGGAAGGCGTCGTCCACGTACACGTGGCACGTCGCGCACGAGCAGCATCCGCCGCACAGCGCGAGCAGCTCGTCGATGCCACCGGCACGAATAACTTTCATGACCGACAAGCCTTCGTTGCCGTCGAGCTGCTTTTCCTCGCCCTCACGGGTAATCAGGGTCAGTGCGGGCATGGTCGTTCTGCCTTTCAGCGGTCGGTTTGGGCATTCGGCGCCGGCCCGCTCGGGGACGCCGCCGCGAACAGCACCTCCGCGTTGCCGCAGTCGATGCTGGCGTGCTCGGCCTCGGACAGGACGCGGTTCGCATCAAGCAAGGACGTGAACTGCTCGTCTGGACCTCCCGGCACATAGGGAAAGTCGCTCCCGAACAGGATACGGGAGGGGTCCGCGAAGGCCTTCAGGCTCGGGATGGCGGTCGGGCTGGAAGACAGCGCAGTGTCGAAATAGAAGCGACGGAACCCATCCATCAGCGCGTCCGAGGCGGGCGAGCCGGGCAGCGTGGTCGCGCATGCAACGAAGCGGTGCACCCCGTAGGGCAGGAAGCCGCCCGCATGCGACAGGATCACCCGCATGGCCCGGTGCCGGTCGACGACACCTTTCAGCACCATGTCGCAGGCGGTGCGGGTGGTGGCGAACGGGAAGTCGATGAACGGCGCCGGGATACCCTCGATCGGCGGGAGAGAGGTGCGCGTGGGATGGATGAGGACGACGGCGGAGCGGCGGTCGAGTTCCGCCCAGAGCGGCTCGAACGACGGATCGCCGAGGAAGCGATCGCCGTAGTTGGACAGCAGCACCACGCCGTCGGCCGCGAGCGTGTCCATCGCATAAGCGACCTCGATCAGCGCTCCCTCGATGTCGGGCAGCGGCAACGTCGCGAAATGGCCGAACCGGTCCGGCCACCGTCGGGCCAGGCCCGCGGTGTACTCGTTGACGTCGCGGGCGATCGTGCGGCGATCGTCCGGTGCCCACGCCTCAACCCCTGGCGCGGTCAGCGACAGGAAGCCCTTGCCGATGCGCCGCGAGTCCATGAAGGAGAGTGCCGCCTCCGGCGACCAGGCCGGCGGCCGATGGACCGACTTGCGTTGCCGTAGCGCCTCCACCCAGAAGGGCGGCAGGACGTGCTGGTGGACGTCGATCCTTTGTGCCGTTGTCAGGGCCCGCATCCTTCCCGGTCTTGCTCCGCCTGCGTCCGTGCGGTCAGCCGGACGGGCAAATGTTCGAAGCCGAATTCGTTGAACGTCCCCCCTGAAACGGCGACGGTCAACCGGTTCGGGTCGATGGCGACCGCGGCGACGTGCCGGGAGAACACGCCGAGCGCCGTCACCGCCTCCAGCCGCGCCAGCCAGCTGCCCAGGCAGGCGTGAATGCCCTGGCCGAAGGAGAAATGCTGGCGGCGCTTGAGATCGGGGTCGAATGTCTCCGGATCCTGGAAGGCCGCCGGATCCCGGTTGGCGGAGGCCAGGAGCAGGCGCACGACAGCGCCGGCCGGGATCGTCTCGCCCGCCACGTCGACGTCCCGCGTGGTGACACGGATACTGCGATGGAACGAAGGCCTGGTGCGCAGCACTTCCTCCACGAAGGCCTGCGCGAACGTCTCGTCGCCGCGCAACCGCTCCATGTCCTGGGGGCGCTGCGCAAGCAGGAAGATGGCATTGCCGATCAGGTTCGTGGTGGTGGAATGGCCGGCGATCAGCAGCATGACCGCGAACTGGGCGCAATCCGCTTGCGTCAGCTCGCCGCGGGCGAACTGCTCGGCGAGCGCGGCCACGACGCCGCCGTCTTCGTACTGGCGCGACCGGATGATCTCCGACATGAAACCAGTCAGTCGCTCGCTGCCAAGGCGCGCCTCCTCGGTCGGCGCGCGCCCCAACCGGATCGCGAGCACGAAGTCCATCTGCAGCCGGGTCAGCTCACGCAGCCGCTCGACCGCGAGGACGGGGATGCCCAGCATCAGCCCGATCATCGTCACCGTGAGCGGCCCGGCGAAATCGTCTATAACGTCGCAGCCTTCCGCTTGCCGGACCGAGCCGAGCAGCAAATCGGCTTGTTCGGCGATCCGCGCACGCAGCGGCAGCACGGCGGCCCGCGTGAACATGTCGGCGACCATCTTGCGCAACCGTCCATGCTCCGGCGGATCGGAGAACAGCATGTTGGAGATCGGCGTGGTCCGGCTGGAAAAGGTTGCCGGGTCCATCAGCACCTTGATGATGTCCTCGCGACGACTCAGGATCCAGCACGGTTGCCCGCCGAGCACGCTCTTGAGCACGGGGGCTTGCTCGCGCAGCATAGGATAATATCGATAAGGATGCTTCTGGATTTCGGGATCATCCAGCCGAAATCGTATGGGCGTGATTGCCTCCTGCGGGCCCACTCTTTTGGTCTCCCTTGTGCGGCGGCCGAGCCGGGCCCCCGCAGTCATTCACCCATTGGCGCGCGGCTTGCCTCCCGCCCCGCCAGATCCGCAGGTCGGGTGCCTACTCAGCGGCCATGACAGGCATTTCTGACGTTGCGAGCTTGGCGTCGTCGGACCGCCGCCATTGCTTCAGCGGCTGCCCCTCCCGCAGTGCGTTCAGCTCTCGCGTCCAGAGCCTGCGCAACAGCCCGATGGCCCGGTCGGATGCGCCGAGGTGCTCAGCCTGCCGGTCGGCGATGATGCCTTGCCCGGCCATGCACACCGTGTCCTGGATGACCGGAAGCAGCGGATGGCTCGGGTCCACGTCATCGAGCGTCATCTCGCACTTCATGATCTTGGTCGCGAGTTCAGTCGGGTCCACCATGGTTTTGAGCTTCTCGTGGAAGCCCGGCTCCGGCTTGGCTACGCGGTCGATCATCACGCTCAGCGTATTGGCGTCATCGATCGGCACTCGCCAAGCCGCGTGCATGGTCAGATTTGTCAGATCCTGCTGGATGACGACCTCGCGCAGCATGATGTTCGGCATGAAGGCGTGCGTGTGCAGCTTGCTGCCGTCCGCGCGGGTCGCCGTGCTCATCAGTCCATACTCGGTTTCCTTGGCCGAGATGCGGGGCAGGTCGACGAGGCCGAAACTGCCGGCGAACTCGCCATGCGTGTAGTGTATGTGGACTTCATCCACGTCATTCTCGATCCGCTGGAAGTAGTTGTACGGCAGTACGACAGCCAATGAGAGCAATTCGCCTGCGCTCTCGTCCTCCAGTTCAGGGAAGCGCTGGAACTCCGGCGGCTCGCCCTCTCCAAAATAGCCGAAAACAACCCCTAGATATTCGCGGGCCGGGTGAGTTTTGAGGCAAAGGCTGCGCGCATAGGTATCCGTCTCGGCAGGAAAATTCTCGCCCCGGCCATCGCCAGCAAACTTCCAGCCGTGGTAGCGGCAACGTATCCCGTCGCCCTCCACCCAGCCATAGGCGAGGCTGGTCCCGCGGTGCGGACAACGGTCCTGTACAAGACGGATCGCGTTGTCCTGGCCACGATAGAGTGTGTAGAACTTTCCCAGCATCTTGAGGCGCTTTGCGGTGCCAGGCTTGTAGTCCCTTGAAAGCGCGATCGGCTGCCAGAACCGAGCCAGGTACTTGGCCGCAATGGCACCATTCTCCACCAGCGAGTACTCGTCAGTTGGAGCGTGTGCTTGCCAGGTCGGTGCCATTTGACGTTTACCTCCAATTCTTATTGGATCTAACCGTAAGTGAGTTTCACGGCTGCCTGAAATCAGAAGTTTATCCTCGCAGTAAGCGATTCTTATACGACTCGAGCGCATGACCCTCTGCAGGTGCCGGCGTTCAGCAAGCCGTGACTACTCGGCCTCGCATGGCCGCTGGAAACGATGACCGGGTTAGCGACGCCTTGACGGCACAAGATGGTACATGTTTCGTGTCTGGCCATGATGCAAGCGCGCACTTCCCTTCCTCGTTTCGAATCCAGGAACGCCTATCAGGTTTGGGCGGAGCGGCAGTCCGGCCGCGGCTGGGAGCGGCACGGCAATCAGGTCGTGGTCATCGCGCCCGATCAGACGAGGCACGAGCGGATCAAAGCTTGCGTGCGGCAGGCGCTCGATGCCGCGATACGGACGGTGGGCTCATCCTGCAAGGTGCTCGGAGGCGGTACCATGGTGGGCGTAGAGGAGGACACCGATTATGAGCCCGACGCTATCGTCGCTTTCGGCGATCGGGGCGCCTTCGAGCCTGTAATTATCGTTGAGGTCTCATCGCCATCGATCAGCAGCCGAGACCTCAACATCAGACTCGCGGATTACTTCCTGCTTCCATCCGTTCGCCATTGCCTCGTTGTCGGGAGTGAAGGGAGACAGGTCCTCCATCACCGGCTTGGCAACCAAGGCGAACTCGTGACCACGACAACGTATCAAGGCGGATCAATAAGGCTTGAGCCAGAGGGCATCGCGCTCGCGGTCTCGGATCTCTACCCGGACGACTTCCAATAATGCCCCTCAGTCCAGGCCTCTAGACCAGGCAAAGTTCCGGCCACTGGCACGCCTCCTTGCCGCAAGCCCAGCCTTGAGCCGCCAGATCTCATATGCGAATGCCCTGCATCAAGAGACAGAAAGCCGGACGTCTCGGATGGTCGGAAGGGCATGAGAGGCAGTGGACAAAGGACCGGCCTGGCCGCCTCTCTCGCGCGCTAGGACGAGGGAGCGAGCGGTTGGGACCGGGCATCGGGACGTTCGACATCCTGCTGCTGGTCGGGGCGGTCCTGATCCTGTTTCTTCTGTTGGGGCCGTTGCTGACGATCCCGCTGCACATCCCCCTGAATTATAACGAAGGCTGGAACGCATATTTAGACCAACGGGCGGTCGTCGCGGGTGCAGGGCCGCTCTACCCGGCGGCGAACAGTCTGGTGTTCAACAATTACCCGCCGCTCTCCTTTTATCTGGTCGGCGCGATCGGGCGATACGTGGTCGGCGACATGATCGTGGCTGGGCGGATCGTTGCGATCACGTCGCTTTTGGCATCGGCGGCATTGCTTGGCGTTTGCGTAAGGATGCTGGGCGGTCGGCTACGGGGAAGCCTGGCCGCGTCGGGTTTGTTGCTGCTTTACTCGAGCACGTTCTTTCGCGACTATGTCGCGATGGACGATCCGCAATGGCTGGCGCATGCGCTGATGCTGGGTGGATTGGCGGTGCTTCTGCGCGGGCAGGCGACGCGCTATCCGGCGAGCCATGTGGCGACTGCTGCGGCACTGATGGTGGCAGGCGGGTTCGTCAAGCACAACCTGGTCGGACTGCCGCTCGCGGTGACCATCTGGCTCGCGGTCATCCAACCGCGGGCAGCGACGGTCTGGCTGGCAGCTTCGATTGGCGGGGTCGGTCTGGGACTGGTGGCGACGCAGATGCTGTTCGGGCACGCGGCGTTCGTGGACATTCTGGCGCATCATCGGGTGTTTCGGGCCGGCCGGGTGATCAAGGCGTTGCAGCGGTTGATTCCGCTACTGCCTATGATGCTGATCGCGGGGCTCGCGTTTCGAAGGCGGCTACAAGGCGACCAGTCAATGCTGTTGGCGGCACTGTTCGTCGTGATCTCGCTGATGACGGGGATCGTGCAGCGGCTTGGGGAGGGTGTCTATTACAATGCGCATTTCGAGACGATGCTGGCACTTTGTCTCACAACGGGGCTGTTGATTTCACGGATACCGGCGGCAGGGCTGCCGTTTGGCAGCCGTGCGATCGGGCCTGCGGCGCTGCTCGGATTTGCTGTCATTCCGATAGTGGTGATGATGCCGTGGCAGCTGCGGCGCGCCTGGGTGGATATCGACGATCGGATCGCGCGCGCGCGATCGTGGCAGCCAACCATCGCGCGGATCGCGGCATCGCCAGGAGTTGCGGGATGTGAAAGTCTGTCACTGTGCTTTTGGGCGCATAAGCCCTTCACGGTCGATGTGTTCAACCTGGATCAAAGCATTTTAATGGGCGCGTCGATTATGCGGTTCGATGGGTTGGCGAGCACGCATGCCTTCGGCGTATTCGAGTATAGTGGAGACTCATTCTCCGGCATGGATGCGGTCGGCAATCCCGAACGCGATCCACTGCTGTTGGATTTGCAGGCACATGGATATACCCCGATTGCGAAAGGACCCGGCGAGGTTCTGTTGCTGGGAGCGAGCAATACAGGTCAGCGGCGGCGTAACCGAACCTGGACAGACAGTGCCCGCTGAATGCCACCGGGATCTGGTGTCCGGCTCGTGTCCTGAAACAGGTCCTCAACAGCAATTCAGATCGCTCGAAGTTGATTGATCCGGGTCAAGGAAAGGTTCGGCTTGCCGCGATCGGATTGGCGACAACCTGCATCCTGTTGCTGTTCGCCGGTCGGGTCTGGCTCATCCCGGCGCATTTCTCAACCGACCCGAATGAGGGCTGGAACGCCTTCCAGGCAGCACGGGCGATCAGCGCCGGCGTGCTCTATCCGCCACCCGGATCGCTGACCGGGAACAACTATCCGCCGCTTTCCTTCTTCATCGTCGGCGGGATCGGGCGTGTGATTGGCGATGCAATCGTCGCGGGACGTCTTATCGCGTTGGTCTCCGTGCTGATCGTGGCTGGGCTGGTCTTCGCGGCGGTCCGACTTGTAGGCGGCCGGTCCGCGGTCGCGCCCGTGCTGGGAACCTTGCTGTTTCTCGGGTGCAACGCGACCATTCTTAGACCCTACCTCGCGATGGATGACCCGCAATGGCTCGGCCATGCCTTGATGACGGCGGGCATCGTTCTGTTGCTCGCGGGGGAAACACATGCACCGCTCCGACCTGGACGAATCGCGAGTGCTGCACTGCTTGTGGTCTGCGGCGGCTTGGTCAAGCACAACCTGGTTGCATTCCCCCTCGCGGCGACGCTTTGGCTTATGCTGTATGATCGACGTGCGCTGGCGGTCTGGATCGCAACATCGGCGCTGACGCTTCTCGCAACAGTCTCTCTGCTCGATCACGCTTATGGCGCAGCGTTCTTCGCCGATCTGCTCACGTCCGACCGGCATTATTCCGCGCTGCGCATGGTAGTGAAGTCTGTCGGGCCGGTGGCGGTCATGCTGCCGATGATCCTCGTGACGCTCCGTTTGCGGCGCATACGCGGGCTTGATCCCCGTATTGACCTGCTCTTGCTGATGGTCGTGATCAGCGTGCCGCTTGGTATTGTTCAGCGAAGCGGACAAGGGGTTGATCGCAACGCCCATTTTGAAGCGTTCATCGCACTCAGCATCGCGACAGCGGCCTCCCTCGGACGCTGCGGCTTCGCCATGCAGAAACCGCGGCTTCTTCGCCCCCTCCCATGGTTGATCGTCCCGTTCCTGCTCCTGCTGCCCGGAGCAACTCTAGCCGATTTCAGGGACCTTGTACATCAAAGCGATAGACAGGTCGCATGGACCGTGTTGCAGGACCGCATTGCGACCATACCCGGGCCGGTCGCCTGCGAGACCCTCGCGTTGTGCTACTGGGCCGGCAAATCCTTTGAGCTCGACTTTTTCCTCTACGGACAGCAAGTCGCCGTCCAGCATGATGCCGCGGCGCTGACGCAGGCCCTGGTGAACTGCCGCTTCATGGCGATCGAACTTAATCGTCGGCGTGATCGACCGCTTGGCGAAGTCCGCAACCCAATGCGCGCGCTCATTTCGCGATACTACCACCCGGTTTTCGTCGATAAAGGCGGATACCAGCTGCTCATGCCAGCCTCGTGCCCGACTGCTCCAGCAACGATGCGGCGCTAAAATGGGGAGTGGGACGTCATTCCCTTGTCAGTCATCGATCTGCCAGCCGGTCAGCTTCGGCTGCCTTGAGGGTCCAGCGGCACCGTCCCGGAGCGGCAGGGCACCTTACCGCGACGCCAGTCTGTCGGCGGCTTTCAACGCCGTAAAACCGAGCTCGGCCGCGGTCTAGGCACACTCCGGCATCCGGCAAGCACGCTTGGTCGAGAGTAAGGCACGAAAGGGCCTGGTGAGCTTCGGAGGAGAATTGCTAACCCTTTAGCCCCGGCTAACTCGGATCAGAGCCACGCAAATTATTGACCGAGAGCCTGCGGGGAAACTCCGGTCTCGTGGCAGACACCTCTGAGACGGGCATCTGCGCCCATACCAGTGCAAAGCAACCTAAGGCGGGATACTAGCCTGAAGTTAAACGCTCTGGCCGGTTTTGGAGGCTCACCCACTGAAATAATTGGCGTCCCGTACGGGGTTCGAACCCGTGTTACCGCCGTGAAAGGGCGGTGTCCTAGGCCACTAGACGAACAGGACGTGCGGCTTTGGGGCTGGTAGCGGAGCGGTTGGGCACGGTCAAGCCGGGGCACCATCAACGATGAAGAAGCCGGCAGTGCGGCGGCCGTTCCATTCCTCTGCGCGGAGCTGGCCGGCGAGATGCAGGCGGGCGCCGTCTCGGGCTTCCATGGCTCGGGCGAGCGGGGTATCACCGGCGCGGAACAACAGCGCCTTGAGGCGTGGGCCGCCGGCCTCGCCTTCGAGCTGAGCGCGCAGGGTGTTGCCCCCCTTGCCAATGCGCTCGGCGTGGACAACGCGGGCGCGGGCGAGGGCGAACACCGGTTCCTCGTTGCCGGCGCCGAAGGGGGCGAGCTGGTCGATGTGGGCGGCGAGTTCGATGGTGGCGCCAGTAACGTCAAGGGCGCCGTCGATCAGCAGGTCGCGGGTGGCTAGAAGGTCGCGGGAGCTGGCCAGGCGTTCGTCGAGAAAGGCGTGAAAGGCGGCGAGTTTGTCGGCGGCAAGCGAGAAGCCGGCAGCCATGGCGTGGCCGCCGCCGGTCAGCAGCAGGCCTGCCTGGCGGGCGGCGATGACTGCGGTGCCGATATCCAGGCCCGAGACCGAGCGGCCAGAGCCCTTGATGGTGCCGTCATCGAGCAGGGCCGCGACCAGAGTCGGGCGGTTCAGCGCTTCCTTGACCCGGCCGGCGACGATACCGACGACGCCCTGGTGCCAGTCCGGGCCGCTCAGCAGCAGGACCGCGTGGCCAGCGGCGATCTGGGTTTCGGCCTGTTCAAGGGCGCGGTCGATAATGGCGGCTTCGACATGGCGGCGCTGACGGTTAACGGCGTCGAGACGTTCGGCAAGCAAGCGGGCCTCGTCGGCATCCTGGCAGAGCAGCAGGCGCAGACCGAGATCGGCCTCGCTGATCCGGCCGCCGGCATTGATCCGGGGTCCGAGGGCGAAGCCGCAGGTCAACGCGCTGGGGGCCTCTTGCACGGAGGCAATTTCGAGCAGGGCGTTCAGTCCGATCCGGTGGCGGCGAGCCATGATCTTTAGCCCTTGCGTGACAAAGGCGCGGTTGAGGCCGGCGAGCGGCATCACGTCGCAGATCGTGGCCAGTGCCACCAGGTCGAGCAAGCCGAGCAGGTCGGGCGCGGTGGTGAGCCCGTTTGTGTTGCGCAGGACGCGGAGGGCGGCGACGGCGGCGAGGAAGGTGATGGCGGTGGCGCACAGGCTGCCGAGGCCGGAGCGGCAGTCGAGGCGGTTCGGGTTGACCGTGGCCAGGACCGGCGGCGGCGGGCCCTCGGCTTTGTGGTGGTCGAGGATGAGCACGTCGGCGCGGCCGGCCAAGGCTGCCAGCGGCTCTGGGGCGGCGGTGCCGCAATCGACGCAGACGATGAGGCTCGCACCGCTTGCGTGCAGCGCCAGCAGGGCCGGCGCGTTGGGGCCATAGCCTTCGCGCACCCGGTCGGGCACGTGGGTGAGAACGCTGCAGCCGAGTTCGCGCAGCACGCTTGCGAGAAGGGCCGTGGCGCAGGCGCCGTCGACGTCGTAGTCGCCGAAGATGCCAACTGTTTCCTGGCGCCGCACGGCGTCGGCAAGGCGGGCGGCCGCCTCGTCCATGCCGATCAGGCAGGACGGGTCGGGCAGCAGGGCGCGCAGGGTGGGCTCCAGGAAGAGTGCTGCCGCGTCGGGTGAAATACCGCGCCCATGCAATAGCCGGCCGACGATCTCCGGCAGGCCGCAGCGCTGCGCGATCGCGGCGGACAGTCGGTCGGCGTCCGGATGGGCTTGCGCACTCCACAGCCAGCGTCGGCCGCTGAGGCTGGCACCGACGCGGAGAGCCGGCTCAGCCACTGATCAGGTCGGGCTCCAGGTCTTGGTGGCGAAGTTATGATGGCCCTCGATGAAGCGCACGGTGCCGGACTTGGAGCGCATGACAATGGAGTGGGTGATGGCGCGGTCGTCGCTGCGTTGCACGCCACGCAGCAGGGCGCCGGCGGTAACACCGGTGGCGGAGAACAGCACGTCGCCGCGGGCAAGGTCGAGCAGGCCGAGCCGTCGTCGCGGGTCGCCCGTATGCATCGCCTTGGCGCGCGCCAACTGCTCGTCGTCCTCGAACATCAGCCGCGCCTGCATCAGGCCGCCGACGCAGCGCAGTGCCGCCGCCGCAAGCACACCCTCGGGCGCGCCGCCGGAGCCGGCATAGATGTCGACGCCGCTTTGCGGCATGCAGGCGGCGATGATGCCGGCGACGTCGCCGTCGGAGATCAGCATCACCCGCGCGCCGGCCTCGCGTGTCTTGGCGATCAGCTCCTCGTGCCGGTCGCGGTCGAGGGTGCAGAGCACGATCTCGTCGATCTCGCGCCGGCCGGCGCGCGCGAGGCTGCGCAGGTTCTCGCCAATCGGAGCGTCGAGATCGACGACATCGTCGGGCAGGCCGGGGCCGACCGCCATCTTGTCCATGTAGATGTCGGGCGCGTGCAGGAAGTTGCCGCGTTCGGCGAGAGCCACCACGGTAAGCGCGTTCGGCGCGTTCTTGGCGGTGAGCGAGGTGCCTTCCAGCGGATCGACCGCGATATCCATCGCCGGCCCCCCCGCGCCGACCTTCTCGCCGATATAGAGCATCGGCGCCTCGTCCATCTCGCCCTCGCCGATCACCACGGTGCCGTCAATGGCAACCGTGTCGAAGGCCAGCCGCATCGCCTCGACCGCGGCACCGTCGGCCTCGTTCTTCTGGCCGCGTCCGGTCCAGCGCGAGGCCGCGATTGCCGCGGCCTCCGTGACCCGCACCAGCTCGAGTGCCAGGTTGCGGTCGTCAGCCTGGTAGGACGATCTGGTCGCGGCCATCGCGTATGCTCCTCAGCCGGCTTCGATTCGGATCATCGTAGGCACGCGGAGTACCACGTCGAGGGCCGCGATCGATGAAATCGCGGCGCGCAGGGCAGACTCGCGGGTGGTGTGGGTGACCAGCACGATCGGCACCGCCTCGCCCGCCGCCTCGCCGTGCTGCAACATGCTTTTGAGCGAGACGCCGCAATCGCGCAGCACAGCGGCGATCTCGGCGATGACACCCGGCCGGTCGCGCACGTGCAGCCGCAGATAATAGTCGCCGGAAAGCTGCGCCATTGGCACGCTGACGACGCGCGACAGGCTGTCGGCGTTCGCACCCCAGACGGGAACCAGGGTGCCACGGGCGATATCGATCAAATCGGCGACAACGGCGCAGGCGGTCGGCCCAGCGCCGGCGCCGCGGCCCTCAAGCATCACCCGGCCGACGAAGTCGCCCTCGGCAAACACCGCGTTGAACACGCCCTCGACCTGGCTGATCGGGGCGGTGCGCGGCACCAGGCAGGGATGCACACGCGCCTCGACCCCGGCCTCGGTCAGCCGCGCGATGCCGAGCAGCTTGATGCGGTAGCCGAGCTCGGCGGCAAAGGCGATGTCGAGTGCGGCGATGCCGCGTATGCCCTCGACATGCACGGAGGCGAAATCGACCGGCCGACCGAAGGCGAGTGCTGCAAGGATGGCGAGTTTGTGGGCGGTATCGATGCCGTCGATATCGGTCGATGGATCGGCCTCGGCGTAGCCCAACGCCTGCGCCTCGGCCAGAATCGGGCCGAAATCGCGGCCGCTCTCACGCATCGTCGTCAGGATGTAGTTGCAGGTGCCATTCAGGATGCCGCCCACGCGGGTCAGCCGGTCCGCGGCCAGGCCCTCGCGCAGCGCCTTGATGACCGGGATGCCGCCGGCGACAGCCGCCTCGAAAGCGAGCGGCGTGCGGCCGCGTTCGGCAAGGGCCGCAAGTTCCGCGCCATGGACAGCGATCAGCGCCTTGTTCGCGGTGACCACCGGACGGCCGGCAGCCAGGGCGCCCGTGACCAGGGCGCGCGCCGCGCCCTCCTGGCCGCCGATCAGCTCGACCACCACATCGAGGTCAGGGTCACGGGCGAGTTCGGTGGCATCGTCGTGCCAACGCAGGTCGGAGACATCGATGCCGCGCTCGCGGTGCCGGGCACGGGCGGCAACCGCGACAACCCCGATCGGGCGGCCAGCACGCGCCGCGATCAGGTCGGCGTTGGCGCGCAACAGGCGCACGACGCCGACGCCGACGGTGCCGAGCCCGGCGATGCCGATACGGAGCGGCGACGCACTCAAGAGACGGTTTCCAGCGACGCGTCGGCGCGCGCCGGGCCGCCGTTATGGGCAGCGAGGAACGACTTGATGTTGCGCGTCGCCTGGCGCAGCCGCTGGGTGTTCTCGACCAGGCCGATCCGCACGAAGCCTTCCCCGTGCTCGCCGAAACCCAACCCCGGAGCCACCGCGACACCCGCCTCCTGCATCAACAGCTTGGCGAAACCGACGCTTCCCAGCGGGGCGAATCGCTCCGGAATCGGTGCCCAGGCGAACATCGAGCCCTCCGGCGACGGCACCTGCCAGCCGGCGGCGGCAAGGCCACGGATCAGCACGTCGCGCCGCTCCCGATACAAGGTGCGTATCTCTCCGATGCAGTCCTGCGGCCCGTTCAGGGCGGCGACCGCGGCAACCTGGATTGGGGTGAAGGCGCCGTAATCGAGATAGGATTTGATCCGGGTCAGCGCATTGACCAGGCGCTGGTTGCCGGCGGCGAAGCCGATCCGCCAGCCGGCCATGGAATAGGTCTTGGACAGCGAGGTGAACTCGACGGCAACATCGCGCGCGCCCGGAACCTGCAGGATCGAGGGCGGCGGGACGTCGCCGAAATAGATCTCGGCGTAGGCCAGATCGGACA
The DNA here is from genome assembly GCF_965276875.1 of Lichenicoccus sp. GTDB lineage: Bacteria > Pseudomonadota > Alphaproteobacteria > Acetobacterales > Acetobacteraceae > Lichenicoccus. Next base: position 2,947,952 of record NZ_OZ255701.1, on the reverse strand, counting down.
GGATCCAGATTTCCTCGCGCCGGGCGAACGCCACCAGCTCGCGGTAGAAATCGAGGTCGGCGAGATAGGCGGTCGGGTTCGAGGGAAAGTTGACGATCAGCGCGGTGGGCTTGGGCACCGAGTGCCGCACCGCGCGCTCCAGGGCGCGCAGCATGTCCTCGTTTGGACAGGCCGGCACCGAGCGCACCGATGCGCCGGCGATGATGAAGCCGAACTGGTGGATCGGATAGGATGGGTTCGGCACCAGGATGGTGTCGCCGGGGCTGGTGATGGCGCTTGAGAGGTTGGCCAGGCCCTCCTTGGAGCCGAGTGTCACCACCACCTCGGTTTCCGGATCGAGGCCGACGTCGAAGCGGCGCGCATAGTAGCCGGCGAGTGCCCGTCGCAGGCCGGGGATGCCGCGGCTGACCGAGTAGCGGTGCGAGCGTGGATCGGCCACGGTCTCGACCAGCTTGGCGACGATATGCGCAGGTGTCGGGCTGTCGGGATTGCCCATGCCGAGATCGATGATGTCCGCCCCGCGCGTCCGCGCCTTCGCCTTCGCCGCGTTGACCTCGGCAAACACGTAGGGCGGCAGGCGTCGGATACGGTGGAACTCTTCGGTCATGATCGGCTCTTGCGCAGGGGCTGGTCGGGTCATGGTACCAGACTGACGCTGGCGCCGCGACCAAATGCTTGCGCTTGCAGAAGGATCGACGAGGCCGGCACGCCTTCGTCCTGCAACGCGCGGGCGACGCTGCCGGCGCGCAGGCTGGCCAGCGTCAGCGCCTGCGCCTGCGCATCGGCACTCGCGGCGTCGGCGTCGCCGTAGCCATGCACCAGCAGGTTCCCGGCGCCGCGCTGAACCGCAAGGGCGTGCAGGGCCCCCTGCTGATCGGGCCGAATACTGTCGGTGCCGGGGGCGAACGCGATGCGCGTGCCGGCGGCTGGTATCACCTGATAGTCGGGCAGCGGCGCGCTGGCCGGTATCCCCGCGACCGCGCGAACACCGGGCAGCCTGGGCGGCGGCGGCGGTGCGCCGGGGATTGCGGGCAGCTCCACCGGGGCCGCGTCGCCGGCGGGCTGCACCTGCACCGCCGGCAAGGCGAGCTCGGGCGACGGGTCGGCGGCTGGGCGTGCTTGTTGCGGGCCGGGAGCCGCTTGCGCCGCCGCGAGTGTTGCCGACGCGGCGCCGGGTGCTGGCGGCGATGCGCCAGGCGACGAGCGAGGCGGTGCCGGCGGCAGCGGCGTATTCGCGTCGAGCCGGGTGGTCAGGTTGCGCTGACGTTGCAGCGCATCGGTCACCGACTGGCGTAGCGCCAGGGAGGCGACCTGCGGCGGATGGGCTGGTGTCGTGCCGATCGCAGGATAGGGATCGTTGACTCCTGGCGGCGGCGGCCGCTGTTTGGCAATGGCGCCGCCTTCAACCTGGTGCCACCAACTCACCGGCGTGCCGACCACCCCCTGGTGCGCGCAACCGGCGAGTCCGGGTGCTGTGATCAGAAACAGCGTCCGCACCGCCCACCGCACTCTTGGCTGCTTCACCACAACGCCCATCTCTTCCTCGGTTTCGCGGCACTCCGGTTTAGCCCGGCTTGGAGTGCTGCGACAAACAGGTTAGGACGCTCGCATGCGCCATCTGGATGCAGGGAGATCATCATGAACCGCAAGGACCGCATCCGCATGGATGACGACGAGGACCCGGAGGCCCCCGACGGTCCCGACGTACCTCAGCCCAACGGCCCGGAGCCGAAGGAGCCGGAGGACAACAAGACCCTCTCCTCGCCGATCAACGAGCTTGAGAAGCGCCTGTTCGACCAGCGCAAGGTCCTGATCTTCGGCGCCATCAACGACAAGGTCGCGCGCGACGTCACCGGCCGGCTGCTGGCCCTTGCCGGCGCCTCCGACAAGCCGATCGACGTGTATGTCAACTCGCCCGGCGGCCACGTCGAAAGCGGCGACACCATCCACGACATGATCCGCTTCGTCGACGCCATCGCCCCGGTGCGCGTGATCGGCACCGGCTGGGTGGCCAGCGCCGGCGCATTGATTTACGTGGCGGGCGCCAAGGAGCGCCGGCTGTGCCTGCCCAACACCCGCTTCCTTCTGCACCAGCCGATGGGCGGTGTCCGCGGCCCGGCTGTCGACATCGATATCGAGGCGCGCGAGATCATCAAGATGCGCGAGCGGCTGAACCGGCTGTTCGCGCGCGAGACCGGCCAGACCTACGAGAAGGTCGCCAAGGACACTGACCGCAACTACTGGATGAGTGCGGAGGAGGCGATCGCCTACGGCATGGTCTCGCGCGTGGTCAGCACCCTCAGCGAGCTTTGATCCTTGAACGCTATGTCATAGGTCGGCTTGTAGGCCACGGCTGTTGCTCAGCATGGCGGTAGGCAGTTGAAGCGTCGGCTGAAGTGTTCGAGCGGTAGCTCGAAGCAGCCAACCAGGTAGCTGATCGTCAGGTAAAAACCACAGAGCTGTATGACTTCGATGATCTGTGGGAACTGCGGGACGGACCGCTCAAGGCTAGCGCGCTCCGCAGCCGCTGCGATGATGCCTCCCCAAGCAGCCTTAATGCCCGCTTGATGGACCTTCGACAGGCGGGTCTTGTGAAACAGGAACAGGGGCTGGGATATTGCCTGACTGATCAAGGCATCGAATTCATCACGGTCTTTCTGCCGCTGCACGTCTTCGCCGAGCGTTGGGCGATGCGTACCGAGAATGAGCCGCCCTGACGAGGCGACCAGGATCACGGCCCTTCTTTGCGTGCCGCCGCCCGGCTATCTCCACGGTCATACCGTTCAGCCTTCCCGGATGAGCCCAGGTAACGCCCCTGCCAAAGCGATGAGTGCGGCGGCGGCGTAGGCGACGCAAAGCGGCGGGGCGATGCTGTGCCCGGCCTGCAACGCCTGCGGCAGCCCCGCTTCATTGACGATCAGGCCCGCGACCGTGGCGCCAATCGCATAGCCCGCCGATTGCACCATCGGCAGCAGCGCCGTCGCCTGCTCGCGATCGGTTTCGGAGGCCGCGTCCATCGCGTTCTGGCTCAGCGGCGCCCAGCTCAGTCCGAAGCCCACGCCGACGGTGATCTGGCTGGCGACGGCGAGGATCAGCCAATGCGCACCGATGGCGATCGTCAGACCGCTCAGGCCCACGACATTGAGCAGCGGCGCAAAGCGCGCAAGGTTCTGACGCCATCGTGCAAAAGGCGCCACCAGCAGTGCCGAGCCGCTCCAGGAGAGCGCCATCAGCGACGCAATGCCGCCGGCGAAGCCGGGACGCAGGTCCCAGAGATGCTGCAACGCGAGCACGAGATAGACAGCCGACACGGCTTGGGCCAGCGGCATCAGCAGCACGGCCCAGTAGATCCGCAGCAGCCGGCGTGAGTGCCGCAGCCTTGGGCCGCCGGATCTGGGTTCGCTCAGCGCCGCCTTGGGGGCGACCCGCGGCACCAGAACCAGGAAACCGGCGATCAGCGGCAGGTTGAGCAGAAACGCCGCTCGCCAGGAGATCAGTTGAGTCGCCCAGCCGGACAGCAGCGGACCGCCGAAGGCGGCGAGCGCCCAGACGATCGCCTCGACGCCGAACACGCGCGAGATCAGTTCGGGCGGGAATAGAGCGGGGATGAGGCTGTAGCAAAGGGCCGCGATGATGCCGTCGCCGGTCCCCTGCATTGCTCGCCCGGCTAGCAGCACCGGCATCGAGCCGGCGAACGCCGCGACCAGCGTGCCGGCGAGGAACACCAGGCCGGCCAGCAGCAGCAAGGCACGGGTCCCGACGCGACGCTTGAGGCTGGCGGCACAGACGCCGCTGGCGATCGAGGGCAGCAGATAGATGCTCACCGCGCCACTCATCAAAGCGACGCCGCCGATGTCGCGCACCGCGTTCGGCAACGCCGTCGAGACCAGGAACTCGTTGAACGCGAACAGCGCAATCCCGAGGGAGACGGTCAGCAGCGGCGCCCTCAAGCGCTGGGTGAGCAGGTCCCTCCATCGCGCTGCCGCGTCGGACGCAGGTGCATCGGAAGCGGGCGCGCTCAGTCGGTCAGGCCCAGCATTAGGCAAATGTTCTGGATTGCCGCACCCGAGGCGCCCTTGCCGAGATTGTCCAGGCGCGCGGTCAGCAACGCGTGCGGGGCGCAATCGGTGCCGTGCACCGCGAGCTCCATCATATCGGTGCCGGCGAGCCCATCCGCGCTCAGGACGCCAGCGCTTTGCGCAACCACGACATGACGCGCATCAGCATACCAATCCCGCAGACAGGCGCGCAGTGCTGCCGCCGAGGCGCCGCTGCCGAGCCGGTCGAGATGCAGCGGGATCGAGACGATCATCCCCTGGCGGAAATGCCCGACCGAGGGGACCAGCAACGGCCTCACCGAAAGTCCGGAATGGGCCATGATCTCGGGCACGTGCTTGTGTTCCAGGTCGAGGGCGTAGAGCTGGAAAGCGGGTCCGCCGGCGGTCTCGTGCGCCTCGATCATGGTATGGCCGCCGCCGGAATAGCCACTGACCGCGTTGATCGAGATCGGCATATCAGCGGCGATCAGCTTGCTCGCGACCAGAGGGCGCAGCAGGGCCACCGCGCCGGTCGCATAGCAGCCCGGATTGGAGACGCGCGGCGCCGTCGCGATGGCCAGGGACTGCTCTGGCGCCAACTCGGCGAACCCGTATACCCATCCCGGGGACGCGCGAAAGGCGGTGCTGGCGTCGAGCAGCTTGGGCGGCTCGTCGAGGCAGGCAACCATGTGCGAAGAGCCGCGCGCGGCATCGTCCGGCAGGCACAGCACAACCAGATCGACCGCGCGCATCAGGTCGAGACGCGCCTGCGGGTCCTTGCGATGGCGCGGATCGATGGAACGCACGGCGACGTCAAGGCCCGCGAGCCGCTCGCGGATGCCGAGTCCAGTGGTTCCGGCCTCGCCGTCGATAAAGATGCTCGCCGCCATCCGCCGTTCTCCATTAGCAACGAAACATAACGCAAAACGGGTGGAACCCGAAGGCCCCACCCGTTTCCCAGTCCAAAAAATTACTTCGATTCTACCGCTTGGAGAACTGGAACGAGCGGCGCGCCTTGGCCCGACCATATTTCTTGCGCTCGACGACCCGGCTGTCGCGGGTCAGGAAGCCTGCCACCTTGAGGATGCCGCGCAGGTTCGGCTCATAATACGTGAGCGCGCGGCTGATGCCGTGACGCATCGCGCCCGCCTGCCCGGACAGACCGCCGCCGGTCACCGTGCAGAACACGTCGAACTGGTTGTAGCGGTCGGCCACCAGGAAGGGCTGGGTGATCAGCATGCGCAGCACGGGACGCGCGAAATACTGCCCGACCTTCTTGCCATTGACGCTGATCTCGCCGCGGCCCGGCTTGATCCAGACGCGGGCGATAGCGTTCTTGCGTCGGCCGGTGGCGTACGAGCGGCCGAGCGCGTCACGCTTCGGCTCGCGCAGCGGGGTCTCGGACGGAGTGACCGCAACACCGGCGCTGGACGCCATGTCACGGAGGTCGGCCAGCGTGCCGGTGCGTGGCTGGTTCTGAGTCTCGCTTTGGGTATCCGACATGATCAGGCCGCGATGCTCTTCTTGGAGTTGACGGAGTTCTTGCGATTCAGGCTGGCGACGTCGAGCGCCTTGGGCTGCTGGCCGTCATGCGGATGCGTAGTGCCGGCATAGACATACAGATGCTTCATCTGCGCGCGCTGCAGCGGCCCGCGGGTAATCATGCGCTCGACCGCCTTGCTGATGACGTGGCCGGGGTTCTTGCCGGTCAGGCGCTGCTCGATGGTGCGCTGCTTGATGCCGCCGGCATAGCCGGTGTGGTAGTGGAACAGCTTCTGGCCGGCCTTGTTGCCGGTCAGGCGGACCTTCTCGGCGTTCACCACCACGACATTGTCGCCGCAATCGACATGCGGGGTGAATTGCGGCTTGTGCTTGCCGCGCAGGCGGCCGGCGATGATGGTGGCGAGGCGACCAAGAACGAGGCCATCGGCATCGATCAGGATCCAGCCCTTCGTCACCTCCGCGGGCTTCAGTGAGAGGGTGGTCTTCATGAGTGTGCAATTCCGTCAGCAGCGAGGGCGGGGTTATGGCCAGATCCGCCATGCAGGTCAAGGTCTTTGGCCTGCGGTATCGAGATACCGCGGGTGTCGTTGGTGACCCGAGACGCCGCGTGATAGAGCGGAAGGGTCTGAGGAGTGTTCGCGTGAAAAGACTTGGCATCGCGACGGTCGCTCTGGTGGCGGTGCTCGCGGTCGGCTGGCTGATCCTCGATCAGATGGCAAAGAGCCGCCTGCAGAGCTCGATTGCGCAGGCCCGCGCCAGCCTCCGGCCGGACGGCAGCTTCACCTATGCCACCGCCCGCGCAGCACCTCTGCGCCTGGGCGCGGATTTCACCAATTTGCAGGTGCGCTGGGGCGCGGTCACGCTGCAGGTGAAGACCATGTCGCTCAGCCACGTGCTGGGCAACCGCGTCGGCAGCGCCGTGCTCGACGACGCGCGGGTCGCGGATGGGGGCTTACCCTGCATGTCGACCGGCTTGAGGAGCACCACCTGTTCTCCGTCAAACCCGTCGGCGCCATTCCCCCGGCACTCACCGACCTGCAAGTCGGCAGCCTGCGCGCGGAGGGGATCGACACCCGTATTTTGGCCGACCCCGGAACCAGCGCCCACGTCGCCAGCCTGTCGTTCCACCAGGTTCCGGACAATAAGGGCGGCTTCGCGCAGGACACGACCGCGCGGCAGGTCAGCCTGAACAGCCACAACAAACAGGCCGCGACCATACGGCAGGTCGAGGAACATAGCCGTGGCAAGGCCGGCGTGATCGACACACGCTTCACGCTGGCCGGCATCGCACTGTCCGAACGGAGCTCGATCCCTACCCTCCTCGCCCGCTATGGCTATGGCGCCGTCACAGGTTCGGCGCATGGTGTTTCGCATTACGACAGCGCGGCCAAGTCCATCGCATTCGGCCCGTTCGTGCTGGTTTTGGACAAGATCGGCGCGGTCACGCTGCAGATCGGTCTCGACCATCTGCGGCCAGCGCCGCCGGGAGCCGACGGCAAGCAGGCGCTGGCCGAACTGGCGCAGGCGCGGCTCACCGAGCTGCGCGTGACCTACGACGACGCCGGCCTCACCGGACACGTCATCGACACCTTGGCCGGGCGCTCCGGCATCACGCCGGCACAGTTCCGCACCAACATGACCGCGAGCCTGCAGGCGCGCACCGAGGGCGAGCCGGCCGGCCCGCAACGCGCGTTCCAGCAGCAGACGCTGCGATTCCTCAACGACCCGCGCCGCTTCGTCATCACCCTCTCACCGCCCTCGCCGATGCCGCTTCTGGTGCTGGCGCTGCTGCGGCAGATGCAGCCCCAGGACGCCGCGCGCGCGTTAGGCTTCGGCGCCACGGCGGACTGATGTCGGCGCCGCCGATCCACGTCATTGGCGGGTCCGGACGGTCAGGCGCCGCACTCTGCCGGGCGTTGGCCTGGCGCGATCAGGACTACGTCCCTGTCGTGCGCAGTGCCGCGCGCTGGCAGGCGACCGGGCTGCCCGGGACGCCACGTCTTGCCGATATCGACGATGCGGCGGCGCTTGCCGCGGCCCTCGCGGATGCGACGCGCATCGTCTGCACCGCGCACGCCCGCCACGCCGCGCGGGTGATCGCCCAGGCGCCGGCAAGCGCCACCCTGATAATGCTCGGCAGCACACGCAAATTCACCCGCTGGCCGGATGCGCATGGCAATGGCGTGCTCGCCGGCGAGGCGGCCTTTCTCGCCTCCGCTCGCCACGGCGTCATGCTGCATCCGACGATGATCTACGGCGCCGAGGGTGAGAACAACGTCCAACGTCTCGCCGCCCTGCTGCGTTGGCTGCCGTTCACACCGCTACCGGATGGCGGCCGTGCCCTGGTGCAGCCGGTCCATCAGTCCGACGTGACGCGCGCCATCCTCGCCAGCCTCGATCGCGCATGGCAGGGCCCGCACAGCCTGGTGGTCGCCGGCCCCGAAGCCCTCACCTATCGCGATTTCGTGGCCGCGGTGGCGCGCGCCTTCGGACGGCACCCGCGCCCGGTGCTGTCGGTGCCTGGGCCGTTGCTGATCGCGCTGGCCAGGCTGACCCGGGCCCTGCCCGGCCGGATCGGACCCGCCGAAATCCGCCGTCTGCTCGAGGACCGCGCCTTCGACATCGCGCCGATGCGCGACGCCCTCGGCATCACGCCGATCAGCCTGCAGGCGGGCCTGGCCACCATGCGCGCGCCGTGAGCAGATCGTCAGGCGTGTTGATGTTGAAAAACGGGTCGATCGCGCCCCCGACCGGGAAGTCGATGGCGCGGCTGGGCAGGGCGCGCGCGAACCTCGCCACCGAGCGACTGCCGCTACCATCCAGGTATGCTTTGAGTGCGTCACCACAACCGACCGGCCAGAGCGCCACCGCGTGATGCGTGCGCCCGCCCGAACGCGCGGTCGCCGCCGGCGGCCAAAGACGCACGGCCAAATCGCTTGGGATGAAAGGGGTGTCGCCGGGCACCGTCAGCAGTGCCGTGCAGCCCTGTGCTGCCGCCCAACGCAGACCCGTAAGAACACCGGCAAGCGGTCCCTGATCGGGCACGTCGTCAGACAGCACCGAGAGGCTGGCGGCGGCAAAACGCCGTGGATCGCCATTGGCGCTGATGGCGACAGGGCCGACCTGTGGCGCCAACCGGTCCGCCAGGATATCGAGCAGCGCTCGATCGCCAAGACGCAGCAGCGGCTTATCGAGGCCGCCCATGCGCAAGCCCTTCCCGCCAGCGAGGATGAGCCCGGCAATCATGATGGTTTGGGGCGAACGACGGGGCTCGAACCCGCGACATCCAAGACCACAACCTGGCGCTCTACCAGCTGAGCTACGTCCGCCACCGCGGCGCCGGGTCTAGGGGATGCGTTCTGGCGCGTCAATCGGCAGCGTGCCTCTCAAGCAGCAGTGCGCGCAGCCGGGCGATCGCCTCGCGCAGCACCGCCTCGCTCTTGCAGAAGGCAAACCGCACGAGATGACGCGGCGGCTCGGGACCGTCATAGAAGGCGCTGACCGGGATCGCGGCCACCCCGGCATGCTCGGTGATATGTTGGCAGAAGGCGAGCGCATCGCCGGCAAAGCCCAGCGGGCGGAAATCGGCGATCACGAAATAGCTGCCCGAACTCTCCAGCACCGCAAATCCGATCGCGCGCAGGCCCTCGCTCAGCAGGCGGCACTTGCGCGCGAGATCGGCCGCGCGCACGTCAAAAAACGCCGCCTCCCGCGCAAGACCGAAAGCCACCGCGCGTTGCAGGTTGGGCGGCGTGGTGAAGGTCAGGTTCTGGTGCGCCTTCATCACCAGGTCGGCCAGCGGCGCCGGTGCGGTAACGTAGCCGACTTTCCAGCCGGTCAGCGCAAAGCTCTTGCCGGCGCTGCCAATGCGCAAACACCGCTCGCGCATGCCGGGACGGGTCATCAGCGGCACGTGCCTGTGCGGCGCGAACACCAGGTGCTCATAGACCTCGTCGCAGATCGCATAAGCGTCGTGCCGGACCAGCAAGGCCGCGATGGCGTCGAGCTCGTCCTCGGTGAACACCTTGCCGGTCGGGTTCATCGGCGTATTCAGCAGGATCGCCTTGGTGCGCGGGCCAAACGCGGCGGCGAGTTCGCCCCGCGGCAGCGCCCAGTCCGGCTCGAGCAGGCGCACCAGGCGCGGAATGCCGCCGAGCATCCGCACCACCGGCAGATAGGTGTCGTAGAGCGGCTCGATCAGCACGACCTCGTCGCCGGGATCGATCAGCGCGATCAGGCAGGCGGTCACCGCCTCGGTCGCCCCGGACGTCACCACCACCTCGCCTTCCGGGTCGATCTCGATCCCGTAAAAGCGACGGTTGCAATCCGCCACGGCGCGGCGCAGTTCCGGCAAGCCGGCCAGCGGCGGATACTGGTTGCGTTGATCCAGCAGGCCGTCGGCCGCTGCTCGCACGATGTCCGCCGGCCCCTCAGTGTCGGGAAAGCCCTGGCCCAGGTTGATCGCCTCGAAACGTGCGGCCAGCGCCGATATCACGGTGAAGATCGTGGTCGGCGTGGCGGTTAACAGGCGGCTGCCGCACTTCATCAAACAACCCGGGTCACGTGGCAGGAATGCCGACTATGGCGTGCGATTGCCGAGCCCGCCACCACCCGCGTATGATGCCGCTCAGGGAGGGCGCGTTGCGTTCGACGTTGCATGAAAAAAATAGAAGCCATCATCAAGCCGTTCAAGCTCGACGAGGTGAAGGAGGCGCTGCACGAGATCGGCCTGCAGGGCATCACCGTCACCGAGGCGAAGGGCTTCGGCCGCCAGAAGGGCCATACCGAGCTCTATCGCGGCGCCGAATACGTGGTCGACTTCCTGCCCAAGGTAAAGATCGAGGTGGTCTGCGAGGATCGCGTCGCCGACCGCGCGATCGAGGCGATCACCGAAGCCGCCCGCACGGGACGGATCGGCGACGGCAAGATCTTCGTCAGCACCCTCGACGAAGTCATCCGCATACGCACCGGCGAACGCGGCGAGGACGCCATTTAGCATCGCATTCGCCCACCGCAACGGCTTGCGAAAGCTGCGGAACGTGGCACGCTGTGTCTCTTCGCAATGGACAACGGACAGGCACGATCCGAATGGCAAAAAAAGCGTCGGCGACACCTCCTCCAGCCCCCCCTCCGGGCCCGAGGCCCGATCACATCAACAAGGTCATGGAGATGCTGGCCGAGCATTCGGTCGAGTATGTCGACCTGCGCTTCACCGACCCACGCGGCAAGTGGCAGCACACCACGCAGCATGTCTCGACGATCGACGAGGACGTGTTCCGCGACGGCATCATGTTCGACGGCTCGTCGATCGCCGGCTGGAAGGCGATCAACGAAAGCGACATGATCCTGATGCCCGACCCGCAGACCGCGGTGATGGACCCGTTCGCCGCCAAGCCGCAACTGATCCTGTTCTGCGACATCTTCGAGCCGTCGACCGGCCAGCTCTATAACCGCGATCCGCGCGGCACCAGCAAGCTCGCCGAGGCCTACCTGAAATCCACCGGCATTGGCGACACCGCCTTCTTCGGACCGGAAGCCGAGTTCTTCATCTTCGACAGCGTCAGGTTCGGCTCCGGTCCGAACTATTCGCAATACAAGGTTGACAGCATCGAGGGACCGGACGCGTCGCTCAAGGACTACCCGGAAGGCAACATGGGCCATCGCCCCACCGTCAAGGGTGGCTATTTCCCGGTGCCCCCGGTCGACAGCGAGAACGACCTGCGCGCCGAGATGCTCTCGACAATGGGCGAGATGGGCCTCGTCATCGAAAAGCACCATCACGAGGTCGCACAGAGCCAGCACGAGCTCGGCACCAAGTTCGGCCCGATGACGAAGATGGCCGACCAGATGCAGATCTATAAATACTGCATCCACAATGTGGCGCATTCCTACGGCAAGACCGCCACCTTCATGCCCAAGCCGATCTATGGCGACAACGGCTCGGGCATGCACGTGCATCAGTCGATCTGGAAGGACGGCAAGCCGGTATTCGGCGGCAACGGCTATGCCGATCTGTCCGACACCGCGCTCTACTACATCGGCGGCATCATCAAGCACGCGAAAGCGCTCAACGCCTTCACCAACCCGTCGACGAATTCCTACAAGCGGCTGATCCCGGGCTTCGAGGCGCCGGTGTTGCTGGCCTATTCGGCACGCAACCGCTCGGCCTCCTGCCGTATCCCCTACGCCACCAGCCCCAGGGCCAAGCGCGTCGAGGTGCGCTTCCCCGATCCCACCGCCAACCCCTACCTCGCCTTCAGCGCCATGCTGATGGCCGGCCTCGACGGCATCAAGAACAAGATCCATCCGGGCGATGCGATGGACAAGGACCTCTACGATCTGCCGCCGGAGGAACTCCGCGACATCCCCACCGTCTGCGGCTCGTTGCGCGAGGCGCTCGTGGCACTCGCCGCCGACCACGCCTTCCTGCTCGAGGGCGGGGTGTTCTCGACCGACCAGATCGAGAGCTATATCGAACTGAAATGGAAGGAAGTGTTCCGTTTCGAACACACGCCGCATCCGGTCGAGTTCGAGATGTATTACTCGGTCTGACATGCGCGTCGGCGCGGTCGCGGCCTTCGCTCTCTGTCTCGCGGGCAACGCGCACGCCCAGCCTGCGGTCAGCGATGCCGACCGCGCCGCGATCCGCGAGGTCGTCACCGCGCAGATCGCGGCGTTCCGGCACGACGACGCCGTTGCCGCCTTCAGCTTCGCCGCCCCCAACATCAAGGCCCGCTTCGGCGACGCCCAGCACTTCCTGGCGATGGTCCGCAGCGTCTACCCGGCGGTGTTCCGGCCGCGCTCTTTCACCTTCGGCTCGCTCACCCGCGAGGCGTCGACCCTGCAACAGAAGGTCGGGCTGATCGGCCCTGACGGCGCCTCGGCCCTCGCCCTCTACAGCATGGAGCACGAAGCCGACGGCACCTGGCGGATCGCCGGATGCGCGCTGATCAAGGCACCCAGCCGGGAGATCTGAGGACGCGATGCGAAGCGAACTTGTAAACATCGTCAATGTCGAGAACGTTGCCGAGATCGTCGTCGAGGACGGCGAGCATTGGAACAGCACCTACAAGCCTTTGACCCCGGCACTGATGCCGAGCGCCGGCCGCCTGGGTGTTAATCTGACGCGGGTGCCACCGGGCCAGAGCGCCTGCCCGTTCCATGCGCACCAGATCGAGGATGAAGTCTTCTTCGTCATGTCCGGCCGCGGGGTGTTCCGTTATGGCGAGGCGTTGCGAGAGGTCAGAGCCGGCGACTGCATCTCCTGTCCGGCCGGCCTCGGAACGGCCCATCAGCTCGCCAACCCGTTCGACGAGGACCTGCTCTATCTGGCCATCGGCATGAACGACCCGAACGAGGTCGCGACCTACCCTGACAGCGGCAAAATCATGGTGCGCAGCCTGGGTCTGGTCGGACGCATGCAGATGGCCGACTATTACGACGGCGAGCCGGTGCCACCGCGCATCTTCACGCTCATCGCCGAACGTGAAGCAGGCTAGCGCGCTTGTCCTCTGGCGTACGTCGTCGGTGAAGCACCGACCTGGCGCGTGAACGCGACGCTGAACGTGCTCGACGAGCTGTAGCCGACACGCTGCGCGACCTCACTTACGCTGACGCCCTCGCCGCGCAACAGATCCTTGGCGATCGCCATGCGCCAGCCGGACAGATACTCCATCGGGGATACGCCGACCTCCCGGCGGAACCGGTCGAAGAAGGTGGAACGCGACAGTGCCGCCTCCCTCGCCAGCGCGCCAACCGTCCAGGGCCGGCTCGGCTCGCCGTGCATCCGGCGCAGGGTCGCCGCGAGCCTCTCGTCGGCAAGCCCACGCAGCAGCCCAGGTGCCGCGCTCGGTCCCGCTGTTGCGCGAAACGCCTCGATCAGCAGCACTTCCAAAAGGCGCGCAACCACCTCGTCGCGGCCGGGCCGCTCGGCGCGGGCTTCCTCGCTCAGCAACTCGACCAGCGTCGTCAGCCGCCGCTCGCCACGCACCACCACCAGCTCGGGCAGCAGTGAGACCAGCAGCGCCGCGTCGTTCGATTTGAACGCGCAATACCCGACCAGCATACGCGTGTCGGGTGCGCCCGGCTCTCCGAGATGGAAGACACCCGGGCGGATCTCAACCGGTTCGATCACGCGCCCATCCGGCGGCGGGATCAAGCTGGCCACCTTGAAATCTTCGGCAGCGGGAATCAGCATGAAATCGCCCTCTCCCAGCCTGACCGGCACACGCCCGGTGATCGACAGCGCGCAGTTCCCCTCGAGCAGCGCTGCATAGAAGGGTCCCATTCCGGGCGGGCGCACGGCCCAGCAGCCGGACGCGGTGACCAGCTTGGACAAGGCGGCGCTGGGCTGGAGCAGGCCGATGACCAGGGCGAGCGGATCGTGCAAAGCCGGACTTTCTCAAACAATCTACGGACCTTCGAACGTAGGAGGTCCGGCCGTCACAGGCTATCCCTCTGCCGTCATCGTCAGGAGTCCCCATGAACACTGTCCTTATCACCGGCTGCTCGACCGGCTTTGGCCGCGAGACGGCGGCCTGTTTCCTGGAGCGGCAATGGAATGTCGTGGCGACGATGCGCGATCCGTCGGCAAGCACGCTGCCGGCTTTCGACCGGCTGCGCCTGCTGCCGCTCGATGTGACCGATGCAACCAGCATCGCCGCCGCAATAGCCGAGGCAGGCGTGATCGACGTGCTGGTCAACAATGCCGGGATCGGTTGGCTGAACGCCGTGGAAGGCACCTCTATGGAGACGGCGCGCCGGATCTTCGAGACCAACACGCTCTCGATGATTGCGATGATGCAGGCGGTGCTGCCCGGCATGCGCGATCGAAGGTCGGGCGTGATCGTCAACGTCAGCTCCAGCACGACCATCAAGCCGCTGCCGCTTTTGTCGATATACCGTGCCAGCAAGGCGGCAGTGAACGCGCTGACGGAGTCCGCGGCATTGGAACTCGCGGAGTTCGGCATCCGCGCCCGGGTGGTCGTGCCAGGTGCCGCGCCCGGCACAAGTTTCGGCAGCACCGCGCGGGCGCGGGTCGCGGCCAACGGTGGCTTTCCCGATGCCTATGCCGGCTTCGTTGAGCAGACGATGGCAGCCATGCAGCAGCATGCCGCGAGCGGTGCGGTGACGACGGCGCAGGATGTCGCCGAGGCGGTGTTCCGCGCCGCAACCGATCCCGACTGCCCGATGATCCTGCCAGCCGGTGCCGACGCGATCGCCTGGTCCGAAGGCCGCTGAACGATCGGTTTCGCGGGCGCCTTATTCCCCGGACAGCTCGCGCCGGCTGCGGTCGAGTTCCTCGCTGTAGCGGCGCAACGCATGCTGTTCGGTGAGCAGGCCGATTACCTGTCGCCGCTCGGGATCATCGATGACGACCAGGGCATCGCTCTCGGCCCGCTCAAACATCGCGATCGCCTCCTTGACGTTCATCTGCGGTAGCAGCGCCGCGCCATCGTCTGTCAGCAGTTCGCCCAGGCGCGAGACCTCGTGGCCATCGGCATGCAGGTCCGGCACCTGCACGATGCCGAGATAGCGGCCAGCCTCGTCGACCACCACGACCCGCTGCGCCGAGCCGAGCGGATAGTCGCGCCGAACCGAGGCGATCGAGGTGTCCGAACGCAGCGTGCGCTGCTCGCGCCGCATCATGCGGCCGACGGTGAGGTTACGTATCCAGCCAATATCCAGCGCGCTGCGGATGGACTCGCCGCGCAAATGGAAGCGCCATGTGGCAAACGAGTAGCCGAAGGTGCGCCGCACGGTCAGCGCCGAGACCACAGAGGCGACCAGCACCGCCACCGTCAGCGGCAGGCTGCCGGTGGATTCCAGGGCCAGGAAAACCATCGTCAGCGGGCCGCCAACCACCGCCACGGCCAGCGCGCTCATCGAAATCAAGGCGCAGGTGACCGGCGGCAGGCTGTTCGTCGTGACCATGCTGAGCAGGTCGCCGGCGACGGTGCCGGTCAGCACGCCAAGAAACAGCGAGGCAAAGAACAGGCCGCCGCGAAATCCCGAACCGATCGAGATCGACGACGCCAGCGCCTTGAGCAGAAGCAATAATCCCGCCTGCTCCAAGCCATAAGAGCCGTTCAGGCCAAGCCGCAGCGCCGAGTGCCCCGACGACAGCACGGCCGGCGTGACCAAAGCGAGGCAGCCGACGATCAGGCCGCCGATCGCGGGCCGGCACCAGAGCGGCACACGCGAACGACGAAACAAGGACTCCGTCAAGGTCACCATGCGCATGATGGCGATGCCGACCACCGCGCAGATCACGCCAAGCAGCAGGATCGGGACGTAGTCGCGCCAGTCGATCGCCGCCGGCATCGCCAGCGCAAGCGAGGGGGCCGCGCCATTGAGCGCGTGGGTGACGATGATCGCGCAGATCGAGGCCAGGGTGACCGGTGCGAGGTTGGCGAGCGAATAGGTGCCGATCACCAGCTCGAAGGCATAGAAGGCGCCGGCCAAAGGCGCATCGAACGCCGCCCCGATGGCGCCGGCGGCGCCGCAGCCGACCAGCACACGCAGATCCGCCCGACGCACCCTGAAGGCGCGCCCAAGACGCGATGCGAAGGCCGAGCCGATCTGGGTGTAGCCGGCCTCCAGCCCGATCGAGGCGCCGGCGCCGTTGGAGATCAGCGTCTGGCCCACCACGATCAGGCTGTCGCGCAAGGACATCCGCCCGCCATGCAGCGCGTTGGCCTCAATCGGATCGACCGGGCGGCCCGGATAAAAATGGCCAATAGCCAGGCCGGCGGCGCCGAGAAGCAAGCCGCCGATCGCCGGCACCATGACCGCACGCTGCGGATCGAGCGCGCTCAGGCCGGACAGGCGGCCGTCATTGTCGAGCGCGAACAGCATACGATGGGCAAACAAGGTGGTGTTGTTGATCGCCACCACCAGCAGCCCGGCGCCGATGCCGATGAACGCCGCCAGGATGACCAGCCAGATTTCGTCGGCACGCACCAAGGCACGAAGGGTCTGGGGCGCGTGCACGACCCAGCGTTGCACCGGGGCGGCGCGATCGCGGATGACACCGCGCACCATGCCCGCGCCTGCGGCGAGCCGGGGATGCTCGCGACGCGGCTCGGGCCTGCGATCCGGATTGCGGCGCAGCATGGTGGCCAACATGCCCGGCATGCCTTTAAGGCGCCCCCTGGTTCAGGAGGCCGTCACGACCTCGCGGATTGCTTCTGCGGCCACGGAGGGCTGCGATCAACAAGGTTCGTTCAAAGCCGCCCTGTCGGATGCACAATGCCAAGTTTTGTGGCGCGCATGCCCCATTGGACATGCTCCAGACGGCAGCCCGCCACGTGCATCGGTGGCGGGCTCGGTGACGGCGGCACCGGGATCGGCGGCGGCGGCTCGCCCAGCGGCGACGGCGCGTCAGGATCGTCGTCCTGGTCCGGGTCGGGTCGCGGCGGCGGCGGCGCATCGCTGCCGCTCATCAAAAGGGAGCGCCATGACAGCTCATGCTCGCGGCTTTGCATGGATTGATCGCCTCGTGTCAGCCCTGCATGATGAAAGCAATACCAGCCCGACCGGTTGCCCCGCCTGGGTGCAATACGGCACGGACAGCTGCTCCCCCAAGGATAACTGGCCCCCAAGGATAATTGGCGATGACCGAGCCCCAGACCATGCGCTTCATCGACCGCGGCGGCGATGGCGGCCCGGACGTGCTGCGCGTGGCGCACGGACCCGCGCCAACACCAGGGGATGGCCAGGCGCTGATCCGGGTGCAGGCGGCGGGCATCAACCGGCCGGACATCATGCAGCGCAAGGGGCTGTATCCGCCGCCCCCGGATGCGAGCCCGATCCTCGGGCTTGAGGTCGCGGGCGAAATCATTGCCCTAGGCGCACACGAGACCGGCTATGCCGTGGGCGACCGCGTCTGCGCCCTGGTCAATGGCGGCGGCTACGCCGAGCAGTGCGTCGCACCATTGGGACAATGCCTGCCGTGGCCCAGCGGGTTCGACGCGGTCGGCGCCGCGGCCTTGCCGGAGACCTATTTCACCGTCTGGGCCAACTTGTTCCGGATCGGCCGACTGTCGGCGGGCGAGACCGTGCTGATCCATGGCGGCACCAGCGGCATCGGCAGCACCGCGATCCAGCTCGCCCGCGGCCTCGGCGCGATCCCCTACGCCACCGCCGGCACCGACGAGAAATGCGAAACCTGTATGACGCTCGGCGCCGCCGCCGCGTTCAACTACCGCACCGAGGACTTCGTCGCGCGCATCCGTGAACTCACCAACGGCCGCGGCGTCGATGCGGTGCTGGACATGGTCGGCGCCGCTTATTTCGACCGCAACCTCGACAGCCTGGCCGATGACGGCAAGCTGCTGATCGTCGCGGTGCAAAGCGGCGACGTCGTCGACGGGGTGCGGCTGTCGAAGCTGATGCGGCGCCGGCTCACCGTCACCGGTTCGACGATGCGGCCACGCAGCGCCGCCTTCAAGGCCGAAATCGCCTCCGCCCTGCTCGATCACGCCTGGCCGCTGCTTGAGTCCGGCGCCTGCAAGCCGCTGATCCATGCGGTGTTCCCGCTCGCCCAGGCGGCGGACGCGCATGCGCTGATGGAGAGCGGCGCGCATTCCGGCAAGATCGTGCTGACCGCAGGTCCGTGAAGCTAAACGTTCTCGACCGCGGACCCGACCCTCCGGATGCCCCCGCCGTCGCGCGTCCGCCGATCATCCTGCTGCACGGCCTGTTCGGGCGTGCCCGCAATCTTGGCTTCTTCCAGCGCCGGCTCGCCGCCCGGCGGCGCACCCTGGCCATCGACCTGCGCAACCACGGCGACAGCCCGCACGGCCCGATGGACTATACCAACATGGCGTCGGACCTGATCGAGACCCTCGACGGGTTGGGCGCGCTGCCGGCCACCCTGGTCGGACACTCGATGGGCGGCAAGGCGGCGATGGTGCTGGCGCTGAACCGGCCAGAGCAGGTGCACAGCCTGCTGGTCGCCGACATCCCGCCGGGCCCGAGCGAGCACGGCAGTGCACAACTCGCCCGGCAGATGCAGCAAATCAGGTTTCCCCAATATCTCAACCGCACCAGCGCCGACGCGCTGCTGGCCCCCTTAATCGCCAGCGCCGCCGTTCGCGGCCTGATGATCCAGAACATCCGGCTAGGCGAGCGCCCCGGCTGGCAGATCGGACTCGACGAAATCGCCGCCTCGATGGCCGACATCGAAGGCTGGCCGGCAATGCCCGAGGACCAGGCCTATCACGGCCCAACCCTGTTCCTGGCCGGCGGTGCGTCCCCCTACATCCAGCCGCAACACCATGCGGCCATGCGCCGTCTGTTTCCCCAACACCGCATGGAGACGATCGAACAGGCCGGCCACTGGCTGCATGCCGACAACCCCACCCGTTTCGCCGCCCTGCTGGAGGAGTTCACGGACGCGTTCTGATCAGGCGGTCATCGGATTCGCGGCCGCCGCCGGCTTGGCCAGGTCCGCGGCACGCCACAGGTACCAGGCAGCCGCGGAGCGATACGGGCGCCATGACTCCGTCAGGCTGGCCAGCTCCCGCAGGCGCGGTTGCCGGTCGAGCTGCTTCAGCAGCCGGTAGCCCTCGCGCACGCCGAAATCGTCGACCGGCATGATGTCGGGACGGCCCAGGCTGAAGATCAGCAGCATCTCCACCGTCCAGCGGCCGATGCCCCGCAGGCTGCTCAGCCGCTCGATCAGCACCGCGTCGGACAGCCGGCAGGCACGTGCCCGGCTCGGCACCAGCCCGGACTGTGCCGCCTCCGCCACCGCCCGCAGCGCCGCGATCTTGGCCAACGAGAAGCCGCAGCCGCGCAGCGCGTCCGGCTCGGCTGCGAGCAGGGACGCCGCCGACGGAAAGCCATCGTCCGCCAGCAGCGCCATCATACGCCCCAGAATCGCCTCCGCCGCACGGCCGTGCAACTGCTGGTGCGCGATGGCCCGCACCAGCGACTCGTAAGGCTCGCGGGCGCGGTCGACCCGCAGACGGCAGCGCCCGACCTTGGCGATCAGGCCGGCAAGATCAGGGTCGGCGGCACACAGATGCGATCGCATTGCCGCGCGCCGCGGCACCGCCGGCGCGTCAGGCGCACGCAGCGCCGCCGCGATTTCGGGAATTCCCGCTTGTGTCACGATTCGTATCGTTCCAGACGGACGGTGGCGAAGCAATCCCGGCGATGGCAGACTGCGCCGCCTTTCCCGCGCCGGGATCGGGTGGAGATTTCCGGCAGTCCATGAACCAGCTCGTCGGCATCCAGCAACGCACACGGGACGCGCGCACTCTCCCGCTGCTGGCGCCGGAACCACAAGGCACGGCGCCGGCGCTGCACGGCGCCGCACGGCCCGGCTTCGTCGCCGACGCGGCCCCGGCGGCCGTGCTGGACAGAGTGGACCAGCCGCTGGTGCGTCGTCGGCGCCGGCTGCGCGACCGCATCGGCGGCATCCTCGCCGCATCGGGACTGATCCACCTCGCCGTGCTGGCGCTGCTGGCGCTGAGCTATCGCCACCCACCGGGCGGCCCGCCGCAGGAAGCCCAGCCGGTCGAGATGCTCTACGAAAATCCTGGCAGGTCCGGCATGGTCGGCGAGCCCAACAGCGCCCCCGTGCCACAGACCAAGCCGATGCCGACGCCGGCGCCGCCGACCCGGCTACCGCCGATGGAGGCGCCGCCGCCGGTGCCGCTGCCGGAACTGCCGAGTGCCGAGGCAGTGCCCAAGCCGCTGCCGCATCCGAAGCCGGCGCAGAACAACTCGCCGCTGTCGCATCCGATGAACCTCTCCTTTGCACCCCCGCGTCCGCACCACCGCCGCGCCGGCTCCGGCGGCTCAATCGACCTGTCGCTCGGCCCAATGGTGCAGAACGGCCAGATCAACACACCCTACGCCTCGACCAGCAGCATCCATGGCGTCAGCAGCGACTACGAACAGGAGCTCGGCGACTGGATACGCCGCCACATGTACTATCCCGAGGATGCGGCGGAACGCGGCGAGGATGGACCCTCAAGCGTCAAGGTGGTGCTCGACCGGCAGGGGCACGTGAAGAGCATAAAACTGGTGAACTCGTCCGGCTCCTACGCCCTCGACGACGCCACCGAGGGCATGTTCCGCGGCGCCACCCTGCCGCCGATCCCGCCTGACATGAAGGGCCCGACGTTCGACGTCGACCTCACCATCGACTACATCCTGCTGCGGCGCTGAGCGGAGCACGGCGATGGATAGGCCGCAGGATCAGGTGGGACGCGACTTCACAGCGTTCGACGACGCGACCGCCGCAATGGCGGCGCTCCGCGCGATCTACGCGGACAGCAGCGACATCCTGCGCGCCGCCTTCGCCGCGCGCGCCACCACGGGGAGCATTGGGGGCGGCGACGCCGCGGGCGCGGTCTACCCCTACCTCGCCATCGAGGTGGACGGCGCCAGCCTGCTGACCGACAGCCGGCTCCCTTACGGCGTGCTGCTGGAGCCTGGCTTCTACGGCACCACCCTGACCCGTCCGGCGTTGTTCGAGGAGTATCTCACCGAACAGATCGCGCTGCTGCTCCGGCACTATCACCGTCCGGTGCTGGTCGGGCGCTCGCACCGCCGTATCCCGCTGCCCTACGTGATCGAGGACAGCGTCACCGACATCGGCGAGGACGAGGTGCGCCAACTCGGCCTGCGCTTCACGCTGCCCGACCTGCAGAGCACCGACGACCTGATCGCCAATTGCCGCCAGCAGCCCAACCCCGGCCAGCCGCGGCCGCTCTCCTTGTTCACCGCCGAACGCGTCGACTACTCGCTGGCCCGCCTGCACCATTACACCGGCACACCACCCGCCGATTTCCAGCGATTCGTGCTGCTCACCAACTACCAGCGCTATGTCGAGGCCTTCATCGCCCTTGGTCGCGACGCGTTAAAGGAAGGCGGAGAGTACACACGCTTCGCCGAGGCCGAGGGCAACCCGCAGATGCCGGCCTATCACATGGTCCGCCCAGACGGCGACGGCATCACTTTAATCAATATCGGGGTGGGACCTTCAAACGCGAAGACCATCACCGACCATGTCGCGGTGCTGCGTCCGCATTGCTGGCTGATGCTCGGCCATTGCGCCGGGCTGCGTCGCACCCAGCGGCTCGGCGACTACGTGCTGGCGCACGGCTACCTGCGCGACGACCATGTGCTCGACGAGGACCTCCCACCCTGGGTGCCGGTGCCGCCGATCGCCGAGGTCCAGGTCGCGCTGCAGGAAGCCACCAGCAAGATCACCGGCCTGCGCGATAACGATCTCAAGACACGCATGCGCACCGGCACGGTGATGACCACCGACAACCGCAACTGGGAGCTGCGCTACAATGCCCTGTTCGGGCAAATCAACATGAGCCGGTCGATCGCCGTGGACATGGAATCCGCCACCATCGCCGCCAACGGCTTTCGCTTCCGGGTGCCCTACGGCACGCTGCTGTGCGTATCGGACAAGCCGCTGCACGGCGAACTCAAGCTGCGCGGCATGGCACAGAGCTTCTACCGCGAGCGCATCAGCCAGCATCTGCATATCGGCATCGAGACCATGCGGGCGTTGCGCGCGCAGGGCACCGGCCGGCTGCACTCGCGCAAGCTGCGCGGCTTCGACGAGCCGCCGTTCCGCTAGCATGACCGGCTTCGCCGCCCTGCTCGAGGCGATCGGCGATGGCGTACCCGACACGGCGCAATACCGGCAAATGGCCGACATGGTGCTCGACGTCCCAGGTGCTGCCGCCCTCGCCCGGCTCGATCCATTCTCGCCCGCCTACCGCGAGGCCGCACTCGCCCTCTATCTTTCCCTACGCGGCCGTCCCGAGCAGGGCTACGAGCCTGGTCGCGACGAGCCTCCGGCGCGGCCGCCGCCCGACGATCCCTGGACCGGCCTGGTGCCCTGGTCGTTCCGCGACGCGTCGATGGCCAGCGAGCATCTGTTCGCTTACGGCCACGTGCTACGCCATCTCGGCATCCCGCCCGGCGGCAGCGTGCTCGAATACGGCCCCGGCAGCGGCCAGATCCTGCTGACTTTGTCGCGGCTCGGCTACCGCGCCTGCGGCGTCGACATCGACAAGGCGGCACTGGGTTCGATCACACAACAGGCGCATCATCTCGGCCTCGCCGTGGAGACCGAGCGCGCCGGCTTCGGCGACGGCTTCGACGGCCAGCGATTCGACGCAATCCTGTTCTACGAAGCCTTCCACCACGCCTTCGATTTCGAGACGCTGCTGATCCGGCTGCATGACCGGCTGCGCCCCGGCGGCCGGCTGGTGCTCTGCGGCGAGCCGGTGGTGCGCGCCCCCACTCGCGCCATCCCCTATCCATGGGGCCCAAGACTGGACGCGCTGTCGGTGTTCTGCATCCGCCGCTACGGCTGGATGGAGCTTGGCTTCACCCATGACTATCTGGTCGCGCTCGCCCGCACGACCGGCTGGCGCGCCCGTCTGCACCGCTTCGCCCCGGCCCACCGCGCCTCGCTCTACGTGCTGGAGCCGATCACGTCCAGGCCGATCGTACCCACGCTGCGCGCACCCGTCTCCTGGCGCCTGCGCACGCCCTTGCGAGCATCAGCGCACGCCCTCGCCGAAATGCGACGAACCTTGCGCCGCAGTAGTGCGCAGGTGTAGTTACTCCATACAAACAAGGGAGCAGGGCCGTGGGTGTTCCGATCTCGATCAGGCTGGACGACGATGTGCGCGACGAGCTCGACGCGCAGGCGCGCGCGCACGGCATCGGCCTCGCCACCTTGCTGCGCGACGTCGCCACGCGTGCCGCGCGCGACGCCAGACGCGATCGCATTCGGCGCGCCAGCGAGCAGGTCGGGGCGCATGTCGCGGCCAGCCCCGAGGCGCAACGCTTCTATGAGGATTGGGGCACGCCGCGCGCCGATGGCGGCTGATGGCCTTGTCGTCAAAGCGGGCCAGATCGTGCTCGCGGATTGGCGTGACGCCCTGCCCAAGGAGCCGAACAAGCGTCGTCCGGCCATCGTGGTCGAGGATGACGAGCTGTTCGGCAGCGCCTACCCCAACGTCATCCTGGTGCCACTCACCGACGATGCGGCTCTGGTAATCGCCGACCTCGCCGTCGCCCTCGCCCCAACCCCCGAGAACGGCTGCGCCAAACCCTGCTGGGCGGTGTCGCATTTGGTGGCCACAACCTCGAAGGCGCGGCTGACAGCCACCCGCTCGCGCATCACCGACACTCAGCTCACCGCAATCCGGCGCCAGATCGCACTCAGCATCGGCTTGCCCTCATAGACTGTCGCGGCCGTCCAACCGAGCCGAGCGTGGCCAAGGGTAGCTACGTGGAAGTGGCTAGCACGATCGCGATGATCACAAGGCCGCAAACCACGTAGGAGACGAGCTGTTGCGGAGCGAGCCCAAGCGGACGCCCCGTCGTAGCCGTGAACTCGGGATCGATCCATGCGGTTCCGGGAAACGCAGGAGCCAAAGCCATGGCAACGAAGTAGCTTCCCGCAATGCCAGCGGCGATGAAGAACAACGGAAGCGTCAACGGCTGCCAGCCGAACAGAATGGTAAGCGATAGGGAGCCACCAATTATTCCCATGAGCATTGTCTGCCCATTATGGAATTTTGCGTGAGGCCGCCAGACTGGGTTCCAGAGATGCTGTCTGGCAGTTACCGGAACGATCGCATCCGCGATCAGACCGCCGAAATTCATTACCGCAACGAATGCGATGATCCATTTCGAGATTTCCATGAGACACACCTTCCCCTCCAATTGGAAAAGGACGTGCGGGAGGCCGACACCGTGTATGCGGGCGGCTCGTACGAGCGCAAATGCCACCCGGACTACCGACCGGGCTGTGACTTTTACACATCCAGCTGCGTTATGAACGTGAGTCCACGATCAAGTCAATCCAGCCGTAGTCACGAGAGTAAGGGCTATGCCCCGCACAGATGCCCTCCGCCGTCACGGTCGTCTTCGCTGGCGTTGCAACTGAACGACCGTCAGAGTTGGACCGAAAGCCGTATTCTCCGCACCGGCGGCGGCTCAAACCCCAGCACGGCGCCCAGCTGAAGCAGAAAGGGCGGCGCATCGCTGCGTTCGGCTTCCTCATTTTGTTGCATAGGTGCGATGACGGCTTGAGTGACACAGTGCTGGCGAGCGGGCGAGCCCGGCACACGCATGGTGGCTCCGGACGGGATGCAAAGGTCGATGGCCGCACGGCGCGGGATGCAGGCCATACCGCGCACTTATGGGTGCCAAACAGAATCAGCCGTGAAACAGCTTGCCCAACACCAGCAACGTCAAAGCGAGGTTCGCGCCTACCATCCAGGTCAGCACCGACAAGCGTGTCTCGACGTTCGCCAGCCGCACCTCATAGGTCGCAACCTGAGTTGCCCGCTCGTCGCCCGCCCCGGCCGCGCCCAGCGCCGCACGTCGATTGCCCGTGAGGATCCCCATCTGCAACATTCTGCCACTATCGATTTGCGGATAGAAGCTTTGTGCAAACTCACCAGCGTTGTTTGGCTGCCCAACTTGGCACGGGCGGCCACCAGCTCTGTCTCCTCGTGGCCGGCCGGCCCGATCTCGGCATGGTCGTCTATCGGGATCAGTCCACCATCGGCTCGGGGACCGCCTCGGACAACCCGCCGCCCATACGCAGCGGCGCCACCGCGCGAGCATGCCCGGTGCGATCGTCGGTCTGCACGAACAGGCCGCTCAGGCTGGCAGCACCCTCCGCCGGGCCCAGCCGCTCGCCCGGCATCTTGCGTATGAAGCGGGCAATCGCCGGCGCCTTGGCCATGCCGATGACGCTGTCATAGTCGCCGCACATGCCGGCGTCGCTCATATAGGCGGTGCCGCCCGACAGGATGCGGTGGTCCGCGGTCGGCGTGTGGGTATGGGTGCCGATCACCAGCGACACCCGGCCGTCGAGATGATGCGCGAAGGCCATTTTCTCGCTGGTTGCCTCGGCGTGGAAGTCCACTACCGCCGCCTGCATCGTCACCCCGAGCCGATGCCGCGACAGCAGTTCGTCGGTCAGCCGGAAGGGATCATCGAGCGGGTCCATGAACAGCCGGCCCATGGCGTTCACCACGAGGGCGCGCCTGCCGTCGGCGAGGCTGACTACGACATGACCAAGCCCGGGCGTGCCAGGCGGAAAATTCAGCGGCCGGATGATCCGTGGAGCCTGGCTGATATGGCCGATCAGCTCCTTGCGGTCCCAGGCATGGTTGCCGAGCGTGATGACGTCGGCGCCGGCGGCGAACAGGCAGGTGGCCATCGCCGGCGCCAGGCCAAAGCCGTGGCTGGCATTCTCGCCGTTGACCACCACGAGATCGAGACGCAGACGCGCGCGCAGGCCCGGCAGGCTGGCCTCGACCAGCTCGCGGCCGACGCGCCCGACGACATCGCCCAGAAACAGGATACGCAAACGCTCTCACCCCTCGATGGTCACGCAACCGCGCTCGGTCACGATACAGTCCAGCTTCATGTCGTGCGGCCCGCGCGGCACCGCCTCGACCTGCTGTGACGCGAACCCATAGCCGACCGAACGCGCGCTTGGCAGAGCTGCGAGCGTGCGATCATAATAACCGCCGCCGTGCCCGAGCCTGAAACCGTGACGGTCAAAGGCGAGCAACGGCACGAACAGGAGGTCTGGTGGGGAAGCGTCAGCGTCGGCCCGCGGGTGTTCGGTGCCGAAGCGGCCAGCCTGCATCGTGCAACCGGGCACCCACGAGCGGAACCGCAAGGCCTGTCCGAGCGGCGGGGTGAAAGGCAGCACGATCGCGATACCGGCCGCGTGCAGCCTCTGCCAGAGCGGCCGCAGGTCGGGCTCGCCGGGCAACGGCCAGACACCGGCGACCGTTTCGTCGCCCCGCAATGGCACATGTGCCAGCAGCGATGCGATCAGCGCGGCATCGTCGCCAGAGGCGCGATGGCGCATCAGATCGCGCATCCGCCGCTTGGCGTCGCGGCCGATCAAGTGCGGAGCCGCCATGGCCGTTGGACTGTCGACCTCCCGGAACCCGCTTGTGCAGGTGGGCGCCAGTTAACGTGACCAATGGCCACGACAGTGCCAGCTCCCGAGGAAGTGCTTATCGGCCCAGGGGTTGAATTGCCTGACGAACCGGGCAGCCCCGCATCCTCTAGTTAGTCGCGCTCAAGCGACGCCGCAATGGCTTCCGCGCGTTCGGCCAGGTTGACCATCTGGCGCTCGCGCCACTGCGACCGCGCACGCACCGCCTCGGCCTCCTCGATCATCGCCACCGTCGCCGGCGGCAGGCGATTGGCCGCGAGGTCATGCAGCTCATCGGCCATCATCAGGGCAGTGAGCGCCAGCAGCCTGGCCTCGCCGCTCTGGCCGCCTGGTGTCTTGATGCGCTCCACGCGGCGATCGACGTAGCTCGCCATCGCCTGCAGATGCGCCTCCTGGCCGTCCTCGCAGCCGACGACATACGAGTAGCCGTTGATCCGGATCGTAACCTGGGTCATTGCCGCGTCCTAATTGGAGCCGTGCGACACGTCGTCAAGCACCGAGCGCAACCGGCCGATCAGCGCATCGAGATCACCTGCGACGGGCGCCAAACTTGGCGATATGGGTGGCCCGCCTGGGGCCTCGCGCCGCTCCACCGCGACCGCGATGCGCCGCAAGGCCACGGCCAGCCGTTCCGCAGGGTCCTGGATGCCCTCTTGCTCAGACATGACGGACATCCTCCAGCGGCAACCGGCGCCGATATCCATTGCAGAGATCGCGCGCGGCCGTAACAACGTCAAGCATGAACCCGTCGAAGCCCCCCAAGCTTGCGCCCCCTTCGCGTGCAGTCGTGGTCCACGGCCTTTTGCATGCAACCCTGGCATTGCAGCAGGTGGGGGCGCTGGAGCAGGCGCAAGGCGTGCGGGTCCGCCTGATGCTGCTGTCGGCGCCGGCGGCGGCCTGCTTCATGGGCGCTGCCTGGTGGCTGGCGCTGATCCGCGCGAGCGCACCCGGGATGGCGGCCTGCGGCGCCTCGGATTGCCTCGATTGCGGCGCCGCCGCGGGACGCGCGATGGAGGCGCTGCGGCTTGGCGCGCGGCACCTGATCCTGTCGCCGGACTGTCCGCAGTTTGACGCCGTCCGGGCGCGCGCGGCGGCCCTTGATGCCAGGCTCGACACGTCGCGTCCGGACGCCCTCGACCTCGCAGCCCGCGACGCCGACCGACGGCTCCCGCTTTGGCTCGTGCCGTGACAAGTTCCCGACCCTCGGCTAGCGTTCAGCACCCCCGTCCACCCGCCCCCGAACTCCCCGCGCAGGAGCCCAGCCATGTCGATCACACCGTACGTCAAGAAGATCATCGACAACTACGAGAGCGACAATCCCGGCACGAAGGCCAGCCTGGTGCGCATGCTCAACCATGGCAAGCTCGCCGGCACCGGCAAGCTGGTGATCCTGCCGGTCGACCAGGGCTTCGAGCACGGTCCGGTGCGCTCCTTCGGGCCCAACCCCGCCGCCTACGACCCGCACTACCATTTCTCGCTGGCCATCGAGGCCGGGCTGAACGCCTATGCCGCCCCGCTCGGCATGATCGAGGCCGGTGCCGACACTTTCGCCGGCCAGATCCCGACCATCCTCAAGCTGAACAGCTCGAACAGCCTGGCCACCGAAAAGGACCAGGCCGTCACCGGCTCGGTCGCCGACGCGCTGCGGCTGGGCTGCTCGGCCGTGGGC
The DNA here is from genome assembly GCF_965276875.1 of Lichenicoccus sp. GTDB lineage: Bacteria > Pseudomonadota > Alphaproteobacteria > Acetobacterales > Acetobacteraceae > Lichenicoccus. Next base: position 2,919,757 of record NZ_OZ255701.1, on the reverse strand, counting down.
TTCACCATCTATCCGGGCAGCGAATATGCCTTCCAGCAGATGGAGGAAATCCGCGAACTCGGCGAGGAAGCGAAGTCCGCCGGCCTCGCGGTGGTGATGTGGTCCTACCCGCGCGGCCCGATGCTGGACAAGGCAGGCGAGACCGCAATCGATATCTGCGCCTATGGCGCGCACATGGCAGCCCTGCTCGGCGCACACATTATCAAGGTCAAGCCGCCGACCGACCACCTCTCCCTCGGCTCGGCCAAGAAGGTCTACGAGGAGCAGAAGATCGACGTCTCGACGATGCCCGCGCGCATCCGCAACGTCGTGCAGTCCTGCTTCAATGGTCGGCGCATCGTCGTGTTCTCCGGCGGCGAGAACTCCAGCACCGGGCAACTCCTGGAGACCATACGCGGCATTGCCGAGGGCGGCGCCAACGGCTCGATCATCGGGCGCAACACCTTTCAACGCCCGCGCGCCGAGGCGCTGGAGCTGCTCTCCACCATCATCTCGATCTTCAAGGACGCGGTCTGATCCAGACCTGCCGCCTCTATCTGGTTACGCCGCCGGCGCTTGAGCCTGCGGTGTTTCGCGACCAGCTCGCCCAGGCCCTCGACGCTGGCGACGTGGGCGCCGTGCAGCTCCGCCTGAAGGACGCATCCGACGATACGGTCCGGCGCGCGATCGACCTGTTACGCCCGGTCGCGCAGTCCCGCGATGTGGCGTTCCTGGTCAATGACCGGCCCGATCTCGCGCACGCGCATGGTTGCGACGGCGCCCATGTCGGAGCCGACGACATGGGCGCCGCTGACGCACGCGCCCTGCTCGGCGACCTGCAGCTCGGCGTCTCCTGCTATGACAGCCGCGAGGCGGCGATGCTGGCCGGAGAAGCCGGCGCTGACTACGTCGCCTTTGGCGCCTTCCATCCCAGCCCCACCAAGGAAACCGGCATACGCGCCGACATCGACCTGCTGCGCTGGTGGTCGGAGCTGATGGAGCTGCCGTGCGTCGCCATCGGCGGCATCACCCCGGCCAACTGCGCGCCCCTGGTGCAGGCCGGCGCCGATTTCCTCGCCGTGGTCAGCGCCGTCTGGAGCCATCCCGACGGACCCGGCGCCGGCGTGCAAGCGATGGCAGACGCAATGCGCGTCGCCGGATGAACCGCTTGTAAGGACGCCGGCGCGCGGCCGCAATGCGCCTCCCCCTACACCGGTCGGCAACCATGGAGTATTCTGCCCGTGCGCCTCGGACCGGTGCTGGCCGATAGCTGGCGGCTGCTCAAGCCCTACTTCTTCCACTCCAACGAACGCCGGCTGGCCTTGTCGCTGCTGATCGGCGTGGCGGTTCTCTCGATCGTGCAGACCGAACTTACAGTGCTGTTTACGTTCTGGCAGAATCTCCTCTACGACAGCTTCCAGCGCAAGGATCTGCAAGACTTCCTGGCCCTCATGCTGACCTACCGGCGGCTGCCCAGCGGCTGGATCATGCCCGGCTTCCTGATGCTGACCATGACCATGATCCTGCTCGCCTGCGCGACCCTGTTCGCGACGCAGTATCTACAGATCCGCTGGCGCGCCTGGATGACCGGCGATTTTCTGCGACGCTGGCTGGCCGACCGCGCCTACTACCGGATCAGTATCGCGGGCCACGGCGACGGGATCGCCACCGACAACCCCGACCAGCGGCTCTCCGACGATCTCGCCTCCTTCTGCGGCGCCGGCGCCAACGCCGGCGGCGACGACACGCTGACCCTCGGGCTCGGCCTGCTGAGCAACATGGTCTCGCTATGCAGCTTCGTCGTCGTGCTCTGGCTGCTGTCGCGCCATCTCGCGTTCTTCGGGCTGCATATTCCAGGCGCCCTGGTCTGGGTCGCGATCGTCTTCAGCTTTGGCGCCAACGTGCTGACCTATTTCGTCGGCCGCAGGCTGATCGGACTGCGCTTCTTCCAGCAGCGTTTCGAGGCCGATTTCCGCTTCGGCCTGGTGCGCGCGCGCGAAAACACCGAAGGCATCGCGCTGCATGCCGGCGAGAACCAGGAACGGATCGGCCTGCTCGGCGCGTTCGCCGCCATCCGCACCAACTTCATCAATATCCTGCGCCGCTATCTGCTGCTGAACGTGACCACCGTCTGCTACGGTCAGGTCGCCAGCATCCTGCCGTTCGCGCTGATCGCGCCGCTTTTCTTCGCCGGCAAGGTGACGCTGGGAACCATGATCCAGATCAACACGTCGTTCGGCGCGGTCGAGGGCGCGCTCTCCTGGTTCGGCGACTCGTTTACCATCCTGGCGAGCTGGCGCGCCACCGTCGGCCGTCTCGCCACCTTCGACCGCGCCGTCGAGGACGCACGCGCCGCCGCGAGATCCTCCGGGCCGGGCGGCTTCTCCGGTAACGCCGCCCCGGAGAAGGATTTCCAGCTCACCGACGTCTCGCTGGCGCTGCCGGACGGAACGCACCTTGCCGAAAACATGAACCTGCAGCTGAGCCCTGGCATAGACACCCTGGTCAGCGGACGTTCGGGAGCCGGCAAGTCGACGCTGTTCCGCGCACTTGCCGGCATCTGGCCGTTCGGCTCAGGCCGGATCGAGCGGCCCGCCGGCAGCCGGCTGTTCCTGCCGCAACGGTGCTATCTGCCGCTCGGCACCCTGCGCCATGCGGTCTGCTATCCGCTCGACGACGGCAGGGTGGCACCGGAAGTCGTGGAGGCCGCGCTGATCGACGCGGAGTTGGCGCATCTGCTGCCAATGCTCGACGAGCCCGGCCTGAACTGGATGATGCGCCTGTCCGGCGGCGAGCAGCAACGCCTGGCCGTCGCTCGCGCCCTACTGGTCAAGCCAGACTGGCTGTTCCTCGACGAGGCCACCGCCAGCCTCGATCCGGAGACCGAAGGGCGGATGTATGCGACCCTCAAGCGGCGCCTGCCAGACACCACGATCGTCTCGATCGCGCACAACCCGGCGGTCGCGTCGCTGCATCAGCGGCATCTGCGCCTCGACCGCGACGCAGCCCAGCCACTGATGGCCGCCGAATGAGGCTACCGCGGCGCCTCTGGCACCAGCAACGATTGAGTAGCGTAGAGCACGCCGTTGGATTGCGGCACGTCGGCGAGCCAAAGCCGGTTGATCCGGCCCTGCGGATCGCCGAGCAGCAACTCCTGGGTGTCGGGCTCGAGCGAGACGGTCAGCACATCATGACCGCCCAGCGTGGTCAGTCCGATCGGGCCGCCGCGTTTGGCGATCATCCGGCGCAACCTGGCCTCGGTGTAGCGGCCTGGCACGATGGTATACTGCATCAGGCGGCGCAGGCTCGCGTGGTCGGCAGTCGCCAGCAATTGCCCCGAGGTGGCGCGTTGCTCGGCTTCAAGCGGCGCGTTCGGCACCGCGAACACGGTATAAGGCCCGGCGCGTTGCAGCGTCTCAAGCAGGCCTGCGTTGTGCAGGGCCACCGCATAGTCGGTCAGCTCAAGCGAGCCCCGGATGCTCTCGTCGACAGGCCGATCGCGAAAGATCGGCACCTGGGCGAAAACGATATCGTCGGTGCTGCCGCGGACCAGCAACGGGTCCTGCCGCGCGCTGCTCTCGCAGCCGGCGAGGCCTGCGATGAGGGCCGCGCCGACCAGATATCGACCAATCCTGCTCTTCGTCACCGCACTCATCCTGACGCCAGTTGCGTAACAATCCCGCACTTACGCCAGCAGGGCAACATAAAGAGGGGACGACATCAACAACCGTCGCCGCGGATTGTCCAGGAGGCCACCTTGTCATCATTGACCTCGAACGTGGTCTGACAGGTCGTGCTGTAATAGCTGGGCGGAATACCGCCACCGAACCCGCTATCATAGCCGAGCCCATAGCCGCCGAAGCCGCCATAACCGCCGCCGAAGCCACCGCCGCCCCAACCATAGCCGCCAAAGCCCCAGCCCCAGCCCGGGGTGCCGGGGGAGTAGCCGGTCTCATGGTCGATATAGGCGAGGAAGGTATGGCCATCGGTGCTGTAGGTGCGGCTCGGCACGCCGAACGCGCGCACCAGGTCAACCGGCGGTTTGCCGATCATGGAATCGAGCAAACGCCGCTGCGCCGGCGACGGCACCGCACAGCCGGCAAGAACCAGTAATGGCAACGCCAGGGGAAGCAAACGACGAGGGGACATCAGGCACACCAGCCGATAGGGTTGAAACACTGCATGGCCGAGACATCGTGCCGTGCGGGACATATTGCAATTTCCGCGCCGTCAATTTCGACCCAGCCAGATGACATCCGCGAGACGTGGCGCTCCGGTGGCCAGCAGCACCAGCCGATCGAAGCCCAAAGCGATGCCGGCGCAGGACGGCAGACGTGCCAGTGCCTCCAGCAGCGCCTCGTCAAGCGGCCAGTCAAGCGTTGGGTCGAACTCCAGCCGACGCGCCCGGTCGGCGAGGAAGCGCTGGCGTTGCTCGGCCGGATCGGTCAACTCCTCGAAGGCATTGGCAAGTTCAAGGCCGCTTGCATAGAGCTCAAACCGCAAGGCGGCGCGTGGATCGGCCGGGTCCCGCCTGGCGAGTGCGGCCTGGCTTTGCGGCCAATGCGTAAGAAAGGTCGGCACGGTGCGGCCGATCTGCGGCTCCACCCGGCTCAGCAACAGCCGGAAGAACAGATCCTCCCACCCCTCGCCGTCCCGCAATCTGACACCCGCCTGCCGCGCCAGCGCCGTCGCGTCGCCCTCGGTTGCGAGCAGGTCGGCGCCGACATGGCGGGCGAACGCCTCCTGCATCGTCAGCCGCTCGAACGGACGATCGATCCGGCAGGACGCCCCACCCCAGGAGACCGTCGGTGGCAGGGTGGCGCGCAGCAGCGCCTCGGTTTCGTCCATCAGCCCGGCGAGGTCCGCACCCGGCCGATACCATTCCAGCAGGCTGAATTCCGCGGCATGGGTGTCGCTGCCCTCGTTGTTGCGCCAAACCCGGGCGAGTTGGAACAGCCTGCATCCGGTCGCGGCCAGCAGCCGCTTCATTGCAAATTCCGGACTGGTGTGCAGGAACAGGCGCTGCGCGCTCCCGTCGGGTGCGACGCGCGTCGTCTCGAACGGACGCAGATGCACCTCCTCCCCCGGCGTCGGCACCGCATACGGGGTTTCCACCTCCAGATAACCGCGCCCGTCGAAAAATGCGCGCACCCCGCGCAGCATCAGCGCGCGCCGGCGCAGCGGGGCCAGCCGGTCGGTGATCGGGTCGGATGCTTGCGGGGTCATGGCCTCGGCAGTACAGCGCGTGCATGGCAAACCGCAACCTGCGCGATACCGAAGCGCTGATCCGCGCCGGGCTCGTGCGCGAGACCGACCGCGCGGCCCTCGATGCGGTCGGCCGGCGCTATGCCACGCTGATCCCGCCGGCCTTCGCCGCGCTGATCGAGCGTGCCGACGACCCGATCGCACGCCAGGTGGTGCCGCATCCCGACGAGGTCGTCACCGCCTTGCATGAGCACTCCGACCCGACTGGCGACGCGGCACATTCCCCGGTGCCGGGCATTGTGCATCGCTATGCCGATCGCGCTTTGCTGACGCCGCTGCTGGTCTGTCCGCTCTATTGCCGGTTCTGCTTTCGTCGCGAGCGGGTCGGCCCCACAGGCGGCGTGCTCGATGACGCAGCACTTGAGCGCGCCCTCGACTGGCTGGCGTCAAACCCGGCAATCGGCGAGGTGATCCTGACCGGCGGCGATCCGCTGCTGCTCTCCGCCCGCCGTCTGCGCCGGATCGTCACGGCACTGGAAGCCATGCCGCACGTCCACACCATACGCGTCCATAGCCGGGTGCCGGTTGCCGACCCCGAACGGCTCGACTCGGCGCTGGTCGCAGCACTGGAGACCAACCGAGCCCTATGGCTGGTGGTGCACACCAACCATGCGCGCGAGTTCACCCAAGCGGCGCGCGCCGCTATCCGCCTGGTGCAGCGCCAGGGCGTCCCGGTGCTGGGCCAGTCGGTGCTGCTGCGCGGCGTCAATGACAGCGTCGCGGCGCTGGAGGCGCTCTTCCGCGCCATGCTCGCCGCCCGTATCAAGCCCTATTATCTGCACCATCTGGACGCCGCCCCAGGCACCCAGCGCTTCACCGTGCCGATCGCGGAAGGCCGCCGGCTGCTGGAGGACTTGCGCGGCCGCGTCACCGGGCTCGCCTGGCCGACCTACGTGCTGGACATCCCCGGCGGGCACGGCAAGGTGCCGCTCGGCCCCGACTACCTGGACCTGCCGGCAGGCCAGGTGCGCGACCCGTCCGGCACGGTCCACGACCTTGCCCAACAGGGACCGGCGGGATAGAAGCCCGGCTCATGATGCAAGGCAAGGTTGAGAGATGAAGCAGCAGGCCAACCTGATCAGGGCCGGACAGGTCATCGAGCATGACGGCCGCCGCTGGACCGTGCTCAAGCAGCAGATCATCTCCCCTGGCAAGGGCGGCGCCTTCATCCAGGTCGACATGCGCGACCTCAAGACCGGCAACAAGACCAACGAACGCTGGCGCACCGCCGACACCGTCGAACGCCTGCTCACCGAGCAGAAGGAATACACCTACTCCTACACCGACGGCGACAACCTGGTGCTGATGGATCCCGAGACCTTCGAGCAGGCGATGATCCCGGCGGCAATCCTCGGCGACGGCGCCGCCTTCCTGCAGGACAACATGGAAGTCGTGGTCGACCTCGTCGAAGGCGACCCGGTGGGCATGCACCTGCCGCCGCAGGTCACGCTCGAAATCATCGAGGCCGATCCGGTGGTCAAGGGCCAGACCGCGACTTCCTCCTACAAGCCGGCGAAGCTGTCCAACGGCGTCAAGACCATGGTGCCGCCGTTCATCGAGACCGGCGAGCGGATCGTGGTGCGCACCGACGACGCCAGCTACGTCGAACGCGCCAAGGGCTGAATTGTACGCATGGCTCAACGCCTCTCCCCGCTCATGTCGGTCATGCAGAACGCCGCGATGAAGGCATCGAAGCGGCTGCTGCGCGACTTCAACGAGGTCGAGCAGCTCCAGGTCAGCATCAAGGGACCGTCGGACTTCGTCAGCCAGGCGGATCTGCGCGCCGAGGCCGCGATCCGCGAGGAGCTGGTGCGGGCGCGGCCGGGTTTTGCGATGATCATGGAAGAGAGCGGCGCTTCAGGCAGCGACAACTGGGCCTGGCGCTGGGTGGTCGATCCGCTCGACGGCACCACCAACTTCCTGCATGGCATGCCGCACTGGGCGGTCAGCATCGCCCTGCAGAAGCGACTGCCCGACGGCAGCGCCGAACTGACCGCCGGCATGATCTACAATCCCGCCGCGAACGAGATGTTCTGGGCCGAGAAAGGCGCCGGCGCCTGGCTCAACGACCGCCGGCTGCGCGTCTCCGCCCGCCGCGACATCACCGAGGCGGTGTTCGCCACCGGCATCCCGTTTGCCGCGGTATCCGACCGGAACCGGCTGCATTTCGCCCGCACCCTTGGGGCGCTGATGCCCCAGGTCGCCGGCATACGACGCTTCGGCGCCGCGGCACTGGATCTCGCCTGGGTCGCCGCCGGCCGCTTCGATGGCTACTGGGAGCTGGGCGTCAAGCAATGGGACTGCGCCGCCGGCCTGCTGATGGTGCGCGAGGCGGGCGGCTTCGCCACCGACCCGGCCGGCCGCGACCATCAGGCGCTGGAGACGGAGTGCGACGTCGTCGCCTGCAACACCGGCCTGCACGGCAAGCTGCGCGAGATCGTCGCGGCGGGACTATAAGCCTGCTGGCCCGGCTGCTAGGCTTGCCAGTCAATGGCTGATCCCTCCCCTGTTCCTACGCTGGCGCAAGGACTCGCACCAGCCCTCGCAGCCGTGCTGGCGATGCTGTTCACGACGACTGCATCGGCGCAGACCGCCGGCAATCAGGGCGCACTGGACAGCCTGGGCCCGGTGCCTCCACACCATGCCGTGCACCAGCACCATCATTACGCTGTCCATCAGGCTTCCAGGCCGCAAGCCGCACCGCCTGTCGCCATACCGCCGATCCCTGCCGCGCCACCGCCGCCGCCGGTGATCAAGGCGCCGATCATCAACGTGCCGCTGCATCCGCTGCCACCGCCGCCCCCGGTTCCGGTCGTGGCCCACGCCGTCGGCGACGCCAGCGCAATCGCGCAGCACGGCACCCGGATCACCTTCGGCCGCGACAGCGCCGACCTCAATGCCGCCACAATGCAAGCCCTGCGCGACTTCGCCGACCGTCTGAAGGTTGATCCAGGTGCCCGGGCGCTGATCGACGCCTATTCCCATGGCACCGCCGACGACCCTTCGACGCCGCGCCGCATGGCGCTCGCGCGCGGGCTGGCGGCACGCGCCGTGCTGATCGAAGGCGGCATCCCGTCTACCCGTATCTATGTCCGAGCCATCGGCCGGCCACCCAAAAGTCCCGCGCCAGACGACCGCGTCGACCTCACTGTCTCCGGCATCAAGCAACAAACGGCAGCAACGCAATGACCCGTCCCACCACCTACGTCGTGCGTATGCTCATCTTCCTCGCGGCGATCGCCGCGGTGGCGGCAGCACTCTGGCGCACGCTCTACGCCGCCTTCGAGAACAACCCGCTGCTCGACGGGCTGATCCTGTTCGTGCTGGCGCTCGGCATCGTCTGGAACCTGGTGATGGTGGTCCGGCTCACCCCCGAGGTGCGCTGGCTGGAGACGCTGCGGCACCCGCGTGCCGGGCTCGCCCCGCCGTCGCCGCCGAAGCTGCTCGCACCGATGGCCTCGATGATCGCCTCGCGCAACCGCGCTGACCGGCTGACGCTCTCGACCCCGGCGATGCGCTCGCTGCTCGACAGTCTCTCGTCGCGCCTCGACGAGAGCCGCGAGCTGTCGCGCTACATGACCGGCCTGCTGATCTTCCTCGGCCTGCTCGGCACCTTCTACGGCCTGCTGTTGACGGTCGCGGCGATCTCCTCGGTGATCGCCAACCTCTCGGTCGGCTCCGGCGACGTCAATCAGATGTTCGACCAGCTCAAGACCGGGCTGGTGCGACCGCTGCACGGCATGGGCACCGCATTCTCGGGTTCGATGTTCGGCCTCGCCGGTGCCCTGGTGCTCGGCTTCCTCGACCTCACGGCCGGGCAGGCGCAGAACCGCTTCTTCAACGAGCTTGAGGAATGGCTCGCCGGCATCACCCGCTTTTCCGGCGGCTATACCGGCGAGGGCGAGCAGCCGGTTCCGGCCTACGTGCAGGCGCTGCTGGAGCAGACCGCCGAAAATCTCGACGGGCTGCAATCGGTGTTGGCGCGCGGCGAGGACGGACGCGGCCTGCATAACGACACGCTGAACACGCTGGCCGAACGCATGGCGGACCTCGCCGAGATCATGCGGGTGAACCAGCAGGTCATGCAGCGGGTCGCCGAGGGGCAGGCCGCCCTTGCCCCGGCTTTGCGCCGCCTTACCGAACAAAGCGACCAGGGGGGCGCCGGCGAGACGCGCGAGCATATGCGCAACATCGAACGCCTGCTCGGCCGCGTGCTGCACGAAAACGAGCAGGGCCGCGCCCAGACCACCACTGACATCCGCTCGGACCTGCGCCTGCTGACCCGCACCCTCGCAGCCCTCGGCAGCGGCAGCAATCAGCCATGAGACGCCGCGGCGCCCCCAGGGGCGGTCTCGACGCCTGGCCGGGCTATGTGGACGCGCTGTCCACCCTGCTCATGGTCATCATCTTCGTGCTGCTGGTGTTCGTCCTGGCGCAGGCGTTCCTGTCGGTGGCGCTGAACGGCCGCCAGCACGTACTCGACCGGCTGCAACAGGAGATGGCGCAGCTCACCCAGATGCTCTCGATGGAGCGCACCAAGGCGCATGATCTGGGGCTGTCTGTCGCCACCCTCACCGCGCAACGCAACCAGAGCGAGGCGGCCAAAGCGGCCTTGGCGGCGCAGGCGAAGTCGCTGAGCGCGGTCGTGGCCCAGCAGAGCGGCCAGTTGGCCTCGCAGTCGAAGCTGAGCAGCGATGCCGAGGCGCAGGTAGCCCAGCTCAACCAGCAGCTCGCGGAACTGCAAAAACAGCTGGCCGCGATCACCCAGGCCCTCGACATCTCTCAGGCCGACGTCAAGGCCCGTGACGCGAAGATCACCGACCTCGGCAACAAGCTCAACCTCGCGCTGGCCAGCAAGGTCGAGGAGCTCAAGCGTTATCGCTCCGAGTTCTTTGCCAAGCTGAGCAAGCTGCTCGCGGGCAAGCCTGGCATCCGCGTCGTCGGCGACCGCTTCGTGTTCACCAGCGACGTGTTGTTCCCGCTCGGCAGCGCCGACCTCGTGCCGGCGGGTGTCGACCAGATGCGTACCCTCGCCGTGACCCTCAAGCAGATCGCGGGAGAGATCCCGCCCGACGTGCCCTGGATTCTGCGCGTCGACGGCCATGCCGACAAGCAGCCGATCACCGGCGGCCGCTTCGCCGACAATTGGCAGTTGTCGGCCGCGCGCGCGATCACTGTCGTCAAGCTGCTGATCGCCCAGGGTGTGGCACCTCAGCATCTCGCCGCCACCGCCTTCGCCCAGTATCAGCCGATCGACACCTCCAATACGCCGGCGGGCTATGCCAAGAACCGCCGCATCGAACTCCGCCTGACCGATCGCTAGGATATAGCCATGTCCGAACAGTCAGGCGTCAACTCACCGCATCTCGACACGCAGGAACGCAAGCAGGCGCAGGACAACACCAACCTCAGCGCCCTGGTGATCCACGAGATCGTCCGCGGACAGGGCGAACAGGAACTGGAACGCTCGTTCAGTGGCCTGGCCTGGTCCGGCCTCGCCGCCGGCCTGTCGATCGGCTTCTCCTTCATCGCCGAGTCATACCTGCAGGCCGCCCTGCCGCACGCCCCCTGGGCGCGGCTGGTCAGCAGCTTCGGCTACTGCCTGGGCTTTCTGATCGTCATCCTCGGCCAGCAACAGCTCTACACCGAGACCACGCTGACCGCGCTGATCCCGGCCCTCACCCGGCGCAACCTTGCCACCTTGCTGAGCACCTTGCGGGTATGGGGGGTCGTGCTGGCCGCGAACCTGGTGGGCACCTGGATCTTCGCGGCGGTGGCGTCGCGCCCGGGGATTTTCTCACCCGCTGCCTATAACGCAATGGACACGCTATCGGCGGACGTAATGGCTCACCCGTTCTGGCACACCGCCACCAATGGCGTGTTCGCGGGCTGGCTGATCGGGCTGATGGTCTGGCTGCTGCCAGGCGCGGGACCGGCGCGTCCGCTGATCATCATCCTGCTGACCTACATCGTCGCGGTCTGCGGCTTCCCGCACGCGATCGCCGGCTCAGTCGAAGCCGCCTACGGCGTCTTCACCGGCCATGCCAGCGTCGTCGACTATCTGTGGCGCTTCTTCGCCCCGACCGTGCTCGGCAACACCGTCGCCGGCACTGCCCTGGTGGCGCTGCTCAACCACGCGCCGATCGCCGGGGAACTGGACGGCACCGGCGGCCGCGACCGGGTCAAGCACTCCTCCGCAGGCTGACGGAGATCCATTCGGCGCTGAGACTTTCCACTAGGTGGTCGATGTCGTCGTCGCTATGCAGCGGCGACGGCGTGATCCGCAGCCGCTCGGTGCCGCGCGGCACGGTGGGATAGTTGATCGGCTGCACATAGATGCCGTGATGCGACAGCAGCCGGTCGGTCAGCAGCCGGCATTGCACCGCGTCGCCGACAATCACCGGCACGATATGCGACGGATTGGCCATGTGCGGCACGCCGGCGTCATCGAGCTTGCGTCGCACCCGGGCGACCCGGTCGGCGTGTCGTGCGCGCAAATCATCACCAGCGCGCACCGTGCGGATCGAGGCCAGTGCGCCTGCGGCGACCGCGGGCGGTGTCGCGGTGGTGAAGATGTAGCCGGACGCGAACGAGCGCACGAAGTCGCACAGCAGGCTGGACGCCGCGATATAGCCGCCGACCACCCCGAACGCCTTGGCCAGCGTGCCCTCGATCACCGTCAGCCGGTCCGCCACCCCGTCGCGCGCCGCGATCCCCGCCCCCTCGGGTCCATACAGGCCAACCCCGTGCACCTCGTCGAGATAGGTCATCGCGCCGAATTCGTCGGCCACGTCGCACAGATCCCCGATCGGGGCGACGTCGCCGTCCATCGAATACACGCTCTCAAAGGCCACCAGCTTGGGCACCTCGGCCGGCAACGCGGCAAGCCTGCGCCGCAGATCGGCGGCATCGTTATGGGCGAAGATCTGCCGCTCGGCACGGCTGTGCCTGATCCCCTCGATCATCGAGGCGTGGTTGCCCGCGTCCGACAGCACCACGCAGTTCGGCAGGGATGACGCGAGCGTGCCCAGCGTCGTCCAGTTCGACATGTAGCCGGAGCCGAACAGCAGCGCCGCCTGCTTGCCGTGCAGGTCCGCAAGCTCCGCCTCGAGTGCCACATGCACGGTGCTGGTGCCGGAGATGTTGCGTGTGCCGCCGGCGCCGGCACCGAAGCGGTCCAGGGCCTCGTGCATCGCCGCCAGCACCGCCGGATGCTGGCCCATGCCGAGATAGTCGTTCGAGCACCACACCGTCACGTCGCGCGCATCGGGCGTGCTCGCATCGTTGCGGCCCAGCAGCGCCGCATTATGCAGCGTCGCTTTCGGGTAGGCACCGGCCTGGCGCTCGAGCTCGGCGAACACCCGGTAGTTGCCGTCGCGGCGCAAGCCGTCGATCCGGTGCCGGAAGAAGGCCTCGAAATCCATCACCAATCCTCCATTCGACCGATATGGGAGGTGCGGGCCCTGATGCTACCGCAGACTGGCCGATGGCACGTCCGTCATATGCGCCATGACCGCGGCGGTATCCTCTGCCACCAGGGCGCAGCGCTGGGCGATCTCGATGACGATCAGACTCCATAGCGCGGTGAGCACGACATCCGGCCAGAAACCGAGCACGGCCGCGCCGCCGCCGATGTCGGACAGGGCCGAGAGCACCCACATGCCGCCGAACCAGGGCAGCAGCCAGGAGATCTCGCGCCAGCCGAACTCCGCGGCCGGGCGCTTTGCCGCAAAGTGGAACCAGACGGCATAGGCCGCGAACCCGACCGCCACGATCAAAAACAGCACGCTGTTGGTGCGAAAGCCGGTCCAAAGGATCACCAGGTTGCTGCAGACGAAGGCCGCCCGCGCGATGGTTCCGGCACCCGGCAGGCGAAACGGTCGCGCGACATTCGGCACGTTGCGTCGCAGGACCAGCAACGTCACCGGCCCAAGCCCATAGGTCAGAACGGTGACCGAGGTGATGTAGTTGACGAGCAATTGCCAGGCCGGGAACGGCAGCAGGAACACCACGCCCACCACCCACATGACCAGCACCCCTAACACCGGCGCCTTTACGGCGTTCAGGCGCATCAGCCAGCTAGGTCCGCCGCCCATCTCACCGACCGCGTAGAGCACACGCGAGCCGCCGGTGATGTATGCCAAGCCGGTACCGCCAGGAGAGATATAGGCGTCGACATAGAGGATGACGGCGAGCCAGTTCAGGCCGAGCAGGGTGGCAAGGCCGGCGAAGGGCCCCATTGCGCCGGCGAAATCGAGCTTCGCCCAGCCATGCACGAGGTCGGACGGCCGCAGCGCGGCAAGAAAGCCGAATTGCAGCAGGATATAGACGACCGCTCCGAGCAGCACCGAGCCGATCACCGCCATCGGTATATGCCGCCCTGGATTGGCGCTCTCGCCGCCAAGGTCGATGGCGGTACGAAAGCCGAGATAGGAGAACACGATGCCGGCGGCTGGCAATGCCGTGAAGATGCCCGTCACCTTGTAGCCGCCGACGTCGGCGCCGAGCGCGCTGGGGTGGCCTAACGAGGTCACGATCAGCGTCAGCGCGGTCGCCACAGGGACCGCGATCTTCCACCAGGTGACGGTGGAGTTCACCCGCAGCAGCAGGCCGACCGCGAGCAGGTTGACCGCCGCCATCACCACCAGCAACCCCATGCAGACGAAGAAGCCGAGCGTGGTCAGCACACCGCTCTCCCCCGGTGCGATCAGGCCGGGGATATAGTTATTGGCGTAGGTCACGATCGCCTCCGCCTCGACCGAGGGGATCGCCACATAAGACAGGAACAGCAGCCAGCCCCAGATCCGACCAAGGCCGTCGCCGTGGCTCGCATGGCTCATATGCACCAGCGCGCCGCTTTTAGGGAACAACGACGCGAGCTCGGCAAAGCAGAGCGCAATCAGCATGATGATGACCGCACCCGCGACCCAACTCCAGACGCTGAGCGGGCCGGCGATCCGGGCGGCGTGCAGCGCGCCGAACAGCCAGCCGGAGCCGATCATGCTGGTGGTGCTGGCGAACAGCAGCCCGATGATACGCGCGTCGCGTTTCAGGCCGCCCGCTTGGGACCCCGCATTGGAGCGTGGCAAGGTTTGCGCCATGGAAGCCTCTTACTTATGCGGCTTCAGCATGCCTGATCCTAGGCGTGACGCAAATCGGCCGCCCGCGACGTGAGCCACTCCGCCACCGATGCAGCCTGCATTGGCCGCGCCAGCCTATAACCCTGCAACCGGTCGGCGCCGAGCGCCTTCATCGCCGAGACCTGGTTTTCCGTCTCGACCCCTTCCGCGGTCACCTCGAGCCGCAAAGCGCGCGCAATCAGCAACATCGCCCGGATCATCGCAAGGCCCCGCTCGTCCTCCTGCTGCACAAAGGCGCGGTCGATCTTGATGGTGTCGATTGGCAGCGTTGCCAGCCGCGCGAGCGAGGAGAAGCCGGTGCCGAAATCGTCCAGCGCAAGGTGGATGCCACGCCCGCGCAGATCCTCCAGCACCGGCATGACACGATCATGATCGGCGATGAACATGCTCTCGGTAATCTCGAGTTCAAGTCGTTGCACCGGCAGTCCGGACGCATCCAGCGCCACCTGCACATCGGCCAGCAGATGGCCGGAGAGGATCTGCGCAATCGAGATATTGACCGCAACCGCTGGCCGCGGCTCGCCCGGCCAGTGCATCGCGGCAAGGCAGGCCTCGCGCAGCACAAAGCGGCCGATGGCGATGATCTCCTCGGACTGCTCGGCTATGGGGATGAAGATGTCAGGGCCGACCGCACCAAGGCTTGGATGCGTCCAACGCAGCAGCGCCTCCATCAGGTCGCAGCGCCCGGTCGAAGCATTGATGATCGGCTGGTAATGCAGCGCCATCGCGCCGTCACACGGGGCGCCTCGCAGGCCTTGTTCGATCAGACGACGCTCGCTGATCTGGCGGGCGAGCGGCTGATTGAAGATAACGACCCGGCCGCCCCCCTGCTTCTTGCCGGAATACATCGCGTTATCCGCGCTGCGGATCAGCGCGTCCTGCGTGGTGCCATGCGCCGGCGCCAATGCGACGCCGATGGTGACCCCCAAGCGCACGCTGGGGGCGCCGGGCTTGATATCGGTGAGCTCGATCGGGTCGCACAGGGCGGTCAGGATCACCCCCGCCTGGGCCGCGATCGCGGCTTCGTCACGCAGTCCGGTCGCAACGACGACGAATTCGTCGCCGCCCCATCGTGCCACATGCCAAGCCGCCACATGGGCGCCGACGCAGCACTGCATGATCCGGCCAGCCACGGCCTTGAGCACGTGGTCGCCGATATCGTGACCCTGCACGTCGTTGATTTGCTTGAAGCCATCAAGGTCAAGAAACAGGACGGCCACGCTGATCGCGGACGAGGGCGGTTGTGCCAGCGCTTGGGCCAGCGCCTCATTCAGCCGATCGGCAAGCGTCGCGCGGTTGAGCAGGCCGGTCAGCGGGTCGATCGAGGCCAGTCGCTCCAGGGCAATGGCATAGCTCTTGCGCTCCAAGACCTCTCGCTGCAGGTCGGCGGTACGATCCTCCACCCGCGCTTCCAGCGTCTGGTTCGCGGCCTGAAGGGCAAGCTGCGCCGCCTCCGTACGTCTCTGCTGAACGAGCGCCTCCTCGGTCAGCAACTGGTGGCTTCGCGCTAGCTGCATATAGGCCAGCACCCGGTCATGCAGCACTTTACACAACCAGGTCATCACCAGCGCGTCGGTCAGGCCGAGCGTGCCCAGCGTTGCGTTCACCCGGCCGGGCAGAAACAGCAGCAGCAGCGAGAACGGCAGGATCAGTGACAGGCAGTAGCCGATAGCCACACTTAGCACGGCCCCAAGCATGATCGGGCTGCCGCCGGCCATCGCCGCCAGGATCACGGCCGAGCCGGCACGGCTGGTCTGCGTCATCGTGGCAAAGAACAGCGGCGGGAAAGCGACCCAGAGCAATGCCGCGGCGCCGACCCCGACGGCGTAGCGCCTTATGTCCGCCGGGCCATCGTCCGACACCTGCCGACGCCTCGGGTACAGGACCAGCAGGTCGAACCCACGCACCCCCAGCACCACCGCCATTGCACAGAGCCAGCCGACCAGGTGCGCGCGGTTGGCCGGGGTTACGACCATCAAGCCCAGCAACAGGCTGACCATCGCGGACATCGCCAGTCCCCCCTTGCCGTGCGCATACAACGTCCGCGCCTGGTCCTGGGCGACCATCGAGGCGAGCGTCGCCGGCTGCTTCACGAGCAGAGGGTCGGCATTGCTGCTGGTTTGCGGTGCTGCGGTCGCTACCATACCTTATTTCCCCTGCCGTCTTGTTCACGACAGGGCATTTTGTCCTACAGAAGAAACAAAGCCGCTCAACAGGATTTCCCTTTTGTGAGGTATTTCTTTTTTATACGTTTCTCGTCTTTATGGACAACTATCAGCGTATGCCGAATGGCAGAATTCGCCCGCCACTCGCATTCGGGCCTCGTCGTCCCAGGCAGTCCTCGATTGCGTGCGATAGCGCATCGCGCCCGAATGGCTTGACCAGATACGCCGTCATTCCGGTTAGAGCCGCCTCAGCGTATCCGGTCGCGAGCAGCACGGCGAGCTCGGGTCGTAGCCGCGCGATCTCCTCGGCGAGCTGCACACCAGTCATCATCGGCATCGAGTAGTCGGTGATCACCAGGTCGAGCAAGGCGCCCGCACGCAGGATCTCCAGCGCTTGCGGCCCGGAGGCGGCTTCGATCGCGCTGTGGCCCAAATCCTCCAGGGTGGCGATGGTCGCCGTGCGCACCAACGGGTCGTCATCGACCAGCAGGATCCTGTAGCAACGCCCAGAAGGCACGCCGGCGCGCCTGGGCGGTGCGACTCGCGGTATCGACACAACCTCGGCGCGCGGCAGCCACAGCTCGGCGGTGGTGCCCTCATGTTCGCGGCTCTGCAGCACGAGCTGCCCGCCGGACTGCACTGCCAGGCCATGCACCATCGACAGGCCAAGCCCGGTTCCCTTGCCGCTCTCCTTCGTCGTGAAAAACGGATCCACCGCGCGGCTCAAGGTGGCGGCACTCATGCCCTCACCCGTATCGGTGACGCTGAGCACGAGATAGGAGCCGATCGCAAGCCCGGGCAGCACCCCTGCCTGCTCCTCGCGTGCCGCGATCGTCAGGCTGCCACCTTCCGGCATGGCATCGCGGGCATTCACGGCGAGGTTGAGCAAGGCGAGTTCCAGTTGATTGACATCCGCATGGGCCGCGGCAAGGCCATCTGGGAACCGTGTCTGGATGCGCACGCGTGGTCCGAGGGAACTTCGCAGCAGGTCGGACATGCCGCGCACCAGGTCCGCCAGATCGACGCTCTCCGGGTTCAGCGCCTGCCGCCGGCCAAACGCCAGCAGCCGCTGGGTCAGTGACGCCCCCCTCTGGGCGCCGGTCCGGGCATTGTCGAGCAGCCGCAGGGCATGCCGGTCGTCGGCGGGAACACGCTTGCGAAGCATCTCAAGACTGCCGAGCACGGCGGTGAGCAGGTTGTTGAAGTCATGCGCGATGCCGCCGGTGAGCTGACCCATCGCCTCCATCTTCTGAGCCTGACGGAGGGTTGCCTCCGTGGCGCGGTGTTCGGCCATCTCCTGGCGCAGCCGCTGGTTGCTTGCATCGAGTGCTGCGGTCCGCTGAGCGAGCGCGCTTTGCAGACGGACCATGTTGCCGAACTGCCGGCTTGCGCCGCGCCCGGTAATGCTCAGCGCAATGAGGAACATCAGGATCATCGCGGCCGCGACGCCGCCACGCAACGATCCCTGCGCCGCCAGCCAGATCGCGATCGGCAACGACGCTGGCAGGACGAAGGCAAGCGCCGTCGGCTGATGCGCCCCGTGCAGGGTTACCGCACCCGCGCACATGCCCCCGATCACGAACACCCAGAACAGTTGATAGGTGGGCGACTGCGGCATCAGCAGGACCGAACCACCACCCCAGAGCAATCCGGAGACGAAGGCCGCCGCAGCACCCGCAAAGCCCCAGTGCCACATCTGGTCCGCATGCGCAGCCGCCGGTGACGCACGCCGGTATTGCCGCCACAGCAACAGCCGCAGGGACGCTGCAATGACGACGGCAGCAAGCCAGCCGTAGGCACGCTGGTCATGCACCGCAAGGACGAGCACCAGGGTCATCAGCGTGGCATTCACCACCATCACCAGGACGGTCGTGGGGATTTGCTGAAAGACCGACCGTACCCTCTCGCCGAGGATGGCAGTCTCGAGCTCAGAAAGACTCATCGCACGGTTCCGCCAAAGGTCGCCCCTCGCAGACCCTATGCTAACAGATTTTGTCCCATTTGCGGAACTGTTCTCATCTGCATCGACGGGCAGGTAGCTGCGGCCCGCTCAAAGAAAGGGCCGGGAGAGGTTGCCCTCGCCCGGCCCAGCTTTGGAGAGCCTGCGGCTTATTCCGCCGCGCGGCCCGTGACCGCTGGTGTGACCTTCGCACCCGAGCCTTGGCCCAGGGTGTGACGGTCGCGACCGGCGGCTACGGCACGGAGCTTGTTCATCACGCTGCCGGTCCCGGCGGGGATCAGGCGGCCGACGATGACATTCTCCTTTAGACCATTCAACGTATCGACCTTGCCCGCGGTGGCAGCCTCCGTCAAGACCCGGGTGGTCTCCTGGAACGACGCCGCCGAAATAAACGAGTGCGTCTGCAGGCTGGCCTTGGTGATACCCTGCAGCACCGGCATCGCGTGTGCCGCCCGCTCGTTCACATGCATGCGCTTGGCATTTTCCGCCTCGAACTCGAAGCGGTCCACGGTTTCGCCAATCAGATAGGTCGTATCGCCCGGCTCCAGGATTTCCACCTTTTGCAACATCTGGCGGACGATCACCTCGATATGCTTGTCGTTGATTTTCACGCCCTGCAGCCGGTAAACGTCCTGGATTTCATTGACCAGGTAGTCCGACAACGCCTCCACACCAAGCACCTTGAGGATGTCGTGCGGCACCCGCGGACCGTCGACCAGCGGGTCGCCGCGACGCACAAAGTCGCCTTCCTGCACCGACACGTGCTTGCCCTTGGGGACCAGATAGTCGGTCTCCTCGCTGGTCTCGTCGTTCTTGACGATGACCCGACGCTTGGCCTTGTAGTCCTTGCCGAACTCGATGCGGCCGTCGGTCTCGGCGATGATCGCATGGTCCTTCGGACGCCGCGCCTCGAACAGCTCGGCCACTCGCGGCAGACCGCCGGTGATGTCGCGGGTCTTGCTGCCCTCGCGCGGGATGCGCGCCAGCACGTCGCCGGCATGCACCACCGCGCCGTTCTCGACCGAGAGGATCGAGTCCGGTGAGAGGAAGTAGCGCGCCTCGCCGCCGCCGGCCATCTTGAGCACTTCGCCCTTATTGTCCTTGAGCTGCAGGCGCGGCCTCAGATCGACCCCCTTTGCGGCGTTCTTGTAGTCGACCACCACCTTCGAGGTAAGCCCGGTGACCTCGTCCATGCGCTCGACCAGGGTGATGCTGTCGATCAGGTCGAGATACTCGACGGTTCCCGCCTGCTCGGTGATGATCGGCAAGGTGTACGGGTCCCACTCCGCCAGCTTCTGCTGACGGCCCACCGTCGCACCCTCGTCGACCAGCAGCCGGGCCCCATACGGCACCCGGAAGCGGGCGCGCTCGGTGCCCTTCTCGTCGCTCAGCACGATCTCGCAATTGCGCGACATCACCACCGGCACGTTCATGCTGTTTTGCACGACGTTGCGGTTCTTAATGACGATCACACCGTCATGCGAGGCCTCGACCATCGACTGCTCGGCGCCACGCTGCGCCGCCCCGCCGATGTGGAAGGTGCGCATGGTGAGCTGCGTGCCCGGCTCGCCGATCGACTGCGCGGCAATCACGCCCACCGCCTCGCCGATATTGACCGGGGTGCCGCGTGCGAGGTCACGGCCATAGCAATGGCCGCAAACACCCACTCGGCTGTCGCAGGTCAGCACCGAGCGGATCAGCATGCTCTCCACGCCGGCGCTCTCGACCATCTCGGCTTCCGCCTCGCCGATCAGGCTGTTGCGCGGCAGCACGATCCGTCCCGTCACCGGCTCCAGCACGTCCACCGACGTCGTCCGGCCGAGGATTCGCTCGGCCAAACTCGAAACCACCTCGCCGCCATCCATCACCGCGCGCACGGTCAACCCGCGCTCGGTGCCGCAATCCTCCTCGACGATGATGCAGTCCTGCGCCACGTCGACCAGGCGGCGGGTCAGGTAGCCGGAGTTCGCGGTCTTCAGCGCCGTGTCCGCCAGCCCCTTGCGGGCGCCGTGGGTGGAGGTGAAGTAGTCGAGCACCGATAGCCCCTCCTTGAAGTTGGCGATGATCGGCTGCTCGATGATTTCGCCGGAGGGCTTGGCCATCAATCCACGCATGCCGGCAAGCTGCTTCATCTGGGCGGGAGATCCGCGCGCGCCGGAATGGCTCATCATCCACACCGAATTGGTCTGCTTGCCGACCTCCTGGCGCGAGATCTCCTTCATCATCGCCGCCTGCACCTCGTCGGTGCAGCGCGACCAGCTATCCACCACCTTGTTGTAGCGCTCGCCGGCGGTGATCAGACCGTCCTGATATTGCTGCTCGAACTCCTTGACCTCGGCGGTGGTGCGCTCGACCAGCGTCCACTTCTCGGCCGGAATGATCATGTCGTCCTTGCCGAACGAGATCCCCGCCTTTGCCGCCTGGCCGAAGCCAAGCCCCATCAGCTGGTCGGCGAAGATCACGCACTCCTTCTGGCCGCAATGGCGATAGACCGCGTCGATCACGTCCGAGACGTTCTTCTTGGTAAGCTGCTTGTTGATCAGCGCGAACGGCACCTGCGGATGCTTCGGCAGGATCTGCGCGATCAACATGCGGCCCGGCGTCGTCACCACGGTCACCCGCACGCTCTTGCCGGTGGCATCCACCGTCTCGAAGCGGGCGCGTATCTTGTCGTGCAGCTTGATCGCGCCTGCACTCAGCGCGAATTCGATCTCGCCGATGCTGCCGAACGCCGACGCCCCGATCCGCACCAGCTTGCCGTCATGGTCGTATTCGCTCTGGTCCAGGGTCTCGCGGAACTCCGCGGTCTCCAGCGAGAGATAATACAGCCCGAGCACGATGTCCTGGCTCGGCACGATGATCGGCTTGCCGTTCGCCGGGCTGAGGATGTTGTTGGTGCTCATCATCAGCACCCGCGCCTCGAGCTGCGCCTCGAGCGACAGCGGCACATGCACCGCCATCTGGTCGCCGTCGAAATCGGCGTTGAACGCGGTGCAGACCAGCGGATGCAGCTGGATCGCCTTGCCTTCGATCAGCACCGGCTCGAACGCCTGAATGCCCAGACGGTGCAAGGTCGGTGCCCGATTCAGCATGACCGGGTGCTCGCGGATCACCTCCTCGAGGATGTCCCAGACCTCCGGACGCTCCTTCTCCACCATGCGCTTGGCCGCCTTGATGGTGGTGGCGTGGCCGTACTTCTCGAGCTTGGAATAAATGAACGGCTTGAACAGCTCGAGCGCCATCTTCTTTGGCAGGCCGCACTGATGCAGCTTGAGCTCGGGCCCGACGACGATCACCGAACGGCCGGAATAGTCCACCCGCTTGCCGAGCAGGTTCTGACGGAACCGGCCCTGCTTGCCCTTGAGCATGTCCGAGAGCGACTTCAGCGGACGCTTGTTCGCCCCCGTGATCGCGCGTCCACGACGACCGTTGTCGAACAGCGCGTCCACACTCTCTTGCAGCATGCGCTTCTCGTTGCGAACGATGATGTCAGGCGCGCGCAGCTCGATCAGCCGCTTGAGACGATTGTTGCGGTTGATGACACGGCGATACAGGTCGTTGAGGTCGGACGTGGCGAACCGGCCGCCATCGAGCGGCACCAGCGGGCGCAACTCGGGCGGGATCACCGGCACCACGTCCAGGATCATCCAGTCCGGATGCGAGCCGCTTTCGGCAAACGCCTCGATCAGCTTGAGACGCTTGACCAGCTTCTTGCGCTTGGCCTCCGACGTGGTCTCCTTGAGGTCGGCGCGCAGCTTGACCTTCTCGGCGTCGCAATCGATCTCCTTGAGGATCGACTTGACCGCCTCTGCGCCAATTCCATAACGGAAATCGTCGCCAAACTCGTCCTGCTTGGAGAGCAGCTGATCCTCGGTGAGCAGCTGGTGCAGCTTGAGATCGGTCGCACCGGGTTCGAGAACCACATAGCTCTCGAAATAGAGAATCTTCTCAAGCTCCTTGAGCGTGAGATCGACCATCAGGCCGATGCGGCTGGGCAGCGACTTCAGGAACCAGATGTGGGCGACCGGGCTCGCCAGCTCGATATGGCCCATGCGCTCGCGACGCACCTTGGCCAACGTGACTTCCACGCCGCACTTCTCGCAGATGATGCCGCGGAACTTCATCCGCTTGTACTTGCCGCACAGGCACTCGTAGTCCTTGATCGGACCAAAGATGCGCGCACAGAACAAACCATCGCGTTCGGGCTTGAACGTGCGGTAGTTGATCGTCTCCGGTTTCTTGATCTCGCCATACGACCAGGAGCGGATCTGCTCCGAGGACGCCAGCTGGATCCTGATCTGGTCGAAGGTTACCGCCTGGCCGGTCTGGCCAAGGATCTTCATTAGTTCGTTCATGCGCGCATAACCCTTTTATAGGGAAAGGAAGGCCAGGGCGCTGCCCTGGACCCGCTGGGGCCGCAGGCCCCAGACCCCAACTCAGTTATTGCTCTGTTCCAGGTCGACGTTCAGGCCCAAGGACTTCAACTCTTTGACCAGCACGTTGAAGCTTTCGGGGATGCCGGCCTCGAAATCGTCCTGCTCGCGGACGATCGCTTCGTAGACTTTGGTTCTCCCGGATACGTCGTCGGACTTCACCGTCAGCATCTCCTGCAGCGTATACGCGGCGCCGTAGGCCTCCAGCGCCCAGACCTCCATCTCGCCGAAGCGCTGGCCGCCGAACTGCGCCTTGCCGCCCAGCGGTTGCTGGGTGACCAGGCTGTAGGGGCCGATCGAACGGGCATGGATCTTGTCGTCGACCAGGTGATGCAGCTTGAGCATGTAGATGTAGCCGACCGTCACCTTGCGCTCGAAGCCCTCGCCAGTGCGTCCGTCGGTGAGCTGGACTTGGCCGGAGGTATCCAGCCCGGCGCGAGTCAGCATCTCCTCGATGTCGGACATGCGCGCCCCATCGAACACGGGGGTTGCGATCGGCACGCCGCCGCGCAGATTGCCGGCAAGCTCGATGAGCTGTTCGTTAGGTAATGTCGCGATGTCGTCGGCATAGACCCGCTCGCCATAGACCTCCCTCAGGCTGTCCAGCAGCTCCTGCTTCGCGTTGCCGGTGCGCTGGTATTCGTCGACCAGTTCACCGATACCCTTGCCGATATTGGCGCAGGCCCAGCCGAGATGGGTCTCCAGGATCTGGCCGACATTCATGCGCGACGGCACGCCGAGCGGATTGAGCACGATATCGACCGAGGTGCCGTCATCAAGGAACGGCATGTCCTCGACCGGCACCACGCGGCTCACCACGCCCTTGTTGCCGTGACGTCCGGCCATCTTGTCACCCGGCTGCAGCTTGCGCTTCACCGCCACGAACACCTTGACCATCTTCATCACGCCAGGCGGCAGTTCATCACCTCGCTGCAGCTTCTCCACCTTGCTGTCGAAGCGCGCCTGCAAGCGGCCGACAGCGGCGTCGAACTCGCGCTTGAGCACCTCGATCTCGGCCATGCCGGCATCGTTCGCCAGGACCATGTTCCGCCAGGTGCCGCGCGGATGCTCGCCCAAAACCTCGGCGGTGATTTCCGTGCCCGACTTCACGCCCTTGAAGCCGGCGCCAGCCTTCTGGCCCAGCAATCGCTCGCGCAGACGGTTATAGAAGCTGCGTTCCTGGATCGCCCGCTCGTCGTCGCGGTCCTTGGCCAGACGCTCGATCTCCGAACGCTCGATCGCCATCGCGCGCTCGTCCTTGTCGACGCCGCGTCGGGAAAATACACGTACGTCGACGATGGTGCCGGTGGTGCCGGGAGGCAATTTCAGCGAGGTGTCACGAACGTCCGAGGCCTTCTCGCCGAAGATCGCGCGCAGCAGCTTTTCCTCGGGGGTCATCGGGCTTTCGCCCTTCGGCGTCACCTTGCCGACCAGGATGTCGCCGGGGTTCACCTCCGCACCGACATAGACGATTCCGGCCTCGTCGAGACTGCGCAGCGCCTCCTCGCCGACATTGGGAATGTCGCGCGAGATCTCCTCCTGGCCGAGCTTGGTGTCGCGCGCCATCACCTCGAACTCCTCGATATGTATCGAGGTGAACACGTCGTCGCGCGCGATGCGCTCGGAAATGAGGATTGAATCCTCGAAGTTGTAGCCGTTCCAGGGCATGAACGCGACCAGCACGTTGCGGCCGAGCGCCAGCTCGCCGAGCTCCGTCGACGGTCCGTCGGCGATGATGTCGCCGGCATGGACGATGTCGCCGACCCGCACCAGCGGACGCTGATTGATGCAGGTGGACTGGTTGGAGCGCATGTATTTGCGTAAGCGATAGATGTCGACGCCCTGGGTCGCACCGCCCTCGTCGGTGGCACGCACGACGATGCGCGCGCCGTCGATCTGGTCGATCATGCCGGGCCGGCGCGCGACGATGGTTGCCCCGGAGTCACGCGCCACCGCGGCCTCCATGCCGGTGCCGACCAGCGGTGCGTCGGAGCGGATCAGCGGCACCGCCTGGCGCTGCATGTTGGAGCCCATCAGCGCGCGGTTGGCGTCGTCGTTCTCGAGGAACGGGATGAGTGCGGCCGCCACCGACACCAGCTGGCGGGGGCTCACGTCGCAGGCGGTCACGTCCTGCGGCTTGACCAGCCGGAAGTCGCCGCTGCGCCGCACCGAGACCAGCTCGTCGGTCAGGTTGCCGTCCTTGTCCTGGGCGCAATCGGCCTGTGCCACGACCAGCTTCTCCTCCTCCATTGCGGAGAGGTATTTCCAGCCGTCCTGCAGCGCGCCGTCCTTGACCAGGCGATACGGCGTCTCGATGAAGCCGTACTTGTTGACCTTGGCGTAGGTCGCCAGGCTGTTGATCAGGCCGATATTCGGGCCTTCCGGCGTCTCGATCGGGCAGATACGGCCGTAATGCGTCGGATGCACGTCGCGCACCTCGAAGCCGGCGCGCTCACGGGTCAATCCCCCTGGGCCAAGCGCCGACAAACGACGCTTATGGGTCACCTCGGAGAGCGGGTTGGTCTGGTCCATGAACTGGCTGAGCTGCGAGCTGCCGAAGAACTCGCGTACTGCCGCGGCCGCGGGCTTGGCGTTGATCAAATCGTGCGGCATCACCGTATCGATATCGACGGAGCCCATACGCTCGCGAATCGCCCGCTCCATGCGCAACAGACCGACGCGATACTGGTTCTCCATCAACTCGCCGACCGAACGCACCCGGCGATTGCCGAGATTATCGATGTCGTCGATGGTGCCGCGGCCGTCCTTGAGCTCGCACAGGATCTTCACGGCACGCAGGATGTCTACCTTGCGCAGCACGCGCAGCGTGTCCTCGGCATCGACACCGAGACGCATGTTCATCTTCACCCGGCCGACGGCGGAGAGATCGTAGCGGTCGGGATCAAAGAACAGGCCGCGGAACAGCCCCTCCGCGGTCTCCGGGGTCGGCGGCTCGCCAGGACGCATGACCCGGTAGATGTCGACCAGAGCGTCATCGCGTGAGCTGTTCTTGTCGATGGCCAGGGTATTGCGTATCCACGGGCCATTGCTGCCGTCGACCGCAAGCGTCGGCAGGTCGGTGATACCCATCTCCTCAAGCGCCGCCAGGCGCGGCTCGGTCAGTTCCTCACCGGCCTCGCCGTAGATCTCGCCGGTCTCCTCGTTGACCAGGTCATAGGCCACAAACCGGCCCAGCACATCGGCCCGTCCGACCAGGACCTCCTTGGTGTTCTCGGCAATCTTGCGAACCATGCGCGCCGTCAGCTTGGCGTCGGCCTCGGCCACCACCTCGCCGGTGTCGGCGTCGATCATCGGCTCCAGCAGCTTCATGCCGCGGAACGCATCCGAGTCGAACGGGCGTGCCCAGCCCTTTTCGGTGCGCGTGAACACCACCGTGCCATAGAAGGTGCCAAGGATCTCATCGGCATCCATGCCGCGAATGTCCATGCTGTCAACATCGCCACCCTCGGCGATCTTGGCCGTGCGGGCATTGTGCGAGGCGTCGCCTTCGAGCGCGTAGAGCAGCGTGGTGACCGGCAACTTGCGCTTCCGGTCGATGCGCACATAGACCATGTCCTTGCTGTCGAACTCGAAATCGAGCCAGGAGCCGCGGTACGGGATCACCCTTGCCGCGAACAGGAACTTGCCGGACGCGTGCGTCTTGCCCTTGTCGTGATCGAAGAACACACCGGGCGAGCGGTGCATCTGGCTGACGATGACGCGCTCGGTGCCGTTGATGATGAAGGTGCCGTTGTCGGTCATGAGCGGCATGTCGCCCATATAGACCGGCTGCTCCTTGATATCGCGGATCGAGCGGCTGCCGGTGTCCTCGTCGACGTCCCAGACGATCAGGCGTAGTACCACCTTCAGGGGCGCCGCGAACGTCATGCCGCGCTGGATGCACTCCTCGACATCGTATTTCGGCTCCTCAAGCTCGTAATTGACGAACTCAAGCCGGCCGCGTCCGGCAAAATCGTTGATCGGGAACACCGAACGGAACACTTCCTGCAGTCCGGTCTGGGTGCGGCTGTCGGCCGGCACCTCCATCTGCAGAAACCCTTCATAGCTTGAACGCTGCACGTCGATGAGGTTCGGCATCGATGCGATCTCGGGAATACGCCCGAAGCTCTTGCGTATGCGCTTGCGCCCGGTGAAGGACTTTGCCGCCGCATTCCCGATTATTGCATTCATCGTCTATCCTGCCTCGCCCTGCTCGGCCGGGGGCTATCGCGTCGCATCTGGGACAGAGCATGGTCCAGTAGACCACTCCGCCGCCGGCGCCGCTCGATACCCTTGGCACACAAAAACCGATCTCTTCACGCCGTCGCGGCAACCGGACGCCGCACGGCCGACAGGGCGGGAACCGCGCCGCGGTCCCCGCCCTCTCAACCTAACAAAATACTGCCCGCTTCCGGTCGAACCAAGGCCCGACTGTCGGCGACCAGGATGACAGGATGCTTACTTGATCTCGACAGAGGCGCCCTGCTCTTCCAATTGCTTCTTGAACTTCGCAGCGTCATCCTTGGTGACGGCCTCCTTGACCGTCTTCGGCGCGCCCTCGACCAAGTCCTTGGCTTCCTTCAGCCCAAGACCGGTGATCGTGCGCACCTCCTTGATGACGTTGATCTTCTTGTCGCCAACCTTGGCGAGGATGACAGTGAACTCGGTCTGCTCCTCGACCGGTGCGGCGGCGGCACCACCGCCGGCTGGGGCTGCAGCCACGGCAACCGGAGCCGCGGCGGAAACCCCCCATTTCTCCTCTAGCAGCTTAGACAGCTCGGCTGCCTCAAGCACTGTCAGCAATGACAGCTCGTCAACAAGCTTCGACAGGTCGGCCATAATAACTTCCTAACTTAGACATTCTGTGGGTCCGTGCAAGGTCGAACGACATCACGCCGCCGTCCTTGCGTTTTTTAGACGCTGATTTCAGGCGGCCTCGGCGATTGCCTCGTCCTTTTTGGCATAGGCGCCAAACACCCGAGCAAGCTGTCCTGCCGGTGCCTGCAACACGCCTGCGATACGCGTCGCAGGGGTCGAGATCAGTCCCACCAACTGCGCACGCAGCACATCGAGGGATGGCAGTTCGGCGAGCGCCTTGATCCCATCCGCATTCAGCGTCTGGGCTCCGAGAGCGCCACCAAGCACGACAAGCTTCTCATTGGTTCTGGCGAACTCGATGGCCACCTTTGCCACCGCCACCGGGTCAGCCGCCCACGCAAGCGCGATCGGTCCCTTCAGCAGTGGCGCGATGCCGTCGAATCGGGTCCCATCCAAGGCGAGGGTGGCCAGCCGGTTTTTCGCGACCTTGAAGGTCGCACCCGCCGCCCGCATCCGAATTCGCAATTGCGTCACGTCGGCCACCGTCAACCCGTCATTGCGGGTGACGACGACCATCGACGTGCTTGCGAAAACGGCGGCGAGGGTGGCTACGAACTCCCGCTTCTCCGTACGGTCCAAATCCCGTCTCCGTTGTCGCCCACCGGCAAGCGCCGGCGGGTCGGGTTGCCCTCTGGAGAGCGGATCCTCCCGCGGGAGGTGTCCGCACTCCGGTTCGCCTGTCCTGTTGCAACGGAACCACTCATGCCAATCGCGGCAGGAGCATCCCCGTCTTGCGCGCGCTGTCTGCGGACCTGCCGGAGACGATTAAGGCCGAAGCCACGTGCGGTCTTGGACAGGTTCGGAACGCAGCCCCTACCCGGGCGGCGTCCTGCTCATCCCCGGCCTCAGCCAGGGTGCATTCAAGTGGCGGCCAGCGAGGCGATATCCACCGTCACCCCGGGGCCCATCGTCGAGGAGAGCGCCGCCTTTTGCAGATACACGCCCTTGGCGCCAGTCGGCTTGGCCTTCTGGATGGCATCCACCAGGGCCCGTATGTTCTGCGCCAGCTTGTCTTCGTCGAACGAGGCCTTGCCGATCCCGGCATGGATCAGGCCCGCTTTCTCGGCGCGGAACTCGACCTGACCGGACTTGGCCGCCCCCACCGCGCCTTTGACATCCATCGTCACCGTGCCGAGCTTCGGATTCGGCATCAGCCCACGCGGCCCCAGGATCTTACCAAGCCGGCCGACCAGGGCCATCATGTCCGGGGTCGCGATGCAGCGGTCGAACGCGATCTCCCCACCCTGCACCTTCTCGGCGAGGTCCTCGGCGCCGACCACGTCAGCGCCTGCGGCAAGCGCCTCCTCGGCCTTCGGCCCACGCGCGAACACCCCCACCCGCAACACCTTGCCGGTGCCGTTGGGTAGGCTGAGCAGACCGCGCACCATCTGGTCGGCATGACGCGGGTCGATGCCAAGGCCGAGCGAAAGCTCCACCGTCTCATCGAACTTGGCGGTGGCGTTGCTCTTGACCAGGCGGATCGCCTCGTCGAGAGCATAGGATTTGTTGTGGCCGACCGCGGCGCGGGCCGCATCGAGGCGCTTGCTCTTGGCCATCGTTCAGCCCTCCACCACGGTCAGGCCCATCGAACGGGCCGAGCCTGCCAACATGCGCACCGCGCCGTCGATATCGTTGGCGTTCATGTCCTTCATCTTGATCTCGGCAATCTCGCGCAGCTGCGCGGTGGTCACCCGTCCGGCCGCGGCACCCTTGCCGACGGTGGTGCTGCCCTTTGTGATCTTGGCGGCCTTAAGCAGGAAATAGGTGTTGGGCGGCGTCTTGAGGATGAAGGTAAACGTGCGGTCGGCGAACGCGGTGATCACCACCGGCGTCGGCGTGCCGGGCTCGATGCCTTGCGTTACGGCATTGAACTCCTTGCAGAACTGCATGATGTTCAGGCCGCGCTGGCCGAGTGCGGGTCCTACCGGCGGCGACGGGTTCGCCTTGCCTGCGGGAATCTGCAACTTGATATAGCCGACAATTTTCTTCGCCAAATCCGTGGCCCCCTTTGTTGCCAGGACCGCGGTCCATGCGAACCCGCCCGACGCCGATCGGCGACAGGCGGCACTCTCCCGCGTTCCGTAAGATGCGGGCGTCTAGCCGCCTGCTGGGACACCTGTCAAGCGGGGATCCTCAATCGACGAACAATCCCCGCTCGCGATGCCACGCCTCGATCGACTGCTCCGGATAGAGGTCAAAGCAGGCATCCTCGGGGCCAATTTCCGGCACCACCCAGTCCGGCTTGAAGCGCAGCATCAGATGCACCGAGCTCCGCGGCGCCGGCAGCTTACTATCGATGCAGGACGCGAACGGGTGGATCAACTCCGGCCATTCCGGCGAGAACAGCCATAACGCTGTCGCACAGCGCGAACAGAAGTTGCGCTCCGCTGTCGACAAGACGCAAGACCCGTCGTCCTCGCGAACCTCGGCGCGATACACCGCAATGGCCCCGTCCCGATCATGCACCTGCATGCCCTTGGTCAACGCCCCGAGATTGATCGCATAGCCCCCACCGCCCGCCGTCTTGCAGCAGATTGAGCAGTAGCATCGCTGATACGGCTGCGGCGTGTGGCTGTCGCAGGTAAAACGCACCGCGCCGCAGCGACAGGACCCTTCAAGCGTCATCGGCATCCGGCCCTCCTGATGTAATCCCAAGCGGGGCATCAATCCCGCGCAACCGGCCGGCGACAACCCGGCTGCGCCGGCGCGCCTCCTCGATCGAGTTCGACATCGCCGAGGCATTCCGGCCCAGCCGCTCGAGCACCTCATCCATCTTCAGCATTTCCTGGCGGGTGGCGCCAAGGAGGCCGCTGATAACTTCCGTCTTTTCCTCAAGCGCCAAGGTCACATAGCCGAGATGGATGGTTCGCAACAGCGCCGGGATCAGGCTCGGCCCCATCACCAGCACGCGTTGCAAGCGCCCGACTTCATCGATCAGGCCGGGGATACGCGCCACCTCGGCATAGAGCCCGTCGGTCGGCAGATACAGCACGGCGAACTCCACCGTCACCGGCGGCACGATGTACTTCGCGGCGATCTTGCGTGCCTCCAGGCGCACCGTGCTCTCGAGCGCCCGCCTCGCCGACCGCTCTGCCTCGGTGTCGACCTGCTCTACCGCGGTCAGCAGCCGTTCGTAGGCTTCCACCGGGAATTTAGAGTCGATGGCGAGCAGCGGCCGCGCGCCCGCCGCGCCCCGCCCCCCTTCACCACGCATCGGCAACCTGATCGCGAACTCGACGACCTCGCCGCTGCTCTGGGACAGTCGGCAATTGCTCTCATACGCGCCGGCGGGCAGCACGTCGTCGAGGATCGCGCGCAGTTGCGCCTCGCCCCAGCCGCCGCGTGTCTTGACGTTGGCGAACAGCCGCTTGAGGTCGCCGATCTGCGCGGTCATTGCGCCAACCTCGCCCATCGCCTTCTGCACCGCGCCGAACTGCTCCAAGACACGCGTGAAGCTGGTCTGCATCTGCTGCTCGACCGCTGCGTGCAACTGCTCGTTGACCGAAGCCTGGATTGCACTCAGGCGCACCGCCGACTGCTCCGACATCTCGCGCAAGCCGTTCGCCAGCGCCAGCCGTGACTCCCCCTGCTCGCGCGCAATCGACGTGGTGAGCGTGCCAAGCCGTTCGCCCATGTCATGACGGTTCTGCTCGATCCGGCCGATGATCACGCGCTCGAACTCGGCCATCCGCGCGCGCGCCGCCTCCGCCTCCTGTCCGCGCGCCGCCTGATCGTGCTCGACCACGATGCTGAGACGCTGCAACGTCTCCCCTTGGTCAGTCGAAGCCCCAGCCTCATGCGCATGGGCGCGATGCACAAGGAAGGCGATGACCCAGGCGGCAATGGCAGCGGCGATCGCTGCAAGACCGGACACGGCCGCAAACCAGTCTGAAGGCATCGTTTCCGCCTTTTGGCAAAAATAACGAGACTTGTAGTCAATTGGCGGATCGTGTATCGCTTTATGGGAGGAGCAGCAATCCCGTATGTCTAAGGCACCATGACAGCATCTGTAGCGGCCACGCGCGACGACCGGGACCAGGGCGCGCGGAGTGCCGACATCACCCAACAGGAAGCAGCGGCGATGCTGCGCGCTTCCTTCAATTTGTTCGCCCGCTGGCAGCTCGATTCGAGCCAGGCACGCAGGCTGCTCGGCTCACCGAGTGAGCGCACCTTTCAACGTTGGAAGGCCGGCGAGATTGCCACCGTTCCGCACGACACCGTCTGCCGGCTCGCCGACCTGATGGGGATCCACAAGGCGCTGCGCTACATGTTCGCCGAAGCCCAGCGCGGCTACGACTGGGTCCGCAAGCCGAACGCAGCCTTCGGCGGCCATTCCGCGCTCGATCGGATGATGCAGGGCGCGCCCGCCGACCTCGCCGTTTTGCGCGCCTATCTCGACTCCGAGCGCGCCGGCTGGTGACCATTCGGCTACGCTGGAAGCAGTCGCACCGGATTATCCGCACCGTCTATCCGCCGGTGCATCTGTTCGAGGACATCGCCGACCCGGCGGACTGGGAACTGATCGCCCGCGCCGAGGAACGCTCCAACCCGCGACTGCGCGACGCCATTGGCAACCTCGCTTTGGTTCCGGTGGCGCGACGGGTCGCGGGCCCGACCGCCACCACGGTGATGGGCGCCTTCACCCATGTCTCGACGCTTCGGCCGAGCCGCTTTTCCGACGGCAGTTTCGGCGTCTGGTATTGCGGCGATTGCTTCGAAGTCGCCTTGGCAGAGACCGCCTATCACTTCGCGCGCTTCATGGCGGCCACCAACGAACCCGCCGCCGACGCCGACTTCCGCGAACTGACCTGCCGCGTTGCGGGCACGATGCATGATCTACGCAAGACCGATCCCGAAGGCTGCCTCGCACCCGACGACTGGAGCGCGGGCCAGGTGCTTGGCCAAAGGGTGCGCGCGGACGGCGCCGACGGCGTAGTCTACCCCAGCGTGCGCACTCCCCAGGGCCTCGCCGCCGCGGTGTTCTGGCCGGACTGTCTGACCTTGCCGGTGCTGCAGTCGCGGCAGTTGCGCTACCGCTGGGACGGCACGCGCATGACCGACTGGTTCGAACACGGCACCCGAGAATGGGTCGCGTGGCCGGGAACTTAGCCTCGCCCAAGCCCAACCGCGGAAGGCCGCTCAGCCCGGCTCAACACCTGAGTTCGTGTTCAGCGCCTGGTATATATCCTGCTCGGACATTGTCCCCTCAAACAGAATAATCTCGGGTTCCGGCCCGCGCCAAGCGGTGCGGGAAGTGTTCTAGCTGCCGGGCGGTATCCATCCCTCGCGCAGCGCGTCCTGCAGCGGCCACGGGCAGGTTTCAGGAAAGGCTATCCGCTCCATGCCGGTCTCTGCCACCGCAGCCGTCACGGCATCGCCCCAGGCGTCGGCGATATCGTCCGGGTCGCTCAGCATCGGGCGCAAGCTCGGCATCTTGCGCAAGCGTCGCTCGATGCGCTGGCGCTGCTCGCGGATGGTGGCATCCCAACTCGCACCGCGACGTTGCGGCTGATGCTGCCACTTGAGCAGGTGCGCCAACAGGACAGCAAGCCGGCTGGCAATCTCGCGGCGTTCGCTGATCCGCACGCTCTCGATCTCTTCGGCGATATGTTCAAGGTCCAGCCGATCGAGGCGGCCGGCGCGGATATGGGCTGCCTGCTCGTCCGCCCAGGCCGCCACGTCGCCGTCATAGCTCGCGGGGTGCGTCATGGTTTGATCCATGATCGCAGCCTATCGCGCGGCCAGTCAGCTCGCCAGACGAAACAGCATGACCGACCGACCAGTGACGGGGCAACTGTTGGCGATGCCGTAGGCGCGTCCCGAGGTCATCGCCGGCCGGTTGGTGTCGAGCAGCAATTGCCAGTGCATGCCGCCGCTGCACGGCGGCATGACGAAGTCCAGCGCCTCGTGGAAACCGTTGAGGATCATCAGCAGGGTGGCGTCGGTGCCGGGGCGGGGGATACCGCTCACCTTCGCACGGCCGTCCATCAGCATGCCGAAGCAACGCATGCCGCCGTCGCGCCAGTCCGCCTGCTGCATCTCCTCGCCTGTGGCCGTGATCCAGGTGACGTCGCGCACCTCGAGATCGTCGTCCCACGCCCCGGTCATGAAACGCTGCCGGCGCAAAATGGGGTATTCCTGACGCAACTCGATCAGCCGCCTGGTGAACTGGAACATGGTCTGGTGCGACGCGAGCCGACCCCAATCGACCCAGGAGATCTCGTTGTCCTGGCAGTAGGCATTGTTGTTGCCCTGCTGGGTGCGGGCGAATTCGTCGCCGGCCAGGATCATCGGCGTGCCCTGACTCATCAGCAGCGTGGCCATCATGTTGCGCATCTGCCGTTCACGCAGGGCCAGCACCGCGGCATCCTCGGTCTCGCCCTCGATGCCGCAATTCCACGAGCTGTTATTGCTGGTGCCGTCGCGATTGCCCTCGCCGTTCGCCTCGTTGTGCTTGTCGTTGTAGGCGGTGAGGTCGTGCAGGGTAAAGCCGTCATGGGCGGTGACGAAGTTCACGCTCGACCAGGGTCGCCGTCCGCGACGGTTGAACTTGTCGGCCGAGGCGCAGAGCCGCTGCGCCAGTTCGGCGGCCGACGAATCGCCCTTCCAAAAGGCGCGCACGACATCACGGTAGCGGTCGTTCCACTCCGCCCAGCCAGGCGGAAAGCCGCCGACCTGGTAGCCGCCCGGCCCGAGGTCCCAGGGCTCTGCGATCAGCTTCACGTCCGACAGCACCGGATCCTGGCGGCAGGAATCGAGGAAGCCGCCGCCCTCGTCAAAGCCGTAGCTCTCACGCCCGAGGATGGTGGCGAGGTCGAAGCGAAAGCCATCGACATGCATCTCGCTGACCCAGTAGCGCAGGCTGTCGGTGACCATCTGCAGCACCCGCGGATGGCTGAGGTTGAGCGTGTTCCCGGTGCCGGTATCGTTGATGTAGTAGCGCTCCTGGCCGGGGATCAGCCGGTAGTAGGAGGCATTGTCGATGCCCTTGAAGGACAATGTGGAACCGAGTTCGTTGCCCTCGGCGGTGTGGTTGTAGACGACGTCGAGGATCACCTCGATGCCGGCATCATGCAGCCGGGCCACCATGGTCTTGAATTCCGACACCGTGCTGCCGTTGCCGGTGGCGTAGCGCTCGTCGGGGGCAAAGAAGCCGACCGAGTTGTAGCCCCAGTAGTTGGTCAGTCCATGCTGGGTGAGATGGTCCTCATCGGCAAAGAAATGCACCGGCAGCAGCTCGACCGAGGTCACGCCCAGCTGACGCAAATGCGCGACGATCTCGTCGGTGGCCATGCCGGCGAAGGTGCCGCCGAGGCCGAACGGCAACGCCGGATGGCGGATGGTGGTGCCACGCACATGCGCCTCGTAGAAGATCGTGCGCTCCCACGGCACCCGCGGCCGGCGGTCGCGGCCCCAGGTGAAGGCAGGGTCGATCACCCGGCATTTCGGCATGAAGCGGGCGCTGTCGCGGGTGTCGAACGAGAGGTCGCCGTCGGCGTGGCCGAGCTCGTAGCTGAAGATCTCCGGCGCCTGACGCACCTGGCCGACATGCGCCCGCGCATAGGGGTCGAGCAGCAGCTTGTTGGGATTGAAGCGATGCCCGGCCTCGGGCGCGTAGGGGCCGTGCACGCGGTAGCCGTAGATGGTGCCGGGGCGCGCGTCGGGCAGGTAGCCGTGCCAGACCTCGTCGGTATATTCGGGCAGCTCGACGCGATCCAGTTCGTTGCCGCCGGACGGATCGAACAGGCACAATTCCACCTTGGTCGCGTGGGCGGAGAACAGGGCGAAATTGACTCCGAGCCCGTCCCAGGTGGCACCCAGCGGATGCGGCAGGCCCTCGGACAATCGCGAGGTCCTATGGCGGCGTATCAAAGCATCGTCTCCTGACTGGCGCGTGCCCCCTCGCACAGCTTGGCTCCCCAAGCAGGATCATAAGGCCGCAATAGCTGACGCAACCTTAATCGAACAACAAACGACGCAGGATCCCCGGCGCGAGCAACGAGAGCGGGTTGACCCCTATGACGGGCTTGTCGATCGGGCCGGTGACGCGAAGCGTCAGCGCGAACAAGCCACCACCCTGTTCCGGACTGAAGACCCGCCCGACCCCAGGTAGCTTCCCCGGCAGCGCGTTGAACAGATAGGACGGCACGATGGTGCCGCGAAGATCGAGTGTGCTGTGCCCCAAATCGATGGCGCCGCGCAAGGTTGCACCGAGGGCTGCGTTGGAGGCACGGGCATCGCTCAGATGCAGCGCTGAGCCGCGCAGGGTGAACGGCAGTTCGCACCGGGTGATCACGATCTGCCTGGCCTTGGCGCCGGTCAGCAAGCCATAGATCGAGAGGTCACGCGCCAATCGAGCGCTCAGCGGCGCATCGTGCAGGACGAAGCGACCGACCTCGGCGCGCCCGGTCATCTCCAATGTCCCGCGGCTCCGCCGCAGCATGCCAGCCCCGCGGCTCTGCCGCAAAATGCCCACCACGCTGAGCGTCCCGCCCTCAACGCCGCCACCGACTCCCAACGCCGCCAGCAGGGCGCCCGCGTCCGGCGCCTTCAGCATCAGTCGGCGCGCGTCCCCCGCATCCGGCGACAGCGACGCCAGGACCGGCGTCGGACCGGCGACCGTCAGATTTGCGCGGCTCAGCCGCACGCCCTTGCCAGCGGCGAGGACATGGACTCCGCTGAACCAGCGTTGTCGCGTAAACCACACCCTGTGGAACACCAGATCGGCGCGCCAGGCCCGATCGGCCCCGGTGGCGCGCGCCGCGCGCATGGCGAGATACGGCGTAATGTCGAGGACCGGGCCATGCAGGGCTACGCGTATCGGCCCGGTGCGGGCGCGATCGCCCGTCGGCAGATCGACCCGGCCGACGCCCTGGCTGCGGCCGATCCGGAAACGGTCGAGGACGATCGCATCCGGCCGGCCACCGCCCACCTCGGCATGTGCCGCGACGGCGAGATCCTCGCCGCTCGCTTTGACCATTCCGATGGAGACAAGTGCTGCGTCTTGCAGGCCGATCACCGCGGAGGCGTGCGCCGGGGCTCCCGCCGGCTTGCTCCAGACCGGCGTGTCCAGGGCCGCGTCGGTGAGGTCCGCGTTCAGCACGACGCTGGCTGCGCCGTCCCGGTGCCGCCCGTAGGCGACGTCGAGCGCGGCGGCACCGGCGGCGACGCTGTCGGCACCCCATACACCGGCCTGCCGCAGCGCCGCCTTATCGATCCGGGCGGACACATGCGCCGCCTCGATCAGCTGCTGCGGGCCGCCGGCGCGAAAATCCATGCTGTAGGTCAGACGCGACGGGATCCCGCCGATGGCGCCATCGCCGGCAACCTGCAAGCCGGAATTTTCGGCATGCAGCGCCAGCCCGCCTGCATCGAGGGCGCGTCCGAGCACGGCATCGCCGAGATGGACGTCGCTCAAGGCGGCGTCGGCATGAACCTGGATTGCCGTGGTAGCGAGCGTGTCGACCAGCGGCAGCGACAGCCCGAGCTTGACGACGGCGCGCCCGGCAATATCGGTGAAGGGCAGCTTGTGCCGTGACAGCAGCCCCAGCCGCGGATAAGCGAGCAAAGTGAGGATGTCTCCCAGGCCGCCGGTCAGCGTGGTTGCAATCCGGGCGTGCTGCTGCCGGTGCTCCAGGCCGGTGATCCGCAGGACCGTAGGCCCCGCGGTAATGACGCCGTGCAGCGGCACCGCTTCCAGGCCGCGGCGAGACTCGATACGCAGCGTATCCGGCCCCTCCAGCACCAGATGCGCGTCCATGGCGCGCAGCGGCGCGATCGGGCGCAGCCAGAAGATGGTCAGGCCACTCGCGTCGAGGCCGCCGTCGAGTTTGGTCAGATGCAGCGCCCCCCAGCCGTCGGGTGACGCGAAGGTCGCGCTGAGTGCGAGGTCGCGACCCGTGCCGGCGGTGATGTTGGCGGTCACCCAGCGTCGCCCGCCAGGAGCCAGTGCCGATGGCCAGATGCGGCCGAGACCGGCGAAATCGACGCGGGCGATCCGTGCTGCAATCCGGGCACGCACCAGAGCACCGGTTTCGGCGAAGCTGCCGGTCAGCAGCAGTGCCGGTGTCGCCGCACCCGGCGCTTGCCGCAGCACGACCCGCGACGGCGACAATGCCGCCCGCAGCGTGCCCTGTTGCGTGCGTGGCAAATCGAGGGTGAGGTGAAGCTGCCCACCAGCGACGTCGACGCCGCGGATGGTGCCGGCGCCGAGCTGCGCGGTCAGCTCCAGGTGCCGCGGCAGCATCAGCCGACCAAAGCCACCGGAGAGTGCGGCGTCGAGCTTCAGGCTGACCGGCAGATCAAGGCCGACGAGCGGCGCCAGCGGGCTGCCGATCCGGCTCGGCACGAAGCTGCCGGTCGTAACATGCCAGACGATCTCGCCTTGCGGCCCCTCGCGCGCGGCACCATCAAATGCAACATTGCGGCCGCCGCAGGACAGGGATGCCGCGACCCGACCACTCACGCCGATTGCCGCCGGACGGTGCAGCGGCAGCAGCCGCAGGTCAGCGATCTTGGCCCGGCACGGGAGACCGTGCGCGCTGAGCGCGACATGGGAGAGCTCGAACGCCCTCAATGCGTCCAAATCCAGTCGGTCCCGGTTGACGCGCCCCTTGTGGCCCCCCGGGGAGCCCAGTTGGACGGCGCCGGACGGCGGCACTTGCGCCAGATCGATGCTGCCGTCGGCGGCGTGCAGGCCGATGACCTCGACCCTGCCATGCAGCAGGGCGAACAAATCGAGGGCGACGTCCGCGCGCGCGACCTGCGCGTGGCCCACCCTTGGATCGTCCAGGCGCAAGCCACGTACGATCAGGCCGAGCGGCGCCGTGGGGCCTTCCCCCCAGCCGTTCCAGGTCAGTTGCACCTGGGCGAAGGAGAGCCCGGGCAGGTCCGGGGCCGCCAACCGGCGCGCGCTGCCGGTGACATCGATCGGTCCAGCCCAAAGCCGCAGGCCAAGCACCAGGGCGGCAAACACCGGCAGCGAGATCAGCACCAGCAGCACCGCTGGCAGGACGTGCCACCAGCGGTTGTTGGCTTGACGCGGACGGATCATGCCTCACACCGTGGCCAACGTATGGACGCCGGGTGACACGCAGCGACATGGCTGAATTCCAGTGGCCGGCACGCTGGCCCGACCCGGCGGAGCCCCTTTGGGCCGCCGACCTGGCCGCGGCAATCCGGCCGCGCAACCCGGCCGAGGCGGCGCTGATTGCCTGCCTCGGCGGCAACAGCCCCTACCTCGCGGCCCTGGCACGGCGCGAGCCGCACTGCTTTGACGTACTGCTCCGTGACGGACCCGACCGGATCGTCGGCGATGCCCTGGCGCGGCTCGCCAGCCTCACGGCCGACCTGCCGCGCAACGCGGTGGCGGCGGCGCTGCGACAGGCCAAGCGGCAGGTGGCGCTGGCCAGCGCGGTCGCCGATATCGGCGGCATCTGGAGGCTCGAACAGGTCACCGGCGCGCTCAGCCGGCTGGCCGAGGCGGCCCTCGGTGCCGCCATCCGTCACCTGCTTTGGGAGGCGGCCAGCCGTGGCGACCTCACGCTGGCCAGACCGGATGATCCGGAGACCGGCTGTGGCTTCGTGGTGCTCGGCATGGGCAAGCTCGGGGCCGGCGAGCTGAACTACTCCAGCGATATCGACCTGATCCTGCTCTACGATCCGGCCGCCCACCCCGGACGCGAGGAGATCGGGCGCACCTTCAACCGGCTTGCCGCTGCCCTGGTCGGGCTGCTGCAGACGCGCGACGCCGATGGCTACGTGTTCCGCACCGACCTGCGTCTGCGGCCGGATCCTGCCTCGACGCCGCTCGCGGTGGCGCTGCCCTCGGCCCTCATTTACTACGAGTCGCACGGCCAGACCTGGGAGCGCGCGGCCATGATCAAGGCCCGCGCGGTCGCCGGCGACCGCGCGCTCGGCCAGAGCTTCCTTGCTGCAATCCGGCCGTTTGTCTGGCGGCGGCACCTGGATTTCGCCGCCATCGAGGACATCCATCGGATGAAGCGGCGGATTGACGGCCGCCATGGTGGGCCTCAAGCGGGGTGTGGTGATTTGCTCGGCTACGACCTCAAGCTCGGGCCCGGCGGCATACGCGAAGTCGAGTTCCTGGCCCAGACCATGCAATTGGTCTGGGGCGGCCGCGCGCCGGACCTGCGCGATCCAACCACGCTCGGGACCCTGGGCCGCCTCGCTCAAGGCAAGTACATGCCGGCCGGGGTCGCCGCCGACCTCGCCGACAGCTACCGCATGCTGCGCCGCGTCGAGCACCGCCTGCAAATGCAGGACGACCGGCAGACGCATAGCCTGCCGGCGACGGCGGCGGCGCTGGCGTCGTTCGAACGCTTCCTCGGGGAGGCGGGCCAGGTTGCCGCGATCCAGCCGCATTTGGCGCGCACCCGCGGCATCTTCGAAGCCTGGTTCACGGAGACAGGACAGGCACAAGCGGCGCCGGCTACGGATCGCCTCGACAGCGACCGCGACCTGCTTGCCACGCTGCGCGGCCTCGGCTTTGTCGAAGCAGAACGCGCGGCCGGCATCGTGTCGGGCTGGCGCAACCGGCAGTTGCGCGCCTTGCGCAGCGACCGCGCACAGGCCCTGCTGGGCGAGATGCTGCCGGCGCTGCTCGCGGCCCTGGCCGAACAGCGCGACCCAATCCTCGCCTTGGTCCGCTTCGACAGCTTGCTGAGCCGACAGAGTGCGGGTGTGCAACTGCTCTCGCTGCTGGTGCGCAACCCGCCGCTGCTGGCCAGAATAGCCTTCGTGTTGAGCGCGGCACCCGCACTCGCCGAGCATCTCGCGATCGTACCGGGCGCACTCGAAGGGTTGCTGGTGCCGCCGAGCGGGCAGCAAGCAGGCCTGCTGCGTCTGCTCGACCGGCAGATGCGCGATGCGGGCGATTCCGAGGAAGCGGTGCGCCGCGCGCGTACCCTGGTGCGCGGCGAGGCGTTCCGGCTGGCGCTGGCGCAGATGGACGCTCGGCTCGATGTGGATCGCGCGGGCCTCGCCCGCACCGCGTTGGCGGAGCACGTCATCGTCGGCATGCTGGCCCAGGTCGCGCGGGAGCATCGAGCGCGTTACGGGCGCATTGCCGGCGGCGGCATGGTGGTCGTCGCCCTCG
This sequence comes from Lichenicoccus sp., assembly GCF_965276875.1. Lineage (GTDB taxonomy): Bacteria > Pseudomonadota > Alphaproteobacteria > Acetobacterales > Acetobacteraceae > Lichenicoccus. The sequence goes on along the minus strand of NZ_OZ255701.1, from coordinate 2,878,820 downwards.
GCAAGGCCGGCTCGCGCGAGATGATGGACGGCTCCGACCTGGACCTCATGCTGATCTACGACCATCCCGTCTCGGTCGCCGAAAATGCCAGCCAGTACTACATCCGCCTCACCCATTCCCTGATCGCAGCCCTCAGCGCCCCCGGGGCGGAAGGCCCACTCTACGCTCTCGACATGCGCCTACGCCCGTCCGGGAGCAAGGGTCCGGTGGCAGTCTCGCTGGAGGGCTTTCGCCGCTACCATGCCGAGCGCTCATCGACCTGGGAGCGCATGGCGCTGTCGCGGGCGCGGGTCGTGGCCGGGCCGCCAGCGCTGCGCGCGCGCGTGGGCCGCGCGATCGGGCGCGCGATCGAGCCGCCGGATGGTGCACGCGCGATCTTGCTACGGGACGCGACAGCGATGCGCGCGCGGCTGGCCGCGGACCTGCCGCCGCGCGGCCGGTGGGACATCAAGCGGCTCGACGGCGGCCTGATGGAGGTGGAGTTCATCGCCCAGATCCTCCAGATCGCCCCCCTCCCGACTACTGGTGGTGCCGCGCGAGTGCGTCATCCGACGACCCGCCTGGCGCTGCGCCGCTTGGCGCGCGGTGGGGCGCTGTCGCGGCGCGATGCGGCTTTGCTGATCGAGGCGGACCGCTTCTGGCGCGCCCTGCAGAGCATGTTGCGCATCCTGTTCGGCGCGGCCCTGCCACCGACCTTGGCCGATGCGACACCGGCCCTGGACGCGTTGCTGCAGGGAATGGCAGCATCGCGCACGAGCAGACTGCAAAGCCTCGACGATCTACAGCGCCAGATGCGGTTGACCGCGGCGGAGGTCCGCCAAACCTTCAAGCGACTGATCGGCGACCCGACCCGGCCGACACTAAGCGGAGATGACCATGACTGAAGAGACGACCCGGCTTGCTCCCGGCGATCCGGTCCCGGACTTCGACCTGCCGGCCAGCGGCGGCAGGCGGGTCAGCCTTGCAGCTCTGCGCGGCAAGGCGTTCGTGCTGTATTTCTACCCAAAGGCGGACACCTCAGGCTGCACCCAGGAGGCTAAGGCGTTTCAGGAGCTCCTGGATGGCTCGGTATCCGTGGTCGGCGTCTCGAAAGACCCGATGAAGGCAATCGACGCGTTCGCGCAAAAATATGCCCTGAGCTTCCCTTTGGCCTCGGACGAGACCGGCGCATTGCTGGAGGCAGCTGGGGTCTGGGTGGAAAAATCGATGTATGGCAAGCGTTACATGGGCATTGAACGCACGACTTACCTGATCGGCCCTGACGGCCGCGTGGCGCAGGCCTGGAACAAGGTCAAGGTTCCGGGACACGCTGCTGCGGTGATGGAGGCGCTCAAGGCGCTTTAGCCCAATAGCTTGGCGCCCCAGTAGCTTGCCGCTTCAGTAGCCGGGATAATAAGCCGGCGGCGGCGGCGCGTAGATCACAGGCGGTGGCGGCCCGTAATAGCCGGATGGCGGCGCATAGACGACCGGTGGGCGGGCATAGACGACGCCAGGTGGCGGTGAGTAGATGACCCCCGGTGGTGGCCCTGCATAGGCTCCCGCAAGGCCACCGATCAGAGCCCCCGCAGCCAGACCGCCGACCAGCGCGCCGGCGATTCCGGGACCCCGATAGCGGTAGCCATCGTGATCGAAACGCCGGTGAAAACCGCCCCGATCGAAATCGCGCCCGCCATGCCAGCCGCGACCACCATGATCGCCGTGACCATCATGGTCCCAATGTGCCTGCGCCATCGGCGCCGCCGCCAATCCCAGAGCCACTGCAAGCACTGGTGCAACCAGTAGAACCCGCATCCTTTCGTGCATCACGAAATATCCCTTCCTGTCCGGGCGAACCCACTGCGTGCAATATGGTGAGCGCGTACCTGAACGCATAGAGACCCCGCTCCGTGGCGATTTGCGGGCAATCTCCGCCACGAAAGGTTACATCCTGTCTGGTTGAAGCTTGCTTAACGGGCGGCCCGCGTGCAGCTCAGGGTTTGCCCGCTGGTGCGGCGCCCAGCGCGGGCGCGCTTTGTTGCGCACCGCCGCGCTCATACGCATCCGGGCCTTCGGGATGGGCGACCCGGCTATACCCGGAGGGTGCCGCAAACGTAGCGGCGGGGATCGGTCCATAGACGACCTGTTGCGCCTCGAGCTTGCCGCGCGCGCCCTGCTGATCGACCCCTTCCTCGCTCAGCAGCACACCGTCCGCGGTGATGCAGGCCGTGGCCTTGCCGCCGTTTGCCGTGATGTTCCAGCGCGTGCACGGCAATCCGGCGACGACACCAGTCCCGGCACGCTCGAAATTCATGCTGGGATCCAGCAGGAACGGACTGCGCAGCGATTGGCGCTCGGGCACCTGCATGTAGACGCGCGCACTGTTCATCACGATGGTGAGCAGGTGCCGGTCGCGGTCGAGGATGGTCTCACCGCGGCCGTCCGGGCTGTCGATGCGCATCAGGCCGTCCGCGAACCAGACTGTGATCTGCTGCGGCGCCGGAGCGCCCTGTGGCTGCACGTCGTAGACCACCTTGACGTCGCGGGTCGGCATGGTGCGCGGCTTGTCCGCGGCGTGCGCGGGGGTGAGCATCGCCAGCAAGGCGACGCCGGCGACCGGGGACAGCAGAAGAGCGGAAGGGCGCATGCGGCGGGCCTCGCTGGGTGGGTCTGCGGAAGTGCTGCCGACGCTGCCGCCCTGTCAACCGTCTGCTTGTCGTCAGGCCGGCTCCCGCATGTCGCGCACCGCCTCGCGCACCGCGGCCGCGTCCTGCGCCCACGCCCCGTGCTCCGCGGTCGCCGTCTCGAGCAGAGTGAGATAGTGCCGGCGGCCGACTTCGATTGCGCCGAATTGTGCGAGGTGCGTGGTGATGAACTGGGCGTCGAGCAGCCTGTAGCCGCCCAGCCGGAGCCGGGCGACGAGATGCGCGAGTGCAACCTTGGAAGCGTCGCGACGGCGGCTGAACATGCTTTCGCCGAAGAACGCGCCGCCGATCGACAAGCCATAGAGGCCGCCGCACAGCGCGCCGTCATGCAGGCATTCGACGCTATGGGCGTGGCCCTGTCGATGCAACGCCAGGAACAAAGCGCGGATTTCGCGGTTGATCCAGCTCTCCTCACGGCCGGGGGCGGGGGCGGCGCAGCCGTCGATCACCGCCTCGAACTGGGTGTCGACGACGATCGCGTACTCCCCGGACAAAGCGGTGCGGCGCAACCGCCGCGGCAGATGGAAGTTCTCGAGCGGCAGGATCCCGCGCTTCTCCGGGTCGAGCCAGAACAGGTCGCGTGACTCCCTCGTTTCGGCCATGGGAAACAGCCCGGCGCGGTAGCGCTCGAGCATCGTCGCGGTGCTGACCTCGACACGGCGTCTGAACATGGTGCACAGGTTGCGTGCGCCGTCTTCGAGACGCAATCGTCGGCGCCTTAGCTGAACACTGAGCCGCGAACGCCCGCTTAGGCCAAATTTCCGGACGACCGCCCATGCAGTTCGATTTCGCGACCCTGCAAGCCCGACAAATCTACAAGCTGATGGCCTCGACCATCACCCCGCGCCCGATCGCCTGGATCACCAGCCAGGATGCGCAAGGCCGGCTCAACGCCGCACCCTTCAGCTTCTTCAATATGTTCTGTGCCGATCCGCCGATCATCGGCGTCGGCATCGGCAGCCGGCCCGACAGCGAAAACTCTCCCAAGGACACCTGGGGCAACATCCGCGCCACCGGCGGCTTCGTGGTCCAGCTTGTCGACGAAGCCAATGCTGGGGCGATGAACCGCACCGCAACCCCATTCGCGACCGGCGAAAGCGAGCTCGCACTTGGCGGCATTGAGACACTCGCCTCGACCCACGTGGCGCCGCCGCGTATTGCCGCAAGCCCGGTCGCTTTCGAATGCGTGTTGCACCAGGAGATCGCGCTGGGCAGTAGCGCGCTGATCCTCGGCCGGGTGCTGATGATGCACGTCCGCGACGACGCCGTGCAGGATGCCGAGCGGCTGCACATCGCAACCGAAGGTCTCGGCCTGATCGGCCGCATGCATGGCGCCGGCTGGTATGCCCGCACCAGCGACCTCTTCAAACTGGACCGCATCACCATCGAGGAATGGCAGGCGGGACGGCGCTGACGATGATCGTGGTCTTTGTCGTCTTCGCCGCCATCTCGGCCCTCGCAGCCTGGCTTTTGCCGTATGCTGCCCCCGGGATCGGCATCGACATGATGCTGATCTACGGGCTGCTGGCCGTCATCACGGCGGTCCTGGGCTTGCTCAGGCGGCGCAAGCCACGCTGAAGAGGGGGCTGATCAGGCCGCCGCCTGCTTCTGGCCGAGGTTGGCGCGGATGGTCTCGACCGCCTCTTGCACGAACCGGTTACCGTGATTGCGCTCCAGCCGCCTGATCGTGAAATGCGCTCGGGCCAGAGCACGATAATGCGCAAAAAACGCCGCATTCAGCGAGGCGCCACACAGCGCGCCCGCCACCGGCATCATCTGCATGGAGACCTTGCGCGACAGCGAAAGGCCATAGTGCGATGAGACCTCGGACAGCAACATGACCACGGGGCGGCCGCGCAACACGGCACGCGCGGAGTAAAATCCGAGTTCGCTCTGCTCCTCGCCGGCGTTGAAGGTGCGTAGCGCGAACACCTCAAGGCAGGCGCGCTTGCCCTCCGGGCTGGACAGGTCCTCACCCTCTTCGCGGGCGATGCGGGCAATCTCACGCATGATCGCCAACGTCGTAAAACCGATATCGGGAACCAGGCCGGAAACCCCGGCAAAGCCGCCGAACGCCCCGGACGCGGCGACCGCGGCCTGCATCGCACGGTCGCGCCAAGGTCGCAGCGCGGGCGAATACGTATCCGAAAAGGCCGTGGGCGCCGGTGTGCGCAGCCCGAGCACCGCGACGTCGAAGGCACGCACGACTGCCGCCTCGCCGATCCCCTGCAACTTGATCTGCAGGGTTGGCGCGAGCCCGAGCCCGCGCATGCCAAGCCGCGTAACCTGGCCGACTGCTCCACCCATCAGGTCGGCGAGCCTGACCAGCATGCCGCGGCCGGTTTCCACCTCTCCCAAAGCCCGCTCCAGGACGCTCAGCGACGCAGCGCTCAGCGGCTGGACGTCGGGTGAGAGCGGGGTCAGTTCACTTCCTCTGGCGGCGCTCATCGCAATCTCCTGTTGGCCGAAGCGCTAACGCACCAGGAGCACGCCGGCTGCATACGGACAGGCTGCAGGACGGGCCGGTTCGAACATTGCGGGACAGGAAGAGCTAAGGAACAGTCTCCATGGCCGGAGTCGCCGCCAATTTCTGGGCCACGTGCATCAAGACGATACGATCCTCCGCCGGGCAGCGCCGGAACAGCCGTAGCAGCGACATTTCCTCGGCGGAGAGCACGCTGTCAGTGGCCAAGCCTTCCCAGCCCTCCTTGAGCATGCTGACCGACACCCCGAGCGCCTCAGCGATCCGCCGCAGCTTGCCGCCCATCTGCCCGGCCCGACCGGTCTCCCACTGCGCCACCGCGCTACGCGAGACGCCGGTTGAAACCGCGAGCGTGTCCTGTGTCAGGCCGCGTGCTCGGCGCAGGGTCCGGATTCGACTGCCGATCGTAACCGCGGGACTATCGTCGCGCGGCGCCTCGGCCGCGAGCAGCCCGGCGTCAGAGGGTCCGGGAGCGAGGCTCGCGCCCATCTTGGACAGCCCGAGGGCCGCGCGCTCGTTAATTGCCTCAGCCGTGTGCGATGGGGCATGTGACGGCGCATGTCCGGGCAAAAGCACAGGGGCATGGCTCGGAGCGTGCATCAAAAACCGCCGATCATCTCGTTCCGGGTGCAGCAACCTAGCTTGTCTCGGGGGACACCCCTTTTCACAAAATCTTGAGGTATCAATTTAGACACAGGTGCCTCCGCTGGTCGCGTTGGTTTGATTGCGAAAAATTCATCCGCACGGGTGCGCTTGCGTTGTCAGACCATCGGCCGTTCCTACTTGTAAACCATGCTTTTGGAGCCAAAGCCGATGTCCTCCCATTCGATCCGCGCGATCGCGACAGGCTGCGCCGCGTTACTCTTGTTTGCAGTTCAGGACTTCGCGGCGCGGCCGGCTTCCGCTCAGGCGCTGCGTGCGCGTTCTTCGGACTCCGTCGCGGCGGGCGCTCCCGCCGACCGGAACGCGGCACCCACATCGGCCAGGACCGGCTTGCCAGGCGTGACCGCGCAACAGACCAGTTCCAGCGGCGCGGGACGACACACCCCCTTGAGCATCCTCGGCATGCCGCTGCGAATCGCCGCCCCCGTGGCACCCGCCTATAATGGTAATGCGATCTACAGCACCTTTGCCGGTCAGCCGATGACCGGCAAGGAAGTGATCCTGCAACAAAGCATCGACGGCGCGCCCTGAAAGCGTCAGGCGGGTTCCTTCCAGCCTCCCATCTCGGTAATCAGCCGCCAGTGCGTTTCACTCACCGGCGAGACCGACAACCTTGACAGCCGGACCAAGGCGAGGTCGGCAAACCTGGAATCGGCCTTGAGCGACGCCAGCGTTACCGGCACGGTGAACGCCCCTTTTGCCTGCATGTCGACACAGACCCAGTGGCCGGCCTTGGCATCGGATCCGGCAGTCGGGTCAGGATAGGCCGCTCGCGCGACCTCCACGACACCCACGATCTCCTTGCCGATGTTGGAATGATAAAACAAGGCCCGGTCCCCGAGACGCATCGCGGCCAGGTTGTTGCGTGCCTGATGGCTGCGAACCCCGGTCCACGGCTCGACATCGCGGGCAACCTGTTGCGTCCAGGAAAACGCATCCGGCTCCGACTTCACCAGCCAGTACGACCTCACTCCACCACCGCGCCATCGCGGAATACGGTGCGAAAGCCGCGAATCACGGTACTTTCAAACAGATCGACCTTGGCGTACGGATCGCTCGCGGCGAAGCCTTCCGCGGCGGCGCGGTCCTCGACGTCGATGATCAACAGGCTGCCGCAGGCACGGCCGTCGTCATCGAGTAGCGGGCCGACATGCACCAGTCTGTCGACATAGCGCTCGAGATAGGAAAGATGACTTGCGCGGGCGGCCAGACGGGTATCGAGTCGGCTTGGTTTGTCGGTGCAGACGATGGTGAACAGCATGCAATGCCCTCTCCGTCCTTGGCGTCTTGGCGCGGCATGATACGATCGCCTCTCGCGCCGAGACAGCCGGTATGCTCTTTGTTAGCTGTCAGCCTACGCTAGGGTAAGCAGCCTTGGATATCGTCCAGAATCGCGCCGAACCCCTCGCCAAGCAGCCGCCCTTGACCCCGCGCACGAACCGGGGCGGGTTTCTGCATCGGTTCGCCAATCCGGGCCGCTTCCTCAGACTGGCCGCGCGCATCCAACCCTGGCTCAACGCGGCGGCACTCATCCTGACCGCCTGGGGCTTGATCTGGGGCCTGTTCTTCTCTCCCGCCGACTGGCAGCAGGGTGACGCGGTGCGCATCATGTATGTGCATGTGCCGTCGGCTTGGCTGGCATCCTGGGGCTATATCGCGCTCGCCGGGTGCTCGGTGCTCTCCTTGGTCTGGCGGCACCCGCTCGCCGACCTCGCGGCAATGGAGATCGGCCCGGTGGGTGCCGCGGTCACCGCACTCTGCCTCGCCTCGGGGTCACTCTGGGGCAAACCGATGTGGGGCGCCTGGTGGGTTTGGGATGCGCGCCTGACTTCGGTGCTGGTGCTGTTCTTCCTCTATCTCGGCCATATCGCGCTGATCCGCGCGTTCGACGAGCCCGCCCGCGGCTACCGCGCGGCGGCGATCCTGGCGCTGGTGGGCGCCGTCGACCTGCCGATCATCAAGTTCAGCGTGCAATGGTGGAACACGCTGCACCAGCCCGACAGCATCACCCTCACCGGCGCGCCGACGATGTCGATGTCGATGCTGTGGCCACTGCTGGTCTGCACCCTCGGATTTTCCTTCGGGTTTGCTGCGATCGTGATGGCGCGTCTGCGCGCCGGGGTGCTCGAGCAGCGCGCCCGCGCCCTGCTGCTGGCACGCACGCACGAAGCCACGCCGGCGGACGGGCCATGACGCACCTGCCCTATATCGTCGCCGCCTATGCCCTGGCGCTCTTGCTTGGTGGCTGGCTGTCGATCGCTGCGACGCTGCGACTGTCGCGGGCGCGACGCCGGCTGGAGGCGATCGAGGCCGCAAGCGGGCGCCGTGCGCGCAGGCAGACCTCATGACGCGCAAATCGCGCCGGCTGTGGACGCTGCTGGCGTGCGGGATCGGCGTCGGCTCCGCCACGGCCCTGGCGCTGGACGCGTTCAGCGCCAGCATCGTGTATTTCGTCGCACCCTCGCAACTGCTGGCGGGTCCGCCGCATCCCGGACGCACCGTCCGGCTCGGCGGCATGGTGGTGGCGGGATCGCTGCACGAAACCCGCGACAATGGCGAGCCGGTAGCGAACTTCCTGGTCACTGACGGCCAGACGGCGGTCCCGGTGCGCTACGCCGGCATCCTGCCGGACCTGTTCCGCGAGGGGCAGAGCGTAGTCGCCGAGGGCGAGCTCGGGGGCAACGGCCGCTTCACCGCCTCCGAGGTCCTGGCCAAGCATGATCAGACCTACATGCCCAAGGACGTCGCCGAAGCGCTGCGCAAGGCCGGCAAATGGAACCCGAAATTCGGACCGCCACCCGACGCCGCAAGCTGGGACACGATGACGGCAAGCAAGATGGAGACGGCAAGCAAGATGGGGACCGCCAGCAAGATCGGGACGGTCAGCAAGGCAGCGACCACGCGCAAGTCAGCCTCGCCCCAGCCGACAACCCGAGGAACCTGAGCCGATGAGCCCCGAACTCGGCAACTTTGCCCTCGCACTCGCCTGCTGCATGGCGCTCGCGCAGCTCATCCTGCCGCTGTTCGGCGCCTGGCGGCGCGATGCCCGCCTGATGGCGACGGCGCCAGCACTCGCCATAGGCCAGTTCGCCGCCCTGGCCCTCGCCTTCGCCTGTCTCGCCAACGCCGCGATCACCAACGACTTTTCGGTGCGCAACATCGCCGAGAACAGCGCCGTCGCCAAACCGCTGCTCTACAAGATCACCGGAATCTGGGGCAACCACGAGGGCTCGATCCTGCTGTGGTGCCTGATCCTGGGCCTGTGCGGCGCCGCGGTCGGGGTATTCGGACGCAATCTGCCCACCGCCCTGCGCGCCCGGGTGATCGCCGTGCTCGGCGGTGTCGCCACCGGCTTCGAGCTGTTCTGCCTGACCAGCTCGAACCCGTTCGATCGGATCTGGCCGGCGCCCCTCGACGGCAGCGGCATGAACCCGCTGTTGCAGGACCCTGGCCTCGCCTTCCATCCGCCGATCCTCTACGCCGGCTATGTCGGGTTCGCGGTGCCGTTCGCCTTCGCCGTCGCCGCCCTGATCGAGGGTCGGGTCGACGCCGCCTGGGGTCGCTGGGTGCGCCCCTGGGCGTTGATCGCCTGGTGCTTCCTGACCTGCGGCATCGCGCTCGGCTCGTGGTGGTCGTACTACGTGCTCGGCTGGGGCGGCTACTGGTTCTGGGACCCGGTCGAGAACGCCTCGCTGCTGCCCTGGCTCACCGGCACCGCCCTGGTGCATTCGGCCATCGTCGTCGAGAAGCGCGAGGCACTCAAGCTGTGGACGGTGTTGCTGGCGATCGGCACCTTCTCGTTGTCGCTGTCCGGCACCTTCCTGGTGCGCTCCGGCATCCTCAATTCCGTGCACGCCTTCGCCAACGATCCGACGCGGGGGATTTTCATCCTCGGCCTGCTGGCGCTGGTGATCGGCACCTCGCTGCTGCTGTTCGCCTGGCGCGCGCCACTGCTCGCCGCCGGCGGGCTGAGTGCGGGCGGTATCTTCGCGCCCCTCTCGCGCGAGGGCGCGCTGGTGCTCAACAACGTCCTGCTCTGCTCGATCTGCGCGGTGGTGCTGACCGGGACGATGTATCCGCCGTTCGCCAGCCTGCTGTTCGGCGCCACCTTGTCGGTGGGCAAACCGTTCTTCGACACTACCGCGGTGCCGATGGCGATCCCCCTGTTCGCGGTTATGGCGATCGGGCCGATGCTGCCGTGGAAGCGCGCGCAGCTGGGACCGGTGCTGCTCAAGCTCTGGTGGGTGGCGCTGGCCGCGGTGGTCGCCTGGCTGGTCGCCGCCTTCAGGCTCAGCGGCTTGCTGCCGCTCCTGGCGTTCGGCTTCGGAGTTTGGGTGATCGCGGGTGCTGCCGCCGATCTCGTCCAGAAAATTCAGCTTTTCCGTCTGCCGCCCTCGCAGAGCTGGCGGCGTGCGCGGATGCTGCCGCGCGCCGCCCTGGGTGCTGCCATCGCCCACGCCGGCGTCGGCGTGAGCGTGATCGGCCTCGCCGGCATGTCGCAGGCGGAACACCGGATCGTCGAAATCAAGCCGGGCCAGAGCGTCGACATGGCCGGGTACAAGTGGACCCTGGATGGCATCCGCAGCGGTCACGGTGGGAACTATACCGATCGTGTCGCCACCATCACCGTCACCCGTGGCGGCCATGTCGTCACCGTGCTGCACCCTTCGAAGCGGCACTTCCCGTTGCAGAACCAGTCCACCACCGAAGTCGCGATCCACACCAACCTGATCACCGACCTCTACGCCGTGCTCGGCGACGAGCACCGTGCCCGCGGAGTCGACAGCGCCGTGCTTCGCCTGCACGACAACCCGCTCGCCCCCTGGATGTGGCTCGGCGCGCTGGTGATGGCGATCGGCGGCGCGCTCTCGCTGAGCGACCGGCGTGTGCGCGTCGGAGCACCCCGCCGCGCCAGACTGCCAGCGGCGGCAGCCCCAAATGTCGGCTGATATGTCGGGCCCTGCGCGCCTCTCGCGCCGTCGCGTCGTGTTGCTGGCGCCGCTTGGGTTGGCCGTGGCCGCCGGCACCGGCTTTTATGCCATGCTGACCAACATGGGCACCGGCGAATTCGATCCGCACGACGTCCATGCCCCGGTGCTCAACCGGCCGATCCCCCAGTTCGACCTGCCGTCGCAGGCGCCCGGCCAGGGATTCTCCTCGCAGCTCCTGTCCGCCCAGACGCAGCCGGTGCTGGTGAACTTCTTCGCCTCCTGGTGCATCCCGTGCGTGCTGGAGGCACAAACCCTCGTCTCGGTCGCGTCTCTCGTGCCCATCTGGGGCGTCGCCTACAAGGATGCATCGGCGAACGCCGCCGGCTTCGTCCGTCGCACCTCCGCCCCCTACGCCAAGCTGGCCGCGGACCGCAGCGGTCTGACCGCCATTGACTGGGGCGTCACCGGCGTGCCGGAGAGCTTCCTGATCGCACCCGGCGGGATCATCCGCTGGCATGTGGCCGGCCCGCTCACGGCCGACCTCATCCACACCGGGTTGCGGCCGGCTTTGGCAAGCTTGCATCGATGATCCGGGCTTGCCTGCTGGCCATGCTGCTGCTGTTGCCGCCGCTCGCGGCCCTGGCCGTCGACGATCCCTCCGAGATGCTCCGCAACCCGGCGCAGGAGGCGCGGGCGGAGGCGATCGGGTCGCAGTTGCGCTGCCTGGTCTGTCAGAACGAGAGCATCGAGGACAGCAGCGCTCCACTGGCCCGCGACCTGCGCCATGTGGTGCGCGTGCATGTGCAGCAGGGGCAGAGCAACCGGCAGATCATCGCCTGGATGGTTGCCCGCTACGGCAACTTCATCCGTCTGCGGCCGCCGCTGGACGGCTTGACGCTGCTGCTCTGGTTCATGCCGGGGCTCGCGTTAGGCCTGGGGGGCTTGGCCGCCTGGCTCGGCTGGCGCAGGCGCACGCGCGACCCGCAGCCGCTTTCGGCGAGCGAACGTCGACGCCTGGACGAGCTGCTGGAACCGCGTTGAACCGATGATCTGGTTGTTCATTGTCCTGGTCAGCGTGGTGGTCCTGCTGCCCTGCGCGCTGGTTCTGCGTCGCGGGCTCGGCGCGCGCGACCGCCACGAGGCGGCGCTGGCCTTGCATCGCGCCCAACTCGCCGAACTCGAGCGCGACCGCGGCATGGGCCTGATCGCCGACAGCGAATATGCGACCGCGCGCCTCGAGGTGCAGCGCCGTCTGCTCGCCGAGGGCGCCCGCACCCCTGACCCAGCACGCACCGGGGCCCGGGCACCGGTCATAGCCGGCTTGGCGCTGATCCCGCTTGCAGCTTTGGGTCTGTATCTGGCCCGCGGCCGACCCAACCTGCCAGCCGAGCCGCTGGCGATGCGTATTCGACAGATGGACGTAAGCGGGCAGGACGATGCGCGACTACTGGCGCTGCTGAAGACCCGCCTCGCCGGGCTGCCGCAAGACTCGCCGCAGGCTCAGGAAGGCTACGTCCTGCTCGGCCAGGCAGAAGCCGCGCGTGGCGACTGGGGCGCCGCGGCGCAGGCCTGGCACCACGCCTTGCAAGCGGGGTTCGATCCTACCCTGGCGGCGCAAACCGCCGAGGCACAGGTGGATGCCGAGGGCAGCGTCAGCCCGGACAGTGCCGACCTGTTCCGGCGCGCCCTGAATGCCGCGCCAAAGAACGCCCCTTGGCGCCTGTTGGCGGAGCAGCGGATCGCGGAGTCCGAACACGCACACTGATACCAGCGGCCTTCATGGGCGACCGGTATCAGAGTCTTTCTTACGCATGGCCGCCCCGCCAACCCCACGCGCTTACCGGTCAGCCCGGAGGGCTGCCGGTATGAGTCGGCTCACTTTACCCAATCTTAACGTCGGACCCGCATCCTCCATTGCGACGATGCAATGACGGAAGCACGATGGGCGGCATCTCTCTCAACAGGCTGTCGCAGCTCGCGATCGCATGGGCTCTCCTGCTCGTCGTCTGCGCCAGCGCCGGCCGCGCGCAGGACAGCGCACGCCTGCTGGCAACATCCGGGGTCAGCCAGATCGAGGGCGCCGCCGGCGGCGGCCTCGCACCCTGGGCGGTGATCAGCGGCTACGGCACCCGTGACGCCATCGGCGGCACACTACACGGCACCTATGTAGCCCTGCCGGACTTCGCGCTGTCCTCGGTCGGCGCCAGCATCGGCCTGTATGACCGGCTGGAACTCTCCTACGCGCATGAATGGTTCGACACCGGCAACGCCGGCGCCCGGCTCGGGGTCGGACGCGGCTATCAGTTCAATCTCGATGTCGTTGGCGCCAAGCTGCGGCTGATCGGCGACGCCGTCTGGGACCAGGATCGCTGGCTGCCGCAGATCGCCATCGGCGCGCAGTTCAAGGCCGCGGGCAGCCACGCGCTGCTCGCCTCGCTCGGCGCCTCCAGCCCAGACGGCGCGGATGTCTATATCGCCGCCACCAAGCTGTTCCTGGCACAGAGCCTGCTGGTCAATGCGACCGTGCTCGCCACCCGCGCCAATCAGTTCGGACTGCTCGGTTTCGGCGGCGACCGCAACCGTACCTACAGCGCCCAGTTCGAAGGCTCGGCGGCCCTGCTGCTCAGACGCTGGCTCGCCGTCGGCGGCGAGGTCCGCACCAAGCCGGACAATCTCGGCTTCGCCGCTGAGGGCACCGCCTTCGATGCGTTCGTCGCCTGCTTTCTGGGCAAGCACCTCTCGGCGACGCTGGCCTTCCTCGCCCTCGGCCCCATCGCCCGCCAGGGCGACCAGAACGGCGTCTACCTCTCCCTGCAAACCGGATTCTAGGGGACACGCATGCGAATCCTGCTTCTGCTCGCAGCCCTGCTCGGCACCACCACGTCCGCGATGGCCCGCGACACGCTCTACGACGACCTTGGCGCGCATCGCGGCATTGCCCGCATCACCGATGCCGCGATGACGCTCTACTTTACCGATCCGCGTCTGCATGCCGATTTCGACAATATCAACCGCTCCTTCCTGGAGCCGCACTTCGTCAGCTTCCTGTGCGCCCTGACCGGTGGTCCGTGCGTCTACAAGGGCCGCTCGATGGCGGCGTCGCACAAGGGGCTGCATATCGACCAGGCGCGCTTCAATGCTGTCGTCGAGGACCTGCAGACGGCGATGGACCGCACCGGCATTCCGTTCTGGACCCAGAATCGCCTGCTCGCCAGGCTCGCACCCATGGAGCGCGACATTGTCACGCGTTAGACGCACGCTTGCGGCGTGTGCGATCCTCTCACTTATCACAGTGCCTGCACTCGCCGGCAGCACGATCGTGGTCTCGCAAAAGGACCGCGCCTTTATGACCAGGGAAGTCCACATCCACGTCGGGGACTCCGTTCGCTTCACCGACGATGACGAATTCGCCCACCAGGTCTTTGTAAGCGCGCCCACCTTCGCTTACGAATCCGACGAGCAGGAGCCGGGACAAACCGTGGTGGTCACTTTCCGCCGCCCGGGCACGTTCGACGTGCAATGCCGTATCCACCCGAAGATGCACCTGCGCGTCGTCGTGCGCTGAGCGCCCTCGCATGTCGATCCGCTCAAAGATACTGGCAGGTTGCCTGGCACTCACGGTGCTGACGGGATTGCTCGGCCTATTCGCGCAGGCCGCCGAGCGCCGCCTCGGCGGCGTAGCCCTGGACATCTACGACAACGCCTTCATGGCGGTCAGCTATCTGCGCGAAGCCCAGATCGACTTCGCGCGCCTGGCCGCCGATCCGGATCGGCCTGCCGACCCTCACGTTGCCGCTCAAACGCAAGAGGTGCTCGACGATCTCGATGTGGTGCGCGACCGCGCCGTGTCGGTCCAGGGACGCGCGCAGGCGGCAGCCCTGCGCACACGCGCCGGGTCGCTGCTGCCGCGGCTTGCAGCGCACCCTGGCGAGGCCGCCGCCGTGCAGCACGACTTCGATCGCCTCGTCGAGACCTTTGCCGATGACGGTTTCCGCTATCGCCAGCGCGTCAGCCTGCTGGTGAAGAAGCAGGTGCGGCGGACGTCGCTGGCGATCGGCGGCAGCCTGCTCGCGGCCCTCACTATTACCATGCTGCTCAGCCGATTGATCGCTCCGCCGGTGCGGCGCGCGGTGCGAATTGCGCAGTCGATCGCCGCCGGACGGCTCGACAACGACATCCCCGCGAAGGGACGCGGCGAGACCGCGGACCTGCTGCGCGCGCTCTCGATGATGCAGTCGGCGATCGCGTCGGGCATGGCGCAAATCCAGACGCTGATGGACGAGCAGGCGGCAAGCCATGCCGGCGAGATCGCGGCGCGGCACGCGCAGATGCAGGCGGCGCTGGCCAACATGAACCAGGGGCTCTGTCTGTTCGACGCAAAAGGACGGCTGCAGGTTGCCAATCTCCGCTTCGCCGAGATCTTTGGGGCGCCCGAACTCGGCGCGTGCTCGGATGACGTCCTGCGCACGGCCGGCCTCGCCGCGGTGGCGGAGATTTCGCGCGGGGGCGCATTGCCGGCGTTCACCTGCGACCTTGCCGACGGGCGCAGCATCGCGGTCGCGCAACAGACCGTCGCCGGCGGCGGCTGGGTCGCCACCTACGAAGACATCACCGAACGTCGCGCCACCGAGGCGCGCCTTGCGCACATGGCGCGGCACGACCTTCTCACCGGCCTGCCGAACCGTTTGTCGTTCGTCGAACACGTTACCCGCGCCTTGGCGGAAACTGCCCGGAGCGAGCCGCAAACCAATGCGGCACGCGGGCTGGCGGTGCTTTGCCTGAACCTCGACCGCTTCAAGGTGGTCAACGACACACTCGGCCACGGCATCGGCGACGGTCTGCTTCGCGCCGCGGCTGCGCGCATACGCGAGTGCGTGCGCAAGGGCGACCTGGTCGCGCGGCTCGGTGGCGACGAGTTCGCGATCGTCCAGGAGGTTGCCGGTCTGGACGGTATCAGCCAGCCGGCAGCGGCGACGATGCTGGCGCAACGGATCATCGCGGCGCTGTCGGCGCCGTTCGAGATCGAGCAGCGTGAGATCGTGATCGGCGCCAGTGTCGGCGTTGCCCTCACGCACGACGGAGCGGCGACCACGGATGCGCTGCTCACCCGGGCCGACCTCGCGCTGTATCGTGCCAAGGCAAGCGATCGCGGCGGCTTCTGCTTCTTTGAGGCGGAGATGGACACTGCCATGCAGGCGCGCCAAATGCTCGAGCAGGACCTGCGGCGCGGTATCGTCGAGCAGCAGTTCGAGCTGTTCTACCAGCCGCTGATGCGCAACGGCGAGCGTATCTCCGGCTTCGAGGCATTGCTGCGCTGGCGCCATCCCGAGCGCGGACTGGTCAGCCCGGCGGTCTTCATCCCGCTTGCCGAAGAGGTCGGGTTGATGCCGGCGATCGGCAAGCTGGCCCTGTGCCGCGCCTGCGTGGACGCCGCCTCCTGGCCTGCCGCGATGAAGGTCGCGGTCAATCTGTCACCGTTGCAGTTCCGCGAAGGATTACTCGATGAGGTGACGGAGGCGCTTGCAGGGTCCGGGCTGCCGCCAGGACGGTTGGAACTGGAAATCACCGAATCGGTGCTGCTGCGCGACGACGAGAAGGTGCTGGCGTCGCTGCATGCGATCCGGGCACTCGGCGTCAGGATCGCGATGGACGATTTCGGCACCGGCTATTCCTCGCTCGGCTATCTGCGCAGGTTCCCGTTCGACAAGATCAAAATCGACCAGTCCTTCGTAAGCGGCATGATGGAACGCGAGGATTGCCTGGCGATCGTACGGGCCGTGATCGGGCTCGGCCGGTCACTCGGCATCGCGATCAATGCCGAGGGGGTCGAGACCGCGGCGCAGCGCGCAGCCCTGTTGCGCGAGGGCTGCGGCGAGCTGCAGGGCTACCTGTTCAGCAAGCCCCGCTCGGCAGCGGCGGTCGCGACCATGCTCCGCGAACTCGGCCACGACTCCGCAATACCTGCGCAGGCGCTACGGCACGAGGATGAGATGCAGGCCTCTTGAGGCCAAGCCGACGTTGGGTCACCAGGTCGCCCTTCGACAGTGCGAAGCGCATGCGCAACGCCCAGGTCATGGAGCCGTCGCGCGGCAAACCTGACCGCCTCGACCGCGGGCACGAGCGGTACGGGACGATCCCGTTCTTTTGGCGTGATGAATTCAGCCGTCGCATAAACCACCTCCACACCCAGCAGCGACGCGTTTAAGACGTGTTGCCGACCATGCGCGCGGGATCAACGATGCGGTCGAAGTCTTCGGCGCTGACGAAGCCGAGCGCCATTGCCGCCTCGCGCAGGGTCTGGTTGTGGGTCATCGCGTGGTGAGCGATCTGCGAGGCGCGGTCGTAGCCGATCGCCGGGGTGAGCGCGGTGACCAGCATCAGCGAGCGCTCGACGTGCTCGGCGATCCGCTCCAGGTCGGGCTCGGTGCCTTCGACGAGGAAGCGGCGAAAATTATCGGCGCCGTCGGTCATCAGTGTAATCGACTGCATGATGTTGTGGATCATCAACGGCTTGTAGACGTTCATCTCGAGCATGCCGCCAGCACCCCCGATACCGACGGCGACGTCGTTGGCCATCACTTGTGCTGCGATCATGGTCAGCGCTTCCGCCTGAGTCGGATTAACCTTGCCCGGCATGATCGAGGAGCCCGGCTCGTTCTCCGGCAGGCGCAATTCGGCGAGGCCGGCGCGCGGGCCGCAGGCGAGCAGGCGGATGTCGTTCGCCATCTTGGCAAGCGAGACAGCGAGCGTGCGTAGCGTGCCGGAGAGCTGCACCAGCGCATCGTGCGCGCCCTGGGCCGCGAACTTGTTCGGTGCCGTGACGAAGCGCAGGCCGGTAAGCTTCGCGATGCTTGAGCAGGCGGCCTCGGCGAAGCCAGGTGGTGCGTTGATGCCGGTGCCGACCGCGGTGCCGCCGAGTGCCAGCGGATACAGTCCCGCCTGGGCGGCGCTGAGACGGGCAATGTCGTCTCCGAGCATGGATGCGTAGCCGGACCACTCCTGGCCGAGCGTGATCGGCGTTGCGTCCTGCAAATGGGTGCGGCCGATCTTGACGATGTGCGACCAGGCGTGGGCTTTGGCCGCGATCGCATCGCGCAGGGAGGCGATTTTCGGGACCAGCCGCTCGGCCACTCCGACTGCCGCCGCGATATGCATCACTGAGGGAAAGGTGTCGTTGGAGGATTGCGACAGGTTGGCATGGTCGTTCGGATGGACCGGCTGCTTGCCGCCGAGTGCGGTGCCGGCGAGCTGGCAGGCGCGGTTGGAAATCACCTCGTTGACATTCATGTTGAACTGGGTGCCGCTGCCGGTCATCCAGACATGCAACGGAAACATCTCGCGGTGGCGGCCCGCGAGGATTTCGTCGCAGACCTGCACGATCAGAGCGTGCGGCTGATCGGCGAGTTTGCCGAGAGCGTGGTTGGCGTCCGCCGCGGCGCGCTTGAGGATGGCATAGCCGGCGATCATCTCGCGCGGCATCAGCTCGTGACCGATGCTGAAATAGGCAAGCGAACGCTGCGTCTGCGCGCCCCAGAGCCGATCCGAAGGCACCTCGATGGCGCCGATGCTGTCGGTCTCGGTGCGGCTCTCATTCATGATGTGCGCTCCATCCGGTTCATGGAAGTAAAGCGGGATTGCGCCAGCCCTGCACGCCGTCGATCGTGACGACGGGCGCGGCACTGCCGACGGAGAGGATCGCGGGCCGCTCGATCTCCAGTATCCAGCCAACAGACAGCAACCGTTCGAACAGTTCGCCCTCAATCTGGCGCGAATGGGTGCCGATCAGCAGCATCGCGACGCGCTCGGTCAGCATATCGAGGGTGCCTGCGATCAGCGCCGCCTCGCCGCCCTGAATATCGACATGCAGCAGGTCGATCCGCTCGCGCGCGCCGATGATCTCGGCCAGCGACAGCATCGGCAGTGCGTCGCAGGCGCCCGATCGCACCGCCTCGTCGATCTGCTCGACGGTGGCGTCGAAGATCGGCTCAAGCCCCCAATCGGCGCCCCCAGGTGTCTGCCTGGGAAACAAGGCGCGGCCGGAGCGGGCGGCGGCGATGCCGTGATGGATGATCACGTCGGCGAGATCGAAGCCGTTCGCCGCCGTCGCCTCGCGGGCGTAGGCGATATGGCCGGGATCGCCCTCGACGCCGATCAGCGTCACGGCCAGGCCCAGCCTACGTGCGGCAACTCCGGTATTGTTCATCCAACAACCCCAGCCGCAACCGAGTTCGATGACGATGAAGCGGCCTTGCGCCTGCTCGACCGCGCGCAGCGCCATCGCCCACTCGGCGACATCGGCATGCCAGTTCGCCGGGATCGGGATCGGCTCGATGCTGCCTTCACGGCCGGCGAGGATGGCGGGCAGGACTTTCGGGTCGACCAGGACGCCGAGAAAGTTGGTGATTCTGTTCGGGTGCGGCCGCAGGTCACGGGCCGCGTGGCGGTGCAGCATCGCCTCAGCATCGAAACAGGCGTTGTAGTGGTGCAGTGGGCTCGATCCGAGCGGCCGCGTTTGCAGGGCCAGGCTGTCGCGCTCCTCGAGCAGCTGGTCGCGGGCGTCATGCAGGCGACGGATCGGCGGGATCAGCAAAGCAAGCCTGGAGAGCGGGTGCATCAATTGTCCGGGGTTTCGGCGAGCCAACTGGTCTCGACATGGTTGTTGCGCATCGACAGCGTCAGCGTCAGGGGCGTGGTATCCGGCTGCATGCCGGGCAGGCTGTAGGCGCTGCGGCCGCGCCGCGCGGGCCGCTGGCCGTAGAGGCTGGTTACGTGCGCGGCACTGGCGCCGGGACGGGCGATGCGTGGATCGAGGGTGAGGTCAACCGCGCGCGCCGGCACCGGACAGCGCCGCGCCTCCCGGCCGATGGCGTCGAGAGCGATGGCGCTCACCGCGCGCGGCACGCTCGCGGTCTGGGCATCGGCGATCACCCACAGGCTCGGCGCATGCGCATCGCGCGGCGCGTGGCGCGTTCCGGGCAGCAGGTCGAGACGCACGCAGAACCAGGAGATGCTGTCGCCGGCGTCGCCCTGGTGCTCGACGGCGACGCCAAGCCGGCCGGCCAGCGTGTCGATCGGGGTGGTGCCGAGCTGCACCGTCTCGCCGGCGATACGCAGCCTCCTTATCGGCGGCATGTCGGCCGGTGCCGGCGCCGGGCTCACGCTCTCAGCACGGATCATCGCCTGCATGAAGGAGGAGGGGATTTCGCGCGCCGACACGGAGCTCGATCCGGCGGCCAACAGCAGCAAGGGGGCCAGCAGCACGGGCGCGGCAAGGCGGCCCAGCATCAACGCCGCGAGCAGCAGGCCGGCGCAGAACCAGGCGACAGCCGGCCAGCCGCCGATCTCCCAGAGCCAACCGCCAACCAGGCTGAGCAGGCTGGAGCCGAGGTAATAGGCGAGCAGATAGAGCGAGGCGGCGTGCGCCTTCTCACCGCGGGCGAGACGGCCGACGCTGCCGCTGGCCACCGCGTGTCCGGCAAAGAAGCCGACGGTGAACACGGCCAAGCCCCCGATCACCAGTGCCAGCGGCGCCAGCAGCGTGAGCAGCAGACCGAGCAGCGCGGTGCCAAGTGCCGCGGCCAGCACGGGGGTGCGCCCGACCCGGTCGACCAGCGTGCCGGCGGTGGCGGAGGCGGCGGTGCCGAGCAAATAGATGGTGAAGATGGCGCCGATCTCCGCCTGGTCGAGACGGTAGGGGGGTGCGAGCAGCCGGTAGGTCGCCGCATTATACAAGGTCACGAACGCCCCCATCAGCAGCCCGCCGATCGCAAACAGCGCGCGCAGACACGGGTTTCGCATCTGGCGCGTCCAGGCAGCAAGATGGAAGCCCGGATCGAAGCCTGGCCGTGCACGGAAGTTGCGGCTGGTTGGCAGCAGCAGCATGAAGGCCAACGCACTGGCAGCACCCAGCAGGCCGATCACGGCAAGCGCGCCGCGCCAGCCGGAGAGTTGTGCGGCAAAGCCGGTCAGCAGGCGCCCAGCCATGCCACCGATCGCGGTGCCACCGACATACAGACCCATCGCCCGGCCAAGCCCGTCGGGATGGATTTCCTCGGCGAGGTAGGTCATCGCGATTGCCGGCGCGCCGCCGAGGGCGATGCCTTCCAGCGCGCGCAACAGCAGCAGCACGCTCCAGTTCGGCGCCATGGCCGCGAGCAGGTCGAGCAGGGCGGCGACGGTGAGCGAGGCCGCCATCAGCGCCTTGCGGCTGGTCGCCTCGGACAGGGCGCTGGCGAGCAGGATCGAGGGGGCGAGCAAGCCGGTGGTGACCGACAAGGCCAGCGCGCTCTGCGCCGCGTCGAGCCGGAATTGCCGCGAGAACAGCGGCAGCAGCGGCTGCACGCAGTAGAGCAGCGAGAAGGTGGCGTAGCCGGAGAGGAACAGGGCCACGTTGATTCGCCGGTAGGCGGGGCCGCCGGGCGCGGTCCAGTGCTGCTCCATCATCGAGCCGATTGGTCGGCCAAGTGGTCGGCCAAGTGGTCGGCCAAGTGGTCGGCCAAGTGGTCGGAGTGAGAGGATTCGAACCTCCGGCCCCTGCGTCCCGAACACAGTGCTCTACCAGGCTGAGCTACACTCCGGCTGCGGCGGCGTATAACGCCGGGGCGGCATCGGGGCAAGACGCTCTCTGCCATGTGGCCTACAGCCGCTCGATGTCGGCCGAAGCAGCCTCGGTGCGAACCGTGCGCAATTGTGCAAGGGCCGCTTCCACGCTCGTGGCGATGCTGAACAGCGCGCGTGCCGAGGGATCGGCAAAGCCGTCGTCGATCGCGTTCTCGACTATCGCGAGCAGCGTTCGCGCCCAGCCGTCGATATCGACGATGACGATCGGCTTGTCATGCAGGCGCAACTGTCGCCAGGTGATGATCTCGATGGCCTCATCGAAGGTGCCGAGGCCGCCGGGCAGCACAAGGAAGGCGTCGGCGCCTGCGAACATGCGCTGCTTGCGGCTGTGCATCGAGTCCGTCACGGTGAGATCGGCAACGTGCTCGTGCATAACCTCGCGCGCCGAAAGGAAGTGCGGGATGACGCCGCTGACCTGCCCGCCGGCGGCGATCGCGGCATCTGCGAGCACGCCCATCAGCCCGACCTTGCCGCCGCCATAGATCAGCCGGATGCCGGCCCGCGCCAGACCCTCGCCGGTGGCGCGCGCCGCCTCCGTGTAGGCGGCCTTGACGCCGAAGCGCGATCCGCAGAACACGGCGACGGAAGCGGCTTGGCGTATCGGGTCCGGCATCGGCGGGATGGCTCCGTGGTTAAGCTGCACGACACTAGCGGCGTGATACGGATCGTGTCATGCCGGAGCCCATGACGAAGTCGGAAATCACCACGCTGTCGAGCCGGATTGCCTACGAGAACAAGTGGTTGCGGCTGCGCGAGGACATCATCCGCCGGCCGGACGGCGCGCAGGGGCTCTACGGCGTCGTCGAGCGCGACGATTTCGTGGTGGTCGCGGCGTTGGGCACCGAGCCGGGGGGCGCCGAGCCGGGGGACGACGGCCCGGCGCCGTGGCTCGCGATGGTGCAGCAGTATCGCTATCCGGTGCGCCAGCGCCTTTGGGAGCTGCCGATGGGGATGTGGGAGGAGCGTGCGGGGGCGACACCAGAGACCATCGCCGCCGGTGAATTGCGCGAGGAGACCGGCCTCGTCGCCGGACGCATGCAGCATGCCGGTGTGCTGTTCCAGGGAGCCGGCTACTCCAACCAGAAGGGCCATGTGTTCCTCGCGACCGATCTCGAACAGCAATCGCCGATGCCGGAGAGCACCGAGCAGGACATGATCACCCGGCGCATTCCGCTGGACGAGGTGGAAGCGATGATCCGCGACGGCCGCATCACCTGCATGGTCAGCATCGCCGCCTTCGGCATGCTGCGGCTCAAGGGCCTGTTGTAGGGCGTGCCCTGGCCCAAGGGGTCATGACCGTCCCTCGTTTGCGCCTTCAACATCGTGGCTTTCATGGTCGTCATGATGCATGTGTAGCGTGGTCGTGCTGCATCGGATGACGCCGGGCCATGATGATCAGGGCGATCGTGAGCCCGCCAAATACAAGGTTCAGCCAGAAGGTATAGTTGAGGCTGAAATGCGTGACTTCGGCCCGGATATTGTTGTTTGCGGACGGCACGAGACCGAGTGCCCTGAACACGACATCCATAAACAGGCCGGACAGGACCACCGTCACAAAGAAGATGGTGCCGATATAGGCTGCCATGCGCCAGCCATAATAGCGGCGGTAGACATCGAGCAGCGGCAGCACGATCAGGTCGGCATAGAGGAAGGCCAGGACGCCACCAAAGGAGATGCCGGAAGACCAGAGCACCGCGGCGAGGGGCACATTCCCGATCGAGCAGACGAAACTCAGGACCGCCACGATCGGTCCGATCACGGCGTTTGCCGGAACCGCAAGCCAGGGCGAACTTCCTTTGAGAAATACCGCTGCCCACCAGCTGCTGGGAACAAACACGCCCAACAGCCCGGCGATCAGGAAGCCGATCAGGACATCCTTCCACAGCATGGATGCATCCATGACGAAGGTCTGCGCCACCCGCATTGGCAGGTGCGGATTACGCAGCTTTTGCCAGATCGTGGACCCTTCCAGCGGCATTGAGGCGTGCTCGTGACCGGAGCCGGCTTCCTTGAAGCGGCGCGCCTCTTCAACCAGCTTGGCCGGATAGGTCACCCGCACCAGCACGGCCATGATCCCCACGAGGACGACGCCGCCAAGCCATTCGGCGGCCATGAACTGCCAGCCAAGCAGCAGATACAGGATGATCCCGAGCTCGATCACCAGATTGGTGGACGAAAACAGGAAGGCCAGGGAGGGTACGAGAGCCGCGCCGCGCTTGAACAAGGTCCGGCTGACCGCGGCCGACGCATAGGAACAACTTGAGCTCGCAGCGCCGAAAGCGGTTGCAAGGGCAATTTCACGGATACCATCGCGACCGAACGCCTCACGCATGCGCTCCTGCGAGACCACGGCCTGAATGACTCCGGACAGGATAAAGCCAAGCGCCAGGCTCCAGCCGACGTCCCAGGCCATGCCGGCCGACAAAAGCAGGGCATCGCCGATCCTGAACACGAATTGCTGCATCGTTTCAATTTGCCTTCGTCAATGCTGATGGTCGGATGGCATCGGCTCTAGTGTGCCGGTTCAGAAGTCCGCCGACTTTGTCGGCGTCCTTCTGAACAGTCGGCATACTGCAAAATCAACAAGCTAGTGTCGACCTGATCCTGAAATTCGCTCTTACGAATTTCAGGATCACGACACTAGGCTTTTCTGATCTCAGTGCATCATGAGAATGGCGGCAAGCTCGCCCGGCTTCACTGCCAGTTACCTTGTAATTGTCAAAATCCTGTTAGGCGACGATGGACCCCATACGGCAAGGGCGCCCTCATGCGACACAACCGTAAAGCCGCGCCTCTTTGCAAGCCAAGCAGGTCTCAGCACCAGTGGCGCAGGCTGAAGCGATTTTACGCGTACGTGTGTTGAGGCCACGGCCTGTTCGTGGGATCTCTTTTCCTGCGTCTGACAATTGGTGCAAGGTGATCCTGGTGGCGACGAAGAGTCTTATGCCGGCGACCAGGGTTACGGCAGCTTGCTCGGCAATCCTCCTCGGCCTCGCCGGATGCACGCAGCCTATGCCGTCGCGCGCCAATGCGGGCGTCGGCACGCCGGGTATTACCTCCTACCCACAGACAGCGGGCGATACGAACGTGAAGGCGCTGGAGGCCCGATGCAGGCGGTTACCGCGGACGGCTCAGGCAGCATCAGATCGGAACGACATGCAGGCGGCCTGTACGCAGCTTGATCGACTGATCGACAACCAACCCGGTAACATTGCGAAGTCCAGCAACCCTGAGTGAGGACGGCGATAGCCCTGGGGACAGCCCGTAAGATGGAAGCGGCCCTCGCCATGCGCCGATCGCAAGTCCCGCGCAGAGGCAACCGAAGACGCCCGAAGGCGAGACCTGTTAGAGTGCCAGCAACTTGATCGAGAACGGCCTAATCGGTTTTGGTTGCGGCGCGCGCGTCAGGGTGATCGGCACAATCGATAGCACCAGTGCCAGCACCATCAACGTGTAGGCAAATCCTGCCATCGGATCGACGAGTGCGGCGCTGAGAGTGCCGGCGAGCGAGGCCAGCAAACCCACGGTCATATAGACGGCAAGCAGGCCGCCGCGTCGGCTGCTGTCGCTGCGGTCGTTAAGCCAGCTTTCGATGATGATGGAGAGACCACCGAAGCAGAACCCGATGACGACACGCAGGACGATCCAGACAACCTGATTATCCAACGGCAGCAGAAGCAGCGCCGCCGAGGCGCTGACCGCAGCCAGGCCGGCAAAGCCGCGCACATGTCCGACCGCACTCGACACTCTTCCGACAAAGATACAGGCCGCCACAAACCCCAATGACCAGCCGGACGAGAGCAGTCCGATCTGTTGTATGCTGGCGCCTCAGAACCAGGTACGAAGTCCCGCGACAAAACGAACGTCGTTGATACGGCCACCCTGCTCGCGCACCAAGCCTTCGGTGCCGCCAAAATAGCGCTGGTAGGCGACGCCGATATAGGGTGCCAGTTTACGGGTGATGTCGTAGCGTAGGCGCAGGCCCATGTCGATGTCGGACAGCCCGGCGCCCACCTGGCGTCCGCGATCCTCGGTGGTGTACCAATTGGTTTCGAATTGCGGCTGCAACACGACGCGCTGGGTAAGATAGAGATCGTAAGAGGCGTTGGTGCGCAAGGCGTAGTGGCCGCCGTCGCTGGCATAGGCGGTGGCTTCCACGTTCCAGAAACCGATCGCGAGGCCCTGGACGCCGAGTGCTGCCCAGGTGCGAGCGGGCAGGTTGTCAAGATCGACGCGCACGCCGGCCTGGACGTCAAAGAAGGTGGTGATCGGCCGGTCGTAGAGCAGTTCCTGATCACCGTCTGAAGTCTGACCCTTCCGGTCAACATTGTATCGCCCTTCGGACTTCAGCCAGAGCTTGTTGTAGTCGTTGCCGATCCAGGCCTGTCCGTCCCAGCGCAAGTAACTCCCCTGGCCGAAGCGTCCCTCAAGCTGGTCGAAATAGCCGTGCACATATAGCCGCGAATCGTCAATCGGATTGCCGAAGGGTGCCGCACCATGCAGCGTGCTCGTGCCCAGGGAGGTGCCGAAGAGCTGCGCGCGCGCCGGACTGGCCGCGACCAGCCCGAGCAGCGCGCCAAGCAGCGGCGATAGCCCCGCGTAACCTACGGCCCTCATGCCGGCAGCACCCGGAGCGTACGAAACATGCCCGCCTCGAAGTGGTACAGCACATGGCAATGCAGCGGCCACTGTCCGGTCGCCAGCGGTGTCACCAGCACGCTGATATTCTCCCCCGGCTTGACGTTGACGGTATGCAGATAAGGCCGGTGCTCGCCGCCGCCGTTCTCGAGTTCCTGCCACATGCCGTGCAGGTGGATCGGATGGCTCATCATCGTGTTGTTGATGTAGCGTATGCGGAAGCGCTCACCGAGTTTGACGTCGATCGGACCGACCTCGCTGAATTTCTTGCCGTTGAAGCCCCAGATGAAGCGTTGCATGTTGCCGGTCAGATTGAGCACGATCTCGCGGGTCGGCGGCCGCTTATCCAAGCCTGGGTTGACGGAGCGCAGATCCCCGTAGGTCAGGATGCGTCGTTTGCCGGCCAGATAGTTGAGTCCGTCGCCCGGCAGCGCCAGCCGGTCGTCCGGCATCTTGGCGACGTAGATATTCTCGACGCCCGGGTGGAGCTTGGGGCCGCCCATCGGGCGCATCGCCATCGGCTGATAGGCGGCGAGCCGGGCTTTCTGTTGCGCGTCCGGCTTGCCGTCCATCTTGCCCATAATGGCGTCGATGCGCGTGCGCTCTGGCGTGGAGGCGTCGACCTGGTCCGGCATCATCTTCGGCATGCCCATGTCGGTCATCGACCGCAGCGCCGGCGCGTCCATGGGTGGGATCGCCGCCACCATGCCGGCGCGTGGCGCGAGTGTGCCGCGGGCATAGCCGCTGCGCTCGAAATCCTGGGCGAAGATGGTGTAGGCGCGGTTTTCTGTCGGACGTACGATCACGTCATAGACCTCGGCGACGCCGATGCGCAGCTCGTCCACCGGCACCGGCACCACGTCGTTGCCGTGCACCTGCACCACTTCCATGGTCAAGCCGGGGATGCGGACGTCGTAGTAGGTGATGGCCGACCCGTTGATGATCCGCAGCCGCACCCGCTCGCCGGGCCGGAAGAGGGCCGTCCAGTTCGCCTTCGGCGGCTGGCCGTTCATCAGATAGGTGTAGAAGGCTCCCGTGGGCTGGGCGAGGCCGGTCGGGTCCATCCGCATGTCAGCCCAGCGCAGGCGCTCCTTGATGGTGGGGCCGAGGCCGCTCTGCCTCGCGTCATCGACAAAGGTGCCGAGCGTGCGCCGATTGTAGTTCCAAAAGCTGCTCATATGCTTGAGGTCGTTCTGGACAACATACGGGTCGCCATCCATCCAGTCCTCGAGCAGGATGACGTGCTCGCGGTCGGCCTGGATCAGCGGCTCGCCCTCCGGCTCGATCACCAGCGCGCCGAGGGCGCCCTTTTGTTCCTGGTAGCCCATATGGCTGTGGTACCAGTAGGTGCCGCTCTGGACGACCGGGAAGCGGTAGGTGAAGGTCTCGCCCGGCTGGATGCCGGGAAACTCGAGACCGGGGACGCCGTCCATGTTGTTGGGCAGGATGATCCCATGCCAGTGGACTCCGGTCACCTCCGGCAGGTTGTTGGTGACATTCAGGGTCACGATGTCGCCCTGGCGCCAGCGCAGCACCGGACCTGGCACGCCGCCATTGATGGCGTTGGCCCAGCTTGGTGTACCGGTCTTGTTGACGGTCATGCGGTCGAGCCGCAGATCGAAATGGGTGCCGCTCAGCACCGCGGGATTGCTGGCCTGGGAGCGGGCGAAGGCGGAACGGCTGGGCCAGCCCACCGCCGCGGTCGCGCCGAGTGCCGCGACACCCTGAACGAAGCGTCTACGAGGCAGGCTTGTTTCTGGAAGAATGCGACTCATCGGAGTGATCCTTTGGCAGTGCAATCAGGCCGTATGTTGCTCGGCTGGAAGCTCAAGGCGCTGGTCCAGGCTGATGGTGAGCGCTCATATCCATGCCTCCCATCGCGGCCGCGCCGTGCATGTGATGGCCGCCGGCAGCCGCGGCTTCGCGCGTCAGCTCAGCGTATTGCCGCGCGTCGGTGTCGGGCAGATGTTCGAGGAAGGCGACGATGTTCCAGAGTGCCGGATCGCCATGGTCGCCCCAGGCCGGCATGCCTGACATCTTGATGCCATGCTTGAGGATCCAGAACAGCTCGGCCGGGGTCCGGCGGCTTGCGACGTGGGTCAGGACCGGCGGCTTCGGATACATCCCCTCCGCCAAATCCTCCGCCGCGACGCCCGGGGCCGAGTGGCATTCCGCGCAGTGGGCGACGAAGTGCGAGGTGCCGGCGACGATCCTGGCACGATCGGCGAGATTGCCTGACGCCGCCGAGGATTGCCGCCGCGGCAAGGACGCCAAGGGTGGCGAGCATGGCGCGCAATGTCCGGTTCATGCCACGATCACCGTGCGGAACATGCCCATTTCCATGTGGTAGAGCAGGTGGCAGTGATAGGCCCAATGGCCCGGCGCGTCGGCTGTGACCAGGTAGCTCAGCCTTTCGCCAGGTTTGACGATGATGGTGTGTTTGTAGGGCCGATACGCGCCCTGGCCGTTTTCCAGCTCGCTCCACAGCCCGTGCAAATGGATCGGATGCTCCATCATGGTGTCGTTGATCAGCGTGAAGCGCACCCGCTCGCCCAATTTCAGGCGGATCGGCTCGGCCTCGGAGAATGTCTTGCCGTCGAAGCCCCACATGTAGCGTTCCATGTTGCCGGTCAGATGCAGCAAGATCTCGCGCGAGGGGGGCCGCGCATCGGTGCCAGGGCGCACGGCGCGCAGGTCGGTGTAGCGCAGAACCCGCCTGCCGTTGCCATCGAGGCCGACCCCGGCTTCGCCCAGCCTGTTGATCGGCGCCATCGCGACATTGTCCACGGCGATGCGGCCCTTGAGCTTTTCGGCCACGGGATCGCTGTGCGCGGTGGGCGCCATCGCCATCGCACCCATGCTCATCGAGGACATTGCAGCTCCCCCCATCCTGCCGCCGCCCATGGCCACGCCGCCCATTCCCATATCGGCCATGCTGCGCAACGGGCGCGGATCCATGGCAGGGATCGGCCCGGTCATGCCCGCGTGCGGCGCCAGCGTGCCGCGCGCGAAGCCGGAGCGGTCCTGGCTTTGGGCAAAGATCGTGTAGGCCTTGTCCGCCGTCGGCTCGACGATCACGTCATAGGTCTCGGCCACCCCGATGCGCAGCTCGTCCACCGCGACCGGCACGACCTCGTTGCCGTCGGCGGCGACCACCGACATCTTCAGGCCGGGAATACGCACGTCGAAGAACGTCATCGCCGAGCCGTTGATCAGGCGCAGACGCACGCGCTCGCCAGGGCGGAACAACCCGGTCCAGTTGGCGCCGGCCGCGGTGCCGTTCAGCAGGTAGGTATAGGTGGCGCCGCTCACGTCGGCGATGTCGGTCGGGCTCATCCGCATTCCGCTCCAGGCGAGACGGTCGGCGATGGTATGGCGCAGACCGCGACGTTCGGCGTCAGCGACAAAACTGCCCAGCGTGCGCTGGCCGCGGTTGTAGTAGTCGCTCTCCTGCTTGAGGTTGCTGACGATCATCTCCGGACTCTGGTCGGTCCAGTCGGACAGCATCACCACGTAGTCGCGGTCGGCGTGCGTGATCGCACCATTGCGTGGTTCGACCACAAGGGCGCCGTAGAGGCCGGTCTGCTCCTGCATGCCGGAGTGGCTGTGATACCAATAGGTGCCGCTCTGCCGCAGCGGGATGCGGTAGGTGAAGGTCTCGCCGGGCATAATGCCCCGAAAGCTGAGACCCGGCACTCCGTCCATGTCGGACGGTGAGCGGATGCCGTGCCAGTGGATCGAGGTCGGCACGGACAGCGTATTGCGCACCCTGAGTGTGACCGTGTCGCCCTCGCGCCAGCGCAGCACCGGACCGGGCAGCATGTCATTGACGAGCGTTGCGACGGAGCGACGACCGGCCACCCTGACCGGCTTGCTGCCGATGGTGAGATCGAACTGGTCGCCGCTGAGTTCTGGCTGATAAGCGGCTGCACGTGCCGATCCCGGCAGGTCGCCAAGGGCAGACAAGGCGGATGCTGCCGCAAGCCCCTGGACGAGGCTACGACGCGAGAGGTTGAACGACTTCATGGGGGTTGAACTTCCCAGCTTGCCGGGTTCCTGCCTGCTGGCGGCGCAGCGGCCTGATCCGGCGGGTGCATTGACGCTATGTCACGCAGACGGTCGCCGGAGCAGACAGTCAGATCATGACTGCTGGAACACGCGGACTATTTCGTTCGCGTGCCTAGGCGACGTTAAGCTGTCTGGGAGGAAAAGGGTCGGGACGCGGTGCCGCGCCAACATGGGATTGTCGTGCGACAGTCGCGTAACCAACCGGTAACACGGCAAGGTCGGATTCGGCACCCACCGGAAGTGCTACGACCGCGGTGTAGGTCGCGCAGGCCATTTGGCAGAGAAGGCCGGAGTCGCTGCGGGGATCATGCCCGGCGCATGAAACGGCGGGCGGCAAAACCGATGCGGGGACCATCCGGACCATGGGTGTCGGTTGATGAGCCATACCGCCAGCCGCTGCGTGAAACGGCAGCCCGACGACAAGAACAGCCGCCAACAGCAGCATGTAGAGTGATTTCACGCACCGCATTGAGCATGAAGTAAGTCATGCAGCCGTTGTCGGCAAGAAGCCGATTGGAAACCTGGCCCGTGCCGGCATGAGCCAACGTCACTTTCAGCAAAACCTGGGTCACTTCCAGCAAAACCTGGCGAGGCGAACGCCTACAGCGTGCTCTTCGGGGTCACACTGCCGGTGCCGCGTATCCAGATCACCCGTTGCAGCGTATCGAACCAGAACGGGGCGCCGAACAGCGAGGCGGCGGCGGCGATCAGCCAGCCGACTAGCATCAGCAGCAGGCCGATGCCGTGATGGCGCGGATCGGTCTGCCAGCCGTTCCAGCCGAGCAGGGTGCTGGCATCGAGGCGGCCGACGACCCGGTCGAAGTCCGGTCGGTCGCCACGCAGCCCGAGTGTCAGCATCTCCGCCAGCACCGGGCGTGTCCACAGCGTCTGGGTGACGTGCAGCACGTCGGCGTTAAGTATGGCGGCGATCACGAAGCCCACCGCGAAGGCGATCGCCTGGGTCTGTCGCTTGTACCAGCCGCTGACCCGCTCCATCGCCGCTTCGAACCAGCCTGCGAGCTCGATCTGGAACACCGGCACCCGGTTGTCGGCCGCGGCCAGCAGCGCCAGCAGCGCCTGGCGGAGCTGCGGGTCGGCCATCGCGCTGACGATCTCGCCGATCGGCCGGTTCGGGTCGCGGGCCTGCAGCACGTCGTGCAAGGCGAGCGCGAAGCCACGCGGCGGGATATAGGCGGGCCGTATCCTGGAGTCCGCACCGGGGGCGAGCGGATTGACCAGCGCGTGCGCATAGATCTCGTGCGCCAGGCCATCGAAGCCAGGATCGTTCAGCAGCGCCTTGACGCCGGCGAGCAGGGTCTTCTGGCGCAGCTTGAACAGCGAGGCGATGCTCTCGGTGATCGCGCTGGCCGCCATGCTGACCGCGAGGAAGGTGAAGACGACGCCCAGCAGGACGTCGAGAATGTTGCTGCCGAACATCATGGCAGGATGACATGACCCCATCCGGCTTGGCAGATGTATGTTGCAGTTTCCGACCACGGCTTGCAGGATTTGCCCGATGCAGCGCGTTCCCACTCTTGACCTGCGCCGCCTCGATGCCGACCGCGGCAGCATGGTGGCCGAACTGGGCGAGGCGTATCGGCGCTTCGGCTTCTGCTGCTTCAGCCATCACGGGATCGACGGCGCGCTTGTCGAGGTGGCCTACAACGAGACCCGGCAGTTCTTCGCGCTGCCGGAGGCGGCGAAGCAGCGCTACGCCGCCGGCAATCGCGGCTATGTCGGCTGCAAGGTGGAGACCGCGCGCACCAGCGACATCCCCGACCTCAAGGAGTTCTTCCATGTCGGGCGCGACGAGAATGTCTGGCCGGCGGAAATCCCCGCCTTCCGCGACCAGGCGCTGGCGCTGTATGCGTCACTGGAACAAGCGGGCAGCCTCGTGCTCTCTGCCATCGCCGAGGATCTCGGCGAAGACGCGGATTTCTTCGCAGGCCTCACCGATCACGGAAACTCTATCCTGCGCGCGCTGCATTATCCGCCGGTGCAAACGTCCGACCTGCCGGCGGTGCGCGCCGAGGCGCATGAGGACATCAGCCTGATCACACTCCTGGTCGGCGCCACCGAACCCGGACTGCAGGTGCTGACCCGCGAGGGCGTGTGGCTGCCCATCGACACCGCGCCAGACAGCCTGGTGGTCAATGTCGGCGACATGCTGCAGCGGCTGACCAACCGGGTCTATCCGTCGACGACCCACCGAGTCGTCAATCCCCGAACGGAGGCGGCGCATGTCAGCCGTTATTCCATGCCGTTCTTCCTTGCCTTGAACATGGAGTACGAGATCCGCGCGCTGCCGGGCTGTGTGGCCAGCGAAGGTGTCAACCACTATCCGGAGCCGATCACCGCGCACGACTACCTGGCGCAGCGGCTGCGCGAAATCCGGCTCGGCTGAGACAATGGGTGACCATTTCGACTTCGTCGTGATCGGCAGCGGCCCGGCCGGCCGCAGGGCGGCGGTGCAGGCGGCCAAGCTCGGACGCTCGGTGCTGGTCATCGAAAAGGACAAGCGGGTCGGCGGCGTGTGCGTGCATACCGGCACCATCCCGTCGAAGACGCTGCGCGAGACCGTGCTCAACCTGACCGGCTTTCGCGAGCGCGGCTTCTACGGCACCGGCTATCGCGCCCGTCACGACATCGCCGCCAGCGACCTCACCGAGCGCCTCGACAAGACGCTGGGCTTCGAGGTGGATGTGCTCGAGCACCAGCTCACCCGCAACCGCGTCGAGACGCTGCGCGGCGGCGCCCGCCTGTGCAGCCCGAACGAGATCGAGGTGGTGATGGCGGCGGGCGAGACCCGGCGCATCCATGCCGGCAAAGTGCTGATCGCGTGCGGCACGGTGACCCGCCGTCCGGACGACGTGCCGTTCGACGGCAGCATCGTGCTCGACAGCGACGAGCTCATCCATATCGACCGGCTGCCGCGCAGCCTGATCGTGGTCGGCGCCGGGGTCATCGGGGTGGAGTACGCGACCATCTTCAGCGCGCTGGACGTCAAGGTAACGCTCATCGAGGGGCGGTCGACCTTTCTCGACTTCATCGACCGCGAGATCATCGAGGAGCTGGTGCACGAGCTGCGCGACCGCGGGGTGGCGCTGCGCCTGGGCTCGAAGGTCGAGGAGGTCGCCATAGAGAGGGGCACCATCGAGGAGGGCCGCGCCGTGGTCCGGCTCGATGGCGGCCGCGTGGTGCGGGCGGAGATGCTGCTCTATGCCGCCGGGCGCACGGTCGCGGCCGATGGATTGGGCTTGGAGGCGCTCGGGATCGCGCCCGACGCGCGCGGGCGTATCGCGGTCGATGAGGCGACCCTGCAGACCACGGTTGCCGGCATCTATGCCGCGGGCGATGCGATCGGCTTTCCGAGCCTCGCCTCGACCTCGATGGAGCAGGGCCGGATCGCCGCCTGCCACGCCTTCGGTTTGAAGCTCCCACCGGCGCCAAAGTTCTTCCCCTACGGTATCTATGCGGTGCCCGAGATCTCGACGGTGGGAATGACCGAGGAGCAGGTGCGCGCGCAGCGTATCCCCTACGAGTGCGGCATCGCCCGCCTGCGAGAAACCTCGCGCGGCCATATCATGGGGCTGCGCGGTGGCATGATGAAAATGATCTTCGCAACCGCCGACGGACGCCTGCTCGGGGTGCACATTATCGGCGAGGGGGCGACCGAGCTCGTCCATATCGGCCAGGCGGTGCTCAACCTGCATGGCACGATCGACTACTTCATCGAGAACACGTTCAACTATCCGACCTTGGCGGAAGCCTACAAGATCGCGGCCCTGGACGCGTTCAACCGGATGTAGCCGGCTGGCCGTCATGGCCGATCATTTCGCTGACCATGCGCACGATGTCCGCGCCGGCATAGGGCTTGGTGACGAAGCGCACGCCTTCGGCCAGCGCACCGCGTTCCGGCAGGGCGCGTCCGGAGACCACGACGATGGCGCAGTGTGGCGAGGCTTCATGCACCGTGCGCGCGAGCGCAATACCGTCCGGCGGACCGGGCATCTGCACGTCGGTGAACACCGCGCGGATGTCGGGCCGGGCTTGGATTGCACTGAGGGCGGCGGCTCCGTTCTCCGCCTCAATCACCTCGTAGCCGGCATCCTCGAAATGCTCGCTGGCGAGCTCCCGCAGCAAGGCTTCGTCGTCGACCACCAGAATTACGGGAGGGCGGGGCCCTTTTCGCTCGGTCATCAGCAGGTTAACGCTGTGCTCCGCTCAGCGGATCAAGCGGCGGAAGTCACGATTGCGTCGCAACGCTCCGCAGCGCCAGGGCCGCGAAGCTGGCCAGCCAGTGCGCACCCATATAATCCCCGTCGATATGCTCCAGGGCAGACTGCAAATGGCGTTCGGCGGACGCGCGCATCGTACTCGCGCGCGCCGGCGCCTGTCCGGGGGCGCCCGCGAGATTGTTCAGGCACCAGGCGCGGCTGAGATTGAGGCCGTCGAGATGGACAATCTTGCCGTCGCGGCGGTCGCTGACCTCGGCGGGCGTGAACAGGCAGGCCGGCCGACCCGTGCCGAGATCCGGCAAAAACGCGTCGAACCAGGCGCTGAACTGTTTGGCTGGAAGCAGCCGGCGCATCGCCTCCGCTTCCATGAGCGCCGGCGAGAGGAATTCGTCCCCGCCCGGCTCCCATGTCTGGCAGCCGACATCGCCGCCATACCAGAGCTGCGCCGCGTCGCGCAGAGCCTCAAGCAGCGACTGGTCGTGATACGTGTGTGCATAGTCGCTGGACAGCGCCAGCGCGAAGGCGGTGTTGGCGTGCGCGCCGTGGCGCACCGGGTAGGTCGCGCGAGCCAGGTGCGCGCGCCAGCGTTCGGCGATCAGGGTGGCGAGTGGCGCGATCGCCTGGGCCCAGTGCGTGGTCGGATGTCGGCTGAGTTCCGCCGCCAGCATCAGCAGCCAGGCCCAGCCGTACGGCCGCTCGAAGGTCTCCGCCCCCGGCACCAGCAGGTTGTCGCGTTCCGTATCCAGCAGCGCCGGTGTCAGCCGCGCGTCGAACAGCGCGCGGATCGCGTCCGCCTGTGCCAGCGTCGGCTCGGTGCGCAGCAGCGTCGCCAGCAGCCAATAGCCATGCACGCAGGAGTGCCAGTCGAAGCTGCCATGGAACACCGGATGCAGCGACGAAGGCGTGAGCGGCCCCAAGGGTGGCCCCATCAGCACATGATTGAGCTTGTGCGGATATTCGCGGGTGACGTGGCCGAGGGCGATCTCGGCGAATCGGTCGGCATGGATCATGCTTCTCACCATGCCACGCAAAGTTGTGCGGCGTCGCCCATAGCCGCTGCTATGAAGATGGCGGAGAGGATATCGTCATGCAGCCACAACGGCTCACCAGTCTTGTCATGGCAGCCGTTGCGGCTCTCGGGTTGGCGCCCGCGAGCGCGGCGGCGGCCCCGAGGGATGTGCCGGCAAAGGTTCTTCAGGTGCCGACGGATGTCAGTCCCGGCATGCAGAAACTCATCGCAGCCCCGCTCAATCCCGCCTGGAACGACCAGTTCAATACCGGTGCCGAATGGCGCCGCTTCGCCAACAAGCAGGCCGCCACGGTCGTGCCTATGATCCCGGCGATGCTCAAACGGCTGCACGTCAAGCTCGCGCGCGCGACGATGGGCGGGGTGAAGGTGTTCGTGCTCACACCGGACGAAATCCCGCCGGAGAACCGCAACCGGCTGCTGATCCATGTGCATGGCGGCTGCTACGTGCTGTTTCCCGGCGAATCCGGTGCCACCGAAGGCATCATGATGGCCGGTTTCGGCCACTTCAAGGTAATCTCGGTGGACTACCGGATGCCCCCGGACGGGTACTTCCCAACCGCGCTGGATGACGCGATCAGCGTCTACAAGGCAGCACTGCGCACCACCAGCCCGCACGACATGGCGTTCTTCGGCACCTCGGCCGGCGGCGCCCTGACCCTGGAGATGGTGCTGCGGGCCAGGCAGGAGGGCTTGCCGCTGCCGGCCGCGATCGCGCCGGGAACGCCGATGTCCGACGTCACCCTCACCGGCGACAGCTTTTACACCAACGAGAAGGTCGACAACGTGCTGGTCTCGCCGAACGGCTTCTGCCATGCGGCGACGAAGGTCTATGCGCACGGCCACGATCTGCACGACCCGCTGCTCTCTCCGGTCTATGGCGACATGCGCGGCTTTCCGCCGGCGATCCTGACCACCGGCACCCGCGACCTGCTGCTGAGCAACACGGTGCGCGTGCACCGGGCCTTGCGGCGCGCCGGGGTCGAGGCGCAGCTCGAAGTGTTCGAGGGGGAGAGCCACGCGCAATACCAGTTCGACGACCGCGTCCCCGAAGCCAGGGAAGCGTTTACCGAGATTGCCGACTTCTTCGATTCACATCTCGGGAAATAGGCGCAGCTCCTCGGGGGAAAACGTGCGGCCGCGGGTGAGGAAGCGCTGCTCGGTGCCGTTATCGAGCGAGAACATCCCCCCGCGGCCGGGCACCACGTCGATGATGAGTTGGGTGTGGCGCCAGAGTGCGAACTGCGCCGCACCGATATAAACCGGTGCCGCGCCGATCTCTCCGAGACGAACATCGTGATCGCCGACGATGAAGTCGCTCTGCGGATAGCACATCGGCGAGGATCCGTCGCAGCAGCCGCCAGACTGGTGGAACAGCACCGGCCCGTGCTCTGCGCGCAGCCGTTCGATCAACGCCAGGGCGGCGTCGGTCGCGATCACGCGCAGCGGCGGCGGATCCCCGGCCATGTCAGAAGAAGCCCAGCTTCTTCGGGCTGTAGCTGACCAGCATGTTCTTGGTTTGCTGGTAGTGGTCGAGCATCATCTTGTGGTTCTCGCGGCCGATGCCGGATTGCTTGTAGCCGCCGAACGCGGCGTGCGCCGGATAGGCGTGATAGCAGTTGGTCCAGACCCGACCGGCCTTGATCGCGCGGCCGAAGCGATAGCAGCGATTGCCGTCGCGGCTCCACACGCCTGAGCCCAGGCCATAGAGCGTGTCGTTGGCGATCTCGAGCGCCTCCTCGTCGGTCTTGAAGGTGGTGACCGAGACCACCGGCCCGAAGATCTCCTCCTGAAACACGCGCATCTTGTTATGGCCACGGAAGATGGTCGGCTTGATGTAAAAGCCACCCTTGAGGTCGCCATCGAGGATATTGCGCTCGCCGCCGATCAACACGTCGGCCCCCTCCTGGCGGCCGATATCGAAATAGGAGAGGATTTTCTCGAGCTGCTCGCTGGAGGCCTGCGCGCCGATCATGGTGGTAGCGTCGAGCGGGTCGCCCTGCTTGATCGCCGCGACGCGGCGTATCGCACGCTCCATGAAGCGGTCATAGATGCTCTCATGGATCAGCGCCCGGCTCGGACAGGTGCAGACCTCGCCCTGGTTGAGGGCGAACATGGTGAAGCCTTCGAGCGCCTTGTCGAGGAAGTCGTCATCCTCGGCCATCACGTCGGAGAAGAAGATGTTCGGCGACTTGCCGCCGAGTTCCAATGTCACCGGGATCAGGTTCTGGCTGGCATACTGCATGATCAGCCGGCCGGTGGTGGTCTCGCCCGTAAAGGCGATCTTGGCGATGCGCGGGCTGGAGGCCAGCGGCTTGCCGGCTTCCAGCCCGAAGCCGTTGACGATGTTGAGCACGCCTGGCGGCAGCAGGTCGCCGATCAGTTCGGCCAGCACCAGGATCGAGGCCGGGGTCTGCTCGGCCGGCTTGAGCACCACGCAATTGCCGGCGGCGAGTGCTGGGGCAAGCTTCCAGACCGCCATCAGGATCGGGAAGTTCCACGGGATGATCTGGCCGACGACGCCGAGCGGCTCATGGAAGTGGTAGGCCACGGTATCCTGGTCGATCTCCGAGATGCCGCCTTCCTGGGCGCGTATGGCGCCGGCGAAATAGCGGAAATGGTCGATCGCCAGGGGCAGGTCGGCGGCCATGCTCTCGCGGATCGGCTTGCCGTTGTCCCAGCTTTCGGCAGTCGCCAGCAAAGCGAGGTTGTCCTGCATGCGGTTCGCGATGGCGTTG
This sequence comes from Lichenicoccus sp., assembly GCF_965276875.1. Taxonomy (GTDB): domain Bacteria; phylum Pseudomonadota; class Alphaproteobacteria; order Acetobacterales; family Acetobacteraceae; genus Lichenicoccus. The sequence continues at coordinate 2,840,734 of NZ_OZ255701.1, read as the reverse complement.
AGGATATTGGCGCGTTCGGCGGCACTGGTGCGACCCCACGCGTCCTTGGCGGCGTGGGCAGCGTCGAGGGCCAATTCCACGTCCGCCGCTTCAGAACGCGCGATCTCGCAGAGCACCTGGCCGTTGACCGGCGAGGTGTTCTCGAACCGGCGACCCTTTACGGCATCGACCCATTCGCCGCCGATGAAGTTGCCGTAGCGTGCCTTGAAATCCGGCTTGCTCATGATTTCCTCCTGGTTGGTTAAGCTTGCAGCCCGGCTGCCTTGAAGGTCCGGGTAATGATCGCCTTCGCCTCGTCCTGGATGCGCGCGAGATGCGCTCCATCGACAAAGCTCTCAGTGTAGATCTTATAGACGTTCTCGGTGCCCGAGGGGCGTGCCGCGAACCAGCCATTGCGTGTTGTGATCTTGAGCCCGCCGAACGGCTGCTGGTTGCCGGGTGCTGCGGTCAGCCGCGCGGTGATCGGCTCTCCGGCGAGTTCCTCCGCCGCGACCTGTTCGGGCCTGAGCTGCTTCAGCAGCGCCTTTTGCGCAGGCGAGGCAGCCGCGTCGATCCGCTCGTAACACGGCGCACCCAGGCTTTCGGTGAGGCGGGCGTAATGCTCCGCCGGGTCGCGCCCAGTGGTCGCCATGATCTCGGCGGCGAGCAGCCCCATGATCAAACCGTCCTTGTCTGTCGACCACACCGAGCCATCCCGCCGCACGAACGAGGCACCCGCACTCTCCTCGCCGCCAAAGCCGAGGGTGCCGTCGGTGAGGCCGTCGACGAACCACTTGAAGCCGACCGGCACCTCGACCAGCCGACGCTTGAGCTTCTCGGCGACCCGATCGATGCTGCTGCTGGAGACGATGGTCTTGCCGATCCCCGCACCCTCACGCCAGTCCGGGCGATGGCTGAACAAATAGTCGATCGCCACGGTCAGATAATGGTTCGGGTTCATCAGCCCCGCAGACCGGGTGACGATGCCGTGCCGGTCGGCGTCGGGATCGTTGGCGAAGGCGAGGTCGAATCGCTCGCGCATGCCGATCAGGCCGGCCATGGCATAAGGCGAGGAGCAATCCATCCGGATCTTGCCGTCCCAATCCGCGGTCATGAAGCGGAAGGTCGGGTCGGTGTCCGGGTTGACCAGGGTCGCGCGTAGGCCGTAGCGGGCGATAATCGGCTCCCAATAGCGCACCGCGGCACCGCCGAGCGGATCGATGCCGATATTCAGGCCGCTGGCCGCGATGGCGTCCATGTCGAGCACGGAGGCAAGGTCACCGACATAGGCGCCGACATAGTCATGTCGGTGCACGAGGCCGGAACGCAGTGCCGTGTCATAGCTGTGTCTGCGGATCTGCCCGGGATCGGCCATGAACCGGTTGGCGGCCGCCTCAATCCAGTCGGTGGCTTCCGATCCCGCCGGGCCGCCATGCGGCGGGTTGTATTTAAAGCCGCCATCCTGTGGCGGATTATGCGACGGCGTGATCAGCACCCCGTCCGCGAGACCCGCGCTGCGTCCGCGGTTATGGGTCAGGATGGAGCGGCTCACCACCGGGGTCGGGGTGAAGCCGTCCTCGGCATCGACCATCGTGACGACATCGTTGGCCGCGAAAACCTCGATTGCGCTGACGAACGCCGGAAAAGAGAGCGCATGGGTGTCGCGGCCGAGGAACAGCGGTCCATCGATGCCCTGGGCCTTACGATAGAAGCAGATCGCCTGGGCGATCGCCAGAATATGCAACGCGTTGAAGCTGTTCTGCCCGGATGTGCCACGATGGCCGGACGTGCCGAACGAAACCCGCTCAGCCGCCACTTCAGGATCCGGCTTGCCGGCATGGTAAGCGGTCACCAGCCCCGGCACGTCGATGAGGCGGGAGAGCGGCACCGGCTTGCCCGGCACGATCGTCGCCTCGGACATCTGCTTCCTCCTCCAGCCGGAATTTTCCGCATAATGGCCCAATGCCCGCTTCTGTCGAGGGAGCCGTGTTTCGAAAGTGGTAATGTTTTGCTGCCATGCTGCCGCCGAGAGGGGGCTGTCATGGATCAGTGTGCATCGGCAATGGCCAAGGGGCTGCTCGACACGCTCTATACGCGCGACCGCGCGCCAATTCATGGCGCGATCGTGTCACTCATCGCGGCCTGCATCGGCTATGGCCAGACCGGGTGCTGGTGGATCCTGGCATGGGGCCTGATGTCCCTCCCGCTTGCGGCGAGCCGGCTTCTGCTGACACGCGCCTATTGGCGCCTGCCTGATCGTGTCGACCTGCGGTCATGGACCGTACGCTATCTCGTTCTGGCATGGCTCGCCGGCGCCCTTTGGGGCTCCGTCAGCCTCGCGATCCCGCTATATCCCGATCCGCGTGTGGCCCTGCTCATCGTCGTCTGTCAGATGGGTTTCGTTGCTGGCGGGATCATGCGCAACAGTGCGGTGCCGCGGGTCGTGACCGGACAGGTGCTGCTGACCTTGGTTCCCCTGCTGCTCGCTTGCCTCGCCACCGGCCAGACGTTCTTCATGCTCTTTGGCGGCCTAGTGCTGCTGCACACCGCCTCGAGCCTCTCCGTAATCCGCTTCAGCCATGAGCGGATTGTGGCCTTGCTGCGTGCGACCGCGGAGAACGCGGAATTCGCGCGGCGGCTTGGCGAGAGCAATCGGCGGCTCGAGACGATGGCCGAGACTGACGCGCTCACTCAATTGCTCAACCGGCGCGGCTTCGATCTGCATCTGCGGCAGGCATGTGAGCGTGCCGCGCGCGAGCGGACAAAGCTGTCGATGCTGCTGCTCGATGTCGATCACTTTAAGCTATTCAACGACCGCTACGGTCATCTGAGTGGCGATGACTGCCTGCGCCGTATCGCTGCAGGGATGGTCTCGGCAGTCCGCTGCCCGCAGGATCTCGCAGCCCGCTACGGCGGCGAGGAATTTGCGCTGATCCTGCCCGACACCGACGAGTCCGGCGCGCTGACGGTTGCGCAGCGTGTCCTGGCAGCGGTCGCAGCGCTTGATCTCGCGCATGCCGGATCAAGCCACGGTCAAGTGACGGTGTCGATCGGGATCGCTCGCTTTGATCACGAGATCGACGCCCAGACGAGCCTCGAAAACCTAGTCCGCGACGCCGACGCGGCGCTCTATCGCGCCAAGCACCTCGGTCGTAACAGGATCGCCGGCGTGGCCATGGCCGCAACGTGCATTCAAGGGATGCAGCAGATGTCGGACGCTCTGCCTCTGCCACTCTGTTGAGTGCGGCCGATAACGCGCTGAGTTGCGCCTACCAACAGCTCCCAAATTCGTTTGTTTCGTGTCAAACCCTACGTGGGTCTCGCTCAAGCGGGTCGGGAGAGCTCGATCTGGCCAAGGAAGGCTTCAAGTGCTGCGTTCACGGCGGCGGGTGCCTCCTCCATCCAGTGTCCCATGCCCGGAATGATGACCGAGCCGCGGAAGTCCGTGCAGAACGCGCCGGGGCTCGCATAGAGGTCGGTTCCGGGGACGAAGCTGCGAATGGCATCGCGCTCGCCGGCGATGAAAAACGCCGGCTTCATTACGGGTTTGCCGGCGTAGTCGGCAAGGTCGGCGAAGTCGATCTCCTGCGCTCGATAGCGGTGGACCGAAGTGCTGAAGCCTCCGGCCTCATAGGCATCCGTGTAGACCTTGAGGTCGGCGTCACTCATCCAGCCGGGAAATGGCTGAGGATCGACCATGCCTTCGAGCAGAGTTGCATCCGCGGCCTTCTCGGCAAGGAAGGCATTGAGCGGCGCGTCGCCGGAGATCGCGAAGTAGATCTTGCGCAAAGCCGCTGCAACGTCGCGCTCAAGCTCGGCTTCGACCACGCCCTCCTCCTGGAAATAGACCTGATAGAAGAAGCGCCCGGCATAGATCCTTCGCATTGTTGCGAGCGAGGAGGCAGCACCTCTCGGCCGGTAGGGAACGCTGAGGCCGGCCACGGCGCGAACCTTGTCCGGGTGCAGCAAGGCTGTGGTCCAGACGACCGTCGCTCCCCAGTCGTGACCGAACAGAATGGCCTGGCCGCCGCCGAGCTGGTCGATCACCGCGACCACGTCCGCGGCCAGGTTTCGCAGGCTGTAGGCCGCGATCTCCGGCGGCTTGGAGCTGGCGCCGTAGCCGCGCACATCGAGTGCCGCGACCTTGTAGCCGCGTGCTGCGAAGTGCTCGATCTGGTGGCGCCACGAATACCAGAGCTCGGGCCAGCCGTGCACACAGACGATGAGCGGCCCGTCGCCCTGGACCGCCACGTTCAGCGTGATCGCGCCATTGCGCACCGTGGTGAAATCCATTGCGCCACCTCCGATTGGTCGCGGCTGACCGCGAATTGGCTGTAGCAGCAACGGCGTTTGGGGGCCAATCTTCGAGCTCACGCTGGCCGTGACGGAGACGTGATGATGGACGGATCACCGACGCCTGACCTGGACTGGATCGCAGCCGGCAAGGCACAGCGCGAAGACGCCGTTGCACTCAGGCGGGAGATCCATGCCGACCCGGAGCTCGGATTGCACTGCCCGCGCACGCTTGGGAAGATCAAGGTGGCCCTGCGCGGCCTTCCCCTGGAGCTGCACGAGGGGCCCTCGACAAGCGGGCTGGTCGCCACGCTGCGAGGCCGGGCTGGAGCGGGCAGGACAGTGCTGCTGCGCGGCGACATGGACGCGCTGGAGATCCTGGAGGACACGGGCCTTGCGTTCGCGTCCCAAATCGCCGGACGCATGCACGCCTGCGGCCACGACGCGCACACCGCGATGCTCGTGGGCGCGGCCAAGGCCCTGTGCGCCAGACGCGATGCGCTGACCGGCACGGTGGTCTTCATGTTCCAGCCTGGCGAGGAGGGTGCCCATGGCGCGCGGCGGATGATGGATGACGGGCTGCTCGACGCTCCGCGGCCCGATGCCGCCTTTGCGTTGCACGTCTCGCCGAACCTCGCGCGCGGCACGGTCAGCGGCCGGTCCGGCTCGCTGCTGGCCTCCAGCGACATCCTCCATGCCATCATCCGTGGGCGCGGGGGACATGCCGCGATGCCGCACGAGGCGCTCGATCCGGTGCCGGTCCTATGCGAGATCGTGACCGCTCTGCAGACCTTCGTCACACGCCAGATCGCAGCCCTCGATCCCGCCGTGATCACCATCGGCAGGATCGCCGCGGGCGACACCCATAACGTCATCCCGGCTGCCGCCGAGCTTCTGGGCACGTTGCGAACGCTTTCGGCGGCGACGCGCGCCAAGGGTCGCGAAGGCTTCAAGCGTATGGTCGAGAATGTCGCCGCGGCACACGGGCTGCTGGGAGAAGCGTGGATCGAACCAGGCTACCCGCCGACGATCAACGATGCGCGCGCCCTGGATTTGATGCGAAGCCTGACCCTGGAGCTTTGGGGCGAGCAGGGCTGGCTTACCATGCCGACACCCCGCATGGGCTCGGAGGACTTCGCCTATGTGCTCGAAGAGATTCCCGGCGCCATGGTCTTTCTTGGCGTGGCCGCGCCCGACGCCGATCCACGTGCCAACCCTCCTCTGCACAACGCACGAATGATGGTGGACGAGGCGGCATTGGCTTACGGCATCACGCTGCTTTGCGCCGCCGCCGAGCGCTTCCTTGATCGTGGATTCGGCTGCTGATGCCCGCACGGGCCGAGACGACACCCCGCTTGACACGCGACGCGCTCGGGCAGATGTTGTGCGCTGTGAACATTGCTTGAGCGATCGGCGGGAGCCAGACGTTTGAAGACGCGCCCGTGCGCGACAACGTCAAGCAGGCCATCCTTAACGCCAGCGAGCTCGACACGCGCCTGGTCATGCGTCCGCTGCGCAATACCGAGCGGGTCATGAACAACGCCGGCGTCGAGAGGCTTCTGGCAAAGGAGCGAGAGATCGGGCCGGGCATCAGTTTCGCCGATATCGCACCCGAGGTGGTCGGGGCGTACGCGCGCATCATGCGCGACGGCGAGATGGATGCCGGCGCCTGGAGTTGCGGCATGGTCGCAGGCCTGATCCACGACATCCCGACCGTGCGCGCGCTGATCGATCGCATCATGGCCGAGGCCGACAGCATCATTCAGGAGCGCCTCACGCGCTTCGCCGACGGATCCACGGCCGCCTCCCACATGCTGGAAGGCGCCGGCATTTACAGCCGTGTTGTCGGTAGCTGATCAGTCGGTTCAGAAGTCCGCCGATGGCGTTCTTATGCTTCTGAATACGCGGCATACTGCAATGCGGCGCGCATAGCGCGATTGAAGAAGGGCAGTGGCCCTACTTAACCCGGATCGGCACCGCAATGCCGACTGCACTGAAAAAAGACAACTGAAATCAAAGACTTGTGCCTGGCATGGAGATCGGTGCCAAGATCGGCAATTTTTAACCATCGAGTTGTGAAAGACCCTGCACTAGCATACGCATTCTGAATCCCGATACCGGCAGAAATGCGGCGAATTATGATGCTCCCGGAAGAAACCCCCGCGCGGATCGAACCCTGTCTCCTCGAAGAGGCGGGACCCGAGCTGCTTGACCTGGTCGCCAGCCTCTCGGCCGCCACTGCCAGCCTCGGCGCGCGACTGCAGCCCCGTTCCGCCGCCGGCCTGGCCGACGCCGTGCGGGCCATGAACTGCTATTACTCGAACCTGATCGAAGGCCACAATACGACACCCCGTGAAATCGAGGCGGCGCTGCGGGGCCAACTGGAAGCCGTCGAGGAACGGCGCGATCTACAGCTGGAGGCACGGGCACATATCCGCCTGCAGCGTGAGATCGACCGCCGCCACGCCGTGGGCGACCTGCCTGAACCGGCGTCGACCGGGTTCATTCAATGGCTCCATGAAGAGTTCTATCGGGAAGCCCCGGAGGCGATGCTCATGGCGCGCAGCGACAGCCGCGTCATCCGGATGGCGCCCGGCCTGCTTCGTGCCACGGCCACCGAGGAGGTGACGGTCGGTCGGCATCAGCCGCCGGCGTCCGATAAAGTGGCTGCCTTCATGGCGCATTTCGAGACGCGCTATCGGCTGGGGTCGCTCGGCCCCGGCGCACGCATCCTGGCGATTGCCGCGGCACATCACCGGTTCAACTATATCCACCCCTTTCTCGACGGGAACGGCCGCGTCAGCCGTCTGATGAGCCACGCGATGGCGCTTGCCGCCGGCATCGGCGCCCATGGCCTGTGGTCCGTCTCGCGCGGTCTGGCGCGCGGTCTCGAAAGTCGCGGCGAATACAAGCGGATGATGGATCACGCCGATATGCCGCGGCAAGGCGATCTTGACGGACGTGGTAACCTGTCGCGCCGCGCTCTGGCGGACTTCACGGCGTGGTTCCTCAAGGTTTGCCTCGATCAGGTCGCGTTCATGACCGGGCTGTTTGCGTTCGACACGCTGGTCGATCGTCTCCGCCTTTATGCCGAGCGTCGCGCCTGGCGACCGGAAGCCTGGCTCCTGTTGGAGCGTGTGCTGCAACAGGGCGACGTCCCGCGCGGCGAGGCCGCCCGCATAACCGGTCTTGGAGAACGCAGCGCCCGCGATCTGCTGGCGATGCTCGTCGCTGACGGCATCCTCGGCTCCGATACGCCCAAGGGCCCGGTCTCGCTGCGCTTTCCGCTGCACGCGATTGAGCTGTTGTTCCCAAGCCTGTTCCCGCAGGCGTGACGTCGGACGACCAGGTGCCCGGAAAAGCGGTGACCTGAACACCAACACATGCCAACGCGTTCAATCAATACCAGGTGCTGCCTCGGCATCCGCTACGGCATCGTTACGGCCGCCGCCGCGCACGAACGTCAGCCCGACAAAGCCGACCGCCAGCAGGATGAGCACCATGGCTTTCCTCCTTGCTGGGTCTTGAAGTAGGACGTGCCGGCATTCACCAATATCGGCCCGAGCCACATGGTGGCGGTTCCCGGATGGGGCATAGACGCCAAAGAATGCGCTGCTCTGCGACGGTGGAGTCAGGCGGGTCAGCAGCGTTCGGCTCGAAGAATAATGGGCGACGATGAAGGTAACGTTAAAGAAGCCGACGAAAAGGAACATGAGCTCCGGCAGCATGCGAAACACCGGACCGTTCCACAGCGGTGAATGAGCTGCCGGCACGCGCCGCCGCGGAAAGCCTGGGTCAGCGGAAGCCCGGTCCTCGGCGCGTCGCGGGTGAACAGGAAGAAGGGCAGGCACCCCACGGCGAAGATGCCGGCGGCGAGCGGGGCCACGACGCGCTCGGGCTGATAGAGGCTACGACTAAGGCCAAATAGGGGCGCCGAGGGCAGCCATGACCAGGACCGGGTGTGCGGCAGCCGCGGCAACGCGAACGGTGAAGGCGAGGGCCGGACAGGCGAAGAGTTGGGCGAGTGCGACTGCAAGCTCGGAAGCCTTGTGCGCCGAGTCCCTGCCGACCGCCGCACCAGAAGCGAGTTATGCAAAACCTCCATTCGAGCGCGTCGGTCAGCGGGAACGGCTTGAAGCTGTCCTCGGTCAGCGGCTTGATCATGTTCGCGGTGAGTGTCGTAAAGTGCTGATCGCCCAGGGGAATCTCCTCGGAGTCCGGCAGTGACTGGTTGTCACAGCAAGCAAGTGCGAGGCACGTCAAGCGAAATGTGACCCGCGTCCACATTCCGCTCAGGCGCTGGCGCGGCTGCGTTTGCCAACGGCCTTCTTGACCGGCGATACGCGACGCACCCTGAGCCTCTCGGCCCAGTGCGTGAACACGTCGGAAATCATCGTCTCGGGAACCGCAACGCGCGCGTCCAGCAGCAGCATCGCCAGACCGTGCGCCAGGGACCAGGCTTCGAGCGCGATGATCTCCACCTCGCTGTCCGAGCCTGCGACCCCTGCCGCGTTGGCGCGGAGGAAAGCCATCGCCGCAGTCACCCCATCAGGTGCTGCGACCGCGTCGCGCGGTTGCGGGTTGGAGAACACCTGACGAAACAGCGCCGGGTTCTCCAGGGCAAAGCGGACATAGGCGGCACCCGTGGCGGTGAAGCCCGCGACCCCTCCCCCCGCCGCGTCCGAGGCGGCCCGCTGTGCCACATAGAGCATCTGCAGCCCTTCGGCCGACAAGGCCTGCATCAGGCTCTCCTTGTCGGCGAAATGGCGGTAGACGGCGTTGGCGCTGACGCCGACCGTCCGGGCGATCTCGCGCAGCGACAGGTCATCGACGGTACGGGTCGCCAGCAACTCCATGCCGGCGCGCACCAGCGCCGCCCGCAGGTCACCATGATGATAGGGTTTCGATCTTGTTTTGACAGGCGGGGCCTTGACAGTCTGAACTCGAGCCATATGTTCACGCTGTAGACACATTGGAAACCGGCTGCTTATGTCAGCCGTCGAGACCGTGATCCGTACAGGGGTGACCAAAGGTGTCAACCTGCTCGCAAGCTTCAACGACGCGCGCCAACGCGCGGGCGCGCCGCATTCCCGCGGGCTTCCACGGTAACTGGCTCGCCGCCTGAACAGCATGCCGCCTCCCGCCCTCGGTCCCATCCCGGGCGTGATCTCCGGCGGTCGGCGTCGCTCGACGAATGCGATGCGCGAGCGGGCGCTGCGCGCGGCCGAGGGCCTCCGTCGGCTCGGCATCGTCGAGGGCGACACCGTGGCCCTGCTGGTGGGCCGCGACTTTCCCCTGTTCGAAGCCAGCATCGCCGCCGTCTCGGTGGGAGCATACCCGATGCCGCTCAACTGGCATGGGATGGCCGACGAGATGGGCTACATCCTGCGTGACAGCGCAGCCAAGGTGCTGGTGGTACACGGCGACCTGCTGCCGGGGGTGGCCGCCGGCCTGCCCGAAGGCCTGACCGTCATTGTGGTGGAGATGCCGGTCGAGATCGCGATGGCCTATCGCCTGTCCGACCGGACGCCTTGCGTGGCCGCTACGCTCGACTGGGTCGCCCGGCACGCCGCGCTGCGGAATGCGACGGACGCATTCCGCGCTTCGGTGATCTACACCTCAGGCACCACCGGGCGGCCAAAGGGGCGCCGAAGCAGCACCTGGCGAGGCGGGAGACGTGTTCGTCCACAGCACCGCCATTCCCGATGCCACCTATATCGGTCTGGCAGAGGCGCGCGCGGCGGTAAGCGACGGCCAATTCGTGACCGTCGGCGACATCGGCTATATCGACGCGGAGGGCTTCCTGTTCCTAAGCGACCGCCGAAGGGACATGATTATTTCCGGCGGGGTGAACATCTACCCGGCCGAGATCGAGGCACTCGCGGCCAGACTGAGCCGGTTCAAGGTGCCCCGCGTGATCGAGCTCGCGGCAAGCCTGCCGCGCGAGGAGTCCGGCAAGATCTTCAAGCGCACACTCCGCGCGCCCTATGGGCCGCAATCGGACGAGGCATCTGAGCATGGCCGAACCGATCCTGTACCATGGAGACCGCACCCGCTCGCTGCGCGTGCGCTGGGTGCTGGGTGCTGGAGGAGCTGCAACGTCCCTATCGCGTGCAGCTGGTGCTGTTTCCGCCCCGCGTGCGCCAGCCGGCCTTCCTGGAAGAGAACCCGCTGGGCTCGCTGCCGCTGTTCGTCGATGGCGCGATGCGGCTGACAGAATCGATGGCGATTTGCGACTACCTGGTCGCCAGGCATGCGCCGACGCCGCTCGCCGTCGGTCCGGATGAGCCCGGCTTCGCCGCTTGGCGGCAATTCTGCTGGTATGGCGAGGCGAACCTGATGCCGCCAATCGGCACGCTGGTGGGCACCATGCTCCTGACCCCGCCCGAGCAACGGCCGGCAAAGCCTGTCGACGATGCACGCGCCCTGCTCGCCCGGCGCCTGCGGCCGGTCGGCGAGGCGCTGGCAGGCGCGGAGTACCTTGCCGCCGGCCGCTTCACCCTGGCCGATGTTTCCGTCGGCTATTCGCTCGGTCTTGCGGCCCAACTCGGCGTGGGCGACCTGTTCACCGAGGCGATGGCCTTCCTCGAGCGGCTGCACGCCCGTCCCGCCTACCAGCGCGTCGCCGTTCCCGTGAACACCCCTTAGCACGGACGCACACCGCAGGATCGAGGCTGGAGCCTTCGGCAAGATCGTCCTCCTCACCAGCTATAGGTCGTCATGAGCTTCCGCAGCCTGGGGCAGAAGACCCTGACACGCCGCTCAGCACCTTCATGTTGACGGCATGAACAAATGGGCTTCATCGTCATACGCGGCTGGGCCATTGATGGATGAGGCGAAATGAAAGTGGCAATGCTCTTCATGTCGTACACGCCGCGACCGGACAGCGACGCGCGGGGTTACGAGGACTGGCTGCGCGCCACCGACAATCCTTTCTTCAACGACCAACCGGCGATTGCGCATTACAGCAACTGGAAACTGGTGGACGGCGCGGGCGCGCAGAACGGCTTCACGCATTTCGATTTCATGTTTCTGCGGACGGGCGCGTCACCCGGCGACCTGTTCGGCACGCCCGAGGTGCAGCAGTTCGTGGGCGGCTGGACCCGGCATTGGGGCCGCGAGCCGGACGGCCCGCCCGAGCATAATTGCGCCTGCTGCCTTCTGACCCTCGCCGGCGAGCCCAAGCCCGACTGGGCGAACATGGTGGTGCTGTCCCTCGATGCGCCGGCGCTTGAGGGCGAGACCTGGCACCTTGAGGCCGACCTGATCGGTCAGGCGCCCTTCCAGCGCCTGGGTCGCCGGTTTATCCAGCCGGGTGCTGCGCCGGGCATCGGTCTCAGGGCGGAACTCATCGCCGCACCCTGATGCTGGCACCTAGTTGATATCGTGCAGCATCGACCGAGCCTTTGGCCGTTCAGGCCGCCTGCAGACCCGCGAGGAAGTCGTCGACCTCGCCGGACAGCCGCCGGGCACGAGCCGACAGGTCGCCGGTCGCCGCCATGAAAGTCTGCGCCGCCGAGCCGGTGTTGCTTGCGGCCTCGCTGACGCCGGCGATGTTCGACACCACCTCGCGCGTACCGGCCGCGGTCTGCTGAACGTTGCGCGCGATCTGCGCTGTGGCCGTACCCTGCTCGGCGACGGCGGCCGCGATGGTGGCGGAGATCGCGCTCATCCGCTCGACAACCTCGGTGATGCCCGAGATGGCGCTCACCGCGTTCCCCGTGGCGGACTGTATCTGGGTGACCTGGGCGCAAATCTCCTCGGTGGCGCGGGCGGTCTGACTGGCCAGGCTCTTGACCTCGCTGGCGACGACCGAGAAGCCCTTGCCCGCTTCGCCGGCGCGTGCCGCCTCGATGGTCGCGTTCAGCGCCAGCAGGCTGGTCTGGCTGGCGATGCTGGAGATCAGCCCGACCACCTTGCCGATCTTCTCGGCACTATCGGACAGCGTGCGCATCACCGCGTCGGTTCGGTTGGCCTCGGCGACGGCGTGGCCCGCGATCTCGCCGGACTGTGCCACCTGACGATCGATTTCGGCGATCGAGCCGGTGAGTTGTGCCGCCGTCGTCGCGACGTTGCCCAATGTGGCGCTCGCGTCCTCGGCGGCGCTGGTTACGGCCGCGGCTCGCACGCCGGCCCGTTCCGCGGTCACTGATAGCGCCTCGGCGGTGCCGCTGAGCGAACCGGCGGCGGAGGTGAGCGCTGCCAGGGTGACCCCGGCGCTTTGGCGGAACCGCGCCGCGACCCCCGCCATCGCCTGCTGACGCAGCACCTCGGCGGCCGCTTGGCTTTGCGCATGCTCCGCCCGCAGCCGCTCGGCTTCGGCAAGCCCGTCGCGGAACCCGACGACCGCGCGCGCCATCGCGCCGACTTCGTCGCCGCGGTCAACGGCCGGAATCGTGCCGTTAAGCTCTCCGGCAGACAATGCGGTCATGCTGTCGCGCAGGCGGCCGAGTTCGCGCAGGCTGCGGCGGACCATCAGCGACAACACGGCAATCCCGAGCAGGGTGACCGCGGCACCGGCGGCGGCACTGGTCAGGATCATGCGATTGACGACGGCCATGAAGCTCGCGGTCTTCACGCCGACATAGAGGATGCCGATGATGGTGCCGTCCGCAGACCGGATCGGATCGTAGGCGGTGAAGTAGGACGTGCCGAGAATGTTGGCCTTGCCGCGGAACGGCTTGCCGTCACGCAGCACACGATCATAGACCGCGCCGCGTGCCAGATGCGTGCCGATGGCACGCGAGCCGTCCGGCTTTTGCACGTTGGTCGCCACCCGCAGATCGCCGAGGAAGATGGTGGCGGTGGCGCCATTGATCGCGTGGAACTTGTCCACAAGGGCATTGTCGCCGTTCAGTACGAGGCTGCCCGCCCGGATGGTGTGTCCGGAGACCGAAAAATCTTGGCTGCGGGCGTCTGCCTCGACCAGGTCCCAAGCCAGGCGCATGTCCGATTCGAGCATGGTCTGCGCCTGCCGCCGCATTTCCGTATCGGCTTGACGAAGGATGATCCCCGCGGTGAGCAGCACCGCGAATGCAGTGATGACCGCGCCGACGCCGCACAGGCGGACGTTGAGCGACAAACGACGCCAAACTGTTGGCATGATGCAAGGCTCCCACGGGCGTCAGAATGGCCGTGGACGATTTGTCGCAGATCTTTCCTAAGGAGTGCTTAAGCACGACATCGGCGGCCCCGGACGGGCGGATGCTGTCAGAGCTTTTCGCGCGTGGCCGCCCCGCCAAGCCGCCGCGCATGCCTGTCGCGACGCGCGGCGGTTGCACGTCGCACCAGCCAGCACGCGGCCCATACGGTCCAGCCGAGCAGTGCGATGATCAACCCGATCAGCCAGAGGCCAAGCGCTGCTTCCACAGGTATGAGCAGCCAATGAACGGCGACATGGATGATGTGGACCAGTTCGAACTGGCCCGCATGATGGGCTTCACGCTGCGGATCGACCGGCAGGATGTGCAGCATAAGCGACGCATTTCCACTCAGGATGCCTCGGTGGCGAAACGAACCCAGCGAGTTCCGTAGCCGATTTGGCGGCGATGGGCCAGCATGACGACAAGGCTGGGGGTCAGGGCCAGCTCTGCGGCTCCTGGGGTCGGATCGATCCGGGAGCGCGAACGTTGCCCGCGCGCCGCAACAGGTCGGCGAGCCCGGGTTCGTCGACCAGCGCTGCCGCCTCCTCGGGATCGCACCAGCGGGTGCCGCGCTCGGCCTGCTCCGGCCACGAGTCGAGCTGGCGCGAGACGATGAGCAGGAACACCTCGACCTCAACGTCGGCCTTGCGGCCACGATCAAGCCCCTTGGAATAGCAAAAGCTGCCGATCGGAGTCTCGCTGTCGATCACTCCCTCAAGCCCGGCTTCCTCATACGCTTCGCGTGCGGCGGCCGCGGCCGGCGAGATCCGGGGCATCGGCCAGCCCTTTGGAATGATCCAGCGCCGGGTGCCGCGCGAGGTCAGCAACATCACCTGCACGCGCCCCTGCGCATCAAAGCGGACCGGCAATGCCGCATATTGCCGCCGCGGGCGCGTGCGGGACCCAGAATTAATCCGGGTCTTCGGCGAGGCCTTTCCCGCGGTTTTCCGCGGCAACTTCAATCACTCATGTCCTGACCCCGGATTCGGCACCGCTTCATGCGATACCAAAGCTCACATGGTGATGGGAAGGCTCATCGACGAGGGATCTTGCCACGGGCGCCCCCGGCTGCCACGTGCAAGCCATGCATGTGCCACCTCTGCCTGCCCCATTGCTCATCATCGTGTTGCTGGCATCGCTTGCTGAGACGCTCCTCTCGCTATGGCTATCGCGCCGGCAGATTGCGCATGTCCGCGCGCATTGCGAGCAGGTGCCCGCCGATTTCGCGCATGCGATAACCGTTGAACAGCATCGCCGCGCCGCAGAATACACGGTCGCACGGGAGCGGCTGGCGATGGTGCGGCAGGTTTGGCAATGGCTCGTCGGGGCCGCCTGGCTGCTCGTCGGCTTCGACCTGCTCTACGGACTACTTGCCGCTGCGACACCGCCCTCGCTCGGGCGCAGTGTCGGCTTCGTACTGGCCTACGCCGCCATCGGCGCATTGCTGGCGCTGCCGTTCTCGCTCTATGGCACCTTCGTCGTCGAGCAGGGCTTTGGCTTCAACCGCACCACGCCGGCTTTGTATGCACGCGATCGTCTGCGCGGCTGGGGCATCGGTTTGCTGCTCGCAACGCCGCTGCTGTTCGTCGCCTTCTGGCTGATCGCTCGCGTCGCTGGGCTTTGGTGGCTCTACGGCTGGCTCGGGCTGGTGGTGCTGATGCTGGGGGCACCCGCGGTGTATGTCCGGCTGATCGCGCCGCGCTTCAACCGGTTTACGCCGCTACCCGAGGGCGAGCTGCGCCAGGGGATCACAGCCCTGGTGCGCGAATGCGGCTTCCGCGCGGCCGCGCTGTTTACCATGGACGCCTCGCGCCGCTCGTCGCACGGCAATGCCTATTTCATCGGCTTCGGCCGCAACAAGCGGATCGTGCTGTTCGACACGCTGATCGACGGCAGCCCGATCGAGGAGGTGCGCGCGATCGTCGCTCACGAACTCGGCCATTTTCGTCATGGCCATATCCTGCAAGGATTGCTTCGCTCGGCAGTGGTGTTGTTCGTGGTGCTGGCCGGGTTCGGCTGGCTGGCGCACCAGCCCTGGCTGCTGCCGGCCTTTGGCATCCAGCATCGCGACGCGGCGCTGAGCCTGGTCGCGTGCCTGCTGTGCTGGTCGCTGGTCGGCCCACTCGCGTCCCTGCTCGGTAACTGGATCTCGCGCCGGCACGAGTTCCAGGCGGACGCATTTGCCCGCAGCCGCGCCGGTGCCGGACCGATGATCGCGGCCCTGGTCCGACTCAGCCGGGACAATGCCAGCACGTTGACCCCCGATCCGCTCTATGCGCTCTACCATTACTCGCACCCGCCGGTCCCGGTCCGCGTCGCGCGGTTGCGCGCCGAGGCAGCGACGTGACCCATCGCCATTAAGGAAATCGCCCGTGGCCCTGACGCGACAGGTCATCACCGCGCTTAATCGCGACGGCACCGACATGCTGGGTGTGCGCAACGTCGCCATAAAAATCATGGACGAGAGCATTGTCTCGGGCTCGTTGCTGACCGTCGAGAGCAATCATTTCTGCATCCTGAAGTCGCGCGGCGCGGTGCTGCAGGTCTATGACACCGGCCAATACGCGCTGACCACGCCGGACAAGCCGCTGGTCGGCTCCATCGTGCAGGGCTTCTTCGGCGGCGCCTCGCCCTGGGTGTATGAGGTCATCTACGTCAATCGCGCCAAGCTGCTGGTGCGCAGCAGCGGCATCGCCACCAGTGCCGAGATGGCCGAGGTCTCCTACCAAGCGGATTATTACATCCATGTCGACAGCAAGCAGGCCGCCCTCGACCTGATCACTCATTTGCCGTTCACCGGCAATGTCATCAATACCGCCGAGATCGCCGACTACGCAGGGCCGGCGATCGAGCAGGCGATCAACCAGGTTGTCCAGGTCACCCGCCTGGAAAACATCAACGAGCATATTAACGAACTGCGCGAGGGGGTGAAGGCGCATCTTGCCGACTTCCTGCGCATCTACGGCATCCTGCTCAACGACCTGAAGATCCTGATCCTGCCGCGTGACGAGCGGATGCGCGAGCTGATCTCGCTGCAGGCGATCGGTCTCACTCCAATCGAGGCGATCCGCTACTATCTGGCGCTGCGTATGGCCGACAAAGGCCTGGTCTCGGCGCCGAATGCCGCGGCCGGCGTGCCGTTCCAGATCGGCGGCCCGCTGGCGAGCTCGGCCGCGGCCCTCGCCGGCATCAAGGATACGCCACGATGAGCACGGCGCCGTTCTACGAGGCGGGCCGGCTGTCGCAGATCGCGATCAACCTGTTTCATGGCTGGGGCTATAATTTCTATAGGCTGGAGAATCAGCTGCGCGCCGACGACCTGCTGGTGCGCGCCAAAGTCTGCGAAACCTTGGGTGCTGCGCGCCATAGCGTCGAGGCGGCCGAGGCGGCCTGGCGACAGGAGTTCCTGCCGGCGCCATCGCGTACGCAGCCGAGGCCTGAGGCAAAGGCGCTGCGCGGCGCACAGACGCTCGAGGCAATCGGTCGCGAGCTGGGCGTACTCGAAGGCCAGATACGCAGCCTGCCGGCACCAGAGAGCGACCGCATGACCGAGCGCTTCCGCACCGAGGCGGTAACCCTGCGACGCCTTGCCGAAGCCGATGAAGTGATGGCCGGACACGCCGAATTCCTGCGCGCGCTGCTGGTCACCGCGACGGCCACCTGGATGATTGAAGCCGCGGTTGATATCCACGCCAGCATCATGGCTGTACGCAACGCGCTACAGGACCGCAGCGCGCTACTGGCCGGCCTCTCCGCCAGAGCAGGATAAGCGCCATCTACGCCGATCCCGCTCCAGACCAGAGTGTTTTGGGCTCAAGCGGAACCGCTTGCCACACGCGAACCAGGAGCCTGACCTGGGTCACACCGCGTCGCGCGCGCCGGAAGGTGGTTTTGTGCGTTGCGACAGGATACTGGCCTATCTGATTGTGCGCCTGCGGACTCCCAACTGGGCGCCCCCGTTCGTCGTAAAGGCCGGATCCAATGATGTCCTTCCCCCTGTTCGCGCTGGCCCTGGCCGCGTTCGCCATAGGGACCAGCGAGTTCGTTATCGTGGGCCTGCTGCCCGACGTCGCGCACGACCTGCACGTCACGATCCCGAGCGCCGGCCTGCTGGTGACCGGCTATGCCCTGGGCGTGGTTATTGGCGCGCCGATCCTCGCGGTGGCCACCGCGCGCGCCCCGCGCAAGGCCGCGTTGCTCGCCCTGATCGGGACCTACGCTGCCGGCAACCTGCTCTGCGCAATCGCGCCCGACTATGCGCTGCTGATGGCGGCCCGCATCCTGACGGCGTTATGCCACGGCGCCTTCTTCGGCATCGGCTCGATCGTGGCAGCCGAGCTGGTGTCGCCGGCCAAACGCGGACAAGCCATCGCCGTCATGTTCAGCGGACTGACCCTGGCCAACGTGCTTGGCGTGCCGGCCGGCACCGCCCTCGGCCAGGTCGCCGGGTGGCGCGCGGCATTCTGGTGCGTGGTCGCGATCGCCTTGGCCGCGACTGCCGTCATCGCATGGGCGCTGCCACGAACGCCGAAGCCGCAGGCAAGCCGGCTGCTCGCGGAGTTTGCGGTGCTGCGCAAGCCGCAGGTGATCCTGGCGATGTCGATGAGCGCGCTGCTCTCGGCGAGCCTGTTCAGCGTCTTCACCTTCATCACGCCCATGCTCGAACAGGTCACCCATCTTCGACCGAGCGCGGTAACCTGGTTGTTGCTGCTGCTCGGCGTCGGCATCACGGCCGGCAACCTGATCGGTGGCCGGTTGGGCGACTGGCGGCTGATGGAGAGCATTGCCGGAGTACAGCTGGGACTGACCGCTGTCCTGGCAGCGTTGATGCTGACGCTGCCGACGATCCTGCCGGCAGCCGTCACACTCCTGATCTGGGGCGTGCTGACCTTCGCCGCCGCGACCCCGCTGCAGATGCGGGTCATCGATACCGCGCCGGAAGCGCCAAATCTGGTGGCGACGCTCAACCAGGGCGCGTTCAATCTTGGAAATGCCGCCGGGGCATGGCTGGGCGCCGTCGCCCTGGGCGCTGGCTTCACCTACCAGACCTTGCCTGGTCTTGGCGCCTTGCTGAGCATTGCGGGCTTCGGGGCAACGATGGTCTCGATGTTCCTGGCTCGGAGGACCCTCGCGCTTGCGCGCTAAGCTGGGCGCTGAACCTTGCCAACTGGAAGGCGCGTCTGGCGGATCATGCGCGGCGGTGTACAAGCCTGAAGCTGGACGCGCGCCGGCGAGTCGGGGGGGATGCATGCAGATCACGCCGCTGTCGGAACCGTCGTCCCGCCGCCAGGACGCGCCGCTTGTGCCCTCGGCCGCGCCGTCGCGTCGCCTTGGCACCATCCCGGTGACCGTCCGCCTGGACCTGCCGCGCTACGACCGCATGAAGCAGCTGGTGCGACGCTTCTCGACCACCAGCCAGAGCCTGATCCAGGCGGCCCTGGACCGACGCATGACGATGCTGGAGCGGCAGCGGGGCCTCTCGCCACGGGACGGCGCAACCCAGCCCAGCCTGTTCGCGCCGCCGCCGGTGTCGGGTGACGCGCGGCGGGGTTTCGTGCAGGAGCGGTTCGACTTCGTCCGGCCGGAGCCGACGGTCGCCCTGACCTACCGGGCGACGGTGCCGATGCACCGTTGGCTGCATCGGCGTTCGGCGGAAACCGGCCGCAGCATCCAGGACATTCTGAGCGATGCGCTGAAAGCCGCCGGGGGTCCAGGCTGATGCGGGCTTATGTTTGCGGTCAGGTCGGCGCGGGCCCTGCAGGATTTCGTCAGCCGGATGATGCTCCGCCGGCGAGCGCCACCTCGCGCGCGCGCCCTGCCTCGGTCATGAACTCGCCGAGCTCCGGACGACGGGCGAGCTGCTCGCGGTAGAGACCGATCACCGCCGACGCCAGCGTGCCGCCACGACCTAGGGCCGCATCGCCGAGTTCCACGATACGCAGGTTCGGCCAGGCTTTGGCGCGGATACGCAGGATCTCGGCGGCGACCGCCTCGGCACCCAGGTCGGGGCGCGCCTGTGCGAGGATCAGCAGCATCGACGCGGTCGAGCGCGAGACGCCGGCATGACAATGGACCAGAAGGTTGGCACCTGGCTCGGCCATCAGGTCACGGCCGAAATCGAGCAAAGCACGCACGTCCGACGCTTGCGGCGCGATCATCCCCGGCGTCTCCTCGATGATGTCGTCGAAGCGCAGCTCCAGCCGCTCATGCTCGCCGTAGGCACCAAAGGCTTCGGGCACCGGCCATTGCGGGTCGAGGATCGACAGCACATGGGTGAAGCCGGCCTGGTTATGGCCGGCCAGTTCCTCAATGCCGCAGATGGTCATGCTGAAAGAGGTCGGCATATGGCGGTGCTCCTAGGCCGGGCTTGCGAGCACGGTCATGGTGTCGATGGTGAAGCTGCCGTCGCCGGCGACCTCGAAATACGCGCGCGCGGCGACCGGTGCCGTGTCCTGGATGGCGTGAATCGCAGCAACGCGAACCGCATCCGGACGGGTGCGGGCGATCCAGCTCGCGAACTCCAGCGGCAGACGCCGGCAGGTCAGGCCGTGCGCCGGCAACCGGCTGCGCGACAGGGCGGCAACCCATTCTGCGAGCCTAAAGTTGCGCACGTGCGAGGCGTCGCGCAGCAGCTCGATCGCCTGCAGGTGGGTGTCGAGCATCGGATCCTCCGGCGCCACGGTGTCTATCAGCACGGCGAGGCCGTCCGGTCGCAGCACGCGCCGCACTTCGCGCAGCCCGGCTTCGAGATCCTGCCAGTGATGCGCCGAGAAGCGGGACAGCACGACGTCGAAGCAGGCCGCCTCGAACGGCAGCGCCTCGGCGGCGCCCTCGCGCACCTGGATGTTGTCCAGACCGCGGGCGGCCGCGGTCCGGCGCACGGCGTCGAGCATGTCGGGAGTCACGTCGCAGGCCACCACCTCGGCTACATGCGGTGCCGCGCGCAGGCTGACGTGGCCGCCGCCGCAGCCGAGATCGAGCACGCGGGCCTGGGGCCAGCCGGTCAGCAGGGCTTCGATCTGATCGAGATCCGCACCCTGGCTGTGCGTGATGCTCTCGACGTACGCCGCGGCACGCGGGCCGTACTGGGCGGCGACGAAATCATGGCGCGGGTTACGGGTCATCGGCGTGATGCATGTCAAAGCCTGGCCTTGCCGTCCAGGGACACGGTCAATCAAATTCTGTCGGCAGGCTGGGATCGCGATGATGCGCGAACAGCCGCGCGATCTGGTGCGGCAGTGTCCGGCTGGTCGAGAGATCGGCGGGGATCGCGTGCTCGGCGAAGAACCCCACCGCGCTGGTCTCCAGGCTGCCACGTGCCGCACCGCCGGTCAGGGCGCAGACGAAGAAGAGCTTGTAGATGGAGAACAGGCCGGCTGGCTGGTGGCCCTGACGCGCGCGGTCGTGCAGCAGCGCCAGCTTGAGGGCCCGCGCGGTGTAGCCGGACTCCTCTTGAATTTCGCGCACCACGCATTCCGACGCCGTCTGGTTCACGTCTGCCCAGCCGCCCGGCAGGGTCCAGCGTCCATCGTCCGCGGTCTCGCGCACCAGCAGCAGCCGGTCCTCGTCGTCGAACACGGCGCCGCGCACATCGATCTTTGGCGTGGCATAGCCCTGTTCGGCTTGGAAGGTGGCGAGCAGCGCCGCGGGCTCGGCGTCGACGCCGGCGGCCATCATGCTTGCGGCGATCCGGCGAAGCGCTTCGTAGCGTTCGCGGTCATAGGGATCGCGGCTGAATGCCAGCCCGGTCTGCGCGATCGCCTGGACCTCGCGCGCGCGGATCAGCCAGCAGGGCTCGCCGGTCACTCGTGCACCTTCGGTCATGCCAGCACCTCGATCGAGACGGATTTCACCAACGCCAGCATCGGCATTCCGGGTGCGACCGCAAGCCGGCGCGCGGAGTCCGCGGTCACCTTCGACAGCAGGATCCCCTCGCCGCCGGCCTGCGGCGACAATGCCACCGTGACCACGCCGCTCGCCGCGTCAGGGGCGGAGACCGCCAGCACCCGGGCTGCGAGCAGGTTCTGCACGCTGAGCGGCGGCAACGGGGCGAGACCTGCCAGCATCACCTCGCGCGCCGGCAGCTTCAGGCGCAAGGCGGCGCCCACCGCATGTCCAGACGCCGGCAACCGCAGCACAAATCCGCCCGCGGCGACCTGTGCCAGGCCGGACTCCGGCTCCACGGCGACGATGCGGCCGTGCAGGAGGCTGGCGGCGTCGTCGCGCGCGACGAGCGGGCCGGCGACGTCGCCCAGCACCGCCGCCGTCGGCCCGCACGCCAGCACACGTCCGCCCTGGATCAGCACCAGCGTATCGGCGAGCCGGATCACCTCGTCGAGCGCATGCGTCACATACAGGATCGGCAGCGACAAGCGCGCCCGCAGGCGGCCGAGATAGGGCAGGATTTCGTCGCGTCGTGCATCGTCGAGATTGGCGAGCGGCTCGTCCAGCGCCAGCAGCAGCGGCCGCGACAGGATCGCGCGGCCGATCGCCACGCGCTGCCGCTCGCCGCCCGAAAGCGTGCGTGGCCGCCGCGACAGCAACGCCTCCAGGCCGAGCAGGGCCGCCAATTCGTCGAAGCCGGGCGCGTCCGGTGCCGCCGCCGCACGGCTCCGGCGCGCGCCATACTCCAGGTTGGCGCGCACGCTGAGATGCGGGAACAGCCGCGCCTGCTGGAACACCAGACCGACCCGACGCTGCTCCGGCCGCAGCCAGGAACGCGCGTCGGAGAGCACCGAGTCACCGATCCGCACCACACTATGCTGGGCGCGGAGCAATCCGGCGATGCAATGCACCAGCGAACTCTTGCCGGCGCCGGAGGGCCCGAACAGCGCCACCACACCTGGCACCGGTGCCGCAAAGCGCAGGTCAAGTGCGGCCCCACCGGCAAACCGGTGCTGGATGCTGACCGCGAGCTCGGCCATCAGTCCCGCGTGCCGAGCAGCCGCCCGAGCCTTCGCGCAAGCAGCCCGGCAAGCAGCAGGCCGGCGAGCGCCAGCACCAGCGAGACAGCCGCCAGCCGAGCCGCCTGCGCTTCGCCCCCGGGGACCTGCAAGGCGGCGAAGATCGCGAGCGGCAAAGTGCGGGTCTGGCCGGGGATGTCGGCGGCGAAGGTGATCACCGCGCCGAATTCGCCAAGGCTGGTGGCATAGCCGCTGACCAGGGCGGCCAGCAGCCCGGGGGCCGCGAGCGGCAGCAGCACGGTTGCGAAGCGATCGAGCGGGCTGGCGCCGAGCCCAGCCGCCGCCGCCATTAGGCCAGGATCCACCGCCTCCATCGACAGTCGTATGGCGCGCACCATCAAAGGCAGGATCATCACCGCGCAGGCCAGGCTGGCGCCATTGGTGGTAAAGGCGAGGCGCATGCCGAACCATCGCCAGAGCAGGCCTCCGACCGGCCCCTCCATCCCGAACACCACCAGCAACAGCCAGCCGGTGACCACCGGCGGCAGCACCAGCGGCAAATGCACCAGCGCATCGAGCAGCGGCCGGCCGGGGAGCCGCGGCCGGGTGAGCAGCCAGGACGCCGCCACCGCGACCGGAAACGCCAGCAGAACGGCGCGGGTCGAGACGTCAAGCGTAAGCTGCACGGACTCCCATTGCGCGGGGCTGAGCCAAGCGGTCATGCGTCCTGCCTTCAGGCACCCAAGGTCAGGCGCCGGGCGGTTTGGAGAAGCCGAGATTGTGGAAGATCGCCTGTGCCGCACCACCGCCGAGATCGGATAGCAGTGCCGCCGCCCGCTTGGGCTGGCCCGCGGCCTTGAGCACCGCACCGGGATAGACGATCGGCGTGTGGCTGCTCTCGGGAAAGATGCCGGCGACCGCAAGCCCCGGGGCCACCGGGACGTCCGTGGCGTAGACGATGCCGGCGGGCGCCTCGCCACGCTCGACCAGAAGCAGTGCCGCGCGGACATTCTCGGCCGGCGCCAGCCGCCCCTGAATGGCGTTCCACAGGCCGAGCTTGGTCAGCGCCTGCTTGGCATAGATCCCTGCCGGCACAGAAGCGGGCTCACCCACCGCCAGCCTGCCCTGCGCACCGAGCACCGCCGCAAAATCGGTATGCGGCCCCAGGATCACCGGCTTCAGGTCCGCCTTGCGCTCCACCAGCACCAGCCGGTTGCCCAGCAGATCCTGCCTGCTACCGGCAACAAGGCGGCCGCGCGCCGCGAGCCAGTCCATCCATTTCTCGTCGGCGGAAACGAACAGGTCGGCGGGTGCTCCGTGGTCGATCTGCTGCGCCAGCGTGCCGCTGGAAGCGAATGAGAAACGCGATGCGGGATGGCCCTGCGCCTGCCAGAGCGCGTCGACCTGGGTCAAAGCATTGGTCAGGCTGGCCGCGGCGAACACCAGCAGAGGCTGCGTCGAGGCGGCGACCGCGGGCCCAGGGCAGAGCGAGGACCAGAGCAAAGTGGATACGGTGCCGCGCAGGACCCACCTGCGGGAAAGGCTTGGGCTAGGCGGCATGCGGACCTCATCCTGGCGAGCGCACAAGAAGATACAGGCTTTGCCGTCAATCGGTAGTCGCGCCGATCATGGGCCCGGGTCAGTATCCACTCAGGCCGCCCGAACCCCGCGCATGAACACGGAGACCTCGCTCGACAGACCCTCCGCCTGTCGCGACAGTCCGGAAGCCGAGCCCAATACCTGGCTGGCGGCAGCCTTGGTGTCGTTGGCTGCGGTGCTGACGCCTGAGATGCTCCGGGTCACCGTCTCCGTGGCCAGCGCAGTGCTCTGAGCGTTGCGAGCGATCTCCGCCGTCGCCGTTCCCTGCTCTTCGACCGCCGCGGCAACAGCCGTCGCGATGCCGCCGAGCTCCTCCACGACCCGTGAGATATCGCGAATGGACGCCACCGCATTTCGCGTCGCGGATTGGATCTCCTCGATCTGACGTCCGATCTCCTCGGTCGCGGCCCCGGTTTGCGCAGCCAGGCTCTTGACCTCCGATGCCACGACGGCGAACCCCCGACCTGCCTCGCCGGCGCGCGCAGCCTCGATCGTGGCATTCAGCGCCAGCAGGTTGGTCTGGCCCGCGATGTCGGCGATGAGGCCGACCACCCGTCCGACCTTTTCGGCACTATCGGCAAGCGCCTGGACGGTAACATCGGCACGGCGCGCGTCGATGACCGCCTGCCCGGTCATTTTTGTTGAATGCCTGATCCGACGTGAAATCTCCGCAACCGAGGTGGACAGTTCCTCGGCCGCCGAGGCGACGGAATGCACGCCGGTGCTCGCCAGCATTGCGGCGGACGCCACCTGGTCGGCCTGCTGATTGGTCTGCTGCGCCGAACCCGTCATGCTTGCCGCCGTCGCCTCAAGCTCGGTGGAGGCGGCCGCGAGGACCTCGGCCATCTCGCCAAATTTTCCCTCAAACGTCTGGAGCAGCGTTTCCACGCGGGCGGCTCGACTGGTCTTTGCGGCCTCTTCCGCTTGCTGCTCGGACGCCAGCCGGTCGCGCTCGATCATGTTGTCCCTGAAAACCCGAACCGCGGCGGCAATGCCGCCGATTTCGTCGCGGCGATCCGATCCCGTAACGGCAACGTCCAGGTCGTGGTCGGCAAGCCGTTTCATAATGAGAGTAATCCGGCGAATTGGCACCGATACATCCCTGATGATGGCCCAGGACAGCAGAGCGCAAGCTGCAATGGACGCTGCCGCCACGGCAAGGATGACGCGCTTTGTCGTCACATAGAGAGCGGCACTTGCCTCTGCCGCGTTTCTGCCATGAGCAAGGCTCGCATGCAGCGCCGCCTCGGATGCTTTGAACGCCGCGGCGAAACTCTTCTGCTCCTCATCGGCGAAGAGGTTCTCGGGGTCACCGCCAGGGCCAATATCACGATTGACGAGCGTCGTGTGATCCGCCCACTTCCGATCGAACGTGCGCATCAGGCGCGCCTCAACACTGCCTGCATCGGTCATGGAGCCGTAGGCTGCGCGCAAGTGCTCGACCTCGTGGCGGCCAGCGGCAATGGCCGCGCCGATCTGCTTGCGCTCACCATCGGTGAGGGCCAGTGAATAGCGTGCTTCGAGAAGGCGGACCTTCTGCAGCGCGATCAACAGGCGCCCTTGCTCTCCCGTCTTTGGCAGCCAGTTGTCGCGGATATCCGCGGCGCGATGATTGATCGCCGACAGCCGTTCGACGGCGGTGGCGCTCAGACCGAGCAAAAGCAGCAGGACAAGCGAGAATGCCCCGACCACCTTTACTCTGATGCTGAAACGGTCGAGCGAAAGGGACATGCATGGCTCCTGTTCAACCGGTTTAGCCGCGGCTGGACGGATCGGTCGTTGCGAGCCCATGATCTTAGGGGGTCAAACCCTAAGAAGTTGTAACCGTCGGACCAGGATGCCGCGCGACCGCCGTGCCGGGTCGGGCGTTGCCAAAAACAATTGCCACGGAACGTTTGACTGACCGGCGCCACCTGCTGCACGGTCCGGCGCGTGATCGCCAACGTCATGACCGCTCAGCACGTTGCCGCCAGCCTGCTGGCGCTGCGGGCGCGCACGCCGCTGGTGCACAGCATCACCAACCTGGTGGTCACCAACAGCACCGCGAATGCGCTGCTGGCGCTCGGCGCCTCGCCGGCGATGGTCGAGGGCGAAGAGGAGGTGGTCGAGTTCGCCGCCCTCGCCGACGCTCTGGTGATCAATCTCGGCACGATGAATGCTCGACGCGCAAGCGCGATGGCGCTCGCCACCGCCGCGGCCCGGCAGGCGGGCACGCCGTGGGTGCTCGATCCTGTCGCGGTCGGCGTGATTCAGTATCGCTCGGAGGTGGCTGTTGGGTTGCTTGCGCATAAGCCGCGGGTAATTCGCGGCAACGCCTCGGAGATCATCGCCTTTACCCGGCTCTTTGGGGCCCCGCTCTCTGGGGCCCCGCTCTCTGGGGCCCGGCTCTCTGGGGCCCGGCTCTCGGGTGCGGGCGATGCGGGCGGCCAAGCTTCGCGGGGCGTCGATAGCCGGGCCGCGTCCGACGATGCACGAGAGGCCGCGGGCGCGCTCGCGCGGGCCACCGGCAGCGCCGTGGTGGTCAGCGGCGCGACCGACTATGCCACTGATGGGATCAGCATGGTGGCCATCGACAATGGCCATCCCATGATGCCGCTCGTGACCGGACTGGGCTGCACCGCAACCGCGATCATTGGCGCGTGCCTGGCCGTGGTCGCGGACCCGCTCGCGGCGGCAGTCCATGGCATGGTGCTGATCGGCCTTGCCGGCGAACTGGCGGGCGCGCGGGCGCCCGGGCCCGGCACGCTGCAGGTTGCACTCCTGGATGCGCTGCATGCGCTGGACGGCCCGACCATCGAAGCGCGCGCCCGACTTCGGATCGTCCCTTAGGGGGCGCATTTGACAGCGCGGCCGGCGCGTTGTTCCAAGCCGGACCATTGAAGCCGGCGGCGGAGAGCGCATGCGATCGACAGGCACACGAACGACCATCCTGGCGGCTCTGTTGCTGCTTGCCGGATTCGCGCATGCGGCCACACCGGCGGCTGCTCCCGCGGCGCCGCCGATCAGTGCAACGCAGGCGCAGCAGGTGCTCACCGTGCTGAACAATCCCAAGCAACGCGCCGCCTTCATCGCCACACTGGATGCTATCGCCAAGAGCGTGCCCGCGCCGGTAACGGCCGCGAAACCATCGCCGAAGGTGGTGCTGGCGCCGAACAGCGTCGGCAGCGAACTGCTAAGCGAAGTGGGGGTCGCGCGCCGGCTGGCGCTGACGCAGGTCGACACGTTCGGCGGCATGTTTGCCAATTCCGTGCTCGCCGCGCGCTGGCTCGATGGCGAGCTGCGCCATCCCGACAGCCGCGCCGTGCTCGTGGACGCCGCTTGGCGGAGCACCGCGGTCTTCCTGGCGGCATTGCTGGCCGAGCAGGTGGTCATCAGGCTGCTGCGCCGGCCGCTGCGGGCACTCGCACGCGACGCCGACACCACCACGCCACCGGAGTCCGACGTGGCGGAAACGCCCGAGGCAAGGTCTCTCACATTGCTGCATCGGGTGCCGTTCGCCGTGTTGCGCCTGCTCGTCAAGCTGCTGCCGCTGGCGCTGTTTCTGGCGATCGGCAATTTCGTCGCTGGCACCTTCATTGCTCATCCCGTGAGCCAAATGGTCACCGTCACCGCGATCAATCTCTATGGGCTCGGCCGCCTGCTCACCTTGGGCGTGGACATGCTGCTGGCGCCACGGGCGCCGCGCGTGCGGCTCATCCGGATGAGCGATTCCGGCGCGGTGTTGCTGAACCGCTGGTGGGCCTGGCTGGTTGTGGTGCCGGTAGTGGCGATCACCGTCATCGAGATCGGCGGCATCCTGCAACTCCCCGGCGCCGCAGAGCGCTCGCTGACCCGCGCCATCGCGCTGGTCGAACATATCCTGGTCGCCCTGCTGATCTGGCGGCTGCGCCACCGGGTTGCCACGGTGCTCTCGCCGCCGCGCCGGTGGCGGCAGACCGCATTCGGGCTGGTGCTCACACGCATGGCGCAATACTGGTGGATCGCGGCTCTGTTCTTCGATTTCGCGCTGTGGGTCATCTACGCAGCGCATGTGCGGGACGGCTACGCTAAGATCTGGCGGCTGTTCCTGGTCAGCGTTGCGATCATCTTTGGCTGCCGCCTGGTAGCGGCGGCACTGCTCGCTTTGCTGACCCGAATGCTGCGCGCGGGTGACACCGTGGAGCAGCGCTACCCCGGACTGGAGCTGCGCGCGGCGCGCTACGTGCCACTGCTGCGTCGCTTGATCGCGGCCGCCTTTGTCGGCATCGGCCTGGTGCTGCTGCTGCAAGCCTGGGGACTGTCCGCGGTGTCCTGGTTCACGCAGGGCGCGTTAGGCACGCGCGTGGTCTCGGCACTGATCGCGATCCTGCTCGCGCTGGGCCTCGGGGTGATCGCCTGGGAGGCGGCCAACGCCGCACTCGACCGCCAGATTGTGCGCTTCGGCCACGCCGAACAGGCAGCGCGCGCACTACGGCTGCAGACCTTGCTGCCGATCCTGCGCACGGTGCTGTTCGTCACCCTCGCGATTGTCGTCGGGCTGTCGGTGCTCAGCCAGATCGGCGTCGATATCGCGCCCTTGCTTGCCGGTGCGGGCATCCTGGGGGTCGCCATCGGCTTCGGTTCACAAAAGCTGGTGCAGGACTTCATCACCGGCATCTTCCTGCTGGTGGAAGACGCGATGCAGGTCGGCGACACCGTCACCGCGGCCGGAGTCACCGGCACCGTCGAGCATCTCTCAATCCGCACCCTGAGGCTGCGCGCCGGCGACGGCTCTGTGCAGATCATCCCGTTCTCCTCGGTAACCACCATGATCAACCTGTCGCGCGATTTCGCGGTCGCGGCGATCACGGTCAGCATCGCCGTCGGCGAGAATACCGACCGGGTCTGCGCGCTGCTGACAGAGATCGGCCAGGGATTGCGCGAGGACGAAGCCTTTGCGGACTTCATCATCGCCGATTTCGGCCTCAACGGCGTCGACAGCATCGGCGAATATGCAGTCGCGATCAGCGGCACGATCCGCTGCACCACCTCTGGCCGCTGGCCGGTGCAGCGCGAATTCTACCGACGCCTGAATCTTGCCTTGCAGGCGCACCATATCGCCATGCCGGCGCGCACGCTGGCGCTGCCCGGCTTCGACCATGAAACGGAGAGCGCGCATGTCTGACCAGCCCCTCGCCTTTACAAAGGGCGGCCTTGCAAAGGACGGCTTCGCGCTGCTGCGTGCACCTCAGATGCGCGCAGCACTCCTGCGACACTGCATGCCGGATGAACCAGCGGCTTGGCGCGACTTCGCCGAGAGTTGGAACGATCTTGGCCTCGATCGCTACATGGCCGACGGTGGCCGCTACCGGCGCCGTCGTCATGCTACCTTCTCGGTCAGACAAGGGCATATCGCCCGCAAGCCGCACCAGCCGCACTACCAGAGCCGCGACTACAACCTGCTCAACGGAGGGGTCGAGCGCTGGTTCGCACCTGTCACCGACCCGATCGGCAACCATCTTGTGCTGCGCGCGATCCTGGCCACCTGCGAGGGCATCTTCACGCCGCTGACGCCGCCCGCGCTGCGGCCGGCCGACTGGCATGTCGAGCTGCACCAGTTCCGCATCGAGGCGCATGACGGCGAGCAGGGCCAGCCGACCCCGGAAGGCCTGCACCGCGACGGCGTCGACTGGGTGCTGGTGCTGCTGGTGGCGCGCGAGAACGTCGAAAGCGGCGTCACCAGCATCCACGACCTGCAACGCCGCCTGCTCGGCAGCTTCACCCTGTCGGAGCCGCTCGATACGGCCCTGGTCGATGACGGCCGGGTCTATCACGGCGTCACCGCGATCCGTCCGCTGCATGCCGGCCGGGAGGCATACCGCGACGTGCTGGTCGCAACCTTCCGCCGCTAAATCAGGCGCGCTCGTCGGGCGTTTGCAGCGGCGTGCTGCGCATGGTGCTGAGCCGCTGCTTCATGCGCGCGATCCGGCGCTGATGCTCCGGGCCGCGACGCATCGCCACCCCTACAGCCAGCACGTCGATCACGGTCAGCGCCGCGAGCCGGGAGATCGTCGGCGTGTAGACGTTGGTGTTTTCCAGGGTCTCGACCAGCAGCACCAGGTCGCATAGGCGCGCCAGCGGCGCCGTGCCGCTGCCGGACAGGGCGATCACCTTTGCCCCCGCCTCGCGCGCGGCATGCGCGATCTCAATCAGGCCGGTGGTTTGGCCGGTGTTGGAGATCGCCACCGCGACGTCGCCCGCCCGCATCATCGAGGCAGCAATGAATTGCTGGTGGTCATCGAGATGCACGACGCACGGCACCCCGAACAGCGGGAATTTCTGCTGCGCGTCGGCGGCGACGATCCAGGACGCGCCGAAGCCGAAGAACTCGATCCGCCGCGCCGCCACCAGCATCTCGATCGCCTCGCCGATGGCGGCATGATCGATCTGCCGGCGCGCGTGGTCGAGGCTGTTCATGGTGTAGTCGAACACCTTGTCGGTGAGCGTCCGCGGCGAGTCGGCCCGCTCCAGCACCGACTGCGTCGCAGGCATGCCAAGGGCCACGCTCTGCGCCAGCCGCAGCTTGAAGTCCTGGTAGCCCTCGAAGCCAAGGGCGGCGCAGAAGCGCATGACCGTCGGCTCGCTGACGTGTGCCGCGCGCGCGGTCTCGGCGATGCTGGCACCGAGGGCGGCGCGCGGGTCGGCGAGGACGTGCTCGGCGACGCGGCGGTCGGAGCGGCGCAGGTCCGGCAGGCTGACCAGGATCAGCTCCAGGACGTTGCCGGCGAAGGGGCCGGCGACGCGCGACGGCTTAGCCATCCGATCCGATCCGCAATTGCAGGCCCGGCTGCGGCATGATGATCCGCGGCACTTCGGTTGTGGCGGCAAATGACGCGATCGCGACCGGATCGCAGGTATTGAAGTCGAACATCCCCCAATGATGCGCCAACATGACGGGAATGGCAGCCTCGCGGCAGAGCGCTGCCGCCTCGTCGAGGGTGAAGTTGCCGGGGATTCCCGCCGACGCGCGTTCGGCGTCGCGGCCGTTGACCGGCAGCAGTGCCAGGCGCGCGCCGAGTGCCGCGACCCGCGCGGCAAGGCCGGGATAGGGGATGCAGTCGCCGCTGTGATAGAGCGCGCAGCCGCGCCCGGCGATGCCGTAACCGAGAAAGCGATGCCGGCCGGCCTCGTCGCACTCCAGGCTCTCGTGCGCTGCCGGCACCGGCGTGATCGCAAGGCCGAGCAGCTCGATCGTCTCGTCCGCCGCCGCCAGGACCAACCGGTCCTCCGGCAGCCCGAGCGTCTGTGCGTGGCGGCGTTCGGCGGCCGGCACGACGAAGCGGCAGTCGGGATGGCGGGTGGCGATCACCGGCAGGGTGCCGGGGTCCATATGATCGCCATGCCTGTGCGTGCAGAGCACGAGATCGACGCGGGCCAGCGCCTCGGCGGTGATCGGTGGTGCCATCATGCGAAGGTGTGCGAAGCGCCGGCCGCGATATTTCTCGGCGAGGCTGTCGGAGAGATACGGGTCGATCAGCACGACGATATCACCGAGATCGAGCAGGAACCCGGCCTGGCCGAGCCAGATTAGCGACGGGCCGCGCATGGTCATGCGGCTGTGAGTGCCGAGAGCAGGTTGTCGACGGCGGCATCGGCGGCGGCACGCACGCTTTCGGCCGTAAAGCCGCCGACATGCGGTGTTGCGATCACACGCTCATGCGCCAGCAGCTTGCTCGGCGGCGGCGGCTCGACGGGGAACACGTCGGTGGCGTAACCGGCGACGTGACCGCTTTCCAGCGCCGCGAGCAGTGCTAGCTCATCCACCAGGCCTGCACGTGCGGTATTGATGAGATGGCAGCCTGGGCGCAGCTGCGCGATCCGTTGCGCATCAAGAAGCGGCCGGCCGTCCGACGGCGGCGGGCAGTGCAACGATACGATGTCACACTCGGCGAGCAGGGCGTCGAGCCCGCGCCAGGCAAACCCGTCTGGCGGCGCGAACGACGGGAACGGATCGAAGCCGAGCACCCGCGCGCCGAGCCCGCGGCAACCGTTGATGACGTAACGGCCGACAGCGCCGCAGCCGACGACGCCGACGACCCGGCCGCCGATCTCCCCACCTGGGCGGCGCTGCCAGGCGCCACGACGCAGATCGGCACTTTGTGTTGGGATCGCGCGCAGCGAGGCCAGCATCAGGCCGATGGCGAGTTCCGCGACGCCGCGCGCATTCGCACCCGGCGCGCGCAGCACCGCGATACCGAGTTCGGCCGCGGTTGCGAGCGGCAAATTGTCGGTGCCGGCGCCGTTGCGGCTGATCGCGCGCAGACCGGCTGCTGCGCGCAGCACCCGTTCGGAGACCGGCTCGATCCCGGCGATCCAGCCGGCGCAGCCGGGCAGCAGACGCAGCAGTTCGGCCTCACTGGGCGTATGGCCGGCGGTGCACAGCACGACCTCGAAGCCGGCCTGCTCGAGCCGGCGGCGCGTGTCTTCGGGTGCCGCCGTCAGCGAGCGCGGCGTGACCAGGATGCGCCCGCGTGCGGCTTTCATGGATGGGCGCGCGGCGGGCCGCCGGCGAGGTTGGAGAGCTCTTCAAAGCGCGGTCCCGAGGTTGGGATATCGACCGCGAACACCTCAGCGATCACCTGCGTCCAGCCGTGCAGGAAGTAGGTCCAGCCATCGTTGATGCGCAGGCCACGCGCGCCCGCCTGCGCCCCCGCCTGGGCCTCGGCCTGAGCCAGGAACAGCAGGTCGCCGCGATAATTCAGGTCCCAGACCAAGGCGTCGCGCGGGAACAGCGCGGCATCGCTCAGCGGCGAGCCGGGACGGTCCTTGCCGAGGCCGGTGGCGTTGACGACGAGCGAGCCAGACGGCAGCTGCGCCAACAGCGCGTCGTTCTCGGCCGCGGTCGTGGTCAGCACCGTTTCGATGGCGATGTCGTTGCCGTGGAAGCGGCGCAGCGCCTCCAGCCGCTCGGGCAGGATGTCGGTGACGACGATCCGCGACGGTCGATCGGCGCCAAGTTCCGGCCGCGTCAGGTTCCAGGTGATCGCCGTGGTAGCACCCCCGGCACCCATCACCAGTGCGGCAGCGCGGGTCTCGGCCCAATGGCCGGCGGGGACCATCGCCGAGAGCGCCAGCCCCGCCGAGACCGGGTCCTTGGCATGGCCGATCAGCAATCCGTCACGCTTGGACAGGCAACTCACCTCGCGCTGTGAGGCTGCAAACGGGTCGAGTTCGTCCAACAGGTCGGCACTGGCCGCGAGCAGGTCGATCTTGTGGGTGGTGACCAGCGCGCCACGCGCCAGGGGGTCGCCCTTGATGGCCTTCACCGCCGCGCGGTAGGCCTCCGGCCGGTCGTGCAGGGCAAAATCGAGTCCCGCGATCGCGCAATCGCCCAAGCCCAGAGCCTTTGCCCAGCGTGGGAAAATCCGCATGATCGAGGACTGCGCTGTCGAGACCCCAATGAAGAACAAGGTTGGCCGGTCGAGAGTCACGGCGCGGCATTCCGCAGGCGGTAGCGCGGGTTCGGCTCCTGCTGCCAGCCGCCCTGCTTGTCCGGCACGATCAGCACACGCATGCCGCCGGCGCGCGCGATGATGTCGTAATCCTGTCCGGCGTCGGCTGGGTAGCAGAACACCGTCACCAATGGCACGGCGGCGACATTGACGCTGCGATGAATCCAGTGCGGCGCCACATAGACGATGCTCTGCGGCCGCATCTCGGCGACCTCGACGGTGCCATCGACCTGCTCCATCAGCATCAGCCCATGCCCGGATTGGCAGTAATAGATCTCGGGCCGATCGCTGCGGGCGTGCAGATGGCCGCGGGTCATGGCGAATTCGCGCCCGATCTGCCCGGCTTGCAATGTGCTCACGCCAAAGATCAGGTCGCCGGCGCGCTCCGAGGGGCGGAACTCCTCGACCGCGTAGGCGACCGCGTCGTTGGTCTCCTCGATCCGACGCGCCAGCGCCGCCTCGTCGAGGAACAGGCCGCGCAGATCGGAGAATCGCTTCTCGTAACGTCCTGTGGCGCCGTGCAGGGCGCCGGAGCGCGGATCCGCAACGGTGGTGCTGGGCAATAGGCCAGGCATGGCGGGGGTATTCTCCATTGGCTGTCTCAGCCGGTGACCGCGCCCACCAGGTAGCCGCCATCGACCGGCAGGTCGGCTCCGGTGATGAAGGACGCCGCCGGCGAGGCCAGGAACAAAGCCGCCCCAACCAGGTCGTCCACCGTGCCCCAGCGGCGCAGCGCGGCGTGGCGCGCGATCGCCTCGCAGCTTTGCGGCTCCTGCCAGAGTGGGCGGGTCATGGCGGTGCGGTGATAGCCGGGCGCGATCGCATTCACCCTGATGCCCTCCGGGCCGAAGGCATGGGCGAGCGAGCGGGTCAGGCCCAGCAGGCCGGTCTTGCTGGCGCCATAGGCCGGCACATCGGGTGCGCCGAGATAGCTCAACATCGAGGCGATGTTGATGATGCAGCCGCCGCTGCGTGCAAGCTGCGCGCGCGCCGCCATCGCGATCCGCATCGCGCTGGTGAGGTTGACCGCGATCACGTCGGCGAACACGTCGTCATTGAATTCATCGTCGGGGCGGGCGATGCCCTGGGCGTTGACCACCACGTTGAGCCGCGGCTCGGCTTCGAGGCAGGCGGTGATGTCGCTCTGGCTGCGCACGTCGAGTGCCACAAAGCGCAGGCCAGCAAAAGCGGGGTCCACGCGGAGGACGTCGATCTTGGCCTGCGACGAGCCCACGGCGAGGACGTCCGCGCCGTGAGCGGAAAACCCCGCGGCGATGGCAAGCCCGATGCCGCTGGTGGCGCCGCAGACCAGGACCGTCTTGCCTGCGAACAGATCGGCCTGGAACACCTGCATCGCTTACCCCGCGAGTTCGTCGAGCCGTGCATATTGGCTCTGACTGTTGCGATAGACGGAGTCGAACACCTCCAGCATCCGGCTGTAGCGCTCGGTCCAGGCCGGATTGGGCGCGACCTCGGCGGCATGCCGCACGGTCATGGAGACCGCCTCATCGAGGTTTGCGGCGCGGCCGGTAGCGAGAAGTGCCAACGCCGCGCAGCCGACCACGCCGCATTCCGCCTCTTCGGGAACCAGGATCGGAATGCCGTAGATGCTGGCCTTGATCTCGAGCCAGAGCCGGGTCTTGGCACCGCCGCCGGAGGCGATCACCCGCTCGATCGGGTGTCCCGACGCCGCCTCCATGATACGCAGATGCCGCGCCACAGAGAACGCGACGCCCTCCATCACCGCGCGGTGCAGATGCGCGAGCCCGTGCCCCGCCGAAATCCCGAAGAACTGGGCGCGTGCGTTGCGATAGGCGCCGAGGCGCTCGCCGGCGAGATAAGGCAGGAACAGCAGCCCGTCGGCGCCGGCCGGGGCCTCGGCGGCACGGGCGACCAGGGTGTCGTAGCTGACAGCGTTCTCGTGCAGCGCGCGGCGCGCCCAGCGCATGGCGTCACCACCGGATTCGAGCAGCACGAAGGCGCCCCATGCGGCGTCCGCGACCGCGACATTGCAGATCTCGGGATGCAGGATCGGACGCGCGACGATCTGGGTGACAATGCACGAGGTGCCGGTCACGTCGGAACCGAGGCCGGGCCGATGCGCGCCGGAGCCGATCAGCGCCACCGGATAGTCGCCGCCGCCGACCAGCACCGGCAGCCCGGCGGGCAGACCCGTCTCGCGCGACGCCGCGTCGGTGATCCGGCCCACAATCTCGTGCGGCATGCGGATCGTTGGCAGCATGGCGCGGTCCAGGCCGAGCCGCGCGATCATCACGTCCGACCAGTCGTTACGCACCGGGTCCATCAGGAACGAACAGGACGCCTCGGTGCGGTCGGTCGCGACCGCGCCGGTCAGGCGCAGGTTCACATAGTCCTTGGGCATCAGCACCAGACGCGCGCGCCGCCAGGCGGGGGGATCATTGTCGCGCAGCCATTGCAGCTTGAAGCCGGGCCAGGCCGGGGTCGGCGGATTGGCGCAGTCGGCGAGCGTGCGGCAGTCCGGATCGTCGCGCTCGTACACCTGCACCAGCGCCAGGGTGCGCTTGTCGTTCCACAGCGGCACCGTCTCGCGGACCGGACGCAGATCGTCGTCGAGCAGCACGGTGCCGTGCATCTGGCCGCATATGCAGACCGCCTCGATGCCGTGTCCCTCGGCGTCCATACCGTCGAGCAGCCGGCGCACGACCGCCACGACGCCGGCCCACCAATCCTCCGGACGCTGCTCGGACCAGCCATGTTGCGGCACGATCTGCTCATGCTCGCGGCTTTCTATGCGCAGGATGCGCCCGGTCCGATCGACCAGGCCAGCCCGCACGCTGCCGGTGCCGACATCGATCGCCAGGGTGCGTCCCTGGTTCAGCGGCGCAGCCATTGCGAGCCCTGTTGCAGCAGCACCGCGACCATAATGATCACGCCCATGAACACGTCCTGACTGTAGCCCGGCACGCCGGCGAGATTCATGATGTTGCCGATGACGCCGAGCACCAGCACGCCGAGCAGGGTGTTGAGCGCGCCGCCGCGACCACCCATCAGGCTGGCACCGCCGATCACCACCGCGGCGATGACCGTAAGCTCCGCGCCGGTGCCGACGGTGGCCGAGCCGACGCCGGAGCGGCCGGTGATGATGATGCCGGCCGCCGCCGCCAGTGCACCCGAGATCACATACACGGCGAGGATGTAGCGCGGCACCGCGATCCCCGAGAGCCGCACCGCCTCGATGTTGGACCCGGTCGCCTGCACCAGCCGTCCGAACCTGGTCAGCCCAAGAGTGACTCCGGCCGCGAGGAACACCGCGGCCATCAGCAGCACCGGGTTCGGGATGCCGGCGATGTAGCCGTTGATGACGTTGTTCAGCATGGCGCCATTGTCGCCGATCATGATCGGCTGGCCGTCGGAGAAGATCAAAGCGAGACCGCGAGCGATGGTCATCACCGCCAAGGTCATCACGAACGGCGGCAGGCGCAGATAGGCCACGGTGAAGCCGGAGACGACGCCGCAGGCGGCGCCCGCGAGGATCGCAGCACCCAGCGAGACGAAACTGCCGTGCTGCTGCAACATCAGTGCGGCGGTGACGCTGCCAAGTGCGGCCACCGAGCCCACCGACAGATCGATGCCGCCGGTCAGGATGACGAACAGCATGCCGACCGACATGATGCCGGTGCCGGAGACCTGTCGCAGCACGTTCATGATGTTGCCGACGGTCAGGAAGTCGGGCGACTGCCAGGTGGCGCCGGCGATGATCAGCACGAAGATTACGAGCGTCCCATAGCGACGGAACGCCGTCACCGGGTCGAACCGGGGCCGGCCAGCCGCCGATGGCGTGTCGGTCGCGATCGCACCATCGGCCATCAGTGCACCATCCTTTCGGCCTCGCCGCGTATTGCGAGCGAGAGCAGGTTTTCCTCGCTGTAGTCGCCCGGCTGCAATTCGCCGCGCAGCTCGCCTTCGCTCATCACCAGCACGCGGTCGCACAGGCCGAACAGTTCGAGATGTTCCGAAGAGATCACGATCACCGCGCGCCCGGCCGCCGCCATGCTGTGGACCAGGGTGTAGATCTCGGCCTTGGCGCCGACATCGACCCCGCGGGTCGGCTCGTCGAGGATGACCAGATCGGCTTCCGTCAGGAACCACTTGGCCAGCACCACCTTCTGCTGGTTGCCGCCGGACAGCGAGCCGACCGGCGCGTCGATGCCCGACATGCGGATGCGTAGGTCGGAACCGAGCCGGGTTGCGGTCTCGCGTTCCCGGCGCCGCTTGATGAACCCGGCGAGGTTGGTCAGCGGGCCGAGACGCGCCATCGTCGCGTTCACCCGGATCGGCAAATCGAGCACGACGCCCTGTCCCTTGCGGTCCTCGGGCACCAAAGCGATGCCGTTTCGCACGGCGTCCTTGGGCTTGCGGATATGCGTCGCGACCCCGCGGATCGTCACCGTGCCGCTATGTTTGTGGTCGGCGCCGAAGATCATCCGGGCGACTTCGGTGCGCCCGGCGCCGACCAGGCCGCCGAGGCCGACGATCTCGCCGGCGCGCACGGTGAAACCCACGCCACGCACACGCTTGCCGTCGGACAAGTTCTCGACGCGCAGCACCTCCTCGCCGACCTGGCGTTCGCCGCGCTCGCCGAACAGGGTCGAGAGCGGCCGTCCCACCATCATGCGGATCACCGCGTCGATCGAGGCCTCCGACGGGCGCACCGTGCCGACCCGCGCGCCGTCCTTCATGATGGTCATGCGGTCCGCGATGCGGAACACCTCGTCGAGCCGGTGCGAGATATAGACGATGCCGACGCCGCTGCCGCGCAGCGTGTCGATGATGCCGAGCAGGCGTTCGGCGTCGCGCACCGCGAGCACCGCGGTCGGCTCGTCGAAGACGATAATCCGGGCATTGCGCGACAGTGCCTTGGCGATCTCGACCACCTGGCGGTGCGCGACGCTAAGTTCGCCAACGATGGCGGCGGGATCGATGGCAAAGCCGAGACGCGCGATCAGTTCGCGGGCGCGCCTGCGCAACGCCGGCCACGCGATCGCGGCCGGCATCTCGGCAAGGAAGATGTTCTCGGCCACCGAAAGGTCGGGCGCCAGCGCCATCTCCTGATGGATGATGGCGATGCCGCGCTCGGAGGCCTGTCGCGGCCCTGCGATGCGGACCGCCTGCCCATCGAGCAGGATTTCGCCGCTTTCGCTCGCGACCTCGCCGCCGAGCACGCGCATCAAGGTCGACTTGCCGGCGCCGTTCTCGCCCAGCAAGGCATGCACCTCCCCGGCTTCGAGCGTGAAGTCGACGGCGCGCAACGCCAGC
The DNA here is from genome assembly GCF_965276875.1 of Lichenicoccus sp. GTDB lineage: Bacteria > Pseudomonadota > Alphaproteobacteria > Acetobacterales > Acetobacteraceae > Lichenicoccus. The sequence goes on along the minus strand of NZ_OZ255701.1, from coordinate 2,802,049 downwards.
ACGCCGCCGAAGCGCTTGTTGATGCCCTTGAGCTCGACCAGCGCGGCCACGTGACGGCTCAGAAAACGGCGTCGGACTTGTAGTATTGCGACGCGTTCGCCTTGGTGATCGCGACCGGCTTGGTGTAGTCGGTCTTCGGAAAGTCCTTCGGCAGGGTGCCATGCAGCGCCTTCATGCCGACGTCGATGGCGGTGTCGATAACCAAGGTCGGATCATTACGACCGGTCGCGCCATACTTGCCGTCCTCGATCAGCTTGATTGCCTGCTTCTGCCCGTCGGCGGCAGCAACAAACGTGACACCAGTATCGCGCTTATGCTGTTCAAGGGCTCGTTGCGCGCCGAGCACCATGCTGTCGTTCTCGCCGATCACGACATTGATGTCGGGATGCGCTGTCAGCAGATCCTCCATGGCGGTCATGCCGCCCTGCTGGTTCCAGCCGCCCCAGCCCTGACCGACGACGGTGAAGTTCACATGGCCCTGGCCGGCAAGCTGACCCTCGACGATGCCGGCAAACACGCCATCACGCCGCTCCTGTCCGACGATGTTGCCCTTGTCGCCACTGAGCAAAGCGATTTTCATCGGCGTGCTGCCCATCTTGTTGGCGAGCCACCGCCCGACCAGCAGACCGTTCTGGGTGTTCGACGACTGCACGAGCGTAATGTAGCCGGCCTTGGGATCGAGGCCGCTATCCACCGCGACCACCTTGACCCCCGCCGCCACCGCCGCCTTGACCGCGGGCACCAGCCCCTCCGGATCGCGCGCATTGACGAGCAGCAGATCGACATGACGAGAGACCATGTCCTCGATGTCGGAGATCTGCTTGGTCATGTCGTTCTGGCCGTTGGCGGAGATCACCTTGCAGCCTTCCGCCGCACCCTTCTTGTGCGCCTCGGCGTCCTGTGCTGCGAAATAGGGCGCCGCCAGCGTGTAGTTCGACATGCCGATCAGGCACGCCGCGTGTGCCCCCGACGCCACCATCACCATCGCCGCAGCCGACGCCAAAAGCCCCAGGCCAGTCGTACGGGTCATCCCTACCGTCCTCCCATGACGCGAGCTACCTTATGACAGCCCGATTTCACGTAGTTAAACTACGTGATTGCGGCCGCGTCAACGGCAGAGATTCTCGGTGGCGCCGATACCGTGGGCAGCCCTGAGACCATCTACGTCGTCAGCTTCCCCCCAACGACCCAGCCCCTTAGGGATACCGATCGCGCAAAGCATCAGAACATCCAATCCGCATGCGGCCCTTCATTCATTGTTAATGCCATTACTGCATCGTTACGGGATCGTCATCCCAGCCGCGAGGCGGCAGTTGGGAGCCCAACGGAGCCCGAGACAATGACTTCGATACGAACTTGCTTGCTTCTGTCCCTCGCCGGGATGCTTCCAGGCTGCGCCACCATCGTCAATGGTAGCAACCAGAACCTCACCGTCTCCACAAATCCTGCAGGTGCCCAATGCACCGTCAGCAGGGCGGGCAGGGTTCTCGGGATGGTGAACCCCACGCCTGGAAGCGTACGCATCGACAAGAGCAAGAACGACCTGAGTGTCACGTGCAAGAAGGACGGATTCCGCGTCGCGACCATCTCACAGACCCCGTCGTTCGGCGGCATGACGTTCGGCAATATCCTGGCCGGTGGCGCAGTAGGGTTCATTGTCGATGCCGCCAGCGGCGCCAACTATACCTACCCCTCTGAGGTCAGGCTCGATATGGAGCCGGTCGCAAAGCCAGGCGTCGCCGTGGCAACTTCCACGCAACCGGGTGCCTGACGTTTGGGTAGAAACCGCTGCCTTTAGGCGGCAATGCGCAAATTGTCTTCGGTTCCGCTTCTGATGGCGTAGTGCCGGGCAGAGACCGGCTGGGGAGGTGTTGATACCCCGAGCACGTCCCGCGTTTCGCTGACGGCTTCAAGATGGCGATTGAGGTGCTCGTCTTAGGCAGAGTGCATTCGCGCGACTCCAACACAGCCGATCGGGCGATGCTGGCAGACCCAGGTCAAGATGCTGCGCGAGCGATTCAAGCTTGATGGCGTGGTCCTTGTCGGTAATCGCGGCATAACCAACAACGCGCATATCGAAGCCGATCTCAAGCGCGCTGGCTTGGACTGGGCGACCGCCTTGCAACCTCAATCCAGGCCCTTGCGGACGAGGGCGACCCACTACAGCTTGCCTTATTGGATACCCGCGCCGTGACCGCAACTACAGTACAAGGTTATCCGGACGAGCACGCAGCCGCAAAGAAAAAGGCCGCTTTGCGCCAAGCCGGCAACGGGCACCCGGTGCACAGCTTCAACATGCTCCAGCGACACCTTGTCACACGCGCCCGCACGTCGTGCGGATCGGCGACGCACCGCATACAATCAAGACCACCCGTCCAACCTCCATTCAGCAAGCCGTCTTCGACAGAACCGCCATACGCCTCGCTACTCAGTTAACCGTGGTCGTGACTTTTTGTTCGTCTTGCTCCGTGTCGGTCGCTATACGCATGAACTTCATCGCCGTGTCGATCAGGTCGGCCGGGCGTTTCTCGCCTCCGGAACCCTATAGGCGCTGTGCGTCTTTCTCTGACTGGATTGAAGCAGGAGACAAGCCCTGCAAAAGACGATCCAACTCAGCTACCTTTTGGCGCGCGTGGTTGAGAGATTCCTGCGAAGTATCGTGTTGCTCTTCATTGCACCGCTCGCTGTGCGTACGCAACTCGCCGTTCTCGAGCATTTCCACCTGCCTGCAGTGGCTAGCATGTTGCTCGCCGCACCATGTCACCAGTCGATCGATACCGAAAGACGAGTTGATCAAAGACTCCTCCCTGCTTTGCATTAAGGATGTATAGCATAGATGGGTTATGCCCGGTCAAACACCCCGGCAAAGCCGTCTGTCGGGAAGCAACTCAAAAGACTGGGGACGCTTGCGGCCAGAGACTGACTGCTACCGCCGATAAGGTCGGCGCGGCGCTTCTCTCCTTGGAGACATCTAAGCCGTCCACGGGTGGTCGGAGTTGCCCAGAATCTGCCGAATACGAGGCCAAAGTTTAGTAACCGCTTCGTCGGCCGCACGAAACTCAGGAGAATTCATGCCCATGTCCCGAAGGACAGCGACAGCGTAGCTTGTCGCCGTAGCGTGCTCTATGTAGAGACGCTTCAACTCCGCGCCCTCTTCCGGGTTAATGATGTTTCGTGTCATACCTCGTCGGCTCCATGCTTTCCCCTCAGGATATATGACGAGGCAAGAAAATGCGAGCCGCCCTTTTATGAGAGACATATTTTAAACCGGCCACATTGCCAGCTCATAGATTTGCATGCCGTTTGCCTAAAATATATGGACAGTTTTTGGTTTCACTCTAGCCATCCGTTTCGTTTGGGTTAGAGTAGATGCAAAAGGACCACTCAGTTTGCAACGAATGCGGATAAGCCTTTAGGTAGCAGTGAGGCGGCATTATGAACGTGAAGCCTAGCCGGATTTATTGGCGATCCGCCTACCATGCGACAGAGCGCTTTGCGCAACTCGCGGGTGTTCTGACTGCAACGTGGCTGCTGTCGGCCGGTGCCCAAGCATCAACAATAAACGCGTTTGTGAGCGGGGACCGGCTCTATGAACTCTGCAAAGGAAACGCGTCGGGAGCTTGCACGGCTTACGTCGATGCCGTGGCCGATGTGGTAAGCCTTCCAACTATACGACAAGGGATTTGCTTGCCGGCCAAAACGTCTGGAAGGCAGATCATTCTATCGTTCCAGCGTTATGCGATGGCCCACCCTGATATGTTGAATGGCCCGGCCGCCGATTTAGTGATTAGGGGACTGTTGGAGGTCTTCCCCTGCCGGGTCTCGCACTGAGAGACTACCAAATTCTACCGAACGTAGGTCGCCACCGGCACCGCATCGCGCAGCGCCCCGTATGCCACGAGAAAGCGCTGTAATGTCTCGTAGCGGGTGAGATCGAGATGCGCGGGGTCGGCCGGAAGCATCGGCAGGGTTGCGGTCCAGGCGGCGCGATTCAGGCGGGTGTCGAGGTCCGGGTGGGCGGCGGCGAATTTGCGCCAGACGAAGCCGGGATCGGCTTGCAGGCGGGCGGTGCCCACGCGTAGGGCGGCGAGGAAGCGGGCGATCTTTGGGCTTGCTGCGTTGTCGCGACGGGCCAGCAGGATCAGTTCGTCGTAGGGCGGCACGCCGTGCTGCTCGGGCCGGAAGGCGATCGGGGAGAGGCCGCGCTGGCGTAGGTCGATCAGTTCGTAGTTGCGCATGCCGCCCATGACGGCATCCACACTGTGCGACATCAGCGCCTGCTCGACCTGGAAATTGACCTGCACGCGGCGGACGTCGTTTGGCTTGAGGCCCGCGGAGTCCAGCATGGCGTCGAGCTGGGCGTCCTCACCTGGGCCCACCGCGACGCCGATGCTGCGGCCCTTGAAGTCGGCGAGCTTGCGTATGCCGTAGCCTGGCAGCGTCATCAGCACTTCCAACGGCTGGTCAAGCAGGGTGGCGACGCGCACCACCGGGAGCCCCCGTGCGGCGAGGAACGGCAGTTCGGTCTGGTAGCTGACCGCGAGATCTGCCTGCCCGGCGGCGAGCAGGCGCGGCGGCGAGGAGGGGTCGGCTGGGGCGATGAAGCGCACGTCGAGACCGGCGCGGGCGTAGTCGCCGCAATATTGCGCGGCAAACAGGGATTCGTGGTTGGCGTTGATGAACCAGTCGAGGATTACCGTGAGCTTGTCCGCGGCGGCGGCTGGGCGCGGGAGCGAAAGCGCCAGGCCAGCGGCCAGCAACGAGCGACGGCGCATGGCTCAGAACCCGCTGCTGGCGGTCAGCAGGGCCGCGAAGCCGCCGCCGATCAGGTAGGTGGGGGCACTCCCGGCGATTACGGTGCCGTAGCGGCCGACCGTGTCGTGCGCGTTGGTGGTCGGGTTGGCGACGGACGACAGGAACGCATTGTCGGTGACGTTGACCAGGTTGAGGCGGAGCTGCGGGTGTGAAGCGGGGCCGAACGACGGCAGGCGCACGCCGAGGGCCAGGTCGGCCTCAGTGTGTGCGGCGATCCGCTCGTCGTTGATGAAGGTGGCGTATTGCGAGCCGACGTATTTGACGGTGGCGACGCCGAACAGCGTGCCGTCGTCGTAGGTGAGCCCGACAGCACCCTGCAAGCGGGGGCTGCGCACGGCGATCTTGCCGGCGGTTGGCAGCAGGTCGCCACCGTTGGCGATGTCGTTGTCGATGGTTGCGTAGAGATACTCGCCGGAGAGATAGAGGCTGAGATGATGCCAGGGGTTCAGGCCGAGTTCGGCATCGACGCCGCGCGAGGTCTGGCCGCCGGCATTGATGGTGCCGCCGATCAGCGCGCCGTTGAGATTGAGCACGGTGGTGATCTGGCGGTTGGTAAAGTTGTAGTTGAACAGCGTCACGCTGCCGACCAGAAGCTTGCCGTCGTAGCGGTAGCCCAGCTCCTCGACGATTGAATATTCCGGTTTCAGATTGGTGGCGGCGGCGCTGACGATGCTGCCGCTGGACGGATCGATGGTGGCGAACAGCGCGCTTTGCGCGGGCGCGCGAAAATTCGTCGTGACGTTGGCGAAGAGCTGGTTCACGCGGTCGAGCCGCCAGTCGACGGCGGCGCGCGGCAGCGGCTCGGAATCGTTCAGGCCGGTGCGGTATTGCGGACCCGGCAGCGCGTCCCAACCGGTGCGCGAGAGCACGGCTTCCTTGAAGCCGAGATCGAGCGTGAGGCGGCCGCCGTCCAGCGTGATCCGGTCGCTGGCGAACAGCGCGTTGGTCTGCGCGATCATATGGGTGTTGGAGGCAAACAGCGTTCGCCCGTTAGCAAGTTTGACAACGCTGCCGGATCGCTCCGCCCAGCTGTCGGAGGGCGTGCCGTCGGCACTGAGCGCGCTGAAGGGCTGGGTGTCGTGCTCGTCGACATAGTCGTACCAGGCGCCGAAGGTCAGACGCTGCGCGCCCAGCGTGAGATGGACTTGCGGGACAACGCCGGCGCGGTAGGTCAGGCCGGTATAATCCGCCAGCACCGCCGCCTGGCCGCCCACGGCACCCGGCAGGGTAATGCTGCCGGCCACCGGCTCGGTGCCCTGATACAGCCCGCTGGTGGCAAGCAGGCTGCCGCCCGGAGAGTTGCCGTAGCCATATTGTGCGTAGGGCACGATTGCGAATTGCAGGTTGGGCGCGAGGGTGAAGTGCGACGGCATCGACGCATAGACCAGCCGATAAGGGTCCTGGTAGAGCCGCCAATAATTGATGTCGCTGGGCGAGAACGTCCCGTCGTAATGATTCGAACGGCCGTTCTGCTGCCATTGCGCGAGCGTCGGCTCGAGGTAGGAGGTGGTGGTCGCATCGTGCCAGGTGAGCAGCAGCGAGACATGGTTGCGCTGCCCCCAGTCACGCACGATTTTCAGGTCAACATGCTGGCGCTTGTCGCGGCCGGAGCCGCCAGCATTGTCGGCGCTTGCGTGAGAGTATGAGACGAAACCGCGAAAGCCGGCGATCGTGCCGCTGTCGAGCCGGATGAACTCGCGGTTGGTGTGATAGGAGCCGTACGAGGTATCGACATAGCCGCCCGCCTGCTTCGAGGGATCGCGCAGGGTGAGGCTGAGCACACCGCCCGCGGCGTTGAGCAGCGGTGCGTCGAGATCGGCGGAGCCCTGGGTGAGTGAAATGTCCTCGATGTTCTCGGTGTCGGCGAATTGCGAGGGATAGGAGTTGTAATAGGCGGCGTCGTTCAGCGGCATGCCTTCGAGTAGTGCTCCGATCTCGTCCTGGCCGAGCCCGCGCACGCTCAGATCGACCTGGGTCGAGAAGCCGAGCGGGTCGGCGCTTGCTGAGTTCGCACCCGGCAGCAGCGAGATGAGTTGGAATGCGTTCTCGGTCGGCGCCTGGCGGGCGATGAAGTCGCGCGAGACGGCGCTCACCGAGCGAGCGTCGGTGCGTGGCGCGATCAGGCCGCCGCCGGCAGAAGCTGGCGCGGTGACGGTGATCTGCTCGGTCCCCGGTTGCTGCTGCGCGAACGCCGGCACGGCCCCAAGCAGACCCACACCGCACGCGCAAACGGTGAACGAACGGCTCTTGTCCATCGACATGCCTCCCTTCGCTGGAATGACCCAGATCAGGTTCGACGGGTGTGATCTCAGTCCGCGTATGCGGACACCCCGGTCATGGGTTCGTCATGCAGCCGCGTCTCAGTGGTGTCAACGCGGGCTTCAGTCGCGCAAGGCGTTCAGGGTCAGCGCCACGGCGGCGGCGCGGTTCTCGACGCCGAGTTTGGCGTAGGCCTGTTCGAGATGCTTGTTCACGGTGCGGGGACGCAGGCCGAGGATTTCGGCGATGTCGCGGTTGGTCTTGCCGCGGGTGAGCCAGAGCAGCACCTCGCACTCGCGCGGCGTTACCGGCAGGCGGGCGCGCAGTCGCTGCTCGGTGCGCGAGGCGTGGGTGGTCTCGATACGCAGCAGGGTCTCGTCGGGTCCAAGCACACCGACCCGGCCGATTTCGGTCGTGTCGCGCTGCAACGTGCCGAGCGGCGCCTCGCCGGCGAGCAGCGGGCGAAGCGTCTCGGCAAGCGGGGCGCCCTCAAGCCGGGCCGCCGCCAGCAGGCTCTCGGCGCGCGGCGTCGCCCAGAGCAGCGCGCCCGTGTCGCTGACCGCGAACAGCGCGTGCCCGGACATCTCCATCGCGGCGCGGGCACTGCGCATCATCCGGGCGGCAGCGATATGCACCTCGATGCGGGCGATCATCTCGCGCACCGCCACCGGCTTGGTCACGTAATCGACGGCGCCGGCCTGCAGCCCGCGGATCACGTGGTCGGTATCGGCGAGCCCGGTCATGAAGATCACTGGCAGGGTCGCGGTGCCGGGGATGCGACGCAGCCGGCGGCAGGTCTCGAAGCCGTCGAGTTCGGGCATTACCGCGTCCATCAGCACCAGGTCCGGACGCGCGGCATGCACGATCTCGAGTGCGCGCTCGCCGGAGAGCGACACCAGCACGGTGAAGCCCGCCGCCTCCAGGGCGGCGGTGAGCATGCCCAGCGTGTCGGGGCTGTCGTCGACGATCAGGATGGTGCCGTCCATGCTCCTGGCTCAGGCGCCTGCTGAGAGCTCGGCCAGGATCGCCTCCGCCTCGTCAAGACGAAAGCCGCGCACCGCGTCGGCGAGACGGCTGAGGCGTACGTCGTCGGGCATTGCCGCGTGCAACGCCTCCACGCGAGTCGAGAGTGCCCGCACGTGACCGGTGCGCGCGAGTCGGCACAGCTCGTCGAGCGGCGGGACCGGCATGGCGGCCTCGGCGGGCTCCGTCGTCGGGGCGGCCTCGATCCAGTCCAGCCGCAGCAATCGCCCGAGCGTCTCGTGCAAGGCCGGGATGCTCATCGGCTTGCTCAGGAAGGCGTCGTGCGGACTGTCCGGCGACAGTTCCTCGGGATGCGCCGACACCACGATGATCGGCACCCGCCAGCCGCTCTCGCGCAGGCGTCGAGCGATTTGCCAGCCATCCATCTGCGGGCCGTCGAGGGCGCGCATCGAGACGTCGAGCAAAAAGGCGTCGATGCCGCCGTCATGCGCCTCGGCGGCGAGACGCAGGCAGCCGGCCGCATCGGGCACCGCGTGCAGCATGAAGCCGAGCGGGGTCAGCGCCTCGCCGAGCAAAGCGCGGTGCACCGCGTCGTCGTCGGCGGCGACCAGGGTGCGACGCGGTCCGGCATAGCCGCGCAGCATCGCCGGGCGCGGTGCCGCGGCGGCGGTTCCAGGGACAATGGAGAGCAGCAGCCGGACGCGAAACCGGCTGCCGCGCCCCAGCGTGCTCTCGACCTGGATTTCGCCGCCCATCACTGTGGTGAGCAGCTTGCAGATGGTCAGGCCCAGGCCAATCCCCGGATTATGGTGCGCGGGCGCGCCGGCCAGGCGCTCGAAGGGCTCGAAAATTCGTTCGAAGTCGTGGGATGCGATTCCCGGGCCGCTGTCGGTGACGCTGAACTCGGTGACTTCGCCACGACGCGTGACGACGAACGCGACCTCGCCCTGGCTGGTGAACTTGATGGCGTTGGACAGCAGGTTGATCAGCACCTGGCGCAGCCTGGTCTCGTCCATGCGCACGACGCCGGGCATCGACGCGGCCGGCGCAAAGCGGAAGGCGATCCCCTTAGCCTCGGCCTGCAGGCGGAACATGTCGACGATCTGGCTGAGGAACTCGGCAAGCCGCACCGGTCGGCGCTCGATCTGGATACGGCCGGACTCGATCTTGGAGATGTCGAGCAGGCCTTCGATCAGGCGCGCCAGATGCTCGCCGCCGCGCCGAATGGTGCGCACCGCCTCGCGCCGCCCCTCCGGGATTGCCGCGTCGAACTCGAGCAATTGTGCGTAACCGAGGACGGCGTTGAGCGGCGTGCGCAACTCGTGCGCCACACCGACGACGAAGCGGCTCTTGGCGAGGTTGGCGGCCTCGGCGACACCCTTGGCGCGGTGCAGGTCGGCGTCGGTACGGCCGTGGGCTGCGATCTCCTCCTCGAGCAGCGCCGTCTGCCGTCGGCTCTCCTCGAGTGCCGCCCCCCTGCTCTCCTGCGCCAAGGTCAGCAGCCACACGACGATTCCCGCGACGATGGACAGCACCAGGAAGGCGCGCCACAGCGCCTGCGCCATCGACAGGCGCAACGCCGCATTGGCGCCGGCGGCCTGGAGATAGACCGAGCCGAGCAGCAGCGCCACCAGCACGCAGGCAACCGCGAATTGCGCGAGGAAGCGCGGCAGCGCCTGCCCGAGCCGCCCGCGCAGGCGATGTGGCACCAGCCCTTGCAGCAGGGCGGAGAGTTGTGCGGCGGTGCGGGCGTGCGGCTTGCACAGATCGCCGCAGCGTACGTCGAGCGTGCAGCAAAGCGAACAGATGGCGCCGCCATAGGCCGGGCAATAGGCCATGTCGGGTGCTGCGAAGCCGACGCCGCAGACCCGGCAGGCCGGCGCCTTATCGGCCCAGCTGCGGCGCGGTTTGCGCGCAAGATAGAACCGGCCGCCGGTCAGCAGGGCCAAAGGCGGACAGGCCAGCAGGGCAGTCGCCAGCGCCAGGAATGGCGCGAAGGCCTGTGCCACCACACCAAAGCCGCCGGCCAAAGCCAGCATGCCCAGCCCGATGGCGGCGGCCATCGCGCCGATGCCGACCGGATTGATGTCGAACAGATGCGCGCGCTTGAAGTCGCTCACGCGCGGTGCCAGCCGCAGCGGGCGCACCAGCACCAGATCGGAGACCAGCGCGCCGACCCAGGCGCAGACAACGACCGAGAAGCCCGCGAGCACCGCGGCGATCGCGGGATAGATGCCGAGTTCGACCAGCAGCACGGCAATCGTGACGTTGAACACCACCCAGACCACCCGTCCGGGATGGCTCCGGGTCAGGCGCGAGAAGAAGTTCGACCAGGCGATCGAGCCGGCATAGGCGTTGGTGACATTGATCTTGAGCTGGGCGGTGACGATCAGCAGCGTTGTCGCCGCCAGCGCCAGGGCGTGATGCTCGGTGAGCAGGCCGAAGGCGTCGGCATACATCGTCGCGGGCTGTGCAGCGAGGATCGGTGGCGCGCCGGCGTTGAAGGCCAGGGTTGCGAGCAGCGAGCCCAGGAACAGCTTGAGCGCGCCCGGCACGATCCAGCCGGGACCGCCGAGCAGGAGGGCCAGGTGCCAACGCCAGCGTTGCTCGGGATTGGGTGCTGGGAGGAAGCGCAGGTAGTCCACCTGCTCGCCGACCTGAGCGAGCAGGGCGGCAATCACCGAGGCAGCGGCCCCGAAGTCCACCAACCTGCTGCCGCTGCGCGCAAGACCGGGAAACTGCCGCCAGGCGACGAGCGTCGCCGAGCCGTGCAGCAGCACCGCCGCGATCGCCAGCGCCGTGAGCGCCAGCCACAGCGGCTGTGTTACGCGCTGAAAGCGATTGATGAAGGCAATGCCGTGCGTGACCATCGGCACCACGATTACGGCTGCCAGCACAACGCCGAGCTGCACCGGCAGACCGAAGGCGGCCTGCAGGCTGGCGGCGAAGATCGTGGCCTCGAGCGCGAAGAAGATGAAGGTGAAGGCGGCGTAGATCAGCGAGGTGATGGTCGAGCCGATATAGCCAAAGCCGGCGCCGCGGGTCAGCAGGTCGACGTCGATGCCACGCCGCGCCGAGGCGAACGCGATCGGCCAGGCGGTGGCGAAGATGACCAGGCTGCTGACGAGGATGGCGAGGGCGGCGACAGCGAAACCATAACGCAAGGTGATCAGGCCGCCGATCGCCTCCAACGCCATGAATGAGGACGACCCCATTGCGGTATTGGCGATGGCGCCGCCGCTCCAGCGCCGCGCCGAGGCCGGAGTATAGCGCAGGGCGAAATCTTCGAGCGTCTCGTCCGCCACCCAGCGATTATATTCCCGGCGCGAAGGGATGAGACGTTGCGTTGCTGCCATACGAGGCAGCTTGCGCGACGGCCGCCGCCGCGTCCATCGGGGCTTTGCCATACGGTGAATGACGTATGGATGTGGCGCCCCCACGGATGTGTCATCGGCCTCTTTTGGGGGGTGCGGGCAAATGCCGGAGACGCTGATCAAGGTCGATCTCGGCCAGTCGGCCTACGAGAACGACAAGGTGCATAACCGCTGGCACCCCGACATCCCGATGGTCGCGACCGTCAAGCCGGGCGATGACTTCATCGTCGAGTGCTACGACTGGACCGGTGGCTTCATCAAGAACAACGACGACGCCTCGGACGTGCGCGACATCGATCTGTCGATCGTGCATTTCCTCAGTGGCCCGATCCGGGTCGCGGGGGCCAGCCCCGGCGATCTGCTGGTCGTCGACTTCCTCGATATTGGCGCGTTCTCGCATAACTCCTGGGGCTTCAACGGCTTCTTTTCCAAGAAGAACGGCGGCGGCTTCCTGACCGAGCATTTTCCGCAGGCGCAGAAATCGATCTGGGACATCAACGGGATGTTCACCCGGTCACGCCATGTCCCCTGTGTCGAGTTCGCCGGACTGATCCATCCCGGGTTGATTGGCTGCCTGCCCAGCAAGCCGCTGCTGGAGACCTGGAACACGCGCGAACGCGGCCTGATCGCAACCAATCCGGACCGGGTGCCGGGTCTCGCCAACCCGCCGTTCGGGCCAACCGCCCACATGGGCCGGATGTCGGGCGAGGCGCGCGACGCCGCCGCTGCCGAGGGTGCCCGCACCGTGCCGCCGCGCGAGCATGGCGGCAATTGCGACATCAAGGATCTCTCGCGCGGCGCGCGGGTGTATTTCCCGGTCTATGTCGAGGGGGCCGGACTGTCGGTCGGGGACCTGCATTTCAGCCAGGGCGACGGTGAGATCACCTTCTGCGGCGCCATCGAAATGCCGGGCTGGATACACATGCGCGTCGACAGCGTGATCAAGGACGGCATGGCGAAATACGGCATACGCAACCCGATCTTCAAGCCGAGCAAGGTCACGCCGCGCTATCAGGACTATCTGATCTTTGAAGGCATCTCAGTCGACGAGCACGGTGCACAGCACTACCTCGACGTCAACGTCGCCTACCGTCAGGCCTGCCTGAATGCGATCGCCTACCTAAAGAACTTCGGCTATTCCGGCGCGCAGGCCCTGTCGATCCTCGGCACGGCGCCGGTTCAGGGCCATATCAGCGGCGTGGTGGATGTGCCGAATTCCTGTGCGACGCTCTGGTTGCCGACCGAGATCTTCGACTTCGACATCTCGCCTGGTGCGAACGGCCCGACCCGCTTCCTCGACGGCAGCATCGACATGCCGCTGGCGCCAGACCTTTGATGCAGACTCTCTGATGCCGAGCTATCACTATTTATGCGCCGACTGCGGTCCGTTCGAGGCGGCCGCAGCGATGGCGGACTTCGCGCAACCCGCAGTCTGTCCGGAATGCGGCAGTTCGGCACCGCGTAGCCTCGCCGCACCGTCGTTTGCTGCCATGCCAGGTAGCCGACGCCGCGCTTTCGAGACCAACGAGCGCAGTGCGCACGCACCATTGCGTGCGCATGCGCCGGGATGCGGTTGCTGCAAACCAAAAGGTCAAGCGGGCGCAGCCAAGTCGTTTCCTGGCGCACGCCCGTGGATGATCAGCCATTGATGGCGTGATGCTCAGACGCAGATCCCCGGCCGGCTTTGCCGCCGCCGGGGAATTGCACGACCGCGTCACCTCATGCAGCGGCCATCTCATGCAGCGGCCATCTCACGCAGCGCTGGGCGCCTCCAGCGGGACCGTGGAGCGAACGGCTGGCTTGCACATGTCCGCGCAGGAGGATTCGAGCGAACAGCACAGCGAGCAGATCGTGCCCTGGTGGAACGGGCAGTTCGTCATGTCCTGCTTTTCGTAATCAAAGCCGCAGGCCGAGCAGGACAAGGTCGGGCTCACCGAGGCATCGTTGAACGGCGGACGGGCGAGATAGTAGCGGCCCTTGGTTACGATCGCGATGATCGGTGCGGCGACAAAGGCAAGACCGAGGGCGATGAAGGCGGAAAAGGCCTGTGCTGCCGGACCGAGCAGGCCGAAGAACGCGACAATCGAGACCGCGGAGGCGAACAGCATGGCGCCGAAGCCGACCGGATTGAAGTTGTAGAGATGGGCGCGCTTGAACTCGATATATTGCGGGCCGAGCTTGAGCAGCGGCTTGATGATGACGAGGTCCGCGGTCACGGCCCCGATCCAGGCAACTGCAACGTTCGAGTAAAAGCCCAGGATCTTGCCGAGGAAGCTGAACATGTTCAGCTCCATCATGGTCAGCGAGATGCCGACATTGAGAAAGATCCAGACTACGCGCCCGGGATGGGCGTGCAGCAGGCGCGAGAAGAAGTTCGACCAGGACAGCGAGCCGGAATAGGCGTTGGTGACGTTGATCTTGATCTGCGACAGAATGACGAAGAAGGTGGCGACGGCGAGCGTTACCGCCATCGGAAACATGTAGTGGTAGCTTGCGATATACATCTGGATCGGCTCGTTGGCCTGCGCCGGTGGCGTGCCGTGCGCCACCGCGACGGAGGCGAACAGCGATCCCATCAATTGCTTGGCAGCGCCCAATATCACCCAGCCCGGACCCGCGCAGAGCACCGCGATCCACCATTTCGTGCGGTTGGATTTTACCTGGTCCGGCATGAAGCGGAGATAGTCGGCCTGCTCGCCGATCTGCGCGATCAGGGACAGTGCGATGCCGGCGGCACTGCCGAACAGCAGCCAGTTGAAGTTGGCACCAGAAGGCGAGGTACCGGCAAAACTCGTCCATTGCGAGATGGCATGGGGATCGGCGATGAAGACCGCGATCGGTGGGGTAAACAGCATCAGCAGCCAGAGCGGCTGTGTCCACACCTGCAGCTTGGCGAGCAAGGTCATGCCGAACACGACGAGCGGGATGATGATCAGCGAACCGAGCGCGTAGCCGACCCAGAGCGGTATGCCGAAATACAGCAGGAACGCCTGGGCCATGATCGACCCTTCGAGCGCAAAAAAGATGAAGGTAAAGGAGGCGTAGATCACCGACGTGAGCGTCGATCCAAGATAGCCGAAGCCGGCGCCGCGAGTGAGCAGATCGACGTCGACATTGTAGCGCGCGCAGTAGATCGCAATCGGAATACCGGTCAGGAAGATCACCACCGCGGCGGCGAGAATGCCGAAGAAGGCGTTGGTGAAGCCGAACTGCACGGCGAGCGAGCCGCCGATCGCCTGGTCCGCCATATAGGCGATGCCGCCGAGGGCGGCGGTGGCGACCGCGTATTCCGACCAGGTCCGAAAGCTCTTAGGTGCGTAGCGCAACGAGTAGTCCTCGAGCACCGGATTATTGACCAGTTTGTTGAACGCACGCCGTTTCGGCGCGCCGGCAGCGATGTCGGACATCCCAACTCTCCTCGCGGTTGGATGAAGGCGTCCGTCACGTTAGGAAGTCAGGCTCAGCGCGCGTATGCGTCAAACGACGTATGGCGGTCTACAGGGTGAAGCGATGCTCCCGAGGCAGGCCGGTCACGCCGGGGTGGATCGCCAGAATGGCGCCGGCGTGGGGTTCGCGCGCACGTTGGCTGGCATCGAGCCCCTTCGAGGCGCTTGTAATATAGAGGATGTCCAGCGCCTCGCCGCCAAAGGCGCACATGGTTGGCTGGCTGACCGGCAGCCGCACCTCGCGCTCCAGCACGCCGTCGGCCCGGAAACGTCGCAAACCGCCGCCGCCATGCAGCGCACACCAGTAGCCTCCTTCGCAGTCGATTGCCGCCCCATCCGGGATGCCGGCTGGCTTCTCTATGGCCGCAAAAACCTGGCGTCTGCCGAGGCTGCCGCTTGCCGCATCGAACGGATAGGCATGCACGACTCCGGCATAGCTGTGGGCCAGGTAGAACAGGGTTTCGTCGAGATTCCAGGCCATGCCGTTATGCAGTTCGGCAACATTGCCGGTCGGTTGCAGGCCACCCTTGGTGGTGTAGCGGAACAGACCGGCCGGCTGCGGCTTTGCGTACGCGTCCTCGGGGGGATCAAACATCGTGCCGACCCAGAAGCGGCCGCGCGCGTCGGCCGCACCCTCGTTGAAGCGGTGCATCACGGGGTCAAATGGCGCGTGCGCCAGGAGGGCGACGGCGCCACTGGACAAAGTAAGGCGATAGACCCCGTCGCGCAGTGCCACGATCACCACATCACGATCTGTCGTCAGGCTATAGGCGCCAATGTCGCCAGGAAGCCTCCAGCTTTGCTGTGCCTTGGATGCCGGGTCGAGCCGATATAGGGCGGGCGCCTTGACGTCGATCCAGTAAAGGACGCGTTCTTCTGCAACCCAGACGGGTGATTCGCCAATGCGTGCCGCTGCATCAAGCACGACTTCAACCTGCATGGCGTGACCCCTCCATCAACACATTGGCGTGGGAACGGTTGGCCGCGGTCCCGCGTAGACGACTTACCGCGGCGCGACTGAGGAGCGAACCCCATGAGCATGAATGTCAGTGAGTTCGTCTGGCACAGGCTTCGTGCATGGGGGCTGAGCCGTGTTTATGGCTATCCCGGAGACGGGGTCGGCGGCCTCGATATCGCGTTGCAAGAAGCGATCAACGACGGGTTCGACTACGTACAGGTGCGGCATGAAGAGATGGCCGCGTTCATGGCGTCAGCGCATGCCAAGTTCACCGGACAGGTCGGGCTCTGCTATGCGACTTCTGGGCCGGGCGCGATCCATCTGCTCAATGGTCTGTATGACGCCAAACTCGACCATGTCGGCGTTGTCGCCATCGTTGGTCAGCAGGCACGCACGGCGATCGGCGCGCATTACCAGCAGGAAGTCGATCTGCAGACCCTGTTCAAGGATGTGGCCTCCGAATACGTCGCAACCGCGATGGTGCCGAGCCAAGTCCGCCATCTGATCGACCGCGCTGTCCGCATCGCCCACGCCAAGCGCGCGCCGACCTGCGTGATCATCCCCAATGACCTCCAGGAAATGGCCTATGCGGATCCACCGCTGAAGCACGGCACCACCCATACCGGCATTGGCTATGCGTTCGAGAGCAAGGTGCCAGAGGCTGACGGCCTGCGGCAGGCGGCGGATGTGCTGAACGCCGGCAAGAAGGTTGCAATCCTGGTCGGCGCCGGCTGCCTGTCCGCGACCGACGAGGTGATCGAGGTTGCTGAGTTGCTGGGCGCCGGTGTCGCCAAGGCCCTGCTCGGCAAGGCGGTGTTGCCGGACGATCTCGGCTATGTCACCGGCTCGCTCGGTCTGCTTGGCACCAAGCCGAGCTGGGACCTGATGCAAGGCTGCGACACCTTCCTGATGGTCGGCTCGTCCTTCCCTTATAGCGAGTTCCTGCCCAAGCCCGGTAGCGCACGCGGTGTGCAGATCGACATCAACGGTGCCAATCTCAGCCTGCGCTACCCGATGGAGGTCAATCTCATCGGCGACTCCGCAGCCACCCTGCGGGCGCTGGCACCCTTGCTCACGCGCAAGGCCGACCGCTCCTGGCGGCACAAGATCGAAGGCGAGGTGGTGAGCTGGTGGAAGACGCTCGAGGATCGGGCAATGCAGTCGGCAACCCCGATCAACCCGCAGCGTGTGTTCTGGGAGCTGTCGCCGCGCCTGCCGGAGAATGCGATCATCACCGCCGATTCCGGCTCGGCGGCGAACTGGTTTGCCCGCGACCTGAAGATGCGACGCGGCATGAAGGCCTCGCTTTCCGGTGGTCTGGCGTCGCTCGGCGCCGGCACGCCATACGCGATGGCCGCCAAGATGGCGTTCCCGGACCGAACCGTGATCGCCTGCATGGGCGACGGCGCGATGCAGATGAATGGCATCAACGTCATGATCACCATCGGCAAGTACTGGAAGACCTGGTCCAACCCGAAGCTGGTCGTGCTGGTGCTGAACAATCGCGACCTCAACCAGGTGACCTGGGAGGAGCGCGTGCAGCTCGGCGAAGGCAAGACGGAGTCCACCCAGGCCATTCCGGACTTCCCGTTCGCCCGCTACGCCGAGCTGATCGGGCTCAAGGGCATCCATGTCGACGATCCGGAAAAACTGGGTGCCGCCTGGGACGAGGCGCTGTCGGCGGACCGGCCGGTGATCCTCGAAGCCCGTACCGACCCCAACGTGCCGCCGTTGCCGCCGCACATCACGGTCAAGGACGCCAAGAACTTCCTGACGATGATGGGCAGCGAGCCGGAACTCGGCAGCGTGATACGCGGCAGCGCGAAGGAGATGCTGGCCAGCATCCTGCCCGGCAAGCACTGAGCCCGGGGCACTGAAATGGATATCAAACGTCCGGACGGCGTCGTCGCCGGCGTCCTGGCCGGCCTCGGTGGCGCCACCTTGGGTGCGTTGCTGCTCGCGGCGCGCGGGCTGGCGAAGCGCAGTGTAAAGCCGGATCTATCCCGTACTGCCGCGGTGCAAACCGCTCGTCGTCTGAACCGCGCCGCCGGGACCCTCGCCGGCTCCGTCCTATTTGACAGCGCAGTCGAACATTATCGCGGACAGTTCCATAATCCCGCGATGTTTACGCCGCTGGTGACGTCGAGCTTTTCGCTCGCGGTCAGCGCACATGGCTTGGCGGACACGCGCGTGGGCGCGCACGCTGCCCGCGATGTGATCTATGCCGGCACTGCGCTGACCGGCCTTGTCGGCACCGGTTTTCACCTGTTCAACATCGCAAAACGGCCAGGCGGCTTCTCCTGGCAGAACCTGTTCTACTCCGCCCCGCCCGGTGCCCCGGCGGCGTTAATGCTCTCGGGCCTGCTTGGCTTTCTGTCCGAACGCGTGCGCAATACGCCGCCCGGCACCGCGCCCGTCGTGCTGGGTCTGCCAGCCGGTCGTGTGCTCGGCGTCGTAACCGGTGCCGGCATCTTTGGCACTGTCGGTGAGGCCGGGTTGCTGCATTTCCGCGGGCAGTTCCATGATCCGTTCATGCTGCTGCCGGTGACGATGCCGCCGGTGGCCGCCCTGCTGACCGCCGTGGCGTCGGTGTCGTCACCACGCCCACGTCCTTTGACGCGCTGGTGGTTGCGTGCCACCGCAATCCTCGGGCTGGCCGGCACGGGATTCCATGCGCTCGGCGTCGGCCGGGACATGGGCGGATGGCGCAACTGGCGACAGAACGTCCTCAATGGACCGCCACTTCCGGCACCGCCTGCCTTCACCGGCCTGGCTCTGGTCGGTCTGGCCGCCCTTCGCCTGCTGGAGGACGTCGCCGATGTCTGAACACTATCCAGGCTATGACGTGCTGGCCAAGCGTGCCGGACTATCCTGGAACGATGAGACGCGTCGGGTCATCGACAAGCGTCTGGCAATCCCACGTGAGCCGCGCTTCTTCGACGTCGAAGCCTGGCAGACACTGGAAGCGGTGTGCACGCGTATCGTGCCGCAACCCATCGACCGGCCGCCGGTACCGCTCGCCTCTTACGTCGACGACAAGATGCTGAGCGACGCGCATGACGGCTACCGTCACGCGGAACTGCCCGAACAGAGAGTCGCCTGGACACGCGGGCTGGCGGCATTGCGCGAGGCAGCGCAGGCGCAACACGGCCAGCCGTTCCATGCGCTCACCGGCGACGCGCAGGATGCGCTGCTCAAGGCGCTCGAAGCAGGCTCGCTTGAAGCCGCCGCCCTCGATGGCATGCCCGGCCCATCGTTTTTCAACAACCGGCTGATCCCCGACATCGTCAGCGCCTATTACGCGCACCCGACCGCCTGGAGCGAAATCGGTTATGGCGGTCCCGCAAGTCCGCGCGGCTATGTGCGCCTGCGTCTCGACCGGCGCGACCCGTGGGAGGCCGCCGAGGCGACCCCTGGCCATGAAGAGCGCGCACGTCGGGAGAACGCCCGTGTCGGTTGACATCTATTCCAAGCCACGGGCGACCGGCGGACGGGCGCCGGACGTCTTCAAGCCGGGCGGCTGGGTCGGCATGCATGAGTTCTCCGAGAACGAGGCCGTCGATTTCGTCATCATCGGCACCGGCGCCGGCGGCGGTCCGCTCACAGCCCGCCTCGCCGAGACCGGATTTTCGGTCGTCGCCCTGGATGCCGGCGCCTATTTTCGGCCGCTGGAGGACTTCGCCTCCGACGAGGCCTCGCAATCCAAACTGTTCTGGACCGACCAGCGGATTGTCGACGGCGCCAACCCGATCAAGATGGGCGGCAACAATTCCGGCAAGGCGGTCGGTGGCAGCACCGTGCATTTCGCCATGGTGTCGTTGCGCTTCAGGCCCGAATGGTTTCGCTCGCGTTCGGTCCTCGGCTATGGCGCCGACTGGCCGCTGGATTGGCGGGAGATGTGGACCTACTACCGCAAGGCCGAGCAGGCGCTCGCCATCTCGGGGCCGCTGAGCTACCCGTGGGGACCCAAGCGGCCGCGCTACCCGTATCGCGCGCACGAACTCAACGGTGCCGCCGAGATCCTGGCACGCGGTGCCGAGGCGATGGGCTACGCCTGGACGCCGACGCCGCTGGCCACCGTTTCCGCCCCGCGCGGCAACTCGCCGTCATGCGTGTATCGCGGCTTCTGCCGGGTCGGCTGCTCGACCAACGCCAAGCAGAGCCAGCTCACTACCTTCATCCCGCGCGCGCTACGCGCCGGCGCCGAAATTCGCGACCTCGCGATGGCCGGGCGGATCGAGGTCGATGCGGCCGGAAAGGCCAATGGTGTCCACTACTTTCGCGATGGGCGATGGCACTTTCAGAAGGCCCGCTTCGTCATCGTCGCCGGATACGCCATCGAAACGCCGCGCCTGCTGCTGAATTCGGCGACCGACCGTTTCCCGGATGGTATTGCCAACAGCTCCGGTCTCGTCGGCCGCTATTTGATGACTCAGTCCAACCAGGCGGTCTACGGCACCATGCAGCAGACGGTGCGCTGGAACAAAGGGCCGCCGTCGCTCTCCCTCACCGAGCACTGGAACTACGACGACAACAAGGATTTTTTCGGCGGCTATTGCTGGATGGCACAAGGCCCGCTGCCGATGGAGTGGTCCTCGGTGGTGACAGCCTCGCGCGGCGTATGGGGCGAGGCGCTGCGTGCGCAAATGGCGAACTACAATCATCAGGTCGGCTTGAAGATGGTGGGCGAGATGCTGCCGTCACTGGACAACCGCGTGACCCTCGCCGACGAGACCGATCAATACGGGCTGCGCATCCCGCGGATCACCTATAGCTGGTCGGACAATGATCGCGCCTTGATCAATCATGCGATGGACCAGATGCAGACCAGCCTGGCGCTGGCGGGCGTGCAGGATCTATTTCGACAAGAGAACGACACCAACCATCTCGCCGGCACCGCTCGGATGGGCTTCGACCGCGACAGCAGCGTTGTCAACGTTGATTGCCGGAGCTGGGATATTCCCAACCTGTTCATCTGCGACGGCTCGGTGTTCCCGACGACGGGAGGCGTCAATCCCTCTCTGACCATCACCGCACTCGCGCTGCGCACCGCAGATCGGATCAAGGCGCTTGCCGATCGGGGCGAGCTTTAGCAGGAAAACGTTCACGCAGGGCCGGCAGGATTTCGGCGCCAAGCCGCCTGAGCCCGGCGTGATAGTCGGGAAAGATCAGCATCAAGCCGTCAAGCGCGCAATCGCCCAGCAAATGCGTCATGCGTTTGACAATGCTCGCGGCGCCCCCCGCGGCGTAGGGCGCCATCAGTGCGGACCGTGCGCGCGCGGTGAAGCTGTTTTCGTGGCCGATCTCGGAATCGATCATACCGTACGAGCGCATCATGCCGAAGAAGGCTTCCTTGTCGAAGCCGGCGCGGTAGTGCTTCAGCGCCGCCTCTGCCGCGGCATCGCTATCCTCGATCACCAGGATCAGCATGGCATAGGTGCGCAGCCGTCGCCCGGCCGCGCGCGCCATCTCCTTCGCACGCAAGCTGACGCAGCGCAGTTCGTCGTCGTCGCTGCCGCCGACGAACAGCGCGTCGGTCTGCTCGACGGTAAAGCGCATGCCGCGCTCGGACATGCCGGCGGCGACCAGGAACGGCCGCGGCGTCTGCACCGGCTTGGGTTCGGACTGGCAGTCGCGCAGCGTGAAATAGCGGCCCTCCTGGGTGACTGAGGGTTCCGACCAGAGCCGCTTGACCGCGCGCACCCATTCCGTTGCAAGGTCGTAGCGCTCGTCGTGACTGATCGCGCCTGGCCAGGCCCCCATCTGCTCGAACTCGCCACGATAGGCGCCAGGGACGACGTTCAGCCCGACACGGCCGCCGCTTATGTGGTCGAGGGTGGCGATCATCTTGGCGGTAACGGCAGGGTTCTGCAGCAGCGTATGCACCGTTGCCCAAACCTTGACGCGCCTGGTCTCGACAGCGAGCGCCGTCATCAGGATCTGCGAGTCGAGCGCGCAACTCCAGTGCCGCGTCGCACCGCCATAGCCGCGCCACTTGGCCATCGACATGATGAAGTCGAGCCCGACTCCCTCGGCCAGCAGCGCCGCCGTGCGGTTATAGGCATAGGACGCATCGATTGGCGGCGCCGTTGAGGACAGGATCCAACCGCCATTGGCGATCGGCAGGAACATGCCGAGATCCTTGCCGCCATCATCGGAAGGCAGCCCGAAGCGGCCGGCGGCCTGCGTATTCATCCCAAGCGTGCCCTCCTTTGCGTTGCCACCCTCCCGATCGTGCTGCCCTGCTAACACAAGTATCTCGCACAAGTATGGCGTCAGACTTGCCGAAATGGCTGTGCTTGAGCAAGCCGGCCGATCGCGTCACAAGATGCCATGGCATCTGGCAAGACACTCAACGCGGCCAACCTCGAGACACTTGGGGCCGCACGGCTGGCGGCACTTCTGATCGAGATCAGCACCGGCAGCGCCGCGGCCAAGCGTCGGCTGCGCCTGGCACTCGCGGGCAATGCCGGCCCGGCGGAGGCGAGCCGCGAGGTGGGCAAGCGGCTGGCGAGCATCGCCAAGGCCCGCGGCTTCATGGACGCCCAACAGGTCAAATCGCTGGCCGCCGACCTGGAGTCGCAGCGCCGCGCCATCCTCGACCTGCTGGCACCGGGCGATCCGCGCGAGGCGTTCGAGCTGCTCTGGCAACTGGTCGGCTGCGCGCAGTCGGTGTTCGCTCGCAGCGATGACCGCAGCGGACGGCTCACCGAAATTTTCCAGGGCGCCGTGCGTGACCTCGGGCCGTTGGCGCAGGCTGCCAAGCTGGACCCGGTGGGTCTTGCCGAACGCGCTTTCGAGGCGTTGCGACGCGACCAGTATGACACGTGGGATGCGCTGGTCCCGACCCTTGCGCCACAGTTGGGCGTCCCCGGGCTTGCCCGCATCAAGACGCTCATGCAGGCGTTCAAGGCGCAGAAGGTGCCCGTCCCTCCCGAGCGCGAGCGGCGGGTGGTCGGCTGGAGCAGTTCGGGAAACATTTATGCGGACCAGATCGAGTCCAGCCATCGCCGCTCCGTCGCAAGCTTCGTTCTCCAGCAAATTGCCGACGCGCAGGGCAACGTTGACGGCTACATCGCGCAAATCGACCTGGCCGCGCGCAAGACCCCGCTTGCCGCCGCCGCGATCGCACGGCGCCTGCTCGACGCGGGCCGTCCGACGGACGCGAAGCAAGCGTTGGAGGCCGTCGACCCTGCGAGGCGCGCGCGGGCGCCGATAGAGTGGGAGCAGGCGCACCTTGATACGCTCGAGGCGCTCAACCGCGCCGAGCAAGCCCAGGACTATCGTTGGCAGCGGTTCCTCGACACGCTGAACGAAACGCACCTGCGCGAGCACCTACGCCGGCTGCCCGACTTCGAGGATTTCGAGGCCGAGCAACGCGCCCTGGCGCACGCCCTCACCTACCGGGACGTCCACCAGGCTCTGGCTTTCCTGGTCAACTGGCCCGCTTTGCACCAGGCCAACGAATTGGTGCTGGCCGAGGCCCACCGGCTGAACGGCGATCTCTACGAATTCCTGAGCCCCGCCGCCGATGCGCTCGACGACAAATACCCCCTCGCCGCCACCCTGCTGCGCCGGGCAATGATCGACTTCACGCTCGAACAAACGCGCGCAACACGCTACAAGCATGCTGCCCGCCACCTCGCCGACTGCGCCAGCCTCGCCTCGCGCATCACCGACTTCAACGGCAAACCCGATCACGCGGCGTATGCCCAAGGCCTCAGAACCGCCCACGGCCGCAAGGCCGCCTTTTGGCAGGAGGTCGAGAGGTTTCGTTGAGAACCTTCTACTCGCCGCCGGCAGCTGACACCTCGACATGAGGGGAATGACGGCCCGCCCCGACTCCTCGTCGGCATGGAAAGCCGCTTTCAAAACCATCGCGGGACAACGGTCAAGCTCGTGCTCTTGATCGGTCATCGCTTGGCATCCTCCCTTGCAAATCATATCATCACTAGATATATGGAAATATGACGGACGAGGCGATGCACCGACTGCTCGATTATGACCGGCGTCGCTATTGGCTGGCAAATGGGTGGAGCATTCGCTTCCGGATAGCGCAGACGGCTACGACGACGGAGCGGCCATATGGGATTAGATACTCGTTCACGCTGCACGACGTAGACCGGAGACGCCTGCTTGGCTTCGACAACGCCCACGGCTTGCCCCGCGCTGAGGCCTACGACCATCGGCACCGCTTTCGAAGAACGGCCGAGCTGGTGCGCTACAATAACCAAGGTGCGGACGAGCTGATCTGCGACTTCTTTGCGGCGGTGGAGATGGCATGCCGCCAGGAGGGTGTGGCGTTTGAATTCAAGGCAGAGGACGTGGAACTGGAGCCGGAGGACGATGATGGCGCGGAAGAGTCTTTCTGACCTACGCGAGGAGATGCGGGGCGTAGCACGCGGGGAGCGACGCGCCGCGCCACTGCCGGCGGCACCCCTGCTAGCCGCCCTGTCACGGGAAGCACTCGACCTGCTTGGTGTTGTGCTTCGGGAGCGGCCGACGACAATCGCGGAGCTCGTCGCCCTGACGGGCCGCGCCCAGCCAAATGTCTCGCGTTCCCTTCAACTGCTCGCCGGCCACGGTCTGATCCGGCTGGAACGGGAAGGACGGGAGGTCAGGCCGGTGCCGGTTGCGCGCGAGGTGCGGGTGGACCTGACGACAGGAACATGTGCGACGGTGCTTTTGGAGGAGACGGCATCGTGATGGGATGCGACAACGTCTCTTGCGCTGCGGCCTGCGTACAGCACCCGGTTTTCCTCCTTGCCCATGTTCCCTTCATGGAACCAGGCTTGACCCTTGGATCAAACTCTCCTGACCGCAATGTAGCGGGCCGGGCTTGCCGCGTGCTGGAAGGATCCGACCGTGACTGCAGGAACCCATATTGTGTGGATCGTGCTGCCGATCCTTCCGATCCGCTGGAGCATACGGACTGGACAGAAATGGGGCCAAGAATGAAGTGCATTGTCGTCGCCAGACAGTGACGCCGTCCTTGACTTGCATTCGCGACACGATCCGGCGCCAGATCGGCGTGGCTGAAAGGGCGTCGAGCAGAATGTGCGGCAAGGTTAGTGCGGCAAGGCCACGGATCGTCAACGACAGCAGATGCATGTTGAATGGCCCGTCCCCCACCAGCGGCCATAGCGCGGCCCCGATACCGATGGTGAGCAACGTGATCGGAACCGAGCGTCCCGCTCTTGCCCCGGATGATCGTCGCTGCCGCCACCGATCCGGCAGTCCCCCGGCCGCGTTCCGAAACCAGTGCGCGGCAAGATCGGTCAGGACCATCAGGCCGCCCGGCGTGCCGAGGCCGTAACCTTCCCTTCGTCGTTGAGATCCTCGTCAACCAGCTTACCGGTGCTGACGGTGCTCAGCAGGCCGTAGGCGACCTTCGAGAGCAGGTCGACGATCGCAATCAAGGCGACGCTGGTCGTGCTGCTCAGGATACCGGTGCCGTCGGTGCCGAGACCCAGGATTACCGGATAAAGAAACCACAGAACCGAGAGGATCGCGGCGTCGCGAACATAGTCGGACCGCACCTTTGCGCGTTCGCGCCCGGCTTCCTGAAGCAGCGCCACCCACATGACGTAGTAGACGCCGAGGAACGCCACGCAGGAGACGATGAACCAGGTCCACTTGATCCATTCGACCACCGAGGCGCCGAACGCCAAAGCGGTCCCGATCATCATCACGTCCGCGAGCAGCATGCCGAGAATAGCGCCGCCGCGGCGCAGGCCGCTCGGCATGCTTGTGTAGGCCAGACCCATGAGCAGGAGCGGCGTGGTGAAGGTCCAGTCGATATAGCGTCCGAAATAGAAGATGCGTGTCGTGGCACTGCCGGGCAGGATCGGCAGCAGGATGCTGCCCTGGCCGGTCGCCATCAGCAGATAAAGACAAGCGGCGATGATGGGCACGATGCCGTGGATAACGGTGTGCGCCTCCTCATGGCCGGTGCGACGTTTGCCGATGGCGAGGATCAGGCTGCCGCCGGCAAGCATGGCGATCACGTCGAACCATAGCCAGAACTGTGAAGTCATCAGGCCTTGTTCCATGAGGGTAGCCGCCTCAGAACAGATGATGCTCCTGACATTTCCCCTGACGGCCGATCAGTTTATTTTGTCGGAGCGGGGCTACACATCGCTGTGTAAAGAGGATGACAAGCACGGTTCGAACCTATGCCCCGTGCGGCGACTGCGACCGCTCTGCCTTCGGCAGGGTAAAGCCGATGACGACGGGCATTGCGAACAGCACCAGCGGCATCTGCACGATCAAGCCGGAAATGATCGCGATAGCCAGCGGTTGTTGCAGGCCCGAGCCGCGGCTGAACGCAAGGGCGAGCGGCAGCAAGGTCAGGATGGCGGCGAGCGTGGTCATCGCAATCGGGCGGAAGCGGTTGCGGGCGGCTTCCAGCAGGGCGTCGCGCGGCGGCATTTCGGCCTTCAGGTCGACCCATTCGGAAACCAGGAAGATCGCCATTTCGGTGCCAATGCCGATGATCATGGTCATACCCATGATCGCGGTGATGTTCAGCTGCACATTGGTGAACCATAGCCCGGCGAACACCGCGATCGCCGAGAGCAGCGCCGCCGTGAGCACGATCGCGGCGATCGCGAAACTCTCATACAGGAACAGCAACAGCACGAACTCCGCGACAACGGCCGCGGCAAACACCCGGATCAGCCCGGCGAACGCGATCTGCTGTTGTGCATAGAGGCCGCCCATTTCGTAGCGCACGCCCTGGGGCATCATGCCGGGGCGGTTGAGCACTTTTATTACGTCGCCGACCGCAGCACCCAGCGAGCGGCCCTGTAGCCGTGCCGTCACCGCCACCATGCGGGCGAGGTTCTGCCGCTCGATCTCCGGCTCGCCGGGTGCGGGGGTGATCGTCGCGATACGACCCAGGGCGAACACATGGCCGTCGGGTGCCCGTATCGGCAGGTTCGCGAGCTGGTCGTCGTAGCGACGCATGCCAGGCGGCAGCCAGACGCGCACGCCAATCTGCTTGAGCGGCCGCGGCATCTGGGTGGCCACAGTGCCGGTCAGGTAGGTGTTCAGCGCGCTTTCGACCTCCGCACTGTCGACGCCCTCGATTGCCGCCTTGGTCGGATCGAGCTTGATCCGCAATCCATCGCCGGCAATCACGATCCCGTCGCGCACCGAGACCACGCCCTGCACCTTGGCGATGGCGGCGGAAATCTTCTTGGCGGCAGGCGCCAGCTTGGCCGGATCGTCGGCGAACAGCTTGACCTCGATCGGCTCCGGCACCGCGGTGAGATCGCCGATCAGGTCCTGCATGAGCTGTGCGAGCGAGACGTCGAGGCCCGGGACCTGCGCGTCGATACGATCCTGCACCTGTTCCATGATGCTGGTGATCGGCGGACGCGCGCCGGTCTTGAGCAGCACGAACAGGTCGCCGGTATTGGGTTCGCTAAGGCCGCCGCCGAGGCCGGTGCCGATCCGGCTGGAGAAGGTCGCAACCGACGGGATGCCGCGCAGGATCTGCTCGACCTGCGCCAGCTCGCGCCTGGTTTCGGCAAGCGACGTGCCTGGTGCGGAGACGTAGTCGAGCACGAAGCCGCCCTCGTCCATCTCCGGCATGAAGCCGCTGCCGACATTGTTGAAGGCGAACCAGCCGAGCACCAGCAGCGGCGCCAGCCCCAGCAGCAGCAGCCAGGGCCGCGCGAACAGCTTGTCCAGGGCCCAGCGGTGCGCGCGCCCAACACGGCCCTCCGGCGCGTCGCCCGGGTCCTTCCATTTGTCGAAATTGACCAGCAGACGGGTCAGCACCGGCACCGCCAGCGCGGTCAGGCCGTAGGAGATGATCAGGGCGGCGGCCATTGTCAGCGATAGCGCCTTGAAGAAAGCCCCGGTGACGCCGCCGAGAAAAATCAGCGGCAGGAACACCAGCAAGGTCGCCGTGCTGGAGCCGCTCAGCGGCGGCAGGAACTCGCGCCCGGCGCGCAGCACCGGACTATCGCCGTTCGCGTCGTCGGCGGCGCCGTTCTGGCCGGCGCGCCGGGCGAGATGCTCGACCATGGTAATCACGTCGTCGATCACCAGGCCGACGGCGGCCGCGATGCCGCCCAGGGTCATGATGTTGAAGGTCATGCCCAGCATCTCGAGCAGCAGCACGGTGGTGGCCAGCGTCGCCGGCACCACCAGCATCGCCACCGCCGTCACCCGCAGGCTGCGCAAAAAGGCGTAGAGCACGAGACCCGCGAGCCCCAACCCGATCAGCACCGCGTCACGGACGCTGCCGGTGGATTGCGTCACCAGCATGCTCTGGTCATACCATTTGGTGAGTGTCACGCCGGGCGGCATCTGCGGCCGGTAGTCGGCAAGCGCCTCGCGCACCGCCGCCGAGATTGCCACACTGTTGCCGCTCGGCTGCTGGTAGACCTGGAACTGCACCGACGGATGGCCGTCCTCGCCGATGCGTATCCATTGCGGCTCCGAGCCTTCGCGGACCGCCGCCACATCGCCGACATGCACCACGCCGCCCGGACCAGACTGCAGCACCGTCTGCCGCACCTGGGCGATCTGGCGGATGGTGTCGTCAAGTGCCAGCAGCAGCAGCTTGTCATGGTCCTGCATGCGGCCGACCACGCTCAGCACGTTGGCCTTGGACAAAGCGAGCACCACGTCGGACAGCGCCAGCCCGTGCGCTGCGAGCCGATGCGGGTCGACGAGGACCTCGATCTCCTCGACCTGGCCGCCTTGGACGCCGACATGCGCCACCCCGGGGATCGCGGTCAGCAGCGGCACGATCTGGTATTGCACCAGATCACGTTGCGCCACGGCGCTGATGGTCTTCGACGACAGCGAGTAGGCGATGATCGGATAGACCGTGGGGTTCATCCGTCGCACCTGATACTGCGCGCCGGCAGGCAGGCTCGGCAGGGTCTGGGCGACGGCCGCGTTCACCTCGGTGGCGGTCGCCACCATGTTGGTGCCCCAGGGAAAGTCCAGCGCGATCTGCACCGAGCCGCGGCTGGTGGTCGAGCGCATGGTGCGCACACCAGGCACCCCGCGCACCGCCTGCTCGAGCGGGATCGTGACGAGCAGCACCGTCTGTTGCGCCGGCCTCGCCCCCGCATTCACATCGATCAGGATGCGCGGGAAGGCGACCTGCGGGAACAGACGCATCGGCAGTACTGTCGCCGAGAGCACGCCCGCGACCGCCAGGGCCAGCAGCACGGCGAGGATCGAGCGGGTATGGCGCGCGACAAAACCGCGCTGAGGATTCTGCTTGCTCACTGGCTGCCCGAACTGTCGGTGCGGACGTCCTCGCCGTCATGCAACTGGGTATTGCCCGAGGTCACCAGCGGTGTCGCCATATCGAGCGTGCCGCTGACCACCGTGGTGTCGCCCGCGTGGCCTACGATCTTCACCTCGACCCGATGTGCCTTGCCGGCACCCACGACAAAGACATGCGGACCATGCGCGTCGGTGGAGACCGCGTCGCGCGGCACCAGCCAACCGTCCATCGAGCCGGTGGTGATCGCCACCCGCACCGGCGTACCAGGCGTCATCGAGGCTCCGGGTGGCGGCGCGATCATCGCCGGCACCAGTCTGGTGCGCGGATCGAGCAGCCCGCCGACCGAGCCGACCCGTCCCTGGGCGGTGGCATCGCCATAGAGCGGCACGATCGTCGCCGGCTGGCCCACCGCCACCTTGTCGCTCTGCCCCGGCTCGATGCCCACCGCCGCGACCAGCCCCGCGCTGCGCACCACGGTCAGCAGCGGCGTGTTCGCCGCCACCCGCGCACCCTGCGCCACCAGCACCGCCGACACCACCCCGTCGAAGGCGGCGGAGACGGTCTGCTCCGGCGCGCCGCCACCGCTGCGCTCAATCGCGTCGAGATTGGCCTGCGCATCCTGCTGCGCCTGCACCGCCAGCGCCAACTGGTCCCTTGTGCCGAGATGCTCGCGCAGCATCTCCGTCGCCCTGGTATGGTTGCCGCGTGCCTGGGTCAGCGCCGCCACCGCCTGCTGGTAGGCGGCGACCGACGCCGGATCCGCGCGCAAGGCGAGCAGCATTTGCCCCGCATGAACCGGCTCGCCGGCGTACACCGAGAGCGCCGTCACCTCGCTCGGCCGCGGCAGGCTGATGGTTTCGCTGCCGCCGCCCGGCGCCGCCTGGATGGTGCCGTAGGTGTCGAGCAGACGCGGCAGCGCGCCACGATGCGGCGGCTGCGTCTGCACCAGAACGCTGGGGGCTGCCAGCGCCGGCGTCGAGAGCAAAAGCCAAGCGGCCAGGACGAGCAGATGTCTCACAGCAGGCTCCGCGACTTCGGCGGCACCAGCTTGACCGGCGGCAGGCCGGCGCCGAGCAGGGTCGCCAGCGCCGTGCGCTCATCCAGCACCAATTGCTCAAGCCCGATCACCTGCTGCTCCTGGTCGAGCTTGGCCACCACCAACTGGACATAGCTCAGCTCGTCCAGCAGCCCGCGGTTAAGCCCGGTCTGCGCTCCGACGGCGAGCCTGCGCGCTTCCGGCTTGGCCGCGACCGCCGCCCGCAACTGCCGCTCCTCAAGGCCGAGATTGGCCAGCAACGCGCGCGCACCTGATTCCGCCGTCGCCAGCCGGTCGTCGTATTCCGCCTGCAACTGCGTGCGCGAGGCGCGCTCGATGGCGATGGCGCCGCGGTTGCGGTTGAACAGCGGCAGCCCGATGCTGACCGCGGGACCCACCGTCTGCGTACGCGAGGTGTCCTCGGTGTAGTTCGGGCCGATGGTCAGCGCCGGGAACTGGCCGAGCACCGCGGCGCGCATCCGTGCCTCCTGCGAGGCGTAGCCCAGTTGCAGCGCGATCAGATCCGGCCGCCGCCGCGGCAGCGCCGCCAGCATGGATGCCGCCTCTGCAGGCGTGATTGCCGGCACGCTGACGTTATGCGCGAGCAGCGGCCGCACGTCGGGCTCCAGGCCGAGCAGCAGGTCCAGGCTCTGCCAACGTTGCTGCTGGGCCAGCACCGCGGCGTCGAGCTGGGTCTGCAGCACGATCAAGGCAGAGATGTCCGGGGCCAGCATCTGCAAGGTGGCGGTGCCCTCCCGGATCCCGCGCCGGGTGGTCGCGGCGCGATGGCGCAGCAAAGCGAGCGTATCGCGCAGGCTCTCCAGCAGCCTGCCTTGCTCGACCAGATCGATCGCGAGCGTCTGGGCGCGGCTGATCGTCTGCCATTCCTGCCAGACGATCTGCGCATCGACATCCATCGCCGCCTGACGCGCCGCCCGTCGCCTGGCCGAGAGGGTAATCAGCGACCCCACGTCAGCGGTCAAAGCGGCGGTGAAGTTGTTGGCGAAGTCGGGACCGGCGAGCAGCACGTCGTAGCCCGTCGAAAACACCGGATCGGGCAGCAAACCGGCCTGCACCACCTGCGCCGCGGCCACGCCATGGCGGGCCCGGAAGGCTTTCAAAGCGGGGCTGTTGGCGACCGCGAGCAGTGAAACCTCGGCCGGGGTCAGCGGCTGGTCGGCTGGAATCGGCGCGGCACCCGGTCGCGTCCGGTCCAGCCCCGCCACACCGGTGGCGAGGCGCGCATGCTGCCGGAGCGGCTGCGGGCGGTAGCTCGCGCAACCGGCAAGTGCGGCGCAGCAGAGCACAATGGTGAAGCTTCGAGCCTTCATTCGGCCGGGGACTTATCAGGTGTCGGCGCCGGGACAAAGTTGGTTAAAATCAATCCCGCCGGGTTGCGTGACGCATGGCGTCCCGCTCGGCACGCCGGCGCTGCTGCCCATTGTCGTGCTGATCAGCACCGCGCTGTAAGGTTGGCGATCGGTATCGTGGGGTCCCGGCTCCGCCAATGTCGCGTGGCGCATGGTCGCAGGGTCAATCACCCGGAGAATGTCTTGCCATGAACACCACACGCATTCTCGCCGCCGGCGCCCTGGCGATGGCCGGCGGCGAGGCCGACTGAGCGTTCGCCCTCAAGGTCTGTCATGAAGCTCCTGCTGATCGAGGACGACGCGGAAACCGCGGCCTATGTCGGCCGCGGCCTGCGCGAGCACGGCCACCTGGTCGAATGCGCAGCCACCGGCCGGGACGGCTTGATGATGGCAAATGACGGCGGCCATGACGTGCTGATCATCGACCGCATGTTGCCAGGCCTGGACGGGATCGGCCTGGTGCAGGCGCTGCGCGGCACCGGGGTCAAGGCGCCGGTGCTGTTCCTGACCGCGCTCGGTGGCGTCGGCGACCGGGTTCGCGGCCTGGAGGCGGGCGGCGACGATTATCTGGTCAAGCCGTTCGCCTTTGCCGAACTGCTGGCCCGGGTCAACGCGCTTGCGCGCCGCCCGCCGCTCGGTGAGGCACCGGTCACAAAGCTGACTGCGGGCGACCTCGTGATGGACCTGTTGAAACGCTCCGTGATGCGTGCCGGCAGGCCGATCGAGCTGCAACCGCGCGAGTTCCAGTTGCTGGAATATCTGCTGCGCAACGCCGACCGGGTGGTGACCCGCACCATGCTGCTCGAGGCGGTATGGGACTTCCACTTCGATCCCAGGACCAACATCGTCGAGACGCATATCAGCCGGTTACGGGGCAAGCTGTCGCAGTTCGGCGGCGTCGAGCTGATCTACACCTTACGCGGCGCCGGCTACAGCCTGCGCACCCCGTGAGTGCCCCCCCGCGTGAGCAGGCTGGCCGTGCCGCGGCTGCTGCGCGCCGCAAGCTTTCGCTTCGCCGCCCTCTATGTCGTTCTGTTCGCGGCCTCGGCGTCGATCCTGGGGGGCGTTGTCCTGCTTGAAGCCCGCGCCGCGCTGCGCCAGCAGATGACGGCGCGGATCGAGACGGAGACCGCGCTGCTGCGCGATGCCGACCGGGACGGCGGCCTGGAGCATCTGCTCGCCTTGGTCGCCGCACGCGGCCACGGCACCGGCGCGCTTGAGTACCGGGTTGAGGGCCCTGGCGGCGCGCGTCTGGCGGGCACGCTCGCCCACGCGATGCCGTGGCGAGCGGGCTGGACGACAATCCCCACTGCTCGCGACGTTGACGGCGAGACGGGACATGTCCGCACCCTGGTGAGCGATCTGGGCCACGGCGTGACCCTGGCGGTCGGCGACGATCTCGACCAGATTGAGGATCTGCAGGAGGCGATCACCACCGCGCTGGTCTGGGCGATCGGGGCGGCCGGCCTGCTCGGCATCGGCGGCGGCGTGTGGCTGAGCCGGGCGTTTCTCGGCAGGGTGGATGCGATCTCCAACACCGCCGAGGCGATCATCGGCGGCGATCTCGCCCGTCGCATGCCGCTGCGGGGCACAGGCGACGACCTCGACCGCCTCGCCGGAACGCTGAACCGGATGCTCGATCGCATCGGCGCGCTGATGGACAGTCTGCGCCAGGTCGGCAGCGACGCGGCGCACGACCTGCGCACGCCGCTGACCCGGCTTTATCAGCGTCTCGAGGATGCCCGCGCCCAGGCGCACGGGGCGCCGGCCTTTGCCGCGGCGATCGACGCCGCCATCGCCGAGGCAGACGGCCTGCTCGACATCTTCTCCGCCCTGCTGCGCATCGCCCAGGTCGAGGGCGGCCTGCCGAGCGCGCACTTTCGCGCGGTCGACTTGAGCACCGTCGCCGAAGCCGTGGTCGACGCCTACCGACCGGACGCGGAAGCCGCCGGCCGCAGCCTGGCCACCGCGATCGCCCCCGGCATCGTGCTACGCGGCGACCGTGAACTGCTGACCCAGGCGCTCGCCAATTTGGTCGAGAACGGCCTGCGTCATACGCCCCCCGGCACCTGCATTCGCGTAGGTCTGGGCCAGGACCAACAGGCGCACGTCGTGCTCGCGGTCGAGGATGACGGCCCTGGTGTGGCGGAGGCGGATCTACCGCGCATCACCCGACGCTTTTATCGTGGCGAGCGCAGCCGCACGACCGCCGGCCATGGGCTTGGGCTCAGCCTGGTCAGCGCGGTAGCCGATCTGCATGGCGCCAAGCTGCGCCTGCAACCGGCAAACCCCGGCTTACGGGTCAGTATGGAATTCACGAGTGGGGGGGCCGCCCAAGGCGTTCGTGCTTAAAAGCCGCTCCCCGCCTCCTGGCGCCAGCCTGAGCGCACGGTCTGGCGCTGGCGCGGCGGCTTGGGCTGGGTCGAGACCATATACAGGCCGATCACGAACACCAGGTTGGCCAGCGCATTGAATTGCATCGCCATCTGGAACGGTGGGTGCGCGAGGGCCGCCTGCACCGCGCTATAGAGCAGGAACGGGATCGAGAGCGGCCGGAAGCCCTGCAGCATGAAGCGCAGCGGGTTGGCGTGTCCGGGACGCACCAGCGGCCGCATTCGGTTGATCGACAAATAGAAGGCGAACCCCAGCGCCCACATCAGCCCGTTCCACAGCGCGGAATCGATGCTCAGGCCGCCCACCATGAATATGGCTATCACGGCCGCGGCATCGAGCACGATGGCACCGAGCTGCATGCTCATGCCGATTTCGAACGCCGTCGGCTTTTCGCCGAGCCGGTCGGCCATCGGCTGGAAGACGCGGTCCAGGATCCAGTTATCCGCGCGGTTGACGCCGTCGGCGAGGTTCATGCCTGCCCTGTCGCGCGACACGAGACCGCCGTCAAGCTGCCAACTCGACAAGCACCCTTTCTCGGGCCAGCATCCAATCATGTCCATCACACAGCAATCCGGCTGGCCGGAAACAACGCGGGCCCAGGCGATCATCGAGGCGCATCTCGGTCTGGAGGGCCCGTTGCTGCCGATCCTGCACGCACTCCAGGACGAATTCCGCTGCGTCCCGTCGCAGGCGGAGCCGCTGATCGCGAGCGCCCTGAACATCTCGCGCGCCGAGCTGCATGGGGTTATCTCGTTCTATCACGACTTCCGCCGCGCGCCGGCTGGGCGCCATGTCCTCAAGCTGTGCCGCGCCGAGGCCTGCCAGTCGATGGGCGCGGTGGCGCTGGCGGAGGCGCTGCTCGCACGGTTGGGGCTCGATTGGAGCGCGACGACGGCGGACGGCGAACTCACCAT
Source organism: Lichenicoccus sp. (assembly GCF_965276875.1). Taxonomy (GTDB): domain Bacteria; phylum Pseudomonadota; class Alphaproteobacteria; order Acetobacterales; family Acetobacteraceae; genus Lichenicoccus. The sequence goes on along the minus strand of NZ_OZ255701.1, from coordinate 2,767,241 downwards.
CGAGCCGACCTACTGCCTCGGCCTGTGCGCCTGCGCTCCGGCAGCACTGTTGGACGACACACCGATGGTTCGGCTGACGTCGGCCAAACTCGACGACGCACTGGCACATGCATGACCCGGGCATGACCCAAGTTTTCGTCCCCTGCGACACTGTAGCCCTGGCAATGGGCGCCGACCGGATTGCCGATGCGATCCGCGCCAAGGCGGAGCGCCTGGGCAGGCCGGTGCAGATCGTGCGCAACGGCACTCGCGGCATGGTCTGGCTGGAGCCTCTGGTCGAGGTGGAGACCGCGTCCGGACGAACGGGCTACGGGCCGGTAACGCCGGACGACGTGGACTCGCTGTTCGACGCCGGATTTCTCGATGGCGGCGACCATGCGCTCGCTATCGGCCGGCCGGAGCGGCATCCCTGGCAGGTCCGGCAGACGCGTCTGACCTTCGCCCACTGCGGCATCATCGACCCGCTGTCGCTCGACGACTATCGCGCGCATGGCGGCTACGCGGGTCTCGCCCGGGCCGCCGAGATCGGCGCGCAGGCGAGCGTCGACGAGATCAAGCTGTCCGGGCTGCGCGGCCGCGGCGGTGCGGGTTTCCCGACGGGCATCAAATGGAACACGGTGCGCCTGGCGCAGGCCTCGCAGAAATACGTCGTCTGCAACGCCGACGAGGGTGACAGCGGCACCTTCGCCGATCGAATGCTGATGGAAGGCGATCCGTTCTGCCTGATCGAAGGCATGACCATCGCCGGGCTCACGGTCGGGGCGACGAAGGGCTTCATCTATTGCCGTTCGGAATATCCGCACGCCTTTCGTACTCTGCAGCGCGCGATCGCGGTGGCGGAGCAGGCCGGCTTGCTCGGTGATGACGTCGCGGGATCGGGCCAGCGCTTCGTCCTGGAGGCGCGGCTCGGTGCGGGCGCCTACATCTGTGGCGAAGAGACCTCGCTGCTGGAGAGCCTTGAAGGCCGCCGCGGCACGGTCCGCGCCAAGCCGCCGCTGCCGGCACTGTCCGGGCTGTTCGGCAAGCCCACCGTGGTCAACAACGTGCTCTCGCTCGCCGCCATCCCCTCTATCCTGGCCCTCGGCGGCAAGACCCATGCGCAGCATGGCGGCAACCGCTCGCTCGGCACCTTGGCCGTGCAGCTCGCCGGCAATGTCCGGCACGGCGGCCTGCTCGAGGTCGCTTTCGGCACCTCCTTGCGCGAAATCGTGGAGGAGCTCGGTGGCGGCACCGCCTCCGGGCGGCCGCTGCGTGCGGTGCAGGTCGGCGGCCCGCTCGGCGCCTATTTCCCGGCGCATATGCTGGAGATCCCAATGGACTACGAGGCCTTCACCGCGGCCGGTGGCCTGCTCGGGCATGGCGGCGTGGTGGTGTTCGACGACAGCGTCGACCTTGCCGCCCAGGCCCGCTTCGCCTTCGAATTCTGCGCCCATGAGAGCTGCGGCAAATGCACGCCCTGCCGCATCGGCGCGGTGCGCGGCATGGAGGTCGTCGACAGGATCACCGCCGGCGTCGAGCGCGCGCGCAACCTGGCACTGCTCGGCGACCTCTGCACCCTGATGACCGACACCTCGCTCTGCGCCATGGGCGGCCTGACGCCGGTGCCGGTGAGAAGCGCGCTCACGCACTTCCCCGAGGATTTCGACAAGGAGCCGCACGCATGGGCCTGATCAAGGAGACCGATTTCGGCACGCCGATCCGCGCCAACGAGACAACCGTGACCCTGCGCATCGACGGCCAGAGCGTCGCGGTGCCGCAAGGCACCTCGGTGATGGCGGCGGCCGCCTCGCTCGGCACCAGGATCCCCAGGCTCTGCGCCACCGACAGCCTGGAGCCGTTCGGTTCCTGCCGGCTCTGCCTGGTCGAGATCGACGGACGCCGCGGCACACCGGCGTCCTGCACAACGCCGGCCGAGGACGGCATGGTGGTCAGCACGCAGAGTGCGCGCCTCGCGCAACTGCGTCGCGGCGTGATGGAGCTGTATATCTCCGACCACCCGCTCGACTGCCTGACCTGCTCGGCCAACGGCGATTGCGAACTCCAGGACATGGCCGGGGCCGTTGGCCTGCGCCAGGTGCGTTACGGCATGGACGGCGTCAACCATCTCGCCGCTCCCAAGGACGAGTCCAACCCGTACTTCACCTTCGAGGCCTCGAAATGCATCGTCTGCTCGCGCTGCGTGCGCGCCTGCGACGAGGTGCAGGGCACGTTCGCGCTCACCATCACGGGGCGCGGCTTCGACTCCAAGGTGGCCGCCGGCCCCACCGATTTCTTCGGATCCGAATGCGTCTCCTGCGGCGCCTGCGTGCAGGCCTGCCCGACCGCGACGCTCACCGAGAAGAGCGTCATCGCCAAGGGCCAGCCCGAGCATTCGGTGGTCACCACCTGCGCCTATTGCGGCGTCGGCTGCGCCTTCAAGGCGGAGATGCAGGGCACCGACCTGGTGCGCATGGTTCCCTACAAGGACGGCCGCGCCAATGAGGGGCATTCCTGCGTCAAGGGCCGTTTCGCCTGGGGCTACGCCACCCACAGGGACCGCATCACCAGGCCGATGATCCGGGCCAAGATCAGCGATCCCTGGCAGGAGGTGAGCTGGGAGCAGGCGATCGGCCACGCCGCGAGCGAGTTCCGGCGCCTGCAAGCGACCCACGGCCGCGACAGCATCGGCGGCATCACCTCGTCGCGCTGCACCAACGAGGAGACCTTCCTGGTGCAAAAGCTGGTGCGCGCCGGCTTCGGCAACAACAATGTCGACACCTGCGCCCGGGTCTGCCACTCGCCGACCGGTTACGGGCTGATGACCACGCTTGGCACCTCCGCCGGCACCCAGGATTTCGCCTCCGTGGCAGACGCCGACGTGATCATGGTGATTGGCGCCAACCCGACCGACGGCCATCCGGTGTTCGCCTCGCGCATGAAGCGGCGGTTGCGCGCGGGCGCCAAGCTGATCGTCGTCGACCCGCGACGCATCGACCTGGTGCGCTCGCCGCATGTCGAGGCCGCCCACCACCTCGCCTTGCTGCCTGGCACCAACGTCGCCGTGCTCAACGCGATGTCGCACGTGGTGGTGACCGAGGGGCTGGTCGCCACCGACTATGTGCGCGAGCGCTGCGACGCACAGGCCTTCGATAGCTGGCAGCACTTCATCGCCGAGCCGCGCAATTCACCCGAGGCCACCGCCGCGCTGACCGGCGTCGACCCGACGGCGCTTCGCCAAGCGGCACGGCTGTACGCCACCGGCGGGGCTGCCGCCATTTATTACGGACTCGGCGTCACCGAGCACAGCCAGGGCTCCACCACGGTGATGGCGATGGCCAACCTCGCCATGGCCACCGGCAATATCGGCAAGCCCGGCACCGGCCTGAACCCGTTGCGTGGCCAGAACAACGTGCAGGGCTCGTGCGACATGGGCTCCTTTCCGCACGAGTTCCCCGGCTACCGGCATGTGTCCGACGACGGCGTGCGCCAGGCCTTCGAGGCGCTCTGGAACGTGTCGCTCTCAGGCGAACCCGGCCGGCGCATTCCCAACATGCTCGACGACGCCGTCGAGGGCAGCTTCAAGGGCCTCTACATCCAAGGCGAGGATATCGCCCAGTCCGACCCCGACACCCAGCACGTCACCGCCGGGCTGCGCGCGATGGAATGCATCGTCATCCAGGATTTGTTCCTCAACGAGACCGCGAAATACGCGCACGTGTTCCTGCCCGGCTCGTCTTTCCTGGAAAAAGACGGCACCTTCACCAACGCCGAGCGCCGCATCAGTCGGGTGCGCAAGGTAATCCCGCCGCTGGGGGGCCTCGCCGACTGGGAGGCGACGATGGCGCTCTCCAACGCGCTGGGCTTTGCCATGCAGTACAGCCATCCGTCCGAGATCATGGACGAGATCGCCGTCTCGACGCCGAGCTTCAAGGGCATCTCGTACGAGAAGATCGACGCACTCGGCTCGCTGCAATGGCCGTGCAACGACGCCGCCCCCGCGGGCACGCCGACGATGCATGTCGGCCGCTTCGTGCGCGGGCTCGGCCGCTTCATGATTACCGAGTTCATCCCGACCGAGGAGCGCACCGGCACACTGTTCCCGCTGCTGCTGACCACCGGACGCATCCTCTCGCAATATAATGTCGGCGCGCAGACAAGGCGCACCGAGAACAGCCGCTGGCACGAAGAGGATGTGCTGGAGATCCATCCCTTTGACGCCGAGCAGCGCGGCGTCGTCGAGGGCGATCTGGTGTGTCTCGCGAGCCGCTCCGGCGACGTCTCGCTGCGCGCGCGGATCAGCGAGCGGATGCAGCCCGGCGTCGTCTACACCACGTTCCACCATCCCAAGACCGGCGCCAACGTGATCACCACGGATTATTCCGACTGGGCGACGAACTGCCCGGAATACAAAGTCACCGCGGTGCAGGTGCGCAAGACCAACCGTATGTCGGACTGGCAGGCCCGCTTCTTCGACGAGGACACGGCGCTGACCCAAATCGCCGAGCCGAGCGTCGCCGAGTGAAGCCGCAAAAACTCGCAGCGATGGCGAACCAGATCGCGCGCTTCTTTAGGTCCTATCCGGACGACGAGGCCGCGGCCGGCATCCGGCGTCACCTGGTATCGTTCTGGACCCCGGCGATGCGGCGCGACCTCGAAGGCTGGATCGAGCAGGGTGCCCCGGACCTGGACCCGCTTGTCGTGAGCGCGCTGAAGCAGCCGATCACCGCCGCGAGCCCCGTGGTTCGCGTCACCTCACCCGCGCGGGAAGCCGGCCAGATGGCCAGCGACGCAGGCTAAAGAAACGTAAAGGGAAATCAACGGCATGTCCGATTACGTCAAGCCTGGCGTCGTGCTCGACAACATGATCGAGTCCGGCGTGATCAAGGCGGAGTTGCCCGCGGTCGAGACCCTGGTCCGCGCAGGACTTGCTGGTGCCTATCTCGCCTTCGTCACCTCAATGGCATTCCTGCTCGCCGTCCAGACCGGGCAGTTCGTCGTCGGCGCGCTGCTGTTCCCGGCCGGCTTCGCCCTGATCGTGGTGCTGGGCATGGAGCTTCTCACCGGCAATTTCGGCATCATGCCGGTCAGCCTGTTTTCTGGCCGCATCGGCGCGGGGGCGATGCTGCGCAACTGGTCGCTGGTGTTCGCCGGCAACCTGATCGGCGCGCTGATCTATGCGGTGCTGTTCTGGATCGCCGCGACCGACGCAGGCCAGACCACCGGCGGCGTCATCGGCGCCAAACTGCGGGCACTCGCGGTCAGCAAGACCACGGCCTACGAGGCGTTCGGCGCCGCGGGGATGCTGACCGTGTTCGTCAAGGCGATCCTGTGCAACTGGATGGTCAGCCTCGGCTCGGTGATGGGGCTCGCCTCGACCTCGACGACCGGCAAGATCCTCGGCGCCTGGCTGCCGATCTTCATCTTCGTCAGTCAGGGCTTCGAGCATTGCGTGGTCAACATGTTCGCGATCCCGGTCGGCATGATGTTCGGCGCCAAGGTCACGCTCTATGACTGGTGGGCCTGGAACGAAATCCCGGTGACGCTCGGCAACCTGGTTGGCGCCCTTGTCTTCACCGGCGGCGCGCTCTATGTCGCGTACGGCAGAACCACCAGATCAATGCAGGACGTCGCCGCCCCGGCTTATCCGCGCGGCTGAAGCAGGCTGCAGTCAAGGTAGAGGCGTCGCCGCTGCCTGCCGCACAGGCGAAGGTGCTGCCGGCATGCGCATGAACCGGGTGCTCAGGGAGTCTGTGCTCAGTCCGCGCCGGCTGCCTTTCGCCGCCGCCTGGAAGACCTCCGCGAACTTTCCGCTGACGAAACTCGCCCTCGACCCCTGCGCCAGGTTCATGATCAAGGTTGCTCCCAGGGACAACGGGGAGAATCCGAGTTCGATCGCATTGATCTGAATGGCGCCGAAGAAGGCGTTGTCGCGCACGAGAATCGCCTCGACCTGAGTTCCGTCATTGGTTTCCAATCCCGGCCCGTTCTCTTCGTCGGCCCGTGTCACCGTGCCGCACAGCACAAAGGCGTGCGGCATCGGCGAACGCGTGACGACCTTAAACAGCCCCGTCCCGCTCAGCGCCTGCTGAAGGTGTTGCGGCAGATTTGCTGCCACGCGCGCTGCAATCTCTCCCGATCCGCTGAAGCGTCCGATCTGCAACGGCGCCCTGCCCGGATCGAGCGGGGCCTCAAAAGAAAAGACCCAATAGGGTTCAGGAAGGTCCTTGGGAACCGCGCCAAAAGTCTTCAGGCGCGGGGTCGCCGCGGCAGCCTGGCGATCGAAGTCGGCATAGCTGGCTTGAGGCAGGGTTCCGGCATGGTCGATGCGAAACGGCACGGGCTTGCTTGCACAGTCGGCGAGCATCAGGAGCGACAGTAGAAGCCAGGATGCACGCAAGGAACACACCATGATGCTGCGTCATACTGTTTCGTTGCAGGAATGTCGAGCGCAACCTGCAATGATCAGGCAACATGTTATAATCATTGCGTAGTCGCATCATGCTGCAGTAATTGCGAACCTTCTGTGTAGGCCCGGGAGCCAAGATAATGAGCGAACGCTTTCTGTTTGCCGCGGAAGACGCTGGCAGCAGGGTCAATCTCCTTGTCTCCGATGGCGTCGGCACGGTTGAGCTTCTGCCGCAAGGCGCGTCCGCCGCGAAAGGGATCAACCCTACCGAGTTTGTCAGCCTGGGTGCCACCGTGCTTTTCCTGGGCCAGAACGCAGCCGGACAGACCGTCCTGTGGAGCAGTGACGGCACGGCTGTCGGCACCGTTATCGTGCCCGTAGGCGCCGGCGCCGAGGCTCCGGTGAGCTTTGCAAACCTCACGTCCTTTGGTGGCAAGGCTGCGTTCACCGCGCTGGACCATAACGGCAATGCGAGCGTCTGGACCACCGATGGCACCGCCGCCGGCACGACCGAGATCCTGGCAGGCGTCAAGGCCGACAATCTTGCGACCGTCGAGGGCAAACTATTCTTCGACGGTGTGTCTGCCGCGAGCAGCGTCTACGGCTTGTGGACCTCGGACGGCACCCTCGCCGGCACGCATCTGCTCACACCGGCCACGCAGTCTGTGGCTCCGACGGGCTATGCCGCCGTTGCCAGCGGCAAGGTTGTATTCGAAATCCAATCCGGCCTGGACCCATTCGGATCATCGCTTTGGGTGACGGACGGGACGCCTTCGGGAACGCAGTCGCTCGGCGTCCCCGGCTTTGACAACATCATCGGCTCCGTTGCGCCCGTCTCGTTGAACGGCGTGGCCCTGTTCGGCACCGATAATGGCCTGTGGCGTTCGGACGGGACCACGGCCGGAACCAGCAAGATAGAACCGGTCGGACCCCCCTATCTGTCGAACATCGGGGGGCTCACCGTAGCGGGAAACCAGGCATTCTTCATTTCTGCCATCGGCCTTTACGTGACCGACGGCACCGATGCCGGTACGCACGCGCTGGTCACCGGTCCGGCGGGAAGCATCGTCGATGGCGAACCGGTGGCACTGGGGGGAAAGGTTCTTTTTAACGTCTCGAACAAGGGAAATTCGGGATTATGGACCAGCGATGGAACGCAGGCTGGCACCTATCAACTCTTGGTAGGCGCCAATGGTATCTCTGCCGAGGGCTTGCAGCCATACGACGGCAAGCTGGTGTTCAGCAGCTCCGATGCCGCGGGTAATGACGGTCTGTGGATCACGGATGGAACCGCTGCCGGAACCCACGAAATCTCGTCACTGCCCAAGATGATACCCCTGACGTTCAGTGGATCGAGCCTACCCGGACCGTCAGGTTCCGTGGTCGATCTGAACGGCAGCCAGACCTACGTCGCGCACGACGCCGATACGGTGCAGGCGGGGAGTGCTTCCGAAATCATCGTGGCACCTGCCGGGTTCCTCTCGGTACAGGGGGGCGCCGGTGCGCTCACCTTCGTCGGTGGCCTGAGCGACAGCACCGTGACCGGCGGCCTGGGGGCGACCACGATCTTCGCCGGCGCCGGCGGCGGCGTTTACCAGGGCGGACGCACCGGCGGGAACATCCTGATCGGCGCGGGCGGCAACACGACCCTGACCGGAGCCGCCGGCGGCGACAAACTGTTCGGGGCGGCCTCCGGCACCACGGCGCTGGTCGCAGGCTCGGGCAAGGAGTTCCTCATCGGCGGTGCCGGCAACGCCAGCATCGTTGGCGGCACCAACGGCAGCGTGATCTTCACCGGCTCCGGCAGCAACACCGTGGTCGGCGGGACCGGCGGCGGCGATACCATAGTGGGCGGCGGTCAGCACGATTCGATCACCGCCCAGAATGGCGACGCCATCTTCGCCGGCGGCGGCGACACGAATGTGATCGGCAGCAGCAAGGGTGCGGACTCCATCATCGGCGGAAGCGGCACCCTGGGTGTGACGGCGCGGACCGCCAACATGCTGGTCGCGGGCGGCTCCGGACATTCGGCCATTAGCACGGGCTCAGGCGCGAGCCTGGTCTTTACCGGCAGCGGCACCATGAACCTTGCCGAAGGCGCCGGTCCCGGCCAGGTCGTCCTGGGCAGCGGTGCTGCGATCGTGACGTTCGGCAGCGGCGCGGTCCTGTTCGACGTCGTGCGCGGTGCCTCCGGCGGGCTCGACCTGCTGCACGGTTTCAGGCCCGGTGTCGATCAGATCAGGCTGTTTGGCTACAGCTCTGCGGACGTTCAAAAGACAATCGGCGGCGGCAACACGATTTTCCATCTCGTGGACGGAACGTCGCTGGCGCTGTTCGGGGTGACCGATCCGAACACCAGCCTGACCTTCAGCTAAAGGCTACCACCACATGGCCCCGACAGACAGCCGAAGGAGCCAGATGTTGATTGTGCGCGCCGAGCGCTTTCACAGCGTTGATCGCCATGCTTGCGCCGCAGCCTGGAGCAGACGGATGGCATCGTGCGCGCCGCCTGCCTCGCCCTTTTCGAAGTCGCCGCTGATCTGGGCCATCTGATTGGTCACATGGGCGAAACACACAACCGGCTTGCCACAGGCGCGCGCGAACGCGTAGAGGGCGGCGGCCTCCATCTCCACCGCGAGCACGCCATGGGCCCGCGCCGCCGCGATGGCAGCTTCGGTTTCGCGAAACGGCGCGTCCGTCGTCCAGGTCGAACCGCGTCTGACCGCGGGCACGCCGCCTTCGAGCGCTCGCATCAGAGGCTCGACGAGTGCCAGATCGGCTTCGGCGAAGTCGGACGGAGGCAAATAATGCCGGCTGGTGCCTTCATCGCGCAACGCCCTGTCGATCAGCACGAAGGCGGGTGTCGGCCCGCCTGCCGCGATTTCGCCCGCCGACGTGATGCTGATGAGCAGGCGGCATCCGGACGCGAACATCTGCTCGGCGATGAGCACGGCGAAGGAGGCTCCGACGGCGCATCCGACAATCCCGAAGCGTTCGCCGCCAAGCTCGAACGTGAAGAGATCGGTGTGGTAGCAGGCCCAGGCCGACATGCGTGTCGCCCGGCCATCTGCCCGAAGTTGTCGCAGAATGTCGCCGTCCGGATCGAGCACGCAAATGTCCGGAACATTCTCGACCGGCAAGTCCTTCTGCCGACGCGCCTCGCGCAGCAGATTTTCCGGCCGGAACACAGATGGGGCGTTATGGTCCTTGGTAATGGGGTCCAGGGGGCTTACGCCCCCTGGCGGGTTCGGGCAGAGCCCGACCTGAGCCGCCACGCGCTCAGGGCCGATACCCCTCAAGCTTCCGGTACAACGTGCTACGGGACACACCCAGCGCCCGCGCCGCGGCCGCGAGGTTGCCGTCCGAGCGTTTCAGGGCGTCCAGGATGATGGCGTGTTCGGCGTCGCTCAGATTGACCACGCCGGTGGTCGGCGGGGGACTTGCGTGGCGCGCGGCCTGGGGCATTTCGGCCGCGAGTTCGTCCACGCTGACGTCGGGAGATTCCGCCATCAGCAACTGGGTCTCGACCATGTTGCGCAATTCGCGCACGTTGCCTGGCCAATGATAGGCGTCGATCAGACGCATCACCTCGGGACCGAAGCGGCGCATCGGCACGGCGTGGCGAGCCGACAGCGTCTCGTTGAAGTGGGCGATCAGCATCTCGACGTCCCCGGCACGATCCCGCAAAGGCGGCGGCTCGAGCGTGGTAACGCTGATCCGGTAATAAAGATCGCGGCGAAACCGTCCCGCTTCGACTTCCGCCGGCAGGTTGCGGTTGGTCATGCAGAGCAGCCGGGTGTTGACGCGACGCGGCGTGCCTTCGCCCAGGCGGTAGATGATACCGTCCTCAAGTACACGCAGCAGCAGCGGCTGCAGGTCGAGCGGCAGCTCGCCGATCTCGTCCAGGCATAGCGTGCCACCGTGGGCGAGCTCGAACCGGCCAGCGCGCCCTTCCGCGGCGGCGCCGGTGAAGGCGCCGCGCACATAGCCGAACAATTCCGCGCCCAGCAGCTCCTTGGAGACCGCGCCGCAATTGAACACGATGAACGGTCTCTGCTCGCTCGCCTCGCCATGGATAGCGCGTGCGAACAGCTCCTTGCCGACGCCGGTCTCACCGTGGATCAGGACCGGCACCTGCTTGCCGACCAGCCGTTTCGCCCGTGCCACGATATCGAGGATCGCGCGGCTGGAACCGATGATCTGCGCAAACGCATCGGGCGCGTTCTGCGCTGACGGCGGCCGCGCACGTGTCGGCACCACCAGCATGGCGCCGATCGCGCGTCCGCCCACGGTCACCGGCGTGAACCACTCGGCGCGCAGTCCGTCGGGAAGCTTCTCGGCCCAGGCCTCGACCGAGGATGCGTCATCGAGCCCGGGCACACGCTGGCCCATCGCCACCAGGTTCGGCACGCGCCCGGTGCGATGCACCAGCCGACCGCGGCGGTCGATCGCGACCATGCCGGCGACATCGGCGTCCGAAATCCGGTCGAGACAGATTTCCAGCAATCGCATGCGTTCCTGCATCGCCCGTTCCGCAAGCGCCATCTCGATCTGTCGGGCGGTGGCGACCGCGAGCGAGAGATTGTTGCGCTGGTAGGTCGAGGGCGGCCCCGAGATATCGATCACGCCCAGCATCGCGCCGGTGCCGGGCTCGAACACCGGGGATGCGGCGCAGGTCCAGGCCTTGATGCCGTCGCAGAAATGCTCGGACGCGTGCACCTGGGCCGGACGCGCGGTCGCCAAGGCGGTGCCGATGCCGTTGGTGCCGATCGCCGCCTCACGCCAGTCGCCGCCTGGCTTGAGGTGGATGTCCTCGCCCTGCTCCAGGGTAAACGGATCGCCGATCACATCGAGGATGATGCCGTCCGGGTTGGTCAGCAGCATCATCGAGCGCGAGCCGCTGAGCATCGGGGCGGCCTGCGCGAACACGCCCTCGGCCGCGGCAAGCAGTTCCGCATGGCGCTCGCGCAAAGGCCGGATCGCGGCCCCGGTCGCAACCATCGGCGCCGAGCGACCGACCGGATCGATCCCCAATTGCTGGCTGCGCAGCCAGGATGCCACGACAAAGTTGCGTGCCGGAATCACCACACTGCCGTCGCCGGTCAGGAAGCGCTCCCACGCCTCCATGGTGTCGCTGCTGTCGCTCTGCCGGTGGATCGTGGGCAGGGCCAGGGCGGGCGGCGGCATGACCTCTCCTCCCGTAGCGTCAGGCGCGGCCCAGTCTCTCCGCCCCGCCGCCGGTCGCAATGCCTGCGGTCGGATCGTAGCCGTCCGGTTTGCTCGCGATCAGCGTCTGGGTGGTCAGGATGAGGGCGGCGACCGAGGTGGCGTTGCGGATCGCGGTGGCGCCGACCCGCATTGGGTCGATCACGTCGGCCTCCACCAGGTCGCAGAAGCGGCCCGCGCGGGCATCGAAACCGGTGCCATGCGGCGATTGAGCGACCCGTGCGACGATATCCTCCGGCACCAGTCCGCAATTTGCGGCAATGCAGCTCAGCGGTTCCGCGAGCGCATTCTGCAGCAGTTGCGCACCTTGCCGGGCGCTGCCGGAGAGGCGCTCCACCAGCCCGTCCAGCTCCGGCGCGATCTGCAGCATCGCCGTGCCGCCGCCGGCGACGATGCCCTCCTCGACCGCCGCACGCGTCGCGTTGACGGCGTCCTCGATCAGTTGCGCACGACGCTTCTGCTCCACCGGCGTCGCGCCCCCAGCCAGGATGGTGGCCGAGCCTCCCGACAGCTTGGCCAGGCGCTCGTGGTACTTGTCGCGCTCGATGTTCTGCGGCGCCGCGTCGAGTTGCCGGGCCACCTGATGCCGGCGGGCTGCGATCGAGTCCGCGTCGCCGCCGCCGCCGCTGATCACGGTCTGGTTGGCGGATACCCGAATCTGGCGTGCCGAGCCGAGGTCGCGCATCGAAACGTCCGCGATGCGACCACCCAGGTCACGGGCGATCACCCGTCCGCCGGTCGCGATCGCGATATCTTCCAGCATTGCGCGGCGCCAATGGCCGAACTCGGGAGGATGGATCGCGGCCACCGGCGCCTGCTCACGGTCCGGGCGGCCGAGCAGCGCCATGATGCAGGCGGGTGCCACCTCCTCGGCAATGATCAGCAATGGCCGCCTGCTCTCGGCCAGCAACGCATCGATCGCGGCGATGTCGGCGGCCTCGGTCAGCTTGAGGTCGGTCATCAGGATCAGCGGGTTGTGCAGCACCACCTGCATCCGCTCGATGTCGTTGACCATGTGGTGCGACAGGTAGCCGCGGTCGAATGCCATGCCGTCCACGATGTCGAGCACGGTCTCGACGGTGCTGCCGAACTCCACGGTGACGATGCCGGATGCTCCCACCCGTTCGATCGCCTCGGCGACCATGCCACCGGTGGCCACGTCGTTGGCGGCGATCACCGCCACGGCGCGCGCCTGGCTCGCCCCTGACAGCGGACGCGCACTGCGCCGTAGTGCCGCGATGGCCGCGGACGCGGCTTCCTCCAATCCCTGCACCAGTTCGACCGGATTGGCGCCCTGTCCGAGGCAAACCAGCCCCTGCCCCACCATGGCGTCGGCGAGCACGGTCGCGGTGGTGGTGCCGTCGCCGGCGACCTCGTTGGTCTGCTTGGAGACCTCGCGCACCACCTGCGCGCCCATGTTCTCGAACGGGCATTCCAGCTCGATCTCCTGGGCGATGCTCACGCCGTCGCGCGAGATCAGCGGTGTGCCGATCGGCCGGTCGATGATGGCGTTCATGCCCTTCGGACCCAGCGTGCCACGGACCGCCTTCGCCAGCTTCGACACACCGCGGCCCAGCGCCGCCCGTGCCGCCTCGTCATGCAGCATCATCTTGGCCACTATGGGGAACTCCCTTGGTTCGTTCTTGATTTTGTCAGGCGGGTGCGGCGGCGGCCTTCGGTCGATGGTCACGTACGAAGTCAAGCAAGGTGGGTTCGCCGGAGAGTGTGTGATCGGCCTCGCCGTAGCGCGCGGCGAGCAATCCGCGGCAGAGGGCGCCGTTGAATTCGACATTCACCGTCACGCGCCGCAACGCCCGCCGATGCGCGCCGTACGCCTCAACGGCGACCGCGCCGCCGGTCTCGTCGACGAAGGCCCGATCCCCTGGCCCGAACGCTCCCGGCGCATTGCGACGCTCCAGATAGCGGCTGACCAGCGCCCTGCCCTCCGACGCGAACTCGATTGCCATCAACTCGGCAATGCTCATGCCCAGCAGGGTCTCGACCTCGTAGCCGAGCCGGCCCAGATGATCGAGCAACGCCATCTGCCGGCGCTGGAAAGCCTTCATCGCAAAGACCTGCCGCACCTCGTCAAGGTTGCCGTCCGCCTCTTCGGCAAAGGTGTCCTTGAAGGACAGCCCGGTGGCCACCGCCCGATTGATCGTCTCCGCGTACATGTGCTCGCCGAGCTCGATATCGATGCCGGTGACCCAGAGCAGGTCCGCAATCTCCCGGCGCATGTCGTCGGCCATGAGGAAGGCGAAGTTGGCGGCGCACCAATAGGTCGGCAACCGGAACCCCACCCCGACGCGGCCAGCCGCATCGACGGTGACCCCAGTGACGAAGCCGAGCGCCGTGACGGACTCGTCGAGTTCGGGATCGTTCACCAATGCCAACCGGGCCAGCACCTCGCTGACCCGGTCCCCCGTCGATCCGTCGGGCAGCGCGCTCACTCCGCCGCCACGCTCTCTGCGACGCCGAGCTTGCGCTTCTGCGCCTCGACGTCGATGTCGTAGATGCGGGCGGCATTCAGACCGAGGATTTTCTTCTTGGCCGCGCGCGACAGCGAGGTGCCGGTCTCCTTGGCGATGTCTTCGGGCAGTTCGAAGTTCATGAACTTCTCGACGAGCCATTTTGGCGTCCAGATCCCGTAGTCGCTGCCGTAGAGGATTTTGTCCTCGCCGACCCAGAACAGCAGCTCGGAGATGATGTGCGCGAAATAGCCCGGCCGGCTATGGATGAACGGCAACGCCACGGCGAGGCCGGCAAAGACGTTGGTCTCCTGCGTTGCGATCCAGCAGAAATCATCGAGCCGCGGCAGTCCGCAATGCTCGACGATGAAGTTGAGGTTCTGGAAGCTCGACGCCACGTCGTCGATGTCGGCGACGTCGAACGCATCGCGGTTCAGCGGCAGGATTGTCGGGCCCTTATGGACGTGGATGTTCTTGATGCCGAGCTTTTCCGCGGCCTCCAGGTAGCGGTAGCTTGCCTTGTCGGAGAGCTTGTAGCCCTTCGACTCGCCCTTCCATTCCGCCGTGTAGAGCTTCACACCCTTGAGCTTGAACTTCTCGGCCAGCGCGTGCAGCGCCTCCAATCCCTGCTCGCCGTCGCGCGGGTCGAACGCGCCGTTGAGGATGAAGCGATCGGGGTGCTTCTTGACCATCGCTGAATTGCGCTCGGTGGTGTTGAAGCCATTGGTGTAAAAGTCATAGAGGTAGGTCGGCTGGCAGATCGCCATGTCGTCCGGCCCGTCGACGAACAGGTCGTTGTACATCGTCTCGGCGCTATACTTCTCGAACTTTTCCCGCGGCCAAACCTCTTCCGCCGGGCTGAGGTTGCTATGGTAGGCGTAGAAACAGTTGATGAATTCCGCGCCGTGAACGTTCTTCTGGTTCGCCTTGCTGGCATCCCAGAAATGGACGTGTCCGTCGATGATGAAGATGTCTTCGCCGTCTTTTGTGCGATACATTTCTGCTTCCTCGTTTGGCTGGTTCAACTCCGCGACGTCAGATGAATTCCTTCACGTCGTCCATGTTGCCGAACAGGGTGACGGTGTTGTCGTCGATCAACACCATGCGTCCGTAATGGGTCGAGGTCGAGATCTCGAACAGATGTGGCGTGATTTCGCGACCCAGACGCTCGCTGATCTCGTCCATCTTGAAGTCGATTTTGCCATCCCCGTCGATGCGGATCATCGCTGGCATGTAGGTGACACGGATGCCTTCTTTCTCGCCCATGACCTCGGCGATCGCGCGCGCCTCGACGGAATCGTTCATGGTGATGCCGCACTGGTGTGAGACCGTGGTTTCGAACTTTATGTCCTTCATCGACCGGAAGATATTATCTGTGTGGGACATCGCCTGGCTCCTATTGCCTGATTGCTTCAGCTTCCCGCCACCGCCCGGACGTCCAGCCCGATCTCCGAGCCGATCGCGCGCAGACGATGGCGCGAATGTTCGACCGCTTCGACGAACTGCGCGATCTTCACCCGCGGCTGCGACCAGATCGGCTGCAGCTGATGCGCCGCCTCCACGGCAATCTCGCTGTGCGTGCCAAGCCAACCGTTGAACAGCGCGCGGTTGGCCTCCCCATGCTGTTCGTCCTGGATCAGCATCCGGAACAGCTCGATCGTGTTGGCGAGGTTGCGCTCGTAATCGCCTTCCGCCGCGGAGACCACGGCCGGGGTCATGAAGTCGTTCTGCGAGGCCGCCACCTGCATCACAAAGCCGCTGCGGAACAGCTCCCCGACGAGGGGCTCGAAGACGACGTTGGTGGCGAAATACTGTTCGAGATAGTCGCTGCTGCCGCCGATTGTCTCGATCCCCCGCCGCACCCCCTGCCAGACTGGATCGTCGAGCCAGTGCGCCTTGCCGGCATCCTGGTCGAACCCCTCCAGATCCATCCCGATCTCGCCGAGATAGAGCGTCAGATCCTGGGCGAAGCGCAGCTTGTAGGAGGAGTTGGTCAGGATCGCGTTGTTGATCATCTGCGTGTAGCCGTAGCGCTGCGCCTGCATGGTCGCCATGCCGAGACCGAATTCGGCATGCTTCCAGGCGCCGACATGGTCCTGGAGGATCTTCACCCAGGCCTTGTCGAAGCGCTTCACGACGCCGGAGCGACGCCCGTTCTCGACCACGTTGGCGATCATGCCGACGATCGTGGACTGACGCTGATAATGCGTGCGCTCCCACTCCTGGTCGATCGCGCGGAACTTGTGCCAGTCGGAGCTTTTCGCCGCGGTCCAGCTCTCCGAATAAGTCGGGGTTCCATCAGCGAAGGAGATGATCCAGTCCTGCAGCAGATAGCGTTTCGGGTCCGGCTGCACGTCGAGCGTCATGTCCTCGTAGTGCGACGCCTTGCGGCCCTTCGGCTCGAAATAGTTGAACCTGCGGCTGTTCGAGCCGGCGAACGTCGCAGCCCCGGCGGCTCCTGACTTCGCGGACGCCTCCGGACGGATCGTCTCTTGCGTTGTGCTCATCGTCGCTTCCTACGGTTTTCTTGTTGAACTAGCGTGTCGCGGTCGTGAACTTGTCGAAATAGATCCGCTCGGGCTCGACACCCGCCATCTGCAACACCGGCAACACGGCATCGATCATCGGTGGCGGCCCGCAGGAGTAGGCGTCGATGTCGCCGCTGAAATCCTCCGCGCGCAGCGTGTTTCCGACCACCTCGTGGATGAAACCCCGGGCGCCGTGCCACGCATCGTCATCCGAAGGGTGCGACAAGGCGGGGATGAAGCGGAAATCGGGCAGGCGCGCTTCGAGATCGGCGAAGCGGTCCAGGAAGAACAGATCGCGACGGCCACGGGCACCGTAGAAGAACCGTATCGGCCGCGCCTCGCCACTGGCGATATGGTCGCGCAGGATCGACCAGAGCGGCGACATGCCCGAGCCGCCGCCGATCAGCACCATCGGACCCGATCGCGCTTCGCGCCTGAAGCACGTGCCGAACGGCCCCTTGGCGGTAATCGCCTCGCCCGGCGCGAGCGTGCCGTCCAGCAATGCCGAAAAGGCGCCTCCTTCATAGAGCTTGATGATGAATTCGAGCCTGGTGCCGCCGCTCGGCGGGTTCGCCATCGAGTAGGCGCGGGTGACGCCGTGGCCGGGGATCGAGAGGTCCACATACTGACCCGCCCAGAAGCGCAAGGGTGCCTCGAGTTCGACGCTGAGCAGCCGGATGTCGTGGGTCAGAGCTTCGACGGCGACCACCGTGCCGGGATAGGTCTTGACCGCAATCGAGCGGCTCATCAGGTCTTCGTCGTAGTTCAGCAGCTCCACCGTAATGTCGCTGTAGGCCAGCGTCCGGCAGAGCAGGATATGGTCGGTGTCGCGCTCAGTGTCCGACAGCGCGAAGGTCGAGTATTTCAGCAGCTCGATATCGCCCTCGACCAACAGCGATTTGCAACTGGCGCACTGGCCTTCCTTGCAGCCATGCATCACCGAGATGCCCTGCCGGAAGGCCGCATTCAGCACCGTCTCGCCTTCATGAACGTCCATCTCTACGCCGACGGGCTCGAAGCGGACAATGAAGCCTGTGTTGTCGGCCATTCGGCCTGTCTCCCCGTTCGGCAAGACTGTCCGGGGGCCGGCTTGGTGCCGACCCCCGTTCAAGGTGGGCTAGTTCGGGTCGGTCACGGTGAAGCCGGCCCGGTAGCTGGCGAGTGCCTGCTCACGCGCCTCCGGGGTCATCTCCCGCAGGGTGCGCAACGGACTTGCCAGGGTGTTGCCGCGCACATGGTCCAGTCGCCACATCTTGCTGTCGTCGAAATGCAGATGCGGTTGCGGCGTCAGCGTCTGGCCGTCATTGCGCACGAAGCCGAGATCGACGAGCGCGTCGGCAAGATCCCAGCCGTGGTAGCAATCCTCCCACTCGCGCCGACCGCTGAAGCGGCCCATCGCGGGAGTCGGGCGCCCCTCATATTCCGCCGAGAACGCCGTCTTGTGCGTCCAGCGGCAGATCTCCGAGCAGTAGGTATAGAGTTTGCCGTCGACGGTGTCGGTCTTGATGTCCTCACGGATCAGGCAGGGCACCATGCAGGACCAGCAGCGATGCGGATAGACGTAGCCGACATCCTGGTTGAACAGGATGTTCTGCTCGCCCGGCAGGCTCAGTTTCGCATACCACTTCCAGTAGTTGCCGAACTCGGCATACCAGCCTGGATATTTGTGCTCGAACCATTCGAAATCGCGCTCGGTCTGCGCTTCCTGGCGCCAGAACGCCACCGGCCAGCCGACCGAGAAGAACTGCGCCGTCTTATGGACGTAGTTCTTCTTGACGATCCGGTCCCATGCCGCGTTGACGTCGTCATGATGGATCTTGATGCCGTATTTCTCGAGTGGCAGCATGTAGGTACGATAATAGTCCTCGTAGATCCAGCGATGCCACAGCTCGGCGTAGGACTCCTTGGTCTTGTCGCGATTGGTGGTGCCGTACTCGACGATGGTGCCCACCGCGGCATCAACGATCGCATGATTCTGCCAGAACGCATATTTCAGATCCCGCTCGATGAGTTGGTGGTTGTCGGGATCGTTGATGATCGACATCAGCATCGAATGGCCGTTGCCGATATGGCGGCTCTCGTCGGACTGCACAGACAGGAACACCGTCGGCAACGCATAGTCGCCGTTGCGCGCAGCCTCGGATGGCATCGCCACGAACAGCGTGTTGGTGAACGCGGTCTCGGCGACGACGGTCAGATAGATGTTCGCCGACGTGATCGCATCGCCGGTGACGAAGCCCTCGGCGAATTGCCGGCCGATGGTGGTGGCGTAGCACTTGCCGAACGCCGCCTCGGTGATGTCGAACCCGGCCGGGTCGATGTAGTTTTCCATGTACCATTTCTTGAGGTTCATCTGGATGGTCGAGTGGCGGAACTCGTCCACCATCTGCATCGTGAACCCCGTGCGAAGCTCCTCTCCGGGTGCCAGGCGCGCGACCATCGCCATCGAACGCGCAGCCGAGATCTCAGGGAATGGAATGATCGCCAGGAACAATTTCATCCATTCCACCCAGCGCGGCTCGACATTGCGGAACATGTCGCCACGCAGGGCCGCGTCGAGGGCGCCGTAGACGCGGTTGTCCTTTTCTTCCTGCATCGGGAAATACGAGCGCAGGACCTGCTTCATCGGATCGCGCGGCGCCTTCTTGATCTTGTAGTCGGTCGGAAACGTCATCGCTTCCTGGACGTAGCTCGGGGTCCAGCCGAGGTCGGCTGTGCGCCGGGCGGCTTCGGCGATACTCATTCCTTTCTGGCTGGTAATCCTGGTCAAAGAAAGGGTCTCGGACATCATGGAGCTCCTTTTGATTGTTATACACGCCGCTTCGCGAGGGGGAGGGCTGCTGCTCGACGGCGTGCGTCAGAATTAACGCATATCGTATGCCACATCAGGAGAAAATGGAAATCCACGGGCCTTGCTCGCGGCGCAACGCCGCCCAGAAAATTGCTGTGACGTACCATGTCCTGTTTTGGGACACCGCGCGCGAATACTGTCCTGGCCTGCGACATCACTGCATCGTCTCCGAACCGGGCCGGCGACCGACCGGCTTGCCTTCGGCGATGAATCGCGCCGCCAGCACCAGCGTACCCATCGTAAAATCCTTGCCGTGCGCCGCGATCATCTCCTCTGAGAGTTGGCCGAGCCGCTCGAAGAACCGATCCTTCGACAAGGTCTCGTCGGTCATGGCGCGCTGCTCCGCTGTCCGGAATGAGAGGTCGGCAGGCGAAACAGCAGCAGCGGCAGCGCCACCAGCGCGGCCTCGCCGCTCTGCGTGCCGATCGCAAGACGCAAGCCATCCGACGACCAGGACAACGCCGTCACAGAGCCCCCGCCCGAGCCTCTTACGAACAGCACGTCATCGCTGCCCGGCTGGCAGAGCAGCACCGCGCCATTGTGGTAGCCGGCGGCGATCAACGGATGCGTGGGATGGTAGGCGACCTGACAGACCGGCAGCCGGCTGCTCGGCAGGCCACACTCGACCGGCATGCTCCCCGCGACCGGCGGATCGAACGCCCAGCATACCACGCGCGGACTGCCGCTGGTCGCCAGGGTCCCGCCGCCGGCGGAGAACGCCAGCGAGCGCGGCTGCCCGGGATAGCCGCCCATCTCGATGTCGCCGCCCGCCTTGCCGTTCAAGCCGTCCGGCACATCCGCCAGGCGCCAGCCATGCAGCGCGTTCTCCTGCAGGCCGCAGACGATGATCGAGCCGTCCGGGCTCCAGGCCAGCGACAGCGGGCATCCCGGCGTCGCCAGCCGCACTGGCGGCGCGTCCTCGGACCACAGCGTGACCCCGTGATAGTGCGCCATGGCGAGGCGGGTTCCGGTGGCATCGAAGGCCAGCGCGGTGACCAGCGCCGGCAGCTCCACTTGCCGCGCGCCCGCACCCGACAAGTGCACCGTGCGACCGATCGAGGCCGCGTTCCATCCGGCGCTGCCGGCGGCAACCAGATCGACCCAGCGCCCGGGATGGCACTCGCGGGCGGCGCTGTCGCCCTGTGTCGTGGTCACCGCCAGCGCGCCGTCGTCGCCGCCGCTGAGGAAACCGCCATCGGCCAGCGCCGCAATCGACAGGCAGGCCCCGTCATGCACGCGGCTGCGCACCATCGGCGGCGGCGGCGACGCACCTTGTGTCAGCCGGGTGCCCCCCTCGACCGGCTCGAGCCGCGGCGCACCGTCCCATTCGGCGCGGCCGAGGGCCAGCGACCCGTCGCCGAGCCCGAAGCCCGCGACATCGCCGTCCCAGGCGACACCCACGACCGGCGCGCCGAGGGCCCAGCTCGCACCCAGCACATCGAGCAAGGGCGGTGCCGGGGCGGCTGGGGGCCTCATGGCTCCGCCTCGCAGGTCCGCAGGCCAGCCAGCAGGTCGTCGCGGTCGAGATGGCGGCCGATGAACACCAGCCGACTGTCGCGCGTCTCCTCCGCAGTCCAAGGTCGGGTGAGCTCGGTGTCCATCATCATATGGATGCCCTGGAAGACCAGGCGCTGCTCGGACCCAGCCAGATCCACGATGCCTTTGGCACGCAGCAGATCCTGTCCCTGTTCCACCACGAGACGCTGCAGCCACGCCATGAAGCGGCTGCGCTCCAGCGGACGGTCGAGCCGGATGCTGACGCAGTCGATGTCGTTTGCGTGGCCGTGATCATGGCCGTTGGCGTCGATGGCGAGGCGCGAGAGATCAAAGGCGTGGCGGTCCATCACCGACGCGAGGGCCACCCCCGCCCGCACGCCGTGCAGCAGCCGCGCCGACGGATTGGCGCTGCGGATCGCCTCCTGCGTTGCAGCCAGGCCTGCCGCGTCCACCAGGTCGGTCTTGTTGAGCAGGATGGTGTCGGCCAACGCCACCTGCTCGGCGGCCTCACGGCTTTCTTTCAGGCTCGTCTCAAAATGCCGGGCATCCGCCACACAGACGATGCTGTCGAGCCGGAATTGCTGGCGCACGATGTCGTCGGCAAAGAAGCTCTGGGCGACCGGCGCCGGGTCGGCGAGGCCCGAGGTCTCGATCAGGATCGCGTCGAAACGGCCGCTCCGCTTGGCCAGGCCTCCCAGCGCGCGCAGCAGGTCGCCACGCACCTTGCAGCAGACGCAGCCATTGTTCAGCTCCAGCACTTCCTCCTCGGCGCCGACCACCAGCCCGCCATCGATGCCGAGTTCGCCATACTCGTTGACGATCACGGCGTAGCATCGCCCATGCGCCTCGGACAGAATACGGTTGAGCAACGTCGTCTTGCCGGCGCCGAGGAAGCCGGTGAGCACGGTAACCGGCGCCCTCGCCGGCAAGGGGGTCATGGGATCAGCACCGCGCGCCCCTTGATCCTGCCGTGGTGCAGATCCTTCAGCGCCTGGTTGGCATCCTCGAGACGGTACTCGCGGGTTGCGAGATTGACGAGGCCACGGTCGGCCAGCGCCATCAGCTCCACCAGTTCGGGATAGGTGCCGACAAGATTGCCGACGATGGTCTTCTCGGCGGTGATCATGTCGATGGTCGGCAGCTCGATCTTCCCGCCGTAGCCTACGATGTAATAAACGCCGCCGTTGCGGGTCATGGTCAGGCCCTTGGCCACCGCGTCGCCCTCGCCGACGAAGTCGATGACCGCTTCGGCGCCGTTGCCGTGGGTCAGTTCCATCACCGCGGCGACCTCGTGGCCGTCGCCCTTGACCTGGTGGTGGGCGCCGCATTCTTTGGCCAGCGCCAACGCCGTGTCCGAGCGGTCGATGACGATGATTTCCGCGGCGCACAGCGCGGCCAGCACCTGGATGCCGATATGCCCAAGGCCGCCGGCGCCGATGACCACCGCACACTGCCCGGGCAGCAGATGGCGCGACGCCTTCTTGCAGGCGCGATAGGCGGTAAGACCCGCATCGGTGTAGGGGGCGACATCCTTGGGCGCGAGCGTCTTCGGCAGCTTGATCAGCGACCTCTCACCGGTCAGCAGATATTGCGCGTAGCCGCCATTCGCATTGATCCCCGGGAACCGGCTGTCGGTCGCGTGCATGTCGTCGCCGCGTCGGCAGGCGAGGCAGTGGCCGCTGGTCACCAGCGGGTGACAGATCACCGGGTCGCCGACCTTGACACTCTCGACCCCGCGTCCGATCGCCTCCACCCAGCCGGCGTTCTCGTGGCCCATGATGTAGGGCAGGGCAACCTCGACCTTGCTGCGCCAGATGCCCTCGACGATATGCAGATCGGTGCGGCAGACGCCGGCGCCCGCGATGCGCACAATGATATCGCTGGATCGTTCGATCTTCGGATCCGGGACGTCGCCGTAGCGGACGAAGTCCGCGCCGGTCAGTGTTTCGTCGTAATGGTCGAGTACGGCGGCTTTCATCTGGCATTTCCCTCATCGGCCGACGGGTTAGGATCCGGTCGTTCAGAACGGTGCACGCAACCGCTGTGCCAGAAGGAAAGCGCGCATTTTCAACGCGTGGTCCGGGTCGCGCTGTTCCACGGCGCAACACCCGTAACGCCAGCGCTGTACCGGAACGAAACAGCGTGGTTTCCCTGGAGGGGGCTTGGGCGCAACACCGGATCGGGTCTAAGCTCGCTTCCCCCTTGCATTGGCTCAAAACCGCGGGAGGCAAAAACAAGATGGTGGAGGACAATGTGCTGAACCCGGCAGACCCGCGCTCGGCCCAGGCGGTTGCCGAACGCCTGGGACGCGCCCGACTGCTGCTGGAGCGATCCGGCGTGGCACAGCTCGATCTGCTGCCGCCGGACATCTTCGCCAGCTGGCAGCGCTGCCTCGACGCGGGACTCGAACCGCACAAGCCCAAGCCGCTGGTCGAAATCTCCGCGCCCGAACTCGCCGCCGCGCGCCAGCGCGCCGACTTGGTTCGCCGCTTGGCGCTGGCGGAAATGCGCGCACTCTACAGCCAGATCGCCGGATCCAACTTCCTGATCGCCTTTGCCGATGCGAACGGCGTCCTGCTCGATACGATCGCCGACCCGAGCTTCCGTGCCGCGGCGCGGACCGCGAATATCCAGCCGGGCACGCTCTGGACCGAGCAGATCTGCGGCACCAATGCGCTGGGTACCGTCGCGCGTTCGGGACGGCCGCTGACGGTGCATGGCGGCGAGCATTTCTTCGCCCGGCACGGCAGCCTGACCTGCACGGCGGCGCCGATCTTCGGGCCGGACGGCACCCTGAACGGAGTGCTGGACGCCTCGTCGCATAGCGGCTCGCGCCAGCAGCATACCCGCGCGCTGGTTCGCATGGCGGCGACAGGGATCGAGAACGGCCTGTTCCGGCACCATCACCAGGGCCACCTGATCGTCGCATTCCACCATCGCGGCGAATATCTGCACACCCTCAGCGCCGGGCTGCTCGCACTCGCGCCCGACGGAACACTGCTTGGCGCGAACGCACAGGCGTCGCTCCTGCTTCAGGGCCTGCCGACTTCGCCGGGACGACATTTCGATGACCTGTTCCGCACCCGCTTCGAGACGGTCATCCTGCGCGTCCAAGCCCACGAGCGTCTCAACCTGGAGGATCGTGTCGGCAGCGCCGTCGTCGCCACCATCGAGAACCTGCCGCAGCATGCGAGGGCAGCGCGATTGCCCCGGCCAACCCCCGTGCCGGCCGTCCCTGAAGCCGCCTTCGTTGCCGAAGACCCCGCGATCGTGGCACTCCTCCGAGTGATCACCGCGGGCGCCCGTCGCCGGCTGCCGATCCTGATCCGCGGCGAGACCGGAACCGGCAAGGAGCAGCTCGCGCGCTTTGCCCACCAGGCGAGCGGCAGGCAGGGCGCCTTCGTGCCGGTGAACTGCGCCGCCTTGTCCGACACGCTGATCGAGGCGGAGCTGTTCGGCCATGCCGAAGGCGCGTTCACCGGGGCGCGGCGCGGCGGTGCGCGCGGCCTGGTGTGCGAAGCCGACGGCGGCACGCTGTTCCTGGACGAAATCGGCGATATGCCGCTCACGCTGCAGGCCACGTTGCTGCGTCTGCTCGACGACTGGATGGTGCGCCCGGTGGGTGGCGGCCGCACGCGACAGGTGAACGTTCTGCTGATCGCGGCAACCAATGCGCCACTGGAGGAAGCCATCCAGAGCGGACGCTTCAGAGCGGACCTGTATTACCGCTTGAACGGCGTCGACCTGGCCCTGCCTGCGCTGCGCGACCGGCAGGATTTCGCGGCGATCGCTTGTCGGCTGCTGTCGGACATCGCGCCCGCAAGCACGCTGAGCGATGCCGCCATACTGCGCCTCTCGCGCGGGTCCTGGCCCGGCAACATTCGCGAACTCCGCAGCATCCTGTTGCGCCTGACCTTGACCGACCCCGGGCGTCGCATCGATCTTGCCGCCGTCGAGAGCCTGCTCGGCGACCAGACACCGTCCAAGCCGGCCGCCGATCCAGGCCTGCGCGGGATCATGCGCGCCAGGATTATCGCAGCACACCGTGACGCGGGCGGCAATCTCAGCGAGACCGCCCGCCGGCTCGGTGTGTCGCGCAACACGATCTACCGGGCGATCCAGGGATGTGCTGCAGCCAGCAGGGCAGTCTAGTGGTCCGATCCCGACGCCTGGTTCTCGATCGTCGGGTGAATCGGCCCACCAAATCGACGGCTAATGTCGGGAGACCGCAGGCTCGGACATCGGAGCGAGCCAATCGGTTTCCCGCACGACGACGGCTTTGAGCATGTCCAGCAATCCATGGCCCGCCGAGGTCTGTCCGGAAAAAGCGCTGGCAAGCGTGACGCCGGCAAGCGCGCCGTCGCCCTTGGTGCCGGCAAAGGCCATCGACCAATCCGGGAAGTCGCGTGACGCGATCGGTCCGGCCTGGAGCACGGTGACCTCGCTATGGCGGCCATCGCATTGGATGCGCTCGAACGCGTCCTCGACCGCGTCCATCGGACCTTCCAGCACCTGCGCGAAACAGCCGGCGCTGAACAGCAGACCGCCGGTGACGCCGGCGCGCAGGTTGTTACGACGGGATACGTCGAGGATGCTTTGCACCTCGGCAGCGACGATGTCGGACGAACCAGGAATGAAGTTCCGGCTGCAATAAAGAACGCGGTAGAACTGGGTCATGGCGGCCTGCTTTCTCTCAGGGAATTGACATTACGTGATAAGGGCGATGGTTGGCGAAGTCGGCGAGCAGCCTGTCGATCTGCTGCGCCGGCAGCGGGCGGCTGAACAGGTAGCCCTGCACCGAGGTGCATCCCTCGGTGCGGATGCGGTTGAGCTGTTCGGTGGTCTCCACACCTTCCGCGATCGTGGACATGCCGAGGCTGACACCCAATGCGGTGATCGCCCGGATGATCGCGTTCTGACTGGCCGTGTCTCCACGGTCCTTGACGAAGGAGCGGTCGATCTTGATCTTGTCGAACGGAAAGCTGTGCAATTGGCTGAGCGAGGAGTAGCCAGTGCCGAAATCGTCCATTGCCACGCTGACTTGCATGGCCCGGAGCTGATGCAGCGCTTGCAGTACGGCACTTTGATTACCAAGCAGCACGCTCTCGGTGATTTCGATTTCGAGCCGGTTTCCGGGCAGGCCGGAGTTCGCGAGGGCCTTGCTGACGCTGTTAAGTAGTCGAGCGGGATCCTCGAACTGGCGCGGCGAGACATTAACCGCGACGGATACATGGTGCGGCCAGCGCTTCGCCTGGCTGCAGGCCTGTCGCAGCACCCATTCTCCGAGGGGAACGATAAGTCCGATCTCCTCGGCGAGCGGAATGAAGTCAGCCGGCGAGATCATGCCGCGCGCCGGATGGTGCCAGCGGAGCAGGGCCTCGAAGCCGACCACGACGTGCCGTTCGAGATCGATCTGTGGCTGATAGTGAAGCTCGAACTCGCCCAATGCCAGCGCCTTGCGGAGGTCGATCTCTAGGGCGCGTCTGGCGGATGCGCGTTCGTCCATCTCGGCCTTAAAGAAGCTGTAGGTGCTGCGGCCGGAGTTCTTGGCGTGGTACAAGGCGAGATCGGCGTTGCGCATGAGCTGCCTGTGTTCGCGCCCGTCGTTCGGCGCGCGCGCGATTCCGATGCTGACGCCTATATTTACCAGATGTCCCTCGACGAGATAGGGCCGGCCCACCAGCTCCACGATACGCGTGGCCAGGACCGCGAGATGGTCGTCTCCGGGCGAGGGAGAGACCAACAGGCCGAACTCGTCGCCTCCCAGCCGTGACAACACGTCGCTCGATCGTAACAACGAACGCAGGCGCTTGGCCACAAGCCGCAGCAGCCCGTCGCCGACGGCATGACCGAGCGTATCGTTGATGATCTTAAATCGATCGAGATCGAGTAGAAGCAGGGCGGCATGGCCATCTGGCCCAGCTGCCGTCAGATCGTGGACCAAACGGTTTTCAAAAAGCTGACGGTTCGGCAGGCCGGTCAACGGGTCGCACATCGCCTGTTCGATCGCGCTCGTCTCCGCTGCCCGCTTGGCGGTGACCTCCTCGAACGCGGCCACCCAGTATCCGTCGTCGAGAGCTGAGACATGCATGGTGAACAGCCGGGCGTTGCTGCCGCTCACCAGCGAGGCCGAGCTCCAGTGTTCCCCCGCATGCTCCGTTGCGGCAAGGCAGGCCTCATGCACAGCCTGTACGCTGGTATCGTCCAGTGCGGCACTGCCGTCGAGCAAATCCGCGACTGAGCTGGCGCGGGCACTCATTGCTGGCTGGATGTCGAGAACGCTCGTCAGGCGTTCGTTGACGAAAAGCACCGCCAGCGCCTTGTTGAAGGTCAGTATTCCGACGCCGATGCCGTTGAGAACGGCGCGTAGGTGCGGGGTCGTGCAGCGTCGCCGCTCCCGGTCTGTTGGTTGCCGGGTCATATCAGGATGAGAGGAAAGCACCGCCGCTCCAGCGCAGATGAACATACCAGACGCTGCACATGGGCGAGTGCCCCGGCAGGCGTCTTCGATAATCATGACGCGGCTTGGTTTCGCTTCGGTTAATACGCCGAGGGTAGACGGAGGCACGCAAAAAAGGCGGCCCCATCACTGGGACCGCCTCTGTGTCGGGACCGGTAGGTTTCGATCAGTCGTTGGTCTGGTTGCGGCGACGGATCGCTGCACCCAGGATATCGCCGAGCGAGGCGCCGCTATCGGACGAGCCGTATTCGTTGATCGCGGCCTTGTCCTCTTCCATTTCGCGGCCCTTGATAGTCAGCGACAGCTTGCGCGCGGCGCGGTCAACCGAGATCACCTTTGCGTCGACACGCTCGCCGACGGCGAAACGCTCCGGACGTTGCTCGGCTTTGTCGCGGGATAGTTCAGCGCGCCGGATGAAGCCGCTGAGCACCTCGTCCACCTTCACTTCGATGCCGTTGGCCTGCACTTGAGTGACCACGCAGGTCACCACCGCGCCCTTGGCGACGCGCGAGAGCGTGTCGGCGGCGGGATCGTCATGCAGTTGCTTGATGCCGAGCGAGATGCGCTCCTTCTCGACGTCGATATCGAGCACCCGGGCCTGCACGGTCTGGCCCTTGCTGTAGGGTGTCATCGCCGCCTCGCCGGCCTCGTCCCAGGAGATGTCGGACATGTGCACCATGCCGTCGATATCGGCGGACAGCCCGACGAACAGGCCGAACTCGGTGATGTTGCGGATTTCGCCCTCAACGTTCGAACCGACCTTGTGCTCCTCGGCAAACAGCTCCCACGGATTGCGCTGCACCTGCTTGAGGCCGAGCGAAATCCGACGCTTGGCGCTGTCGACGTCGAGCACCATGACGTCGACTTCCTGGGAAGTGGCGACGATCTTGCCGGGATGGACGTTTTTCTTGGTCCACGACATCTCCGAGACGTGCACCAGCCCCTCGACACCCGGCTCGAGTTCGACGAAGGCGCCGTAGTCGGTGATGTTGGTGACGCGGCCGCTGTAGCGGGCGCCGGGCGGATACTTCATCGCCACACCTTCCCACGGATCGGCCTCGAGCTGCTTCATGCCAAGGCTGATGCGCTGGGTCTCGGAGTTGAAGCGGATCACCTGGACCCGCACGCTCTGTCCGATCTGCAGCGCCTCTGAGGGATGGTTGATCCGCTTCCAGGCGATGTCGGTGACGTGCAGCAAGCCGTCAACGCCGCCGAGATCGACGAAGGCGCCGTAGTCGGTGATGTTTTTCACGACGCCGTCGAGGATCATGCCCTCCTTGAGGCCCTGGATCAGCTCGCTGCGCTGCTCCGCGCGGGTTTCTTCCAGCACGGCGCGACGGGAGACCACGATGTTGCCGCGGGCGCGGTCCATCTTGAGGATCTGGAACGGCTGCGGCGTGCCCATCAGCGGGCCGACGTCGCGAACCGGGCGGATGTCGACCTGGCTGCCGGGAAGGAAGGCCATGGCGCCGCCGAGATCGACGGTAAAGCCACCCTTGACCCTTCCATAGATGGTGCCGTTAACCCGCTGGTTGCCCTCAAAGGCGCGCTCCAGGTTGGTCCAGGCCTCCTCGCGTCGCGCCTTCTCGCGCGATAGCACGATGGAACCGTCGCGATCCTCGTAGCGCTCGACATAGAGCTCGATGGAATCCCCCGGCTTGACCTCCAGGGGAGCGCCGGGGATGCCGAACTCCTTGAGCGCGACGCGGCCCTCGCTCTTCAGGCCGACATCGACGATGGCGAACTCGTCGGTCAGGCGCAGGACACGCCCGGTGACGACGGAGCCGTCAAAACCGGTATCGCGGCCAAGGGTCTCGTCGAGGAGAGAAGCAAAATCGTCACCGGCGAAATGGTCGTCGGGTAGGCGTGCGAGTGAGGCTGAAGCCATGTGGTCGAATACTTCCTGTGTCGGACGCCTGAGCGCGAGGCCCGGCGGACAGTCCTGCGCTCTGCCCACCCGCGCTCAGGCGATCGGCAGCACGTCTGGCACTCGCGGCATGAACCGGACCCCTGCCCGGTGCCGTTAGAGGCTTGTTTGCGTGGGCTTAAGACACCCGGGAGGGCAAATTGTCAAGGTCCAACCGTCCGTCTGGCGGTGCGGGTCAGATATGCCCGGACGAACCTCGCAGCGTGTTCCAGCGGCTCGTGACCGCGGCCAGGGCATGTTCGGCCTGAGCGAGACCGGCGCGGGCGTCCGGGCTTGGCGCGGCATCCGCACCGTCGATTGCTTGCGCCAGCGAGGCAAGGCGATCGGCGATTTCGGGCAACCCGTCCGGGGCAGGCGGATGCGCTTGCGAGCCGGTGGTGGACGGGTCGATCAAGGCGGTCAGTGCGGCTTTGGTCTGCGTCGAGACAGTGCGGGCACGCAGTGCTGCGGCGTCGCGCAGGATGATTCGGACCGCAATGCGGTCGGCCTGTATTTTGCGGGCCAACGCGAACTCCTGCTGGAACGCCTCAGGTGCCACGTGGAGGCGCGGGTCGGGGACGACCTGCAGCTTCTGGCGGAGCGTATGGCCGTCAACCGTGAGGGCCACGATGTAGGTGCCGGTGGTGGCCCAGACCGGCTGCGGCGGCGGGTCGCCGCCATGCAGGATCGCCGGCAAGGGGTAGTGGAGATCCCAGACCAGCCGATGGCCGCCTTGTGTCGTGCCGGGACGCCGTGGAACCGGTATCCAGGTAGGGGGAACGGGCGCGGTGGCGAGGTCGGGCCTGAACTTTGGGTCGGCGCTGCTGTAGCGCCGTACCAGCCCGCCATGCAGGTCGAGGATGTCGATCTGCACCGGCGTGTGCGGCGTTTGGCCAAGCATATAGTCGATGATGGCGCCGTCCGGCGGGTTTGGCGCCAGCGGCTCGTCCCTCGGCTTGGGCGTGCCCTCGAACCTTGGCGGGTGGAACCGGATCGCCGGCGCGAGCGGAAACAGCCGCGTCGTGTCGGCGGGCAAGGCGGCGAGTGCCCGCAGGGCTGCGATGTCGTCGAGGATGTAGAAGCCGCGGCCGTGGGTGGCGAGGACGAGATCGTCGCCGTGGATGGTCATGTCCCGCACCGAGGTGCGCGGCAGCCCATTCTGCAGCGGCTGCCAACGGTCGCCGTTATCAAACGAGACATAGGCGCCGCGCTCGGTGCCGGCGAACAGCAGGCCGCGCTGCACTGGGTCCTCGCGGACGACATTGACGGTGGTGAGCCTGTCGCCATCCGGGCCGCCCTGCCTGATGCCGTCGACGATTGGGATCCAGCTGCGGCCGCCGTCGGTGGTGCGTTCGATGAATGGGCGCTGGTCGTCGAGGCGGTGGCGGTCGATGGCGACGAAGGCGACCTTGGTGTCGAAATGCGACGGCTCGATCATCGCGATCTTGGACCAGGCGCTAAGGCCGGCAGGCGTCACGTTGTGCCAGTGCGCGCCATAGTCGGCGGTGGTCCAGACGAGCCCGTCATCGGTGCCGGCCCAGATCAGGTTCGCATCGCGCGGCGAAGGGGCGATGGCATAGACCACGCCGCGACGCGGTCCGAGATCGCGCACATCCTCGGCGGTCGGTGTGTCGAGGGTCGCCGGGACGCCGGGCGCCGTCCGGGTCAGGTCGGGGCTCGCCGGCTGCCAGTGCTTGCCGCCGTCGGTCGAGCGGAACACACGCTGGTTGCCGAAATACAGCGCGTGGTCGGGACCGAACACCAGCGGTAGTGTCCAGGTGCGGCGATAGTCGTCGGGATAGGCCAATGTCGGGTCGACGTCGCGCATCTGACCGGTCTTGAGGTTCAGCCGGTCGACGCGTCCGCCATAGACGATATCGGGATCATCGGGATCCGGCGCGATCTCGTCGCTCTCGCCACCGGCGGCAGTCTCGTGGAATTCGGTCATGTCGATGCCGTCGAACAGGTTGTTCGTACGGCTCGGCACGCCGGCGGCACCGGTGTCCTGCTGCGCGCCGTAGACCATGTAGGGAAAGCGGTTGTCGGTGCTGACGTGATAGAACTGGCCGGTCGGCTGGTTGTACCAGCTGCTCCAGGTCTGGCCGCCATTCAGCGAGACGATCGCGCCCTGGTCGACACCGAGGATGCGTCGCCGGCTGTCGGCGGGATCGATCCAGAGCGTGTGGAAATCGTCGCCGGTGGGATCGCCCTTGAGCGGAATGAAATGCGCACCGCCATCGGTGGAGCGAAGCAGCACCGTGTCGCAGACATAGACGATGTCGGCATCGTGCGGATCGGCGGTGATGCCGGAGAAATACCAGGCGCGTTCCAGGATACGCGGATCGGTGCTGATCCGGCTCCAGGTGGCGCCGGCATCATCGGAACGATAGAGGCCGCCGCCGCGGGCCCCCGGACGCACGTCGATCAGCGCTAACACCCGGTCCGGGCGCGCCGGCGTGG
Source organism: Lichenicoccus sp. (assembly GCF_965276875.1). Classification (GTDB taxonomy): domain Bacteria; phylum Pseudomonadota; class Alphaproteobacteria; order Acetobacterales; family Acetobacteraceae; genus Lichenicoccus. Next base: position 2,735,460 of record NZ_OZ255701.1, on the reverse strand, counting down.
TGGCGATGCCGATGCGGGCCGGCGCGTCGGGCAGGCCGTGGCCGGTCAGGTGGGTCCAGGTGCGGCCGCCATCGGCGGAGCGGTACAGACCGCTGCCCGGGCCGCTGGAGGGCGGATAGACGTTCCAGGGCGGACGGCGTGTCTGCCACAGGGCAGCGTAGACGATGTCGGGATGGCCCGGCGCGAAGGCGAGGTCGATGGCGCCGGTGTCCTGGTCGCGGAAGAGCGTCTTGGTCCAGGTACGGCCGCCGTCGCTGGAGCGAAACACGCCGCGCATGGCGTTGGGGCCGTACGGATGGCCGAGGGCCGCGACCAGGACCACATCGGGGTTGCGGGGATCGACCAGGATACGGCCGATCTGCTGGGTGTCCTTGAGGCCGATGCTGGTCCAGGTGCGTCCCGCATCGGTCGACCGATACAGACCGGTCCCCTGGGCGATGTCGGAGCGCATGTCGGCCTCGCCGGTGCCGACATAGAGCGTGTCCGGCGCCGACTGGGCGACGGCGAGCGCGCCGATCGAGCCGACGGGTGCGGAATCGAAGATCGGCTGCCAGGTCCGTCCGGCATCGTCGGTGCGCCAGACGCCGCCATTCACGGCACCGAAATAAAAGCGGTTGCGGTCGTTTGGGGCGCCGCCGACTGTCAGCACGCGGCCGCCGCGAAACGGGCCGATCGAGCGCCAGCGCAGGGCCTGCAGCATGTCGGGTGGCACCGATGCGACCGGCGTGGCGCTGGCAGGAGCCTTGGGCGGGCGTGAGCCCGCGGGCAGCGCGCTGGCCGCGGCAACGGATGCGGCAGACGCGAACAGCAGGAGGGCCGCGCGGCGCTGGTTCGGCACTGTCATTCTCGACCTCCGTTGGTCTCCTACCCTATCCGCGTCGGTGATCGCCTGGCGATCCCTCTGGCTGGCGGCGCCAAGCCCGCGCTAACAGGCTGCATCCCCGTGACGTTGCGTGCATGCACCCTTCCCTTCCGGCGGTCGCTCTCATTGTGGCCTCTGCCGTGCTCTGCCTTGCCGGTGCGGCGCACGCGCGGGACGCTCCCGAGACAATCGAGGTGACCGCGACACGCTTGCCCGAGCCCCTCGACCAGGTGCCGTCGGCGATCTCGGTCCTGTCCGGCCAGGATCTGCGCGACCGAGGGGTGACAGATCTCGCCTCAGCTCTGGCGCTGGTGCCCGGCGTCGAGGCCCCGGCCGGCGGCGATGCCGGCCCTGCCAGGCGGTGCCGTCCTTGCTCGGGCTGGACGAGTTCGACGCCTTCCTGCTGGTGGTCGACGGCGTGCCGTGGGGCGGCGCGGGATCGGTGCCGGTAACCTACGGCGCCACCGCGTTCATCGGCGGCCTATCTCGGCTGGGGTAGACCGTGCCGCTTGTTGCGCGATCAGCCCGCGCAGTTCGGACGGCGGCAGATCGTCATGCGCCGTCGAGGTGCTGATGTCCAGAAACGGGACTGCGAGCAGCCAACGTACGGGCGGCCGCAACCACAGGCGACGGTGAGGCGGTTTGAGGGGCACTCGCCAGCCTGTCGCGCCGGTTGGCATCGACAAGCAGAGGCCCCGGCGCGGGGCTGGAGGGTGGCGGATAGCCCTAGGTTGGGCGGTACATTGTTGGAGCGTTCCCGCGCGTTCGCGCGGCCTTTCTCTGAGGCGGGACTGCCGCCCGTGCGGTCTCGTCCGGCGCTGCGTCCGACGCGGGCCTTGTGACCGGAATGCGAACCATGCCCGGCTCGTCCGGGAGGTCGAACAGGCGCGAGGCGACGGCCTCTTCGATCGACATGTGTCCGATCTCGGCTCGCATCGTCATCGGGATGCTGTCGCTGCCGATCGACAGGTTGAGGCCTTCGGACAATCGCTTCGCCACGCGCTTCTCCCTGGAACACGCGCCAATCGTCGCGTGTGCCTATTCGGGATTCCCGTGGCTCACGTCTGCGGCAGTCGCTGGCGCACGATACGGAGCGCCTCGGCGAGCACCGCTGGCGCGTCCAGACGATCCGTGTCGATGGCGATTGCGTCGGCGGCCGGGCGCAGCGGGGCCGCGGCGCGGGCGGCGTCGGCGGCGTCGCGGGCGGCGAGCTCGCGTCGGGTCCGGCTGAGCGCGTCACCTGCTTGCCCGCCTTGCTGCAGCCAGCGCCGTTCCGCACGCCGCGCGAGCGAGGCGGTCAGGAAGAACTTCACCGTGGCGTCGGGGAATACCACCGTGCCGATGTCGCGCCCGTCGAGAACGGCGCCGCGCGCGTGGCCGAAGCGGCGCTGGAAGTCGAGCAAGGCGGCGCGCACCCCTGGCTGGCCCGCGACTTGGCTGGCAGCGCGGTCGACCTCGGGGGTGCGCAGGTCGGCGCGCTCCAGGTCCGACGCGGGGAGCGCCCGCGCCGCCGCCTCGGCGTCGCTTTGCGGATCGTGGCCGGCATCGAGCATGCGGCGCGCGACGGCACGATAGAGCAGGCCGGTATCGAGATAGGGCAGGTCCAGCGCCTCGGCGAGCCCGCGCGCCAGGGTTCCCTTGCCGGCTGCTGCCGGGCCGTCGACCGCAATGATGAGCCGAGACTGGGCCGGGGCCGTTTGCATCGGCAGCGGAGTGCGTCGTTAGCCGAGGCGAGTCAAGAGAGCAGCCGCGACCAGCTCGGCATTGTCACGGGCGATACGTCCGTCCGGTAGCCGGTCGCCATCCTCCAGGCCGACACGCACAGACAGCCCGGCCAACATCGCCTTACGCAACATCGGCCAGACCACCGCATCGAAGCCGTGCAGCAGCCGCGGGCAGTGCAGGCGGCTGGTCAGCGCCAGCATGGAGTCAGCCGTCGCCTCGGCGCCCTCCGGCGATTGCGCATCAATCTCGATGAGAATGCGAAGGCTGTGCTGGGCGAGGTCCAGCGACAGGAACCGCTCGGCGTCGCTCTCGTCGGCGAGCCCGGCCTCGATTGCCACACAGCGACGACGGAGTGCTGCGAACACCGCCGGAGCCGCGGCCTCGGAGAAGTTGACCGAGGCGAAATCCGGCAGCAGGCGCCAGCCGGCGATGGCGGCGAGCGTGCGATCGGGATCGCTCTCGATCCATTCGCCGGTGCTGATGCCGAGCGGCACACCGGGCAGGGCGGCGCGAAGAGCGCCCAGCCCGGCATCCAGGCACCCGGCTGAAAGGCTTTCTGCGCCGTCCGCACCGCGTGGGTGCAAATGCAGCAGCTCGGCACCGGCGGTGACGCAAGCCCGCGCCTCTCGCACCAGCGAAGGCGTATCAAGCGGCAGCGCCGGATGGTATCCGACTTTGCGGGCGCCGTTGAGGCAGGCCTGGATCAGCACGGCAACACTCCGATCGCGGGGGCGCCGCAGGTTTGACAGAGACCCCCCGAGATGGCATGGGGCGCGCCCGGCGCTGCAATCCCACGAATACAGGGTCTCCGATGGCCAAGCCAGAACTCGGCACCAAACGCATCTGCGTCTCCTGCGGCGCGCGCTTCTATGATCTCACCAGGACGCCGGCGGTCTGTCCGAAATGCGCGACCGAGCAGCCGATCGAGCAACCGCGCCAGCGCCGGGTCGCGGCCGCCCTGCCGGAAGACCGTCGTCCGAAGAAGGTGGCACCCGATCTGGATGACGGTGACGCCGAGGCGGAGACGGCCGACGAGGAGTCCGAGGACGACGACGTGATCGAGGACACCGCCGATCTCGACGATGATTCCGACGCGATCGGCACCGATATCGAGGTCGAGCCCGACAATGACGAGCGCGAGAGCTGATCCGGCTCTCAGGCGGCCGCGTGCAGGATCACCAGGCCGCCGATCACCGCGGCGATCCCGGCCCATTGATGCGTCGCCACCTGCTCCTTGATCAGCACGCGGGCGAGAACGACGGTGACGACACTGGCCAGTGACGCCAGCACCGTCGGCACTGCGATATTCCCGCCGGTGACCGCCAGGGTCAGCGCCAGGAACGCGGCGGAGGCGGCAAGACCGGTGCCGAGCACCACCGGAAGCTGAGTGAAAGACGGTGGCGAGAGGTCGCGCCGCAGCACCGCGGCGGCACTGCCGAGCAGGATTACCCCAAGCCCGTAATAGAGCCAGACCGGGATCAGACTGCCGAGCTTTGGCACCGCGTAATGCGCCTGCGCGAAGAAACCGACGCCGTAGAGCAGAGCGGCGGCGGCGGCGAGGCCAATGCCGGCCGGCCGCACTGTGCGGCCGCTCTCGATCGGCACGGGGACGGAGGCCAGCGCCCCACCCAGCACGGCAATCGCAATCCCCCCCAGAGCGACCGCCCCAAGCGGCTGGCCGAAGGCGGCGGCGAGCAAGGCGGTGATGGCGCCGTAGGTGGCGACGATCGGCATGACGACGGCAAACCGGCCGATGCTCAATGCCCGGTAGAACAGCGCCGTCGCGGACAGGATGGTCAGGTTCGCGGCGATCGCGACGGCCCAAACGGAGAACGGCAGGCGGAACACGCCCGCGGGTGCGGCATGGCCAAGTACGATCCACAAGCTCAGCAGCGACGCCGAGCACAACTCGCCCCAGAACAGGGTGCGCCACACGCCCACCGCGCGGCTCGCGAACTTGGCGACATAATCGCTGATTCCATACAGCAGGGCAGTGAGCAGGCCGAATTCGATAGCTGTGTTCATGCCACGCAGGTGCCTATCGCTTGGCCGATTTGCAACAAAGCGTGGGCATGAAAGCCACAACTCAAGGCTGCCCTGCGTTGCCCGCTTGTCGCCGCTCGATCTCGACGCCGACGGCCTCGATCTCGTCGAACACGTCCAGCTTCTCGACGGCGACCCGGATCACGCGGATGCGACGGTCGGCCAGGACGCCGGCGGCGATCCGCTCGGCCAGGGTCTCGACCAGCCGGACATGGCCGCCGGTGACGATCCGGCGCACCAGCAACACCACCCGCTCATAGGAGACGGTGCGCGAGAGATCGTCGCGACCGACGTCCAGGCCCGGGCCGTCGTCCACCCCGAAGGAGATGTCGATGCGCACGCGCTGGGTGACCCCATGCTCGTGCGGATAGATCCCGATGGCCGCCTGCAGCACCATCGCGCGCAGATAGACGCGGCGCAGCGGCGGCGTGTCCGGCCAGGGCGCGAAGACCATCACTCGGCTACTCCTCCGGCGCGCCGCCGCCGGCGGGAGCTGGATGCCATTGCAGATGCTGGCCACCGTCAAGTGCGAGCATCTGCCCGGTTACCGACGGCAGACACAGCAAGGCGAGTACTGCGCGGCCGATTTCGTCCGGATCGGTACCACGTCCGAGCGGCACGGCGGCGCATTGTGCCGCGAACTGCGCTGCACTCTGCCGCGGGCTGGGCAGAGCGGGGCCGGGCCCGATCGCGTTCACCCGGATCCGCTTTGGCGCGAGAGCCAGCGCCATCGAGCGGGTCAGCGCCCACAACGCCGATTTCGACACCGTATAGGAGACGAAGTGCGGGGTCATCGACCAGACCCGCTCGTCGAGCATGTTGAGCACCATGCCCTCGGCATCCTCGGGGAGATGCCGGGCGAATGCCTGCATCAGCACGAACGGCGCACGCAGGTTGGGCTCAAGATGCGCATCCCAGCTCTCGCGGGTGGCATCGTGCCAGTCGTCACGCGCGAACAGGCTGGCATTATTGACCAGGATGCCGAGGGGGCCGAGGGCGTCGGTGGCACGGGAGATCAGGCTGGCAAACTCGTCCTCGCGACCGAGATCCGCCTCGACGACGCAGGCTTGCACGCCGAGCGCGCGTATCTCCTTCGCCGTATCCTCGGCAGGCGCGCGCGAGGAGGGGCGGCAATGGACCGCCACCGCGACACCGGCGCCGGCGAGGGCCAGCGCGATCGACCGGCCCAGCCGCGCGCCGCCGCCGGTGACCAGGCTGGCGCGCGGGATGGAGCCCGGAATCCCAGCCAAGATCATGCCGGCCGCCGCGCCGTCAGGGCGGCAGCGAGGGTGCCGTCGTCGAGCACGTCCAGGGCGCCCCCCATCGGCACGCCCTGCCCGACCCGGCTGACCGCAATCCGGCTCGCGGCAAGCCGCTCGTTCAGCCAATGCGCCGTGGTTGCGCCCTCCACGGTGGCGCCGAGGGCCAGGATCACCTCGCGCGTCTCGCCGCCCTCGATCCGCGCCAGCAGCGGCGACAGGTTGAGGTCTTCGGGGCCGACGCCGCCCAGAGGCGAGAGCGTGCCGCCAAGCACATGATAGAGCCCGCGATGCACGCCGGCCCGCTCCAGCGCCCACAGATCGCCCACGCCCTCCACGACGCAGATCAGCGAGCGATCACGGCCGGGATCGTTGCAGATCGTGCAGGGGTCGCAGCTATCAAGGTTGCCGCACAGCGCGCAGCTCCGCACCACCCGAGCGGCCTGTTGCATCGCGCTGGCGAGCGGCAGCAGACGCACCTGCGGCTGGCGCAGCAAGGCGAGTGTCGCGCGTCGCGCCGAGCGCGGCCCGAGGCCGGGCAGCTTGGCGAGCAGGTCGATCAGGCGCTCGATCTCCGGACCGCCCATGTGTCGGCCGGCCTAGAACGGCAGCTTCATGCCCGGCGGCAGGTTCAGCCCACCGGTGACGGACTCCATCTCGGAAGCAGTGCGCTCCTCGAGATGGCGTTTGGCTTCGGCGTGGGCGGCGACGATCAGGTCCTCGAGCATCTCCATCTCAGCCGGATCGGCAAGCTTCGGGTCGAGCTTGATGCGTCGCAGGTTGCCCTTGCCGGAGAGGGTAATGGTGACCATCCCGGCGCCGGCGCTGCCCTCGATTTCCAGGGCTTCGAGCTTGCTCTGCATTTCCTCCATCTTGGCCTGCATCTGCGAGGCCTGCTTCATCAGGCCGGCAAGGTTCTTCATTCAATCGTCCTCCGGGAGTTCGTTCTGGTCGAATGCGAGATCGGGTGCGGCTTGCGGCAGCAGTCCGTACTCGTCCAGGCGGCGGTCGTGCAAGCGGCCGACCTGGGCGCCGGGAAAGGTCGACAGGATCGCCTGCACCAGCGGATGCGCCTCGGCACGCGTGCGGCCGCTCGCCTCCATCGTCTCCGACTGTTCGGCAAGCGTCGGCTCGCCCGGCGCGCGCGAGACGGCGATCGTCCAGCGGGTGCCGGTCGCGTCGCTCAGGATCGCAGCTAACCGCTGGGCGAGGTCGCGTGGCGCCTGCGGCTGCAACCGCAACTCGATAATCGGCGGGGCAAAGCGCACGAGATGTACAGAGTGCCGCAGATGGCCGTGCAGGCTTGCTTCACGGCAGGTCGCGACATGGGCGACCACGTCGCGCCAGCCACTCAGCACCGGGGCGATGGGCTTTGGGTCGGCAGGCTGGACGTCGGCAGGCGGCTCGGGCCTCGACGGGGTCTCAGGCGCAGGCGCATCGACGAGGCGGCGCACCAGATCGCCCGGTGTCGGCATGTCGCGCACATGACACAGGCGGATCAGCACCATCTCGGCGGCATCGGCGCGGTCAGGCGCCACCTCGACCTCGCCGATCCCTTTGAGCAGCATCTGCCACAATCGGGCCAGAGACGGCACGCTCAGGCGGTCGGCGAGTTCCGCACCACGCACCCGCTCCGCTTCCGGCAGATCGCGGGTGTCGCGCAGGGCCGGCAGCGTCTTCAGGCGCGAGACGGTGTGGATCAGCTCCAGCAGGTCGGCCAGCATCAGCCCGAGATCGGCGCCGCGCGCATGCGCCTGTTCGGTGATGCCCAGTGCCAGATCAGCGCGGCCCTGCGTCACCGCTTCGAGCAGGTCGAATACAACACCGCGATCGGCCTGGCCCAGCATGCCGGCCACCATCGCGGCGTCGATCTCCGCCCCGGGGCCGTCCTCGCCCAGGGCAATCGCCTGGTCGAGCAGCGACAGCCCGTCGCGCACCGAGCCGTCAGCGGCGCGCGCGATCAAAGCGAGCGCGTCGGCGCTGATCGCCGCCCCCTCCTTGGCCGCAATTGCGCCGAAATGCGACGCGAGCTCGGATTGCGAGACCCGTCTGAGATCGAAGCGCTGGCAGCGCGACAGCACCGTCACCGGCACCTTGCGCAGTTCGGTGGTGGCGAAGATGAAGGTGACCTGCGCCGGCGGCTCCTCGAGCGTTTTTAGCAGCGCGTTGAACGCGTTGCGCGAGAGCATGTGCACCTCGTCGATGATGAACACCTTCATCCTGGCCTGCATCGGCCGGAAGCGTGTCGCCTCGATGATCTCGCGCACGTCGTCGACGCCGGTGCGCGACGCCGCGTCCATCTCCAGCACGTCGGGGTGACGGTCGGCCAGGATCGCGGTGCAGTTCGCGCAAACCCCGCAAGGGTCCGCGGTCGGACCGCCGCTGCCGTCTGGGCCGATGCAGTTCAGCGCGCGCGCGATGATCCGCGCCGTGGTGGTCTTGCCGGTGCCGCGCACGCCGGTGAGCATGAAGCCGTGCGCCACCCGACCCAGCGCGAAGGCGCGCCGCAGGATACGCACCATGGCGTCCTGGCCGATCAGCTCCTCAAAGCGGGTCGGGCGCCAGACCCTCGCCAGTACCCTATAGGGCGCCGCCGGTGGTGCTGGGTCGCCGAACAGGCCCGGCCCATCGGCCGGCGGCAGGGCTTCTGGTGAGAGGTCGAAATCCTGGCTCAAGAATAGGGGATCTCTGAAGGTGGGAGGCCGAACGATGACCCGAGCGGAAACTCGCTGCGGCTGCTTCCTTCCGGACCTGACCGGGTTGGCAAGGCGCTCGTCCGCCGCCGACCTCCCGAAGGCATCTTAACATGCGAGGGGGCATGCGTCACAAGGGGTGACGCGGCGCTTGAATCCCTGCGCGGCACAGGTGCTGGGGCTGCGATGCACGCCAATTTCTTCACTGGTAACCCGCTCGACCGCGTCTCGGCCCTGCGCGACGACGCGGCCGTCATGCTGGCCCTGCGCGACGACCCATCGAGTCGCTTCCTGCCAGTCTGGCGTGATCAACATCTTATGAGGCACGACGCGCTGCGCGTCGCGATGCCGAGCCGTGAGGCCCTCATCGCCGAACTCGGCCCAATCGAGGCGCACCCGTCGGTGCTGCTAGGCTTGCGCGACGAGCGCGCCCTCTTCGCCCTCGATCTGAGCAAGCTCGAGGAGCCGCAGACACAGGGCATCAAGCTCGGCCATTTCGAGCCGCTGCGGCCGCTCGCCCCGCTGCTGCCGACCGACGAGGCGGCGATCCTGGCGCAGGCGCGCGGCATGCTGCACTGGCGCCGCCTAAACGTCTTCTGCGGCCGCTGCGCCAGCCGGACCAACCCCGAACAGGGCGGCAGCCGGCTGGTCTGCCCGAATTGCGGGCTGCAGCAGTTCCCGCGCACCGATCCGGTGGCGATCATGCTGGTGCATCACGAGGGCCGTGCCCTGCTTGCGCGCGGCACCCGCTTTCCCGGCCGCAGGCTGTTCTCGGCCCTCGCCGGCTTTATCGAGCCGGGCGAGAGCGCCGAGGAGGCGGTGGCGCGCGAGACCTTTGAGGAGACCGGCATCCGGCTTGCCCGGATCGACTATCATTCGAGCCAGCCCTGGCCCTTCCCGGGTTCGCTGATGCTGGGCTTCCTCGCCGAGGCCACCGGCCACGCGCTCACCCTCGATCCCGCCGAGATCGCCGAGGCACACTGGCTGACGCCCACGGAGTTGCGCGACCCAGCGCACCTCGACATCGAGCTGCCCGGTCCCATAGCGATCGCCCGCAGCCTGATCGACGCCTGGCTGGCGGCGCAATGAGTGCCGAAATCGACTGGCTCGGACAGGGCCGCGTGATGCGGATCACGGCCCTGCGCGACGATATCCTGCGCGTGCAGGTGGGCCGTGACGGCGCATTGCCAGCTGACGAGTCCTGGGCGGTGCCACACGCGCGACGAGCCGCCCGCGCCGCGCTGCAGGCGAGTCCCGCGGGCCTGCGCACCGCCGCCTTGCGCGCCAGCATCGATGCCGACAGCGGCGCGCTACGGATCGAGGCCCTCGACGGGCGTGAGGTCCTGGCCGACGCAGCTCCGCCAACATGGGACCGGGACGGCTTTCGGCTGAGCAAGTGCTTGTCCAAGCAGACCCATATCTTTGGCCTCGGCGACAAGATCGGCGCGCTGGACCGGCGCGGCCGCAGCGTCGTGCTGTGGAACACCGACGCCTACAAGTTCCAGGAGAGCACCGACCCGCTCTACAAGGCGATTCCGTTCTTCCTCGGCTTCACGCAAGGCCACGCCTATGGGCTGTTCCTCGATAACAGCCACCAAAGCCGCTTTGAGTTCGGTGTGCTGCACCCCGACCGGCTCTCCTTCGGCGCCAATGGCGGGTCGATCGATTATTACGTCCTCGCCGGCCCGACCCCGAAGGACGTGATCAGCGCCTATCACTGGCTGACCGGCCCGGCGCCGCTGCCGCCGCTCTGGTCTTTCGGCTACCAGCAGTCGCGCTACAGCTACATGTCGGCCGATGCCGTGCGAACGGTGGCCACGACGATGCGCGAGCAGAACATCCCCTGCGACGTGCTGTGGTTCGACATCGACGTGCTCGACCGCAACCGGCCGTTCACCATCGACCCCGACCGATTTCCCGATTTCCCCGCGCTGACCAGCATCTTGCGCACGCAGGGTTTCAAGCCGGTGATCATCACCGACCTGCACGTGCCGCGGCTCCCCGACCAGGGTTACGCCCCCTATGACAATGGTGCCGCGGGCGACCATTTCGTGCGTGACCGGACAGGCGCGCCCTACGTCGGCGATGTCTGGCCCGGCCCCTGCTGCTTCCCGGACTTCACCCGCCAGGCGACCCGAGACTGGTGGGGGACGCTGTTCAGGAACCCGATCTTCGATCAGATCGCCGGCATCTGGAACGACATGAACGAGCCGTCGGTGTTCTGGACAGACAGCCGGACCATGCCGCTCGACGTGCAGCACCGGATTGACGAGCCGGGCTTTGCCCCGCGCACCGCCAGCCACGCCGAGATCCATAATCTGTTCGGCATGCAGAACGCTCGCGCCACTTATGACGGGCTGCTGGCGAACCGTCCCGGTCGCCGCCCCTTCGTGATGTCGCGCGCGAGCTTCGCCGGCGGCCAGCGCACCGCCTTGACCTGGACCGGCGACAACTCCGCGACCTGGAACCATCTGCGGCAGAGCACGCCGATGCTGCTCAGCCTCGGCCTGAGCGGCTTCGCCTTCGCCGGCTGCGACCTCGGCGGCTTTGCCGGATCGCCGTCGCCAGACCTGCTGACCCGCTGGCTGCAGCTCGGCATGTTCAATCCCGTAAGCCGCAACCACAGCGACAAGGGCACACGCGCGCAGGAGCCCTGGGTCGATGGCGAGCCGCATACGACATTGCGCCGACGCGCCATCGAGGAACGCTATCGCCTGCTTCCTTATATCTACAGCCTGGCCGAGGAGAGTGCGCGCCTGGGCTTGCCTATGATGCGGCCGCTGTTCATGGAGTTCCCCGATGCCACCGGCGGCGTCCCGCTCGACCTCGAAGCCGACAGCCAGTTCATGTTTGGGCCGGCACTGCTGGTCGCCCCCGCCCCCTACCCCGATACGCTGGACGACTACCAGGTGATGCTGCCGCCCGGCGACTGGTACGACTACTGGACCGGCGAGGCGTTGTTGAATTTGCCATTCGCCAAGCTGGCGGGCGGCAGCGGCAACGAGACCAACTTGCGCCACGACCCCGCCACCATGCCGAGGGCGATCACGGTGCGGCCCGATCTCGCGCGGCTACCGGTCTATGCGCGCGGCGGCAGCATCATCCCGCGCCAGCCGCTGGTGCAGCACACCGGGCAGACGCCGCAAGGCGCGCTGGAGCTTGCGGTGTATCCGGGCCCGGTCTGCCGCGGCTCCCTCTACCTCGACGATGGCGAGAGCTTCGCCTACCGCGACGGCGAGTTCCTGCGCCAGGAGTTCACCTGCAAGACGCGCCCGGACGGCACGCTGGCGCTCGGCATCGGCGAACGCGAGGGCCGCACCAAACCCTGGTGGGACCGCTTCACCATCATCGTGCATGGACGCGGTCCGGTGCGCCGGATCGACATCGCGGACAGCGCGCAGGCGCAGGTCATCATCGTCTAACCCGCGCGCTCCCGGAAGGCAGAGCGCGGATAGACGCCCAGGATACGCAGCTCGTCGGAAAAGAAGCCCAGCTCGTCGAGGGCACGGCGCAAGCCGATGTCGTCCGGGTGGCCGTCGACATCGGCCATGAACTGGGTGGCGGTGAAGGCGCCGTCGAGCATGTAGCTCTCCAGACGCGTCATGTTGACGCCGTTGGTGGCAAACCCGCCCATCGCCTTGTAGAGCGCCGCCGGCACGTTGCGGACCCTGAACAGCAGCGTCGTCATCGTGCCGGCAATGCCTGGCGCGATCCGCTTGGGCTCGGCGGCCGCGATATAAAAGCGGGTGGTGTTGTGGGCGGCGTCCTCGACATTGCGACGCAGGATACATAGTCCGTTCAGCTCGGCGGCGAGCGACGAGGCCACCGCCGCCTCCTCCTTGCGGCCCCAGCCCGCGACCAGGGCCGCGGCGCCGGCGGTGTCGGCCTGGATCACCGGCTGGAGTTCGAGCTCGCGGATCAGCTTGCGCACCTGGCCCATCGCCACGGGATGCGTGTGCAGCCGCCTGAAGTCGGTGATGTCGGCGCCAGGCACGCCCATCAGACAATGCTCGACGCGCTGGAAATGCTCACCAATGATATGCAGCCCGGCACCGGGCAGCAGCGCGTGGATGTCCGGCACCCGTCCCGCCAGAGAGTTTTCGCAGGCCAGCATGGCGAGCCTCGCGCCGCCATCATGCACCGTCTCGATGGCGATGGCGAAAGTGTCGCAAGGGACCGTCTCGCAGCCGGGATAAGCGGTGCGACAGGCCAGATCGGAATAGGCGCCGCGCTCGCCCTGAAAGGCGATCCGGGTCATGCCGCCGCCATCCGGGCGCGAGCGCGTTCAAGGTCGGCCGGGGTGTCGATCCCGAACGGCGCGTCGGCGACCCGCGCGCAGCCGATCCGCATGCCAGCCTCCATTGCGCGCAACTGTTCGAGCTTCTCGCGTCGCTCAAGTCGGCTTTCCGGCAGGGTTACGAAGCGGTCCAGCGCGTCCCGTCGCCAGGCATACACGCCGATATGGTGCCAGAGCGGCCCCTCTCCCCAGGGGATCGCGGCGCGCGAGAAATACAGCGCCCATGCCTGCTCGGCATCGGGCGCGAAGTCGCACGCCGCCTTGACCACGGATGGCGTCCGCGCCTCCTCCGGGCTGGTGATCGGCGCCACCAGGGTCGCGATGTCGCACAGCGCATCGGCCAGCGGCGTCAGCACCGCGCGCAGGTGGCCCGGGGCTATCGACGGCAGATCGCCCTGCAGGTTGACGACAATGTCATGCCGGCCGTCCAGGTCGAGCAGACGCGCCGCCGCATGCACGCGGTCGGAGCCGGAGGCGAGCCCAGGCGCGGTCATCACCGCCATGCCACCGGCGGCGCGGACCACGGCGGCCACCTCTTCGTCGCACACCGCAACCGCCACCGGACCGATATCCGCGGCACGCGCACGATCGAGCACATGCAAAATCATCGGCCGTCCGGCGATATCGGCAAGCGGCTTACCCGGCAGGCGCGTGGCGGCCATACGGGCGGGAATCAGCAGCAATGGGTTCATTCGGGTTCCAGCATGGACACGGCGATTGCCGCATGACGGCGCTTCACTTAGCTTGGTTGGCAGCCTAGGGCGCCAGGCGCGGCATGGACAGTATCGAGCTCAACAAGATCATGGCCGCCTTCGTCATCGCCGGCGCGGTATTCGCCCTGGCGGCCGTGCTCGGGCGTACGCTGGTGCGTTCGCATGCGCCGGAAAAGCCCGCCTTTACAATCCCTGCCGCGCGCCCCAAGCCGCCGATTGCGGCGTTGCCGGCGCAATGAACCCAAGCTGGCTGGCAGCGGCGGAAGCCGCGGTGATGGCGGCCGGAAACGTGATCCGACCGTATTTCAGAATGCCGATCGAGGCGGCCGAGAAGGCGGATGCGAGCCCCGTCACCATCGCCGACCGCGACGCCGAGCGGGCGATGCGCACGGTGCTCGCCGAGCGGCTGCCCGGACACGGCATCCTGGGCGAGGAGTTCGGCCTGGAACGCGGCGAGGCACGCTGTCGCTGGGTGCTCGACCCGATCGACGGCACCCGCGCCTTCATCACCGGCCGGCCGAATTTCGGCGTGCTGCTGGCCCTGTTCGAGGACGCAGTCCCGGTGCTGGGCATCATCGACCAGCCGATCACCGGCGAGCGCTGGATCGGCCTGCGTGACGCGCCGACCCGCTTCGTCTCGAACTCGCTTCCCGGCAGGCCAGGCACCCGGGCCTGTTCGAGCCTGGCGCGCGCGGAACTCTCCTGCACGTCGCCGGAGATGCTGGATGGTTCGGCGCGACCACGCTGGGACTCGCTGCGGCGCTCGGTCAAACGGGCCACGTGGGGCGGGGACTGCTACGCCTACGGCCTGCTGGCCCTCGGGCACATCGACATCATCGCCGAATGCGACATGAAACCATGGGATTGGGCCGCCCTGGTGCCGGTCATCGAAGGCGCCGGCGGCCGCATCACCGACTGGCAGGGGGCGACGCTGCGCGCCGGCGGCGACGGCACCGTCCTCGCCGTCGGCGACCCTGCCCTGCTCGCACCGGCGGTCCGGGCGCTGGCATGCGACGGCGGCATCGGTTAAGCGCAAGGCGGCGCAGCATCACCGAGGACGACCATGCCGAGCGAACTATCGCTGTCGAAGGACCGCATCAGGATCCTGCTGCTGGAGGGGGTGCATGAGAGCGCGGTCGAGCTACTGAGCGCCAGCGGCTATGCCAATATCACCCGGCTCGCTCATGCGCTGGAGGGCGAGGCCCTGCGCGAGGCGGTGCAAGGTGCCCACTTCATCGGCATACGCAGTCGCACCCAGCTCACCGCCGACATCATCGAGGCAGCCGGCAAGCTGATCGCGATCGGCTGCTTTTGCATCGGCACCAACCAGGTCGATCTCGACACCGCGCGTGCCCGCGGTATCCCGGTGTTCAACGCGCCCTATAGCAACACCCGGTCGGTCGCCGAGCTGGTGATCGGCGAGATCATCATGCTGATGCGCGGAATCTTCCCCAAATCGGTCGCCGCTCACGCCGGGGCGTGGAACAAGTCCGCGTCACAGAGCTGGGAGGTGCGTGGCAAGACGCTCGGCATCGTCGGCTATGGCAGCATCGGCAGCCAGCTCTCGGTGCTGGCCGAGGCGCTCGGCATGCGGGTGCTGTATTTCGACGTGGTCGACAAGCTCGGGCACGGCAATGCCGGTGCCGCGCCGACCCTGGACGCGCTGCTGGCGCAAAGCGACGTGGTCAGCCTGCACGTGCCGGCGACGTCGCAGACGCGCAACCTGATCGGGGCGGCGCAAATCGCGCGCATGCGGCCGGGCAGCTTCCTGCTCAACAATGCGCGCGGTCACGTCGTTGACCTCGACGCCCTCGCCGACGCACTGCGGCGCGGCCATCTGCTGGGGGCCGCGATCGACGTCTTCCCGGTCGAGCCCGGCGGCAACAATGAGCCCTTCGAGAGCCCGTTGCAGGGCCTGGAGAACGTCATCCTGACCCCGCATATCGGCGGCTCGACGGCGGAGGCGCAGGACCGCATCGGCGTCGAAGTGGCGCGCAAGCTGATCGCCTACAGCGATGTCGGCGCCACCCTGGGGGCGGTAAATTTCCCCGAGGTGCAGCTCCCGGCGCGCCCGCGCGGCACCCGCTTCATGCACGTGCATCGCAACATTCCGGCATCCTGGGCAGGATCAACGACATCTTCGCCAACGCCGGGGTCAATATCGCCGCCCAGTATCTCGAGACCGACACCGAGATCGGCTACGTGGTAGTCGAAGCCGACACCGACCGCGAGGATGCCAGCCATCTGCTGGACAGCCTGCGCGGACTGGACGGCACGATCCGCGCCCGGCTGCTCTACAAGCGGCCGTAAGGGTTCCTTAACCGTCTCCGGGCGACAGTAGCGGCACGCCGAACAACCGGCGCGCACCGCGTCCGGAAAACCCCGACCATGTCGATCGCACGCGTACGCAGCTTCGCCTTCTCGGGCATCGACGCGGTGCCGGTCGAGGTACAGGTGCAGATCTCCAATGGCCTGCCCGCCTTCCTGATCGTCGGCCTGGCCGACAAGGCAGTCGGCGAGGCGCGCGAGCGGGTGCGCGCGGCACTCACCGCGATGAGCCTGTCGCTGCCGCCCAAGCGCATCCTGGTCAACCTCGCACCTGCCGACCTGCAAAAGGAGGGCAGCCATTTCGATCTCGCAATCGCGCTCGGCGTGCTCGCGGCAATGGAGGTGCTGCCGCGTGACGAGGTCGCCGGCTACGCCGCCATCGGCGAATTGTCGCTCGACGGCCGGATCAACCAGGTCAACGGCGTGCTGCCCGCCGCCCTCGGCGCCAGCGCCGAAGGCATCGGCTTGATCTGCGCCGCCGAACAGGGCGGCGAGGCAGCCTGGGGCGGCGAGATCGAGGTGCTGGCAGCGCCCGACCTGCTTTCCCTGGTCAATCATTTCCGCGGTACCCAGGTGCTGACACCGCCGTCCTTGCCCGGTCTCGCGGAGGCGGAAGGTGGGCTCGACCTCGCCGACGTGCGCGGCATGGAGACCGCCAAGCGGGCGCTGGAGATCAGCGCCGCCGGCGGCCACAGCCTGATGCTCATCGGACCACCGGGAGCCGGCAAGTCGATGCTCGCCGCGCGATTGCCCGGGTTGCTGCCGGATCTCTCCGCCGCCGAAGCCCTGGAAGTCAGCGCGATTCATTCCGTTGCCGGCATGTTGCGCGACGGCAAGCTGGTAACCCGGCCGCCGTTCCGCGAACCGCATCATTCCGCCAGCCAGGCCGCGATCATCGGCGGCGGCCCGCGCGCGCGCCCCGGCGAGGTCAGCCTCGCGCATCGCGGCGTGCTGTTCCTCGACGAGATGCCCGAACTGCCCCGGCAATCGCTCGAAGCCTTGCGCGCACCGATCGAGACCGGCCGCACCACCGTCGCCCGCGCCGCGGCCCACGTCACCTACCCGGCGCGCTTTCAGCTCATCGCCGCGATGAACCCGTGCCGTTGCGGCTATCTCGGCGATGCCACGCGCGAATGTGGGCGCGCGCCGAAATGCGGCGAGGACTATCTCGGCAAGATCAGCGGGCCGATGCTGGACCGGATCGATCTCTGCGTGCAGGTACAGCAGGTGCCGGCCGCCGAAATCGCGCGCACGCCGAAGGGGGAGGCCAGCAGCACCGTCTCCGCCCGGATCGCGCAGGGCCGCGCGCGCGCGCACCGGCGCCAGGACGGCAAATGCAACGCCGAAGCCGCGATCGACGAGATGGCGCTGACGCCGGACGCGATGGCCCTGGCCGAAACCGCGTCTGACCGGCTGCGGCTCTCCGGCCGCGGCTTCACCCGTATGGTTCGCGTCGCGCGCACCATCGCCGACCTCGCCGGCGCCGAGCAGGTCTCCCGCACCCATGTCGCCGAGGCCCTCAGCTATCGCCACCGCGTGCCGGGCAGAAGTTAGCGTCGCCTTTGATGATCGGCTGCGCAGTTTTCATGACAAGCACGAGACCAACACGATCCTTGAGTAACACGGTGTTCAAGAACGCGAAGCAGATCGAGGGCACTATGCATTTCCTTTGTCCATGCGGGCACGTTATTCGGGACCAGACCGATTGCCTGCCCTACAAGGCGCGCTACGTCGCGGATCAGGATTATGCCGATCTTGATCGGATGACTGCCGAACAGATCGATAATGCGTACTGGGACTATCATCGTGAGATGTATCAATGTCAGAAGTGCGGCCGGCTGTTCCTTGAGGATCAGCATAGCCAACAGCTCTTGGCCTTCAAACCTGAGGATCATGACCAGGTTCGTGCCCTCGGCTCGATCCGGGGCCGCGAGTACAAGGTCAGTCTCGAAGGAAACTGGTACAAAATGAATGAGACGCCCGGCGTCCTCAAATGGGGCGACTCAGGAGACCTGTTGGGCGCTTCGGAACGCTTCGATCAATGGGACGATCTCCAGCGGCGTTACTTCGAAATCAAGGACGTCCTTACCCGAGAGAACCGCCTTCGCTACGCTCAGCTGAGAGGTCCGAGCGGACTGGTTGATAGCTTGTTTGTCGGTCAGGATGAATGATGTTGCCTGATCCTGCTTCAGTTTAGGTCCCATCGTTCCCGCAAGGCTGGTGAGTTCGTCGGGGGCAATCGAGCACATGATCGATCTTCCGGCCCATGAAAGCGGTTGGCGCGGCTCGGAACCAAACAGGAACTCGTGCGTTGGCTCGGCATGGACAAACCCAAGGATGCGGTGGACGAGCAGGCTTTGCCGTCGAACACCGAGAAGAACCCCGATGATTGGGCCACTGGCGAGGAGAGCATGACCGGTGCGCAGGCCTCCTACCTCAAGACACTTTGCGCGGAAGCCAACGAGCCGTTCGACGCCAGCCTGAACAAGGCGGACGCCTCCAAGCGCATCGATGCGCTGCAGCAGGCGACGGGACGCGGCAAGTCGCATTGATCGTGCATGCCATCGAATGACCCCAATCTGGCGGCATCCTGCGCGTTGATGGGCTGACGAGCGGTGCCGCGTATGCGTGGGACTTCGAGATTGTCTCGGCTGGCGTCATGGCTGGCAGCGACCAGCTTGGCCGGGGCCGCAATGTTTGGGACGGCGCCGCCGACCAGGGGTCAGGACGTTGGGGCCCAGGGTGGAAGCGATCCGCCAGCACGCGTCGGACGGCTGGCACGGCTGGTCGGCGACGTCTCGACGCACAATGCAGGCATCACGCAATGGACGCCGGCCGTGCTCAACTTTCCGTTCGTATCCGGCGATTCGCTGTGGACACAACCGCAGGCGCAGGCCGAAATCGATGTCGGCGAGAGCGTCATCGTCCTGGCGGATCGCAGCGAGTTCGATCTCGCAACGCTCGATGAGCAGACCCTGGTAGCGGAAGAGCCGCAAGGTGCAGTGTTTCTCGACTTGCGCCATGTCCGGCCCGGCGAGACCTACACGCTCAATACACCCCGTGGTGCGGTGCAGGTTGCGACGGACGGCGAATATGAGGTGTTGGCCGGCGACGCTGCGACGCCGACCCGGCTCGTGGTGGTGCGCGGGGCAGCACAACTGACAAGCGGCGACCTGGCGCTTCGTGTCGGTCCCGGACAGATAGCCGTCGCAACCGGTGGTCAGGGCAGCGTGCAGGGCGATGTGGAGCCGCTGCCCTCCTACGATCCGTTCCTCACGGCGATGTTGTCACGTTATAGCGTGCCGCTGAACGCGCCAGAAATCGTGCAGGGCATGACCGGCGCGCAGGACCTCTCGCAATATGGTTCATGGCAGAGCAGCCCAAGCTATGGCGAGGTCTGGTATCCGCAGGTGGCACCGGACTGGGTGCCGTATAGGGACGGCAGCTGGTCCTACGTCGAGCCATGGGGCTGGACCTGGGTGGACAGCGAACCCTGGGGTTTTGCGCCATTTCACTATGGCCGCTGGGCGCAGATCGGCCCACGCTGGTGCTGGGTGCCGGGGGAGGAAGCGCGCGAGGATCGTGGCGAGCCGGTGTACGCACCGGCGCTGGTCGACTTCGTCGTGGCCGGCGCCGCCGTCGGGGTTGCCGCAGGCGTCCTAGCCGCCTCACTACGGTCGCGACACGGCGATGTCGGCTGGGTGCCGCTGGGTCCGCACGAAGCCTATACGCCGCCCTATAGGGGCAGCCGTCGTTATCTCGGCCGCCTCAATCCGGGCGCCGGATGGCATCACGCGCAATGGCGCGACAAGGACCATGATCGAGGGCATGGCGGCTTCATGAACCGGGACGCCGCGACCATCGCACCAGCGGCGGCGATGGCGCGTTCGCAACCGATCCGGCATGTCGGCTACGGCATCGGCAGCAAGCGGGCACTCGCATTCCGGCAGGCCGCGTCCATACAGGCGGTGCGTGGCAGCGTGCCGGTGCATCCGACGACGGAGACCCACGGCATCACTCCCCGCGTGGCCCACCGCCTCGGGATCGCGGGTATGCCCGCGCGTCCGCATGCGCCAGGGCCGCCGCCGCGGCCGGTATATGGCGGCCCTCCGCCACTGCGCCCGCATGAAGCCAACCGCTTGCAACCGGCGATCGAACCGCGCGGCGCGATGCTCCCCGATTTGGCGCCCCGCCCGGCAGCACCAAGACCGGCAGCACCGCACATGCCACTGCCGCAGGTTATCGGACCACGTCCGGGGCCGGAGCGACTCCCAGCGCGACCGCAGCCGCCGCGGCCTGCCCCGGCCCCGCAGGTCCTCCGCCCTCACGTGTTTGAGCCGCCGGTGCGCAGATTGCAGGAGCCCAGATTGCAGGAGCCTCGCATGATGGCACCGCGTCCCATGCCGATGCCGGCAATACGTCCCATGCCGATGCCGGCAATACGTCCCATGCCGATGCCGGCAATACGTCCCATGCCGATGCCGGCAATACGTCCCATGCCGATGCCGGCACCGCGTCCCATGCCGATGCCGGCAATACGTCCCATGCCGATGCAGCGGCCAATGCAGCCGATGCGCGGGCCGCAGGCGCCGAGCCCTCCACAGGCGCGACCGTTACGGCCGCCGCCGTAACAGTCATTCCGAGGCGGCGCGCAACACGGCGAGGCCGCCCTCGAGATCGGCGATCAGCTCCTCAGGGTCCTCCAGGCCGATATGGAAGCGACAGGCCGGCCCCTCGAAGCGGCTCGATTCCAGGGTTCGGGTGATGGTCGGATTGCTTGGCAGGGCCAGGCTCTCATAGCCGCCCCACGACTCGCCGATGCCGAACACGCCCAGGGCGTCGACCATCGCATCCACCGCGGCAGCATCGAACCCGGGGCGGAACACCACGCCGAACAGGCTGCTGGCACCCGTGAAGTCGCGCAGCCAGAATTCGTGGCCGGGAGAGCCGGGGAGTGCCGGGTGCAGCACACGGGCCACCTCATCGCGTCCGGCGAACCATTCCGCCACCAGCAGCGCCGAGCGTGACTGCCGCTCGAGGCGCACCCCCAAGGTGCGCAGACCGCGCAACGTGAGCCAGCAATCGTCGGGACTGGCATACTGGCCAAGCTGGAGTGCTGCGTCGCGTACGGCGTGCCAAGTGCGGTCGTCGGCCACGGTCACGGCACCCACCACCAGGTCGGCATGGCCGCCGGCATATTTGGTGAGCGCCTGGATCGAGACGTCCGCGCCATGCGCGAACGGCTGAAAAACATGGATGCCCCAGGTGTTGTCGACCAGCAGCTTCGCACCATGCGCGTGCGCCACCCGCGCGATCATCGGCACGTCCTGCACCTCGAAGCTGTGGCTGCCCGGGCTTTCGACGAACACCACCTGGGTGTTGGGGCGCAGCAGCGCGCGCAGGTCCGGCTCCGAGAGCATCGGTTCGTAAAAGCTGGTCTCGACCCCCATACGGCGGAGCATGGTGCCGCAGAAACGGCGGGTCGGGCCGTAGACGCAATCCGGCATCAGGCAATGGCCGCCGGCGGCAAGAAAGGCGAGCAGCGGCGTGGTCACCGCGGCCAGGCCTGACGAGACAATCTGGCTGTGGGTGCCGCCCTCGATTTCGGCGATCACCGCTTCCAGGTGGAACTGCGTCGGCGTGCCGCAGGCGCCGTAGGTCAGCTCGTGGCCGTAACGCAGCGAGCCGCGCTCGCGGAGCGCCTGCAGACTGGGGAACAGGACCGTCGAGCCGCGCGTCACCGGCGGATTGATGAAGCCGTCCTCCGGCCCGTCCGCGCCATCGCCGCCGGCATGCCGCGCCGCCCGCACCATCCGACTCGACAGGCTATTCCAGCTTGCGCCGACCCGCGCGCCGTCGACGGGGGCGCCCAACCATGTCACGAGGAGGTCTCCCTCGGCAGCTCCGGATGGCTGGCCCATTCGGTCCAGGAGCCATCGAACATCGCACCTGGCGGCAGGCCGGCCACGCACAGGCCGAGCGAGAGCACCGAGGCGGTCAGGCCGGAGCCGCAACTCGTCACCACATCCAGGCTGCCATCGATCCCCGCCTCGTTGAAGCGTGCGCGCAGCGCCTCTGGCGGCAGCAGCCGCTTGTCGGCGTCCTGCAGGTCGGTGAACGGCAGGCTGGCGCTGCCCGGTATGTGACCGCCCGGCAGACCGGGACGCGGCTCCGGCGCGCGGCCGTCGAAACGGGCGCGGCTGCGCGCATCTATGACCACGGCCGTGCGCTCGCCGGCGGCGATGGCGATCATGTCGCCGAGACCGACCAGGCGCTCGGCACGAAGCCGCGGCCGGAAGGTGCGGGCAGGCGCAGGCGCGGCCTCGCTTTGCTCCAATGGCAGCGATTCCGCCCGCCAGGCTGCCAAGCCGCCGTCGAGAACCTGGACGCGATCATGGCCGAACAACCCGAGCAGCCACCAGGCCCGCGCGGCGCCGACCAGACCGGCCTTGTCGTAGAGGACCACGTGGCTGTCATTGTCGATGCCGGCTTCACCAGCCAGACGGGCGAACCGGGCCTGGCTCGGGACCATGTGCGGGAGCGTGCCCTCGGGGTCGGAGAAGCGCTCAACGTCGAAGCGGCGCGCGCCGGGAATGTGGGCGTGCAGGAAATCCGCTTCGGGATCGAAGCTCTCGCCGGGCAGCAGAACCGTCGAGTCGAACAGGACCAGATCGCGCGCGCCGAGAATGCGATACAGCGCATGCGGCGTAATCAGAGGGGTCATCAGGGTGCGGACCGTCCAGACAAAGACGGCCTCAACAGATCACTGCGCGGCGTAACCCGCAAGCAGCTCCCTGACCCGCCGGGCCGCTGCGGCGCCCTTCAGGCTGTCCCGCCACATCGTTTCGGCCACCCGCTGATGCGAGGTGACCGCCTCCGGCGCACTGGTGACCAGGGCGACTCCGCTCGCATTGACGCAACTGGCGTCGCTGCGGAAGGGGTTGATCACCAGGGTCGCGCGGTCGCGCTGGCGCAGCAGACTGCAATTGGTGCTGAGCTCGCCGCCCGGGATCAGGCTGAACTGGAGACCCATCGGCTCGGTTTCCAGCATGGCGGCGATGGTCTCGACCTCGGCCGCCGCGACCTTGCGACAGAGCACGCGCAAGCCGCCGCTGAGCGGCAGGCTGTCGGCCACGCCCTGCTCGAGGAAGCGCTGCATTACCGGCTCGGAGATCATCGTGATCAGGTTCGGACGGCGCATCTGATAGGCCCGCTTGCGTGCGCTCATGATGCCCAGCACCTGCTCGGACAGGGCCTTGACGGTCGGCGAATCGCTGCCCGCCTGCTCGGCGACCTCGGCGGAGACCTGGACCAGCACGCTGTCATAGGCCTCCGAGGTGACCAGATAGCAAAGCGGCTCGCCGACCTGGAGCACCTGATCGGCAGTCTCCTCGAGCTGACGCACCCGCTCGAAGAAGCCGATGGTGCGGCTGTAATATTCGACGCCGATGCCCAGTAGCGAGAGCGGCGAGATCTTGAGCAGCTCGGCGAGCCGCTGGACGGTATCCAGCTTGATCACCTCGCCCTTCTCGTAGCGATACAGCGCCGCCCGGGAGACCCCGAGGCGGGCGGCAATCTCCTCGGCCCGCATGCCGGACTCCAGCCGATACGCCCGCAGCTGCTGGCCGATTTCGTTCAGACGCATCGTGTCTTCCTTGAACTCGCACGCACGTGCGGCAGACCCCTATCGAAAAACCTGGACGCCACGCCGCGATGGCGCTGCATACATCAATAAAACGTTAACCAAGCGGTTCTGTCCACAGGGATCGCAACTTTGTTTTTTTCACGAAACACCAAAGGGTCGCCGCGTGGCCCCCAAAGCACGCAGCAGGCACACCAAAGGCTCGCTTGATCGGAGGCGACGTCCTACTTGCTCCAGGCTTCCCGGGGGGCGAAAGGTGCTTATGCCAGAGCGAATCATGATGGGTCTGCTGCTCGGCGGCGTCGCCGCCGGCTGTATCATCGTTCTCTACCCGTTCTTCTCCGCCCTGCTCTGGGCGGCAATCCTGACCTTCACCACCTGGCCGGTCTACAAGCACCTGGCACTGCGTTCGGGTCGCTACACCGCCGCAGCCTTGATGATGATCCTGACCGCGCTGCTGGTGGTGCTGCCGCTGGGCCTGGTTACGTCCGAGGGAGTCCAGGACGCCCCGTGGATCGTCCACTGGGTCGAGACCGCGTTCAGGATGCACCTGCCGGGGCCGCCGCACTGGGTCGAGAACACGCCCGTGATCGGTCATCAGGTGGCGCAGACCTGGAGCAAATGGTCCGCCGACCTGTCAGCCGCCGGTGCTTCGGTGCAGCCCTATCTCGGCGATATCGCCGGGCGCGCGCTGAACCTGCTGGTGCAGCTCGCCAGCGGCCTGTTGCAGCTGGTGCTGGCGCTGTTCATCGCCTTCTTCTTCTGGGTCGGCGGCGAATCGCTGGGCGCGCACGTCGCCGCCATCATCCGTCGCATCGCCGGGCCCTACGCCGACCGGCTGCTCACCGTCACCGGCAACACCGTGCGCGGCACAGTCTATGGCATTCTCGGCACCGCCATCGTCCAGGGCATC
This sequence comes from Lichenicoccus sp., assembly GCF_965276875.1. Lineage (GTDB taxonomy): Bacteria > Pseudomonadota > Alphaproteobacteria > Acetobacterales > Acetobacteraceae > Lichenicoccus. The sequence continues at coordinate 2,710,985 of NZ_OZ255701.1, read as the reverse complement.
CTGACCGGCATCGGCTTCGCCATCGCCAACGTCCCCAGCCCGGTCCTGTTCGGCGGCATGGCGGCCTTCTTCGCGGTGCTGCCGATCGGGGCGCCGCTGGTGTGGGTGCCGGCCGCGGTCTGGCTGGCGCTGACCCATCGGCTGGCCTGGGGGATCGTGCTCGCGGTCTACGGTGTCGTCGCGATCTCCGGCGCCGACCATATCATCCGGCCGATGTTCATCTCGCGCGGCGCGCAATTGCCCTATTTGCTGACCGTGCTCGGCGTACTCGGCGGCGTGCTGGCGTTCGGCGGCCTTGGCATCTTCCTCGGCCCGGTGCTGCTCGGCGTCGGCTATACCCTGGCCATCGAATTTGCCGGCAGCACTCCGGTCACGGAAGAGCTCCTGTGAAGATCGTCAGCTGGAATCTGCTGCGACGGGTTGGCGCCTCCATCGACGATGTCGTGGCCCTCATCGAGGCCGAGCAGCCGCACCTGTTGCTCATGCAGGAGGCAACCCGCGAAATCGATCATCTGCCGTCCCGCGTCGGCGGCGCCTATGCGCGGTCGCCGCTGCCAGGACGCATCCACGGCGTCGCCTGCTGGAGCCCGAGCGGCTTCCTTGCTCCACCGTCGGTCTGGCCGCTGCAGCCAGGCGCCCTGGTTCGTCGGGTTTGCCAGATCGTCGATTGCGGCGCCTTCGCGGTCGCCAACGTGCACCTCTCGCATGGCCAGGTACTGAACCGGCGCCAGCTCCGGCTGATCGCCGAGCGCCTGCCACGCTGCGGCGCCGTGCTGGGCGACTACAATCTCGTGGGACCCGCCTTGCTGCCGGGCTTTCGCGACGTCGGGCCACGCGGGCCGACCCATCGCATGGCCGACATGGTCGGCGTCAGGCTCGATCGCTGCCTGGTACGCGGGCTGGAGTGCGAGCGCACCGCGATCCTGCCGCACCGTCCGTCCGACCATCACCCGATCATGGTCGAGCTGCGGGTGCGTTCATAGATAGGGCAGCATGAGGCGGGCCGCGGAGTCGCGCAATCCGACGAGAAAGCCGCGACGATGCCCGTGCATGGGCTCCCACTGCGTGTGGCGATGCGCCCGCATGAACCGGTCGAGCTCGCCCGCGAGACCACTGTTATAGACCTCGATATCGAGCTCGAAATTCAACCGCAGGCTGCGCACGTCCTGGTTGGCGCTGCCGATCAGCGACCAGGCCTCGTCCACCACCATCAGCTTGGAGTGGTTGAACGGCGGATCGGAGAACCAGATCCGCACGCCAGCGGCACGCAGCGGCGCATTGTTCGGCGTCCGCGCCCAGTCTATCAACCGGTGGTTGCTCTGCCGCGGCAACACCAGGTCGACCTCGACGCCGCGCATTGCCGCCATCGCCAGCACCGTCAGCAGCCGCTCGTCGGGCAGGAAATACGGCGTCATGATCCGCACCGAGCGGCGCGCCAGGGCCACCCCCTGCATGATCGCGAACTCGATCTTCTCGACGTCGGAGTCCGGCCCCGAGGTGATTACCCGGCAGAACGCGGAACCGGCGGCCACCGCGTGGTCCGACACATAAAAAACCGCCTGATCGAGCTCCTCGCCGGTGGTGAATGACCAGTCCTTGGCAAATGCCTCCGTAAGCTGCTCCACCACCGGTCCGCTCACGCGGAAATGGATGTCCGACACCGGGTCACGCGGTCGCGCCCGAAGCAGGTTCTGGGCGGCGATGTTGAGACCCCCGGTGAAACCCACGGTGCCATCGACGACCAGGATCTTCTTGTGCGTGCGCAGGTTGAGGAACGGCATCCGCCAAGGCAGCGCGGAGTGCATGAAACGCGCCACCGGCACCCCCTGCGCGCTCAACCGGCGGGCCACGCGCGGGCGGAAATAGCCGCTGCCGAAGCCATCCACCAACACCCGCACGGCAACGCCGCGCGCCTGTGCCGCGACGATTGCCTCGACGAAGCGGCCGCCGATTCGGTCCTCGAGAAAGATGTAGGAGCACAGCAGCAGGCTGCGCCGCGCCGAGCCGATCGCCTCCAGCATCACCGGATAGGCGTTGTCGCCGTCATGCAGGCAGCGGATCGCATTGCCCGCGAGCAGCGGCCGCTCGGTAAGCCTGCCGACCGCCGCGACCAGAGGGGCGAGATGGCTTTCAAGCTTTGGCGTTTGCGCGGCCTTATCGCGGCCGCTGCTCCAGGGCCGCTGGCTGCTGAGCCGCTTGGCCAGCCGACGCACCCGGTTGATGCCCAGTGTAATGTAGAGGAAGGTGCCGAACAGCGGCGCCAGCCACACGAGCCCGATCCAGCCGATTGCCGCCCCGGTCTCGCGCTTGGTCCGCAGGGCATGCAGCGTAACCGCGATCGCGAGGATGATCCGCACCGGCAGCAGAACAGTCGCGCCAACCGCAAGCAGGTCATGCATGGCAGCTAAGCATCGTGGCTTTAAGCGTTCGGAAGGGAGTTTTCGCTAACCTGCATGGCGAGAGGTTGGGACAGGGGATCATGGTCATCCGTGCGACGATGCAGGAGCGGTGCCGGCGGGGCCACCGCCATGCCTAGCGCGAACAGCTTATCCGTTCCGGGTGTGTCGGACCCGTCACGACGCAGGCGCGCACAGGCCCGGGGAGTCGGCGCGGAAAGCCTGGTGTGTCAGGCGCTTGCACGCGACGGCTGGACCATTCTGCTGCGTCGGGCGCGGACCGCATGCGGCGAGATCGACATTGTCGCAAGCCTTCCTAAAGCGGCTCTGATCGCTTTCGTCGAGGTCAAGGCGCGCGCATACCTATGCGACGCAGCATGCGCCCTGTCGCTTGCGCAACGCCGCCGCCTGATTGCAGCGGCCGGGGTCCTGCTTGCGCAACATCCTGAATGGGCCGGCTGTCATCTGCGCTTTGATCTGGTCTTGCTTGACCATGCCGGGCAGATCCGGCGGATCGCCGACGCCTTCAGGATCGGCGACGATGAGAGCCCAAATTAGCATACCGGTGACGCGACCGATGCCGCCCAAGCGACGCGTGCATCTGGTGGCTGACATAGCCGGGCCGGTGCGCCCGTCGCACCGCCGACACCCGGTGATAGATCGGGGAGCGAGAGGCTGGAGGGCGGTAGATTGGGAGGCGATAGACGGGGTGCGGAGGCGCCGTCAGCGCATCAAGCGTGAGCTTGCTCGCATCGGAACTGGTAACAAGGTGCTGCGCCCGGGACGGCAGCGATACCGCCGCAACCAGGGCCCAGCCAAGCCAGAGCGCCAACAGAATACGCTGTAACGACATCGCCGACCCCTGCGCGAACGCCTCGCGCCTGTCCTACGACAGGGCGGCGGGACGCGTAAAGCGCTGAACTCAGGCTTGGCTGTGGGCCGCCTGGATACCATGCTCGGCAAACAAGGTTTCGAGCTCGCCGGACTGATACATCTCGGTAACGATATCGCAGCCACCGACCAGCTCGCCCTTGACGTAGAGCTGCGGAATCGTAGGCCAGTTCGAGAAGGCCTTCACCCCCTCGCGCAGCTCCTGGTCCTCAAGCACGTTAGCGGTCTGGAAGGGCACGCCCATGTGCGAGAGGATCTGCACCACGCGCGCGGAAAACCCGCATTGCGGGAACATCGCGTTGCCCTTCATGTAGAGCATGACCGGGTTGCTCTCGATTTCGCTCTTGATGCGGGTAAAGACGGTGTCGGACATGGTTGGCTCCTTGTGGATCAGGCTCACGCCATAAGAGGCGGATTGGTCTGCAACGCCAGGGCATGCAGCGCGCCGCCCATATGGCCCTGCAATGCGGCATAGACCATCTGATGCTGCTGCAAACGCGAGCGCCCGCGGAACGACTCGCTCACCACCTTGCAGGCATAGTGATCGCCATCGCCGGCGAGATCCTCGATGCTGACGGTCGCATCCGGCAGGGCCGCCTTGATCAGGCTCTCGATCTCGCCCGCTTCCATCGGCATGTCGCGGTGTTCCTCAAGCATTCATCAGGTCGGGGAAGAAGCGCTCATGCGCCGCCCGCAGCCGCCTGAGCGATATTGTGGCGCCGCTGGACAAAGTCAAACCCGCATCCGACGCCCGTGCCCGGCCCAATCGTCGCGCCGGGATCGCGGCCGCGGCGGCCGCCTCGATCAAGGCGTCGCCATCGGCCACGGCGAGCACGTAGCGCGCCTGGTCCTCGCCGAACCAATAGGCATGCGGCGACATGCCGGAAGCCGGCACATCGAGGGTGCAACCGGCGTCGCCGGCCATCGCCATCTCGGCGATCGCGACCAGCAGGCCGCCGTCGGAGACGTCGTGGCAGGCCTGGACCGTCCCCGACATGATCCGCTGCCGCACGAAATCGCCGTGCCGCCGCTCGGCGTCGAGATCGACCGTTGGCGGCGGCCCGGCCTCGCGGCCGTGGATCTCGCGCAGCCACAGGCTTTGTCCGAGATGCCCGCGCGTCTCGCCGATCAGCACCAGGTCGAGGTCCGGCGCCAGCGACAGACCGACGGCGGCGGCGGCATCGTCGATCACGCCGAGGCCGCCGATTGCGGGGGTCGGCAGGATCGAGACCGAGCCGCCGTCGGCACCGGCGGTCTCGTTGTAGAGCGAGACGTTGCCGCTCACGACCGGGAAGTCCAGCGCCAGGCACGCCTCGCGCATGCCGGCCACGGCATCGGCGAACTGGCCCATCACCTCCGGCTTCTCGGGATTGCCAAAATTGAGGTTGTCGGTGATCGCCAGCGGCCGTGCGCCGGTGGCGGTCAGGTTGCGCCAAGCCTCGGCCACAGCCTGTGCCCCGCCGACGCGGGCATCGGCCGCCACGTAGCGCGGCGTGCAGTCGGTGGTCAGAGCAAGGGCGATGGTGGTGTTCTCGACGCGCACGATGGCGGCGTCGGCGGCACCCGGGCGGCGGATGGTCTGACCGCCGACGGTGCTGTCGTACTGGTCCCACACCCAGGCACGCGAGGCGCCGTCCGGCGAGCCGATCAGCCGAACCAGCGCCGCCTCAATGCCGACCGGATCGGGGGTCGGGCCCAAGGCCGGCGGCGGCGGCGTGGGTGCGGCGGGGCGGTGATAGAGCGGCGCCTGGTCGGCGAGAGGTGCCAGCGGGATATCGGCCTCGACCGCGCCGAGATGGCGGACGATGATATGGCCGGTGTCGGTGAGGGTCCCGATCACCGCGAAATCGAGTTCCCACTTCTCGAACACCGCCTGCGCCTGGGCCGTACGATCCGGGCGCAGCACCATCAGCATGCGCTCCTGGCTTTCCGAGAGCATCATCTCGTAGGCGGTCATCGCGGTCTCGCGCTGCGGCACGCGGTCGAGGTCGAGGTCGATGCCAACACCGCCCTTGCCGGCCATCTCGACCGCCGACGAGGTCAGGCCGGCGGCCCCCATGTCCTGGATCGCCACGATCGCGTCGGTTTCCATCAGCTCCAGACACGCCTCGATCAGCAGCTTCTCGGTGAACGGATCGCCGACCTGCACGGTGGGGCGCTTGACTTGCGCGTCCTCGCCGAAGGCGGCGGAGGCCATGGTGGCACCGTGGATGCCGTCGCGCCCGGTTTTGGAGCCTACATAGACCACCGGATTGCCGATCCCGGCGGCGGTGGAAAGGAAGATGCGGTCGGCGCGGGCGATGCCGACGGTCATCGCATTGACCAGCGGATTGCCGTTATAGCGCGGATGGAAGTTGATCTCGCCACCGACTGTCGGCACCCCGACGCAATTGCCGTAGCCGCCGATGCCGCGCACCACCCCGTCGACGATGCGACGGGTGGAGGGGTCCGCGGGGTCGCCGAAACGCAGGGCGTTCAGGTTGGCGATCGGCCTGGCACCCATGGTGAAGACATCGCGGAGGATGCCGCCGACTCCGGTCGCTGCCCCCTGATACGGCTCGATGAAGGAGGGGTGGTTATGGCTCTCCATCTTGAAGATGGCGGCAAGCCCCTGGCCGATATCGACCACACCGGCATTCTCGCCAGGCCCGTGGATGACCCAGGGCGCGGTCGTCGGCAGGGTGCGCAGCCAAACGCGCGAGGATTTGTAGGAGCAGTGCTCGGACCACATGACGGAGAAGATGCCAAGTTCGGTCAGGGTCGGGGTGCGGCCCATGATCGCGCACACGCGCTCGTACTCAGTGTCGGTCAGTCCAAAGCTGCGAGCCAATGCGGCGTCGACCGGCTTCATGCGGCGAGCGCCTCGAGCAGGCCCGAGAACAGCTTGCGCCCGTCGGTGCCGCCGGTCAGCGGATCGACCACGTCCTCGAGATGCGGCATCAGGCCGAGCACGCGCAGGTTCTCGCTCAGGATACCGGCGATGGACCGGGCGCTGCCATTGGGATTGTCGCGCGCATAGCGGAAAGCAACGCGTCCCTCGCCCTCCAGGCGGTCGAGCGTCGCCTCGTCGGCCACATAGTTGCCGTCACCATGCGCGAGCGGGGCGCGCACGACGTCGCCCTCCTGCCACTGCCTGGTAAAGGCAGTGCCGGCGCGCGCCACGCGCAGGTCGCAATCGTGCGACAGAAAACGCAGGCCCGCATTGCGCAGCAGTGCGCCCGGTAGCAAACCGGCTTCGGTCAGGATCTGAAAGCCGTTGCAGACGCCAAGGACATGGCCGCCGGCCTCGGCAAAGGCGCGCACCGCCGGCATGATCGGCGAGTGCGCCGCCATCGCGCCGCAACGCAGATAGTCGCCGTGACTGAACCCGCCCGGCAGCACGACCAAATCGAGCGGCGGCAACTCGGTCTCCCGGTGCCAGACTTGCAGCGGCGCTACTCCGGTGGCACCGCGCAGGGCGATCGCCATGTCGCGCTCCCGGTTGGTGCCGGGAAACAGCACGATAGCGGCGCGCATGGACTCAGCCGGCGCCGCAGGGATAGGTGTCGTGCAGCGCGTAATACACCGTCTCGCCGACCTGCTTGCCCAGCATGTTCTGATGCGAGCCCAGCCAGGACATCACCGCCTGGCGCATCGCCGCACCGCTCGCCGTCCGCGGCACGCAGATGCCCGCCTTTCGCAAATCGCCGCTGGAGCCGCCGGGGAGCTTCTGGATCAGCGCGAAGCTGTCGGCCATGCCGGTGATATAGGCGTCGCAGATCTGCTGGCCGCCGTTGCGCGGACTGCGGCAGTATTGCGCGAACCGGCCCGCCTGCATCGGCGAGACGCGCTGCGCGTGTGCGGCGCCGGCGGACAGCAGCAGTGCTGCGGCAAGGAAACTGGTCATCCGGACCTTCATGGCAGCACCTCGACGCTGAAGGTTTCGATCACTGCATTGGCCAGCAGCCGATGGCCCATCGACTCCGCCTGCGTACGGGCGCGGTCGGCGTCGGTGTCGGCGAGATCGAGTTCGATGACCCGACCGGCACGCACTTCGCCGACCTCATCAAAGCCCAATACATGCAGCGCATGGCCGATGGCGCGTCCTTGCGGGTCGAGCACGCCGTCCTTGAGCATGACGGTCACCCTGGCCTTCACTGCATAAGCTCCGGTCCCTTCAGGTCATTGTTGCCGGCTTCGGGCAGGATGCCGAGCCGCTTGGCGACCTCCTGATAGGCCTCCTCGACCCGTCCAAGGTCGCGCCGGAAACGGTCCTTGTCGAGCTTCTCGCTGGTCTTGCTGTCCCACAGCCGGCAATTATCCGGACTGATCTCGTCGGCCAGCACCAGGCGCATGTCCTCGTTTTCCCACAGCCGGCCGAACTCCAGCTTGAAATCGACGAGGGTGATGCCGATTCCGAGGAACAAGCCGGTCAGGAAGTCGTTAATGCGCAACGCCAGGGCGACCATGTCGTCCATGTCGGCGGTGGACGCCCAGCCGAAGGCGGTGATGTGCTCCTCGGCGACCATCGGATCGCCGAGTGCGTCGTTCTTGTAGTAATATTCGATGATCGAGCGCGGCAGCCGGGTGCCCTCCGGAATACCGAGCCGCTTGCTGAGGCTGCCGGCGGAAACATTGCGCACCACCACCTCGATGGGGATGATCTCCACTTCGCGGATGAGTTGTTCGCGCATGTTGAGCCGGCGGACGAAATGCGTCGGCACGCCGATCTCGTTCAGGCGCAGCATCAGATGCTCGCTGATTCGGTTGTTGAGCACGCCCTTGCCGGTGATGATCCCCTTCTTGGCGCCGTTCCCGGCCGTCGCATCGTCCTTGAAATACTGAACGAGTGTCCCGGGTTCGGGGCCCTCGAACAGGATCTTGGCCTTGCCTTCGTAGAGCTGTCGGCGACGTGCCATCATCGTCCTTGATTGAACGGCGCGTCGGTTGGCGCGCGCGGGCGGGCTATAGCATCCCGGTCAGGCGAACGCGACCGGCTCGAAGGGAGCACGATCCGGGGGGCCTGCGGCAAACAGCCAACTTGGGGTAGCGTCGGAATCATCCGGGACGCCGAGAAGCGAGGAATTACTGGTGCCGAAACCGCTGCGCGGCGGGATGTTCAGCTCGCTCCCGGCCGGCAACGAGCGGTCGGAGAGCAGGGCGATCCAACTCTTCCAGTCTGGCGGCTGCGGGGTCGGCGCCGATTGGAAGCGCGGCAGATGGCGGGCAATTCGGGGGATCTTCATGTCGTCGGGGCCGGCAGTCGCGATCATGTGCATGCCGGGGTCGAGAACCGTCACCTCCGCATGACCGTAGCCGAGGCCGCAAAGATAGAAAGCGTGGTGCCGGTCGGCCACCACCATGTTGAACGAACGCATGCTGCCTGCGTCGAGCGAGGCGATCGCGCGTGCGGCCGCCTCGGCCGTCTCATGTGCCAGGCCGACCAGCGGCAGGTCGCCGCGCGAGCGCTTGCCAGGTGCGGGGCCCAGACTGCCGACCCGGTTCAGCACCGCGGCCGCGACCCCTTTGTCGTTGACGGCAAGCCAGCTCCCACCCCCGAGTCCGTCGCGTCCGCCGACGATGCCGGGCTGTTCCGGCCAGTGTCGCCCTGGCGCCTGCCAGGGACGATCCAGTCGCTCGTCACGGTTTGCCGCAATGAGGAGAGGCCAACGCTGGCCAGGATTGGTGGAGACGATGACTGTGCACACGACATTGTTTATATGGAGTATGATGCGCCGCGGCAAAGGCCGACCGACGGAAAGCGGCCGATTTTTGCGGCACTGCGTCAGTTTGGTGGCAGTGTAGCCGGTCCCGGGTCGCCGAAGACACGCTGGTAACTCGTGTCCAAAGCTGCCAAGTGGCGCTCGGCTTGCATGGCGGCATCGAGTGCCTCGACGGAAACCCGGCCCGCGACCTCAGGGTCGGCGTCGAGGTTGTCGCGAAAGCTGCGCCCGTCCGGCTGTCCGAGTCGCGTCCAGGTGGCCATCGCGTTGCGCTGCACGATCCGATAGGCGTCCTCGCGCTGGATGCCGGCGCGCGCCAGCGCCAGCAGAACCTCGCCGCTATGCACGACGCCGCCGAGGCTTTCAAGGTTGGCCGCCATCCGCTCTGGATAGACCACCAGCGTCTCGATCATGCCGGCCAGACGGGCCAGCGCGAAATCCAGGCCGATGGTCGCATCCGGGGCGATGTTGCGCTCCACCGACGAGTGGCTGATGTCGCGCTCGTGCCAGAGTGCGACGTTCTCCAGCGCCGGCCCCACGGCACTGCGCACCAGACGCGCGAGCCCCGTCAGGTTCTCGCTCAGCACCGGGTTGCGCTTGTGCGGCATCGCCGAGGAGCCCTTCTGCCCGGCATGGAAGAACTCCTCCGCCTCGCGCACCTCCGAGCGCTGCAGGTGGCGCACCTCCACTGCCAGCCGCTCGATGCCGCTCGCCACCACCCCGAGCGCGCAAAAGAACGCCGCATGACGGTCGCGCGGGATCACCTGTGTGGAGACCGGCTCCGGCCGCAACCGCAGCCGCGCCGCCACGAACGCCTCCACCTCGGGCGAAACGTGCGCGTAGGTGCCGACGGCGCCGGAGATCGCGCAGGTGGCGATCTCCGCGCGCGCCGCCACCAGGCGCGCCCGGTTACGATCGAACTCGGCATAATGGCCGGCGAGCTTGAGCCCGAAGCTGGTCGGCTCGGCATGGATGCCGTGGCTACGACCGATGGTAAGGGTGAATTTGTGCTCGAAGGCGCGCCTGCGGAGTGCGGCCAGCACCGCATCGACATCCGCGATCAGCAGGTCGGCGGCCTGGGTGAGCTGCACCGCAAGACAGGTATCGAGCACGTCGCTGCTGGTCATGCCGAGATGCACGAAGCGGCTCTCGGGTCCGATCTTCTCGGCGAGCCAGGTCAGAAAGGCGATCACGTCGTGGCGGGTTTCCGCCTCGATCGCATCGATCCGCGCCAGATCCGCGTCCGAAAAGGCCGCCATCGCAACATCGCCGCGCTCGCGGATGACGGACGCGGCTGCGGCCGGCACGTCGCCGTGTGCTGCCATCGCCTCGGCGGCGAGGGCTTCGATCTCGAACCAGATGCAATAGCGGTTGGCCGGCGCCCAGATGGCGGCCATGGCGGGACGGCTGTAGCGCGGAACCATGCGGCTTATGTCCTGCATGCTTGGGGGTGGATCGCCGCTCCTGTAGAGCATCCGACCGCGTCATCACAGGGGGCGCATAAGCGGGGGGGCGCCTAAGCGGGGGCTGCGGCGTGCTACGCAGCCCCGATGATGCCCGATCCGCTCGCAGCCCAACTGCTCGACCTCGTCCAGGTCCTGCTGATCGACCTCACGCTCGCCGGCGACAACGCGGTGGTGGTCGGCCTGGCGGTGATCAACCTGCCGAACCGCGAACGACGCATTGCCATCCTGGTCGGGATTCTAGCGGCCACCGTAATGCGCGTCGGCTTTGCCACGATCGCGCTCAAGCTGCTCGCAATCGTCGGGCTCACGCTGGCCGGAGGGCTGCTGCTGCTGTGGGTGTGCTGGCGCATGCTGCGCGAGTTGCGCGCGCACGCCGAGGCGGGGGCGGCCGAGCCGGACAGGGCCGCGGCTCCCGGCGACATGCGCCGCGCCATCCTGCGGATCGTGCTCGCCGACCTGTCGATGAGCCTGGACAACATCCTTGCCGTCGCCGGTGCAGCCGGCCAACATCTGTGGGTGCTGGTCACCGGGCTGACCGTCTCTGTGCTGCTGATGGGAGCGGCCGCCTCGCTGATGGCGCGGCTGCTGACGCGCTACCGCTGGATTGGCTGGGTGGGGCTGCTGGTGGTGCTCGCCGTCGCCCTCGAACTAATCTACAGAGGCACGCACCAGGTGCTGGTGCATACCGGCGCCGTGCCATGACGAGGCATCGAATCCTCCGGTTCGATCAGGATTTCCAAATACCCGCCCCTCGCACGCGCCGCTGAATTGATCTTCAAACGTACGCTAATGATGTTGCTGCACACCGGCGCGCCGAGGGGGAATGAGATGGCCGGTCACGCACGACATCGCTTTCATGCACCTCCGGAAGGCGACAGTTTTCAAGAATGGGGGGAAGGCCATCGATGCATGATTGCAGCGGAACGTGGGATGGCTTGTTCAGCTATCCAAGGCGTTACGACCCGACCAGCTTTGTCGCTGAACTGCGACAGGCCTCGGAGTGGCTCACCGGCTCCACCCAGGAAACGGCGCAGCGCGGCTTGTATGCGGGCTCGATGGTCACGGCCAACCTTATGGGCAAAATCGCCGGCCGCAATATTACGTTGCTGAAAACCTACGACCGGCCCGATGCCGCGCATGACGCCGTCCGCTATATCGGAGAACTCAACGAAGCGGGCACCGAAATCGATGGGACATGGGTCAACAATAGCTGGTCAGGACGTTTCCTGATGATTCGAGCCCGGAAACGCCACACACAGCGATCGGACGCCGAACTGTCTCGCCTGCTCGTCGCGGCGAGATCGGCCAGATAAACCTCGACGAAGTCGCGGGGTCCGGCCTGTTTAACGCCGCCGCTTCGGTGGACACCGCGGCCGGGGCTCTCCCGAACGCCGGACGACCTGTTTCGCTTACAGCACGCCTGATTGTTACGAATCCGAATGAGACACGCTAGAGTCCCCGTCGCGCTGGCTGCTCAAACATCGAGCGCGCGACGGGAGAGATTATGAAGGCGGAGCTTCTTGACGTATTCGCGGTGCGGGCCAATCCGCTTCGCTGGAACCAGCCCGAGGGCGTCGCCCGCGGCTGGGTGGAGCATATGCTCGACAGCGGGGTGCGGCTGCATCTGGTCGAGGTGCAGTATGGCGAGCGACCGTTTCAGTACGCCGAGATCCCGCACGTCAACCATATCGGCCTGCGCGCCCGGACCTGGTGCTGGTCGAAGGAGAACGCGCTGAATATCGGCATCTCGCGGGTGCCCGATGCGCGCTACATCGCGACCTCGGACAGCGACATCTTCCATCGTCGTGCAAGCTGGGCGGTCGAGACGGTGCAGGCCCTGCAGCATTACGACGTCGTGCAGCCCTGGTCGGATGCCTACGACCTCGGACCCAACGACGAGCATATCCAGCATCATGTCTCGTTCTGCCGGCAGTATCTGCACGGCCAGCCGGTCTGCCCGCGCGGGCCGAAATGGTGGAAGTTCAGTGGCGGCCCGTACGACTATCCGCATACCGGCTATATCTGGGCCTGGACCCGGCAGGCGCTCGACTGGCTCGGCGGCCTGTTCGACATCGGCGGCATGGGCGCGGGCGACCACCACATGGCCCTGGCCCTCACGGGGCATGGCCTGATGTCGCTGCCAGGGGGTTGCTCGAGCGCCTATCGCGACCACCTCCTGCGCTGGCAGGCACGCGCGACCGCGCACATCAACGGCAATATCGGCTATGTGCCCGGCACCATCGAGCACCGCTTCCATGGCCGCAAGGCGGATCGCGGCCATTTGAGCCGCTGGGACATGTTCATCCGCCACGGCTTCGACCCGGACACCGACCTCAAGCGCAACACCTATGGCGTGTTCGAATGGACCGGCAACAAGCCAGACCTGCGACGCGAGTTCGACCTGTATTTGCGCAGCCGCAACGAGGACGTGAACGTCCTGTAGCGGCGACTACTCCCCGACCGCCGCAGCACCCGGGTGGCGGCGGTCGATGCCGCCGAACACATGCTCGCCGTTGTGGGGCGTAACGTCGAGTGCCGGGCCGCCGACCAGCACACCCTCGGCCGAGCCCCACGGCGCATGCTGCTTAAAGACGTAGCCTTCGCCGATCAGCGTCTTGACGACGGGATCGGGCAGCGCCCCGGGCTCCATCCAGACCGGCTCCGGTGTCCATTGTTCATGGAAGCGTCCGTCATCGATCGCCTGCTGGATGGTCTGGCCGTGATCGACAACGCCGAGAACCACCGACAGCACGATGGTCGGGATCAGCGAGCCGCCCGGCGAGCCGATCGCCATGACCACATGGCCGTGCCGGGAGAGGATTGTGGGTGTCATCGACGACAGCGGCGTCTTGCCGGGAGCCACCGCGTTGGCCTGGCTGCCGACGATGCCGAACATGTTGGGCGAGCCAGGCTTGGAGGAGAAATCGTCCATCTCGTCGTTCAGCGTCACACCGGTGCCTGGAGCCACCACCTGCGCGCCGAACCAGCCATTGAGCGTGTAGGTCATCGACACCGCGCGGCCCTGCTTGTCGACGATCGAGAAATGCGTGGTCTCGGGCTTTTCGTTCTGCGTCACCGGCGGCAGGTTGGCCATCGCCAGGGCATGATCCTTCGGCGTCACCCGGCGCACCGCGGCGGCGTAGCCGGGGCTGGTGAGGCGCGCCACCGGATCGTGCACGAACCGCGGGTCGCCGAGGTCCTGGCGGTCCTCGTAGGCGCGCCGCATCGCCTCGATCTCGCGCTGCGCGGACGGCGCGGTGTGGTAGCCAAGTGCCCGCATGTCGTAGCCGGAGAGGATGTTGAGCATCTCGCACAAGGCGACGCCGCCGCCTGAAGGGGGCGGTGCTGTATCGACGAGAAAGCCACGATAGGTGCAGGTCACCGGCTTGAGCTGGCGCGCCTTGTAGGTGGCGAAGTCGCCCATCGCCAGGATGCCGCCGTTCTTTTCACTGGCATCGACGATCGCCTGCGCCACCGGCCCGGCATAGAACGCAGCCTTGCCGTGCTTGCTGATCGCATCGAGGGTGTGGGCGAGATCGGTCTGCACCAGCCGGTCGCCGGCCTGCCAGGGGGTGCCGTCGGGACGCAGGAAGATTTTCGCGGCCGCCGGGTCGGCCTTGAAGCCGGCGGTGCTGGTATGCAGCAACGCGGCATCGAGCGGGCCGAGCACGAAGCCGTCACGGGCCAGCTTGATCGCCGGCGCCATCACCTCCGCGCGCGACAGGGTGCCGTACTTGTGCAGCACCAATTCCATGCCGGCGACGGTGCCGGGCACGCCGATCGCCTTCCAGCTATGCAGCGACAGGCCGGGGATGACGTTGCCCTTGGCGTCCTGGAACATCGTGGCCGTGGCGGCGAGGGGCGCCCGTTCGCGAAAATCGATGAACACCGCTTGGCCGTTCGGCTGCATCAGGGTCATGAAGCCGCCGCCGCCGATATTGCCGGCGGCCGGCAGCACGACGGCGAGGGCATAGGCGACCGCCACAGCCGCATCAGCGGCGTTGCCACCCTTGGCCAGGATTTCGGCGCCGACGTGCGAGGCGATCGACTGTGCCGTCACCACCATGCCGTGCGCGGCTCCCACCGGTGGCGGCGAGTCCGCGGGCGCATGCGCGCCGGAAAAGGCGAGCGGGTCCTTGGCCCAGGCGGAGGCACATACGGAAGCGCTGGAGGCGGCCAGCGCCAGCCCGGTCAGGAATAAGGCGGCTTGTGCAGGCCCCCGGGCGAGAGCGTGAAGATTTCGCATCCGTCCTCCGTGACACCGATCATGTGCTCGAACTGAGCGGACAGGCTGCGGTCGCGCGTTACCGCTGTCCAGCCATCTTCGAGGATTTTCACGTCGGGACGTCCGGCGTTGACCATCGGCTCGATGGTGAAGAACATGCCGGGCGCGAGCACGGTGCCCTGACCGGGCTTGCCGAAATGCAGGATGTTCGGGGCTTCGTGGAAGCGCTGGCCGACGCCGTGGCCGCAGAAATCGCGCACCACGGAGAAGCGCTGCTGCTCGACATAGCTCTGGATGGCGTGGCCGAGATCGCCCAGCGTGCGACCCGGACGCACTGCCGCCAGCCCGCGCTGGAGAGCCTCGTAGGTCACGTCGATCAGCATCGAGGCGCGACGCGCGATCGGCTCGACGACATACATGCGGCTGCTGTCGCCGAACCAGCCGTCGAGTATCGAGGTGACGTCAATATTGAGGATGTCGCCGTCGTGCAGCCGGCGCTCACCGGGGATGCCGTGGCAGACCACGTGGTTGATCGAGATGCAGGAGGACTTCGGATAGCCGCGATAGTTCAGCGTGGCGGGAACGGCGCCGTGGTCGAGGGTGAACTGGTGGATCAGGCGGTCCAGTTCACCGGTGGTGACGCCGCTGCGCACGTGCGGTGCAATCATGTCGAGCGTCATGGCCGCGAGACGCCCGGCCGCGCGCATACCCTCGAAATGCTCCGGCGGGTGCAGGATGATGTGCCTCCCGTCCGTCTCGCCATCCATGCTGCGCCCTCTTTGTAATCAAGTCATCGCGACAGCGAGGAAAATGAGCGGCCATACGGCCTAAAGCAAGGCTGCTTTGGGTCGGGATGTGCGCAGAGCGCGTAGGCGTGGTCTTAGCCGTTCGACTGTGTCGGACTCTCCACCCGGCTCAGCCGTAGCGGCGAGACATGGTGGACATGCGCGAGAACCCGACGCAGGCGCGCACCAACAAAGTGCAGGGCGTGGCCGTGATGGCGGCGGTATTGCACGCCAGTCAAATGTAGCCGGGCATAATGCGAATGGGCGAAGTGGCGCAGATGATGCCGGCCATGCCAAAGCGGGCGGCCGCGCCGGTGATTGGAGACCAGGGTCAGGGGCGTCCGCTCATGGCGCGGGGCCGGCCGGGCAAGCGGTGCCACACCCTCGGCCGCGAATCCGGCGTCGAGGAGGTTCTCCATCATCGCGGAGCGCTGCGGGTTGGTGCGAGCGCCAAGTACGACGCCGATCAGGCGGACATTGCCGCGCACCGCCGACGTGATGAGATTGTGGCCGGCCTCGGCGGTGTAGCCGGTCTTGAGCCCGTCTGCCCCCGGATACAGACGCAGCATCGCGTCATGATTGCCGATATAGCGGCCGTGGAACATGAACGCAGGGACCGAGAAATAGCGATAGTCGTCCGGAAAGTCGTGAATCAGATGCCGGGTCAGCATGGCGAAATCGCGCGCGGTGGAGACCTGCGCCGGGTCGGGCAGTCCGGACGCGTTGCGAAAGACAGTATCGGTCATGCCAAGCAGCCGCGCCTGCCGGGTCATCAAATCGGCGAAATGAGGCTCGCTGCCGCCGCCGATCAACTCGCCCAGCGCGCAGGCGGCGTCGTTTGCCGACTTCGTGACCAGGGCCAGGATCGCCTGCTGCACAGTCATGTAGGTGCCCGGCACCAGGCCGAGCTTGGACGGCTCCATCGAGGCGGCATGTGCGGAGACCGGCACCGCCTGGTCGAGGGCGATACGGCCCTGGTGCAGCGCCCGGAATGCCAGATAGAGCGTCATGAGCTTGGTGAGGCTGGCCGGATAGCGACGCAGGTCGGGGTTGTAGTCCTGCAGCACCCGCCCGTTATTCGCGTCCACCACGAACGAGCTGACCCTGCCGACATATTGCGCCCGTGCACGCGGGCAGGCCACGATCAGCAGACCCAGAGCCATCAGCGCACACGGGGCCAAAAGGCCGATGAGCGAGAGCAGGCGACCCCGGCTGTCCATAACAGCGCCATCCGCGACCATGTCGATCCCCCTACGCAACGGATAGTGCGCCCGCATCGGTCGACCGGCACAGCTCGCTTTGGCGTGATGACCTGACGGTAATGTCTCCGGCGCCGCCGCGTCCAGTAGATTCTCTTCCAATCTTAAGGGGTTGGTCGGATTTTTTATGATACATCCGGGCTGTTGCGCGGGCGGTTAGCGCGCATTGTGACGCTTCCATGCGCAGTAAAGCCTGCGTTAGTATGCGGTCATGCCGAAGCGACCCCCGCAGCCGCCGCACGATGCGCCAGCCGAAGCACGGCCCGGAGCACGGCGGTATACGCTTGCGCAAGCCGCGCCCCACCCCCATCTGGCCGGCATCATGCGTCACATCGTCACCAGCGGCCCGACCGGCCCCGGCACTCCAAAAAATCCCGATCGTCGGGATCAGGGCGGCCAGGGCGACGACACGCCCAACACCGGCGTCGTCGTCAAGACGCGTCCGCGGACGCGCAAGCCGGCGATGTACAAGGTCCTGATGCTCAACGACGACTACACGCCGATGGAGTTCGTGGTCCACGTGCTCGAGCGATTCTTTCAGAAGAACCGCGACGAGGCGACGCGGATCATGCTGCACGTGCACAAGCGGGGCGTCGGCGTTTGCGGGGTGTTTACCTACGAGGTCGCCGAGACCAAGGTAACCCAGGTGATGGATCTGGCACGGCAGAACCAACACCCGTTGCAATGTACGATTGAGAAGGACTGAAGAAGCTCCTTCTCACGGGACGGGACACTTCCCATATCGCCTGATGCTCCCCACAAGGGGCGCGTTTTCTCTGGCCTTCCTTGCGAAACCCCCCAAAGATGCGTTCTGAAGCGGCTTCAGGACCACAGCCTCGGGGACAGTGCGCGGCGGGCCTGATCGGAAGGAGCGTCATCCATGTTGTCTCGCAACCTCGAACAGACGCTCCATCGCGCCCTTTCGCTCGCCGGAGAGCGCAGGCACGAATATGCGACGCTCGAACATCTCCTGCTCGGACTGGTCGATGACGGTGACGCTGCCACCGTACTGCGCGCCTGCGGCGTCGACCTCGACAAAATTCGCGCCGACTTGACCGAATTCCTCGACAAGGATCTTGCCGGCCTCGCCTCCGACCGCTCCAGCGAACCCAAGCCGACCGCGGCGTTCCAGCGCGTGGTGCAGCGTGCGGCGATCCACGTGCAATCCTCCGGCCGAGACGAGGTCACCGGTGCCAACGTGCTGGTGGCGCTGTTCTCCGAGCGAGAAAGCCATGCGGTCTATTTCCTGCAGCTCCAGGACATGACCCGGCTGGATGCGGTCAACTTCATCTCGCACGGCATCGCCAAGGCGCCCGGTCGTTCGGCGCAGCGCCCCGTGGCCGGCGCCCCGAACAGCGAGAATCCGGAGACCGAGCGCGAGGAGCGCGGCCGCGGCGGCAAGAACCAGGACGGGCTGTCGGCCTACTGCGTCAACCTCAACAAGAAGGCACTGGCCGGCAAGATCGACCCGCTGATCGGACGCGACCAGGAGATCGAGCGCACCATCCAGATCCTCTGCCGCCGCACCAAGAACAATCCCCTCTATGTCGGCGATCCCGGCGTCGGCAAGACCGCCATCGCCGAGGGCCTGGCCAAGCGCATCGTCGAAGGCGACGTGCCGGAAGTGCTGGCCAAGTCCACCATCTACGCCCTCGACATGGGCGCACTCCTTGCCGGCACCCGCTACCGCGGCGACTTTGAGGAGCGGCTCAAGGCGGTTGTTACCGAGCTCGAAAACAATGCCGGCGGCATCCTGTTCATTGATGAGATCCACACGGTGATCGGCGCGGGTGCGACCTCCGGTGGGGCGATGGACGCCTCGAACCTGCTCAAGCCGGCGCTCGCCCAGGGCACGCTGCGCTGCATCGGCTCGACCACCTACAAGGAGTTCCGCAACTACTTCGAGAAGGACCGCGCCCTGGTGCGCCGCTTCCAGAAGATCGACGTCAACGAGCCGTCGATCGAGGACGCGGTCAAGATCCTGCGCGGCCTGAAGGCGAACTACGAAAAGCATCACAAGGTGCGCTACACCGAGGAGGCGATCCGTGCCTCGGTCGAACTCGCCGCCAAATACATCCACGACCGCAAGCTGCCGGACAAGGCGATCGACGTGATCGACGAGGTCGGCGCCTCGCGCATGCTGCAGCCAGAGGGCAAGCGGCGCAAGACCGTAACCTTGCGCGATGTCGAGGAGATCGTCGCCAAGATCGCCCGCATCCCGCCCAAGAGTGTCAGCGCCGACGACAAGGAAACGCTGCGCACGCTGGAGCGCGACCTCAAGGCGATGGTGTTCGGCCAGGACCGCGCCATCGAGGCCCTGGGTGCCGCGATCAAGCTGTCCCGTGCCGGCCTGCGCGACGCCGAGAAGCCGATCGGCAATTATCTGTTCTCCGGGCCCACCGGCGTCGGCAAGACCGAGGTCGCCAAGCAGCTCGCCTCCACGCTGGGCATCGAGCTGATCCGCTTCGACATGTCGGAATACATGGAGCGGCACAGCATCTCACGGCTGATCGGGGCACCTCCGGGCTATGTCGGCTTCGACCAGGGCGGCCTGCTGACCGACAGCATCGACCAGCATCCGCACGCCGTCCTCCTCCTCGACGAGATCGAGAAGGCGCACCAGGACTTGTACAATATCCTGCTGCAGGTCATGGACCACGGCAAACTCACCGATCACAACGGCAAGACCGTCGATTTCCGCAACGTCATCCTGATCATGACGACCAATGCGGGTGCCGCCGACCTGACCCGCGAGGCGATCGGCTTCGGCCGAGACAGCCGCTCGGGCGAGGATGAGGAGGCGATCAAGCGGATGTTCACCCCCGAGTTCCGCAACCGTCTCGACGCGATCATTGCCTTCGCCGGCCTCACCCCGGAGATCGTGGCCCAGGTGGTCGAGAAGTTCGTCCTCCAGCTCGAGGCGCAACTCGCCGACCGCAACGTCACCATCGAGCTGTCCTCGGCGGCAAAGGAATGGCTCGCCGAACGCGGCTACGACCGTCTCTACGGCGCCCGCCCCCTCGCGCGCGTGATCCAGGAGCACATCAAGAAGCCGCTCGCCGAGGAGCTGCTGTTCGGCCAGCTGGTCAAGGGCGGCTCGGTCAAAGTCAGCCTGCGCGACGGCAAGCTCGCCTTCGATTATCTCGAAGCGACCGCCACTCCGGGCCGGCCGGAGAGCGATGGCGACGAAGGGGGATCGGAGCGGGAGTCGGAGACGGCGAACTAGTCTGAACGGGGGTCTGGGGCCTCCAGGCCCCAGCGGGGTCCAGGGGCAGCGCCCCTGGCCTTGCTAACCGTCTGCCTCGGCACGCAGCAGCATACGCGCCGCCTCCAGGGCTGCGCGATCTTCCGGCTCCGGCGGCTGGAGCGAGAGGTCCTCCAGCGCCTCGATCATCGCCTCGACCACCACCAGGCGAGCGAACCATTTGTGATCCGCCGGGACTACGAACCACGGCGCCTCGGGCGATGCGGTCTCGATAATTGCGCGCTCGTAGGCTTCCTGATACGCGGCCCAGCGGGCGCGCTCCTTGAGGTCGCTTGCCGAGAACTTCCAGAGCTTGTCCTCGTCGTCGAGGCGGGCCAGCAGGCGACGGCACTGCTCCGCCTTGGAGATGTGCAGGAAGAACTTCAGCGGCAGGATGCCCTGGCGAGCGATGTAGCTTTCGAAATTGCGGATGTCAGCGTAGCGATGCTTCCAGAGATCGTGCCGGCGTGCCTCGGGCAGGCGCTGTGCGGCCAGTACTTCGGGATGCAGACGGGCGACCAGCACCTCCTCATAGTGGCTGCGATTGAAGACGCCGATCTGGCCACGCTCTGGAAGGGCTGCATGGATGCGCCAGAGGAAGTCGTGCGCCAGTTCGACCGGGCCGGGCTGCTTGAATGACATGACCCGCACGCCCTGCGGATTCACCCCGGACAGGACGTGGCGGATGGTGCCGTCCTTGCCGCCGGCGTCCATCGCCTGGAACACTGCCAGCAGGGCCCAGCACTGCGAGGCGTAGAGGTCGCGTTGCAGGTCCGCGAGCCGCTCCACTCCTTCGGCGAGGAGTGCCACGGCGTCGGCTTCATCCAGGCCGCCGGTGTCCTCGGTGGCGCGCTCGCCGAGGTGAAAATGCTTGCCCTTGGTCACGCGGGTCGCGGCCACCAACGCCCGGCGCGCCTTCTTCTTCATGCGTCGGTGCGCTTGATCTGCAGGGCGGCGGGCGCCTGGCAGGTTGGCATCAGCTCAATACGGTTGATGTTGACATGTCGTGGCAGCCCGACCACCCAGGCGACGCTCTCGGCGATATCCTCAGGGCTCAGCGGCGTGGTGCCGGCATAGACTTTGGTGGCTTTCGCCTCATCGCCGCCGAAACGTACGGCGCTGAACTCGCTGCCGCCGACCAGACCCGGCTCGATATTGCTGACGCGCACGTTGCGGCCCACCAAGTCGGCCTTGAGGTTGAGCGCGAACTGCAGAACGAACGCCTTGGTGGCGCCGTAGACGTTGCCGCCCGGATAGGGGTAGTCGCCGGCGATGCTGCCGAGGGTGACGATATGACCGCGGTCGCGCGCGACCATACCTGGCAGCAGGGCACGCACCGTCTGCATCAGCCCGGTGACGTTGGTGGCCACCATCTGCTCCCAATCCGTGAGCTTTGCCTCCTGCGCGGGCGCGATGCCGAGAGCGAGCCCGGCGTTGGCGACGAGCACGTCGACCTCGCGCCAGCCTTCGGGCAGGCCATTCGGCAGGGCGGCGATCGCCGCCGCGTCGTTCACATCCAGCACGAAGGGCAGCAGCGCCGGCCCCAACTCGTCTTGCAGCGCCTCCAGCCGCTCACGACGACGCGCCGTGGCGATGACTCGATGGCCGTCGCGCACGAAGCGCCGCGCGATCGCGCGTCCGAAGCCGGCGCTGGCACCGGTCACCAGGATGGTGAGGCTCATTGCTGTCTCTCCGCGTTGTCGGTGCCGCCCTGAACGTCGCCGGGGAGCGCGGGTTGTGCCAGCCGGCGTTCGAGCTCGGCCTGGTCGGCCATGCGCAACCCGTCGGGGCCGTAGAGCCGCAACTGCCGCCAGGACGGCGCCGGCAGCAGTTCGGCGGCACGGCGCAGGGCGGCCTCCTCGGTGCCGAAATGCTCGCGACGGTCCGCCGCCCGGCCGCCGGCTGCGGCACCTCGCCCCGCCTCTTCGTCACTCGGCGCCTGCGGGATGGTGGGCACCGGCTCGTCGCTGAACGCCAGAATATAGGCCATGCGGACCATCCTTGCCGGTGTCTGTCGCACGATACGCTTGCGTGGCCCGCATGTTCTGCCACATCTGTGGTCATGGTTTCACTACAGCCCGACCTCGATGCCGGCCTCACCGGACGGCTGCTGATCGCAATGCCGGCCCTGGTCGCCTCGCCGTTCGCGCAGAGCGTCATCTTCCTGTGCGCCCACTCGACCGAGGACGGGGCGATGGGCCTGGTGGTCAACCGCCGGCTCGGCCAGCCCGGCTTCGACGAGTTGCTGGAGCAGCTTGGTGTCGCACCGAGGCCGCCACGGCGACGGATCATGCTCTGCGCCGGCGGCCCGGTCGAGAATTCGCGCGGCTTTGTCCTGCACAGCGCCGACTGGACCGGAGACGGCAGCTTGGCGGTCGACGACTCTGTCGTGCTGACCGCCAGCCTGGACGTGCTGAAGGTGATCGCGGGCGGTGCCGGTCCGCGCCACGCGCTGCTAGCCCTCGGTCACGCGACCTGGGCGCCGGGCCAGCTCGAGCAGGAAATCCAGCAGAATGCCTGGCTGGCCGCTCCCTCCAACGATTCGATCGTGTTCGGTAGCGACCACGACAGCAAGTGGCGGCGCGCCCTGGGATCGCTGAACATCGATCCGATCCGCCTGTCCAGCGTCGTCGGCCACGCCTGACGACTGCCGCGCTACCACATGAACGAAGGGATGGTAGCGATCGGCGCCAGACCGGCATTGGCGGCTTCAGCGTCGGCCAGCGCATGGTTGTCGCCGATCAGTTCGGCATGGATGCCGCCAAGCACCCAGCAGGAAGCGATCCCTGCCACCTTGGCGCCGGCGATGTCGGTGGCCAGCGCGTCGCCGACAGCGAGGACGCGCGCGAGCGGCACCCCCAGCATCGCGAACACCGATGCGTAGACCTCCGGGTACGGCTTGCCGATCGACCGCACTTCGCCGCCATATTGCGCATAAAAGCGCGCCAGCAGCCCGGCGCAGATGATCCTGGCGCCACCGCGGACGATCTCGAGATCGGGGTTGGCGCAGAGCATCGGCAGGCCCAATCCGGCGCAGTGCCGAAGCAGCGGCAGGTATGGCTCCGGACCGGTCTCGCCGTCATCGTCGTTCGGGCCGGTGTTGAGAACGAAATCGGCGGATGCCGGGTCAGCCGCGAGGTCCAGATCGAGCCCCTCGATCAGGTTGCGGTCCTTCTCCGGTCCGAGATGCAGCACCCGGCGGCCCAGACGCGCGATCCACGGATCGGTGCGTTCCAGCAATGCCATGCGGGTCGCCTCGCCGCTGGTCAGCACGGCGTTATAGCAGCCGTCGGGTATTCCCATCGCGCGTAGCCCCCGCGCCACCCGCGACGCACGGCGCGGCGCATTGGACAGCAGCACCACCCGCTTGCCGGCAGTTTGCAGCCGCCGCAGACAGTCCATGGCGCCGTCGTAGGGCGAAATCCCGTCATGCATGACGCCCCAGAGATCGACGATGAAACCGTCATACTCCGTGGCCAGCGGTGCGAAGCCGGTCAGATGGCGCATCACAGGGCGGTTCCTTTCGCATCAGCCAGGCGGGCAATCCCCTGCGCACGGAGGAGGTCGGCAAGATCGGCGCGCAGGCGACGCGGCAGTGCCGGTCCTTCCAGGACGAAGCCGGTATAGAGCTGGACGAGATCGGCACCGGCGCGCACGCAGTCGAGCACGTCCTGCGCCTCGGCGATGCCGCCGCAGCCGACCAGCACCAGCCGGCCGCGCGCCAGCCTCGCGACAGTGGCGAGCATGGCGGCACTACGCGCACGCAACGGCCGCCCCGACAGCCCGCCGGACTCGCCTGCGTGCCGCGAACGCAGCCAGTCCGGACGCGACAGCGTGGTGTTGGTCAGGATCAGCCCGGCCGCGCGCCCCTCTATCGCGGCTTCGACAAGTCCGGCCAGGCTCTCGCTCGGCAAGTCCGGGGCGAGCTTGACCAGGATCGGCCGCGCCAGGCTGTTCGCCACTGCCACGGCGTCGAGCAGGGCTGCAAGGAAAGCGGCCTGCTGCAGGTCACGCAGCCCCGGCGTGTTCGGTGAGGAGAGGTTGATGACGAGATAATCCGCCCACGGTGCCGCCGCACGCACAAGGTCGGGATAATCGCGCAGCGGCACGGCACCTTGCTTGTTGATACCGAGATTGATGCCGACCGGCACGCCGGCCACGCGCCTGGCGCGTGCCAGGCGAGCGAGCATGGCGTCGATGCCCTGGTTGTTGAAGCCCATCCGATTGATCAGGGCGCCATCCTCGGCAAGACGAAACAGCCGCGGCCGTGGGTTGCCGGATTGCGGCCGCTTGGTCACCGTGCCGACCTCGACGAAGCCGAAGCCCAGCCGGGCCAGCGGCCGGACCACTTGGGCGTTCTTGTCGAAACCAGCGGCAATGCCGATCGGGCTGGCGAAACGCAGGCCCAGCGCCTCGACCGCCAAAGCCGGGTCCGCGGGCCGGCGTGCGACTCCGCCGAGACCGAGCATCAGCCCGGAAATCGCCAGCGCGTGCGCCCGTTCGGGATCGAGGCGGCGCACGGCGGCCATCAGCAGAGTGGGCATCAAAGGCGGCATCATTCCTCACTCCTGCCGCAACGCGGCGCGATGTCAAAGACTGCCGGTAAAATCAGCCGGACACTTGCGCGCTCCCGGCCAAGTCGCGATCCTGTGTTGAATGTACGACCAGCCCTATCTTGAAAGTTGCTGCCGCTCTGCATTGCACCGCTTGATCCTCGCGGGTGCTGGCGGCAGACCGCCGGAACCCAAGGACCTGCCCTGCCTGCGGCGGCTCGACGAAATGGGGTTGGCCGAACAACGCGAGGACGGCCGCTACGGGATTACGCAGGCCGGGCGGGCACGCCATGCCTCCGAAGTCATGATGACAGGCTGAACGGGACGATCCGATGCGCCACGAAGATGTCTGGCGGGCACTCGACACGCTGGCCGCGGAAAAGGGGCTGTCGCCGTCCGGGCTGGCGCGCGCCGCCGGTCTCGATCCGACCGCGTTCAATCGTTCGAAGCGTGCGACCGCGCATGGTCGGCTACGCTGGCCAAGCACCGAGAGCCTGAGTCGGGTGCTTGCCGCCACGGGTGCCAGTCTGGAGACCTTCACCGCCCTGGTCAGCGGCGCGCCACGCGCGCTTGCCGGGTTGCGCCCGTCATGGCGAGGCCTGGGCCACGGGCCGGCCGCGCGCCGGCTGCCGCAGGTCGCCTTCTCGTCTTTGCAAGCGGGCGAGGACCCGACCGAGTCCGGCGAGGAGACGGCGGCGCCGATCGTGGCCGATCCGGGCAGCTACGCAATCCGGCTGGACAGCCCGGCGTTCGAGCCGGTCCTGCGCGAGGGCGCGTTGCTGATCGCCTCACCGGAGGTGCCGGTGCGGGCCGGCGATCGGGTCATCCTGCGCGAGGCGAACGGCGCGATCCGGGCCGGCATCGTCAGCCTGGCACCGGCAGACACCATTGCCCTGGAGAGCTTCGGTGTGGCCGATCCAAGCGCCCTGCCGCGTGGGGCGATCGGCTGGATGCACCGGATCGGCTGGGCCAGCCAGTAGGATCGGTCGTCCGGCAAAAGGGAGCTGGCAGGTTGATTCTGCACATCGCGGATGGCTCGGTCGATCTGTTTCGTCACGTAAGCGCGGAAAAGGCCAGGGTCTATCGCGCGATCATGGATGTCTTTGCCGCTGCCAAGCGGCAATATCGCCTCCAGTTGCGGCCCGACGAAGTGCTCGCAAAAGCCGGCTGGCCGGACGCACCGCCGCGCATCGAGGAGCTGAATGCGGCACTCGGCCAGCTTGCGGAATGGGGAAATCTCGAAACGCATCCCGACACGGCGCGGGGTCGGGACCGCCATTTCAGCAGCCTGAAGCAATTGCCAATCGATCCTGAAGACAGGTTTACGGCCCTGACCGCCCTGGCGGAGTGGACCGGAACGCTGCAAGGCGACAATCCGGCCCAGCGCCTGCTGCAATCAGCCTACGAGGAGGCCAGCCGCACATTGGCGCGTCGAGGTGCCGCGCTCGAGACCCAGCAGCAGAGCTTGGAGGCGGAACGGAGACTGCTCGAAGACGAACGCGAACGCCTGCAATCCGGCGACACGATGGTACCACCTTTGCCCTACACCCGCGGCGCTACCCGGGAGGTGCGTGACGGCGCACCCTTATGGCAGCTGGTGGATTTTCGCGACGTGACGACCGCCCAGCAACGCGCCGGCCTGGAAGCGGCGCTTGAAGCCGCGGGCCTGCTCGATGCCTGGATTGCACCGGATTATCGCATTCAGGCCGGCGGCGATGGAGCCCCACTGCACGACACACAACTGCTGGCGCGGCGAGAGTCTGCCCCGTCGCTTGCCGCGTGGTTGGAGGTCACTGTGCCGCGAACATGGCGCAACACCATGGCGCTTTGGCGCCGCTGATTATCTTGCCGCCGTGCAAGCCGCACCTCGTCCGGGCCACACCCTTACGGGCAAGTCGGCGGAAGCAGTGTGGGACGAGGCGCTGACGCCCACCATGCGCGAACAAAGCCTAACCATCGCCGAAGAGGCCATGGCCAGCGTTTTGTTGCAGGATCTCGATCACCGATAAAGCCTGCGCCGCCGAACGCATCTCTCAGATGTGCTACACTTCTGTACGGTTGCACCGGGCCGTAGGCCCCGCTACAGGAGCGGCGGCCGACATGCAGCAAGCGAGGTAACGCATCGATGCGCAAGGATGCAGCAAGGAACCGCGAGAAGCTCGTCGCCGCGGCAAGTGCGATCATGCGCAGCGAAGGCGGTGACGTGCCGATGGAACTGATCGCCGAGCGCGCCGGCCTGACGCGGGGAACACTTTACCGCAATTTTCCGCATCGCCAGGCGGTCTACGAGGCGGTTCTTGAGAATGATCTCAGGGATCTGGCGGATCAGCTGGCGGCGGAGAGCGAAGCGGCACCACTGTCCTTCATCCGCAGGCTGACGGAACTCATGTCGGTCTACGACAAATTCCTGGTCGCGCTCGCGGCGATGCCTGATTACGACGCGACAAAAAACCAGGAGCGGATGGCCGCGGCGATCGCGGCGCCGCTTGCCGCCGCGCAACGACAGGGTCTGCTCCTCGCCGATCTGACCGGAGAGGATGTCCTGATGGCATCCCGGATGCTCGCATCGCACCTTCTGCTCGACAATCCAGCCGATCCTGAGGCGGCATTCACACGGCGGCTGGAGCTCCTCATGAGAGGACTTGGCCCCGGTCGGCCCGGCGCTTCAGCCCAGCCGATACACCCGGTGCTCAAAGCCAATTCTGCCATCCGCGGCAGGGCATAAACGTCCCTGGCCGATGAACGCTGTCTGGTTGACCCAGGCGTAGCGTGGTTCGCCGGACTCAAGAACCCAGTGCGACCCGATTGATTGGTCGGAGAAGCGGGTCGGCGCGCGGGTAGCCAAAGCCTGCATGAGTGTCTGATTGGCCTCGGCGGGGCCGAAGTAACGCGCGCCAATGATTGCACCGTCGTCCGTCTCGATCTGGATACGCACGTCCATACGAAGGAAGCCATCGTCGCCAACCAGCATCCAGTCGCCGCCAGATCCTGCGAGTCCACCACGAAGCCGCGCGCCCTCTACAACACCGTCGGTCATCTTGTAGAACTGGCGCCGCCCGAACGGGCCGCAACCTGCCTCGCGTGGCCCTTCGCAAGCGGCCCGGTAGGTGAACTCATGGATCAAATTAGGCGCGGGCTCGGACATGACGGCATCTCCAGCAATGCGGCTTAGGATTGGCGTTGTCAGATCTGTAGAAGACGCCGGGTCAGCGTTCCATCAGTACCGCGGGATCACCGGTAAACCAGGCATTATCGATCACGAGATGACGGATGCGCCAGAGCCGCGCATGCCGCCCGAGTTCTGCCGCATACCAATTCATCATCCGGCATTGCCGCGACGGATCGCCTTTGGCGATGTGGGTCGCGTCGACCAGCGCCTGCAGCCGTGCGGTCTCACCCGCGACCTGGACGCGGCCATTGGTGATCACATGCGTTGTTGTCTGTGTCACAGATGTCCCAGCCAGGAAGCCGACGATGGTTTCGCTGCCATTCATGACGGGAAACGGCAGCCCCATCTTGCGACCGCACGGACCGAAATCCACGACGACCTCGTCGTGAAAGACGCTGGCGAGCAGGGCCTGGTCGCCGAAATCGACCCCGGCGCCGAAGCGATACAGGGCATCGACGATATCAATCTGGTCGCGTGGCGACGGGAGAGACGGCTCGGCGTCTGTCATGAGCACGCTCCAGAACGATCGATGCTGCGAGCGCCCCTGCCCAGCTGACGCCGGTTCACGCGCCGAACTCCATATTGATACCGTAATAGGAGCGACCGACAGCGAGGCAGGCGCCGATCTCTTCGCGTGTGCGCGCCTGCATGCCGGCCTCGAACGCACCAATTGCTGATGCAAGATCGGTCGGCGAGTCGGCGGTCAGAGCGTCGGCCAGTTCCAGTGCGTCCAGTAGCGCCAGGTTCACGCCCTTGCCGGTAAAGGGCGGCATCACATGGGCCGCATCGCCCAGCATGGTCAGCCCTGGCTGGGTTTCCCAACCATAATCCGGCGGCATGATGGACAATGGCCAGCGCTGGAAGCCGCCATCGAGCTCGGTGAGCATTGCGAGGAGATCGGGCGAGATGTCGTGATAGGCCTGCCTGACCGCTGTCAGAACCGCGGCGGTATCAGAGATGTCAAAGCTCTCGCGGGCGGGCCAATCCTCGGCAACAATCATCGAGAAATAGAGCAGGATGACGTTGCGGGCGCAGCGCTGAACGAAGATCGTGCGCTTGTCGCCCGCAATCATCATCGAACCCTCGCCAAGCAGATCGGAGACCGCGGAGTTGCGCCACAGGTCGCGTCTGATGTTGGCCGCCAGCATGGTATGGCCGGTATAGGATGGCCGAACCGAGGTAAGGCGCTCGCGCACTTTCGACCCGATGCCGTCGGCGCCGACGATGAGATCCGCCGTGACCGACGGATGGTTTTCGAACTCCAGCCGCCAGCGGCCGCTCGCGTCACGATCCGCATTGGTGACAAGGCTGTTCCAGATAATCGTCCCGGGCTGCAGCGAGTCGACCAGCAACTGCCGCAGTTCGCCGCGATCGATCTCGGGGCCGGCATCCTCGTGCGTCTCCCCACCCCCGTCTGGAATCGGCTTGCCGCTTGCATCGAGGAGCTTGAAATCCGCGGCCTCACTGCGCGACGCGCGCTCGAAGACCTGCCAAAGCCGGGCCGCCTTGATCGCTCGCTGGGCCAGGCTCGGGCGCAGGTCCAGGCTGCCGCCCTGCGGCCGGGCACTGGCTGACGCATCGCGTTCATACACGCTCACCGACACGCCGCGCATCTGCAGGAGGCGCGCAAGCGTCAGACCAGCAGGGCCCGCGCCGACAATGGCGACGGAGCCGGCTCGGCGGATTTCGGATGTCGTCATAGCGGGTTTCCTTCAGACTTATGGCCGCCAACGCTGCGCGATTGACCTTGATCGACAGCCAGACGTGGAGGCACGCGGCACGTCCCTACACAAACCGTACACCACTGTCAAACTTAAACGAACGCTTGTGTCCGTTTCTTGGACGGGAATTGCGGCCGAACTTGGCTTGGCCTACCAGGTCGTGAACCCGCAAAGCAGATGGATGATCATGCCGAGGGTTGCCCCCATGATCATGCCTCGCTGCTTCTTCTCGACGGCGATCAGAACGTCCGCGCCCTGGATCAGGGCTGCGGTGAACAAGAGCAGGGATACCGGAACGCCTGCATACCAGAACGGCACAAGCCCCGCCGAAATCGCCAGAGGTACGGCGCGGGCAACGTACATGCGGACGTAGAATTTCTCAACGGCGCTTGATCGCGACAGAATTTGAGGTCTGACCAGAGCGATTGAAGCAAAGCCTCCCGAGGCTGCTGACGCGAACAGGTTCAGAATGATCAACGTGAGATGCACCTGATACCCCCGCTTCGTTCGCAGCGTGACACCTAGCTTTCATGCTCTCGTCCAGAACTGGTGCGGGAAGCCAGCGGTCGCTTGGAGGTCCGGCGCCACGACGCTCTGGCGGTGCTGGATCCCGTCGCTGCGCGGTGCAGCAGGAACAGCGCCTGCTCGCCGAACAGGTTGGCGAGCTGCACCGAGCCTTTCCAAGGCGCGCGGTCGCCCTTGTCGTCGACGGCAAACCAGCGCTGGACGGTATAGCCATCGCGTGCGCACAGCGCAAAGAAGTCGCGGATCGTGCAGGGATGGATATTGGGGGTCTCGAACCAATCCGCGGCCCAGCTCTCGGTCATCGGCATGCGTCCGAGCAGCAGCAGTTGAGCGCGCAGCCGCCAATGGCCGAAATTGGGAAAGCTGACGACGGCGCGGGTGCCGATCCGCAGCATCTGCCGCAGCACCTCGCGCGGCCGCTCGACTGCCTGCAGGGTGCGCGACAGCACGACGTAGTCAAACGCGCCGTCCGGATAGTGCGCAAGGTCGGCATCGGCGTCGCCCTGCATCACCGGCAGCCCATGCGCCACCGAGCGGGTCACCTCGGCCATGTCGATCTCGATGCCGCGGGCGTCGCAGTCGCGCGTACGGAACAGATGCTCGATCAACGAGCCGTCGCCGCTACCGATATCGAGCACGCGCGAGCCTGGCTGGATCATCTGCGCGATCAGCCGCTGGTCGAGACGCATCCCTCAGGCGAGGCCCGCATGTTCGGCGGCACCGGCGAGAAAGCCGCGCACGGTGCGGTCGAGTGCGGGTTCGTCCAGCAAAAAGGCGTCGTGGCCCTTGTCTGTCTCGATCTCGACGAAGCTGACATTGGCCGCGGCCCGGTTCAACGCGCGCGCCACGGCGCGGGACTGCGCCGTCGGGAACAGCCAGTCCGACGAGAATGAGATCACGCAAAACCGCGTCCGGGTGCCGGCAAAGGCCGCCGCGAGATCGCCGTCATGGTCGGCGGCAATATCGAAATAATCCATCGCCCGGGTGATGGTCAGATACGCGTTGGCATCGAACCGGTTGACGAAGCTGCTGCCCTGATGGCGCAAATAGCTCTCCACCTCGAACATTTCGCCGAACAGCGACAGCGGTGCTGCCGTGCCGTGCTGCTCGCCGCGCAACCGGCGCCCGAACTTCCGCGTCAGCGCCTCCTCGGAGAGATAGGTGATATGCGCCATCATCCGCGCCACGGCCAGGCCGCGCGCCGGGGTGCGCGCCTCCGCCCAATATCGGCCGCCGCTCCAATCCGGGTCGGCGAAGATCGCCTGCCGGCTGACCTCGTTGAAGGCGATGTTCTGCGCCGAATGGAACGAGGCGGTCGCCATCGGCACCGCCGCGAACACCAGCTCCGGATAGCTCGCCGCCCATTGCAGCACCTGCATGCCGCCCATCGAGCCGCCGACCACCGCGAACAGCCGGGCAATGCCGAGCTCGGCGATCACCTGCCGCTGCGCCCGGACCATGTCGCGAATGGTGATCGGCGGAAAATCGGTGCCCCACGGCTCCGCCTCGGCCGCATCGCGCGGCGAGCGCGGACCGGTGGAGCCCATGCAGCCGCCCAGCACGTTCATGCACAGCACGTAATAACGATCGGTGTCGATTGGCAGGCCGGGTCCCACCATGCGCGCCCACCAGCCCGGCTTGCCGGTCAGCGGGTGGCGTTCGGCGACATACTGGTCGCCGGTCAAAGCGTGGCAGACCAACACCACGTTGTCGCGGGCGGCGTTCAGCGTACCCACGCTGCTGAGCGCGATCTCCACCGTGGCGAGGTGGACGCCGCAATCCAGCGTGACGCCGCCGGGCAGCCGTATGCCGCGATGCGCGATCTCGGTCGACGTGTTCAGGTCCATCGGCTGGCAAAATGCCAGAAGCCGCCGCGTCCGTCACGCCGGCGCGGTCGCATTGGGCATTACGTCTCCAGGTTGCAACAGAACGTTCTTATATCGCATTAACTAAGCACACAAAATCATGACTTTACGTCTGTATGCAGAGTGAGATACGATCCTCGTTGAAACCCGTAAGAATCACAGATGCAACCGCAGATTTCAGACGCCTCATCGCAGTCGGGCTTTCAGCCGATCGATGCCCTGCGCGTGCTGGGGCATTCTGGTCTGTTCGACGCCGCCTATTATCTCGGCTGCAATCCCGACCTCGCCGGGCTCGGCTCTGAGGCGCTCGCGCATTATCACCGCTATGGCTGGCGCGAGGGGCGCCGGCCCAATCTGTATTTCGATCCGACCTGGTATCGCGCGCAATACCCCGAGGTGGCGGCCGCCGAGGTCGATCCCCTCCTGCACTACATCAATGCCGGCGAGGCCCAGGGCTTCCGGCCCGTCGCCTGGTTCAACCCGGTCTGGTACGCGCAGACCCACAAGCCGCCATCCGGCATGCTGGCGCTGCGCCACTATCTGCTGCACCGGCAGGGCGGCGGGGTCAGCGCGATGCCCGAATTCGACCCCGGCTTCTATCTGCGCAGCTACCCGGACGTGGCCGCCGCCGGGCTCGACCCACTCGAACACTACATGGTCCAAGGCTTCCGCGAGGCGCGCCGCCCGTTCGGTATTATGTAGCACCCGCCACCAAGGCGGGGCGGTATACGGGGCGGCCGGGGCCGCATGCTCTCAAGCAGCCCGGATCGGTCGGGCCTGCTGGGGATGCGGTTAGATGAGGTGGTGCAGCTTAATCGCTGCGGCAATAGTGGCTTCTGCTTGCGTAGTGATGCCTTCTCTAGCCGATTCTCGCATAGAAGCACGGCCCGAGAGTGACGTCCTTTGGGGACAGGGGCATGTCTTCTCGCCTCACAAGGTCGAGGAACTGAATCAGATTCTTTCCTACCGGGAAGAGTCTGACGGTGAAGAACACTTCCTCATCCGATCCCGTTCCTTTGTAAGCGACAGCGATAACGACCCTGAGTTTGAGGACGCTTCTGTCCTGACGAGCCCACATAGGCTTGTCGGCAAATGGATCGGGGATGACGCACCAATAGCGACCGGTGTGCGCCTCCGACGGGGTGAGAACGTCACCGAGCCTGGTCGATTCGCAACGTTCCACGGTCCTCTTAACGAGGCTGTTGATACAGTTCTCATCGCTGTTGGCAAACGCTGCATCAATTCCCGCAACCGAGTAAACAACGTTTCTCGCAGCAACCCTTCCTACGTTGGTGCATGTAATCTCCAGAAAGACTTCGAGGTTCCTGCGGCTTGGATCAGAGTTATCATAGTCAACGCCCTCGGTCAGGCGGGCATTCATGGTCAGCCAAGGTCTGAGGTCACGAGCAGCCATCTCCCGAGCATGTTCGAGAGCCTTGTTGCTTTGGGCGATAGACCTTTCGGCAGAAAGGACACTGTCCTGAGCCGCTTTGGCAGCGACCCTGGTGTAATGGAGAGTGCGGAGAACGAAGAACGTTCCGACAACCCCTATCCAGAACGTCAACTGCGCCCAGAATGCCTGAGCTTCGGTTGCCGAGGCGCTGCGCCATTCTATGCAAAGTTCTTCTTGATGGCTGTCCTTGGATGGCTGGCAGGCACTTTGATCAATGAGGCCGGAATACGAGGGCAGGGCACGACCTGGAGGGGGGAGTTTCTGTTCGCTGGGGGCATATTGTGCCTTCTTATGGCTTTGTGCGCTGGTTTTCTGTTCAGCTAGCGCGGTAGAGAACCACAGAGCTAAGACCAGTCCTCCACCCGCAAGGTATGAGCGCCAATGGCGCGCATGACGGCGAACAGGAACCATGCGGGGAACGCTCCTCGGTTGACCTTGGCGGCCACCGACGTATCCGTCTCCGGTATCCCCATCTCCGTCAACGCTTCGCTAGCTCGGCATAACCCACGTCAGCCCGCTTTAGCTCTGCCTTGAGGTGGCGTCGGGCGTGATCTGCCCACTTTTCGTTTGTGCCTGCCATGTCGGTTCTCCTCCACTTCCGAAGAGAATACGACATATGTGTCGGTTTTGCTATTGCAAGATGGCGTCGGATATCCTACATATGTGTCGTTCTAACGACGGATATGGCGATGTCCTCTCACTTCCTCCTCTCCTCCAAGGCCCGCACGCTCTCTCTGGCGAAGGTGCTGCGCATGTCGGACCTGGAAGCCGAGACGATGTTCTCCGGCATCCGGTGGCCTGAGACGGATGGCAAGGCGACCTGCCCGCATTGCGGCTGCCCGACCTGCTACGAGGCGCGTCGTCCGAACGGTGCGCTTCGGTTCCGCTGCAAGGCGTGCCGCAAGGACTTCTCACTCACGTCCGGGACGCTATTCGCCTTCCACAAGCTGCCGCTCCAGACATACCTCGCGGCGGTCGCGATCTTCTGCAACGAGGTCAAGGGCAAGAGCGCCCTGGCCCTGAGCCGTGACCTGGACGTGCAATACAAGACGGCGTTTGTGCTTTCCCACAAACTGCGTGAGGCGATGGCCGTAGAGATGCGCGGCTTCAAGCTGGGCGGCGTCGGCAAGATCGTGGAAGTCGATGGCGGCTACTTCGGCGGCTACGTGAAGCCCGCCAATCTGCGTGAGAACCGGGTCGACCGCCGCCTGCTCAAGAACCAGAACGGCAAGCGCCAGTGCGTTGTCGTGGTCCGGCAGCGCGACGGTTTCACACTCCCTGCCGCCTTCCCATCCGAAGGCGCGGCCATCTCCTTCATCCGCAACCGGGTTGAAGTCGGAACCGAGATCATGACCGACGAGGCGGCTTCCTGGAACGCCCTGCACGCCCGCTACGCCGTCAAGACGATCAACCACCAGGTTGCCTACAGCCTGGATGGCGCCTGCACGAACGGCGCGGAGAGCTTCTTCTCCCGGATGCGCCGGGCCGAGCAGGGCCATCACCACCATATCAGCGGCGTCTATCTTGCCCGCTACGCCCAGGAGAGCGCATGGCGCGAGGATCACCGCAGGGTCAGCAATGGCGGCCAGGTGCGGGGTGTGGTGGCCCTGGCGCTCAAGGCGCGGCCGAGCGTGGACTTCTGCGGGTATTGGCAGCGGGCAGAACAGTAAAACTCCTGATGGAGAACCCCAAGCGGGAGCGCGGAATACATGCTGGAAATCTGGCCTTCCGTCACCTAGTTGACATCGCTTGGCAACATTGGATCAGGGTAGATAGAAGATAGAGTCCTGACTATAGAGAAGCGCGTTGCAAGATCATGCCTTGCTGCACTTTTGGCTTTTGCGATATTTAGTCCTTTTGTTTCGAGAGTCTTCAAGGTATCGGAAAAAGACATTACTCCGTGACCGTCTGCATCGTTTGCTGACACCACGTCTAGGATACAGAACGCTAGGCACTTACGCTTTCTGTCTACGCTTGTTATCTCAATCTCACGAATACATTCAGCCGTTGCCTGGGCAATGCCAACGCATGTCTCTTGTCGTTGGCTGGCTGGATCTATTACGAAGGTCATGAGATCACTTTTGGGAGTGAACGCCAGTCGAGCAATAGACTCGTTAGCCTTGCTAAGCCTTCGGGGGTCAAAGGCGTCTGCCTTGAGTTTGCCGTCGTTCGCGACGTTTTCGGCTTTGAAAACCACGAACAGGATAATCTCGTCGTTTCTGACTGCTCCCTTGCTTTTCGCCAGATCGTAGTGCTCGCTTGCGCCCTCACGGGGACGACCAGTCATTAGACAAATCTATAAGCGAGCGAGCCTTCGCGCAAGTCTTCGGGGAACTGGACGATCAAGTACAAAGTCCGTGATTCCGCTTCCGTACCGCGATGTCGAATCACTTAGACCGTAGGAACCCGTATTATCTCCGGAAAACATAATCAATACGCCACTGGTGCTTCCACGCCATTCTAAGGCCAGGAGGCCCTCTTCCTCAAACGAGACAGAGCTAGGCAAGTCGCTTACATGAGAACGGACAAGAAGTTCCTTCGCATCGCTGCAAGCAGAGCTTGCGATTGCAAGCTCGTCACCGACCAGACCCGCTCGTTTAAGACAATTTTTCATCAAGAGACTTAGCTTTTGATCGTAGCCGACAAAACCTAGACGAACCGGATCGCTTACCGGTATCATCATACCGAACTCCGGTGCTTTTGTAGTTTTTTGACCTACTACCAAGCTGAATAAGACAAGCAGCCGAGCCCTGGAGTGCGCTCTAGCGGCGAGGCTCCCTTTTTCAGATCTTTCCGTATTATGCGTGTCGATGAACTTAAAATCGCTGGCAAAGTGTTTTGCAGTAGATTGTACTACTTGATAAGGGTTGATTGACGGCAGAAAGGCAGCGGCGCTATAAGTAGATTCGACCATTCTAGTTACCCGGTTCCGGTGTAGCGGTAAGACGCTTTAATTCCGCAGCAAGTTGCTCGTCGTTCAAAGAAACTACAAACGTACGAAGATGATCTATATTTGCTATCATAGGCTTATGGGCAGCTAGCATTTGCTGGATGAGGAAGCTGCACATTTGGATAACCGCTGCAGTGGGCATGGCGACGGTCACCAAAAGCCTACGCTGCTCAACGGGTAACTTGTCTTCGTACACGACGGACTCAGTTCGATGGAATGAAAGACGACAAACGGCCCCGCTGATCATGGTCGAGGTTAAGCCGTCGACAAAGATCTCTTGGGTCACATCGGATTCGTATAGGTCGTATCCACCCGCTGGGGTCCGCTCAGACTGAGTGATACTTCCCAGAACTTGGCGGTTCGGGCCGGGACGACTAGCTCCCGGAAGTTGCGTCTTAATAGCCATCGATTACCGTTCTCCGCGCACGTTTTCTCCTCAGGCGTCGATCTGTCACGTTGCATCCCTACTGCTAATCCGACGATCCCGCAGCCGTTGGAGACTTACTTATCACACCACCGTGAGGTAGGGAGGATAACAGGGATGCCATTTTAAGGCCAGCGCCAGGTCTAGCATTATATCAATCCCGTATAGCTGACGCACCGACGGCATCAGATCCGCGTCATAGCCAGCCGCACGGCCCTAGAGCCTGCACTGTTACTATCCTCCAGTCCGAGATGGAACGCAGGAGGCCGGTGAAAGCAAATCAAGCCAATCCCCACCGCACTCCACCCGAGGCCCCATCAGAGTGAACCAACGTCCCTCGTTTCAACAAGCCCCGCAAACTGGCCCCGACCCTGTTCCGCATGACCCCGTAAAGCACGCGATCCGCCACGTTCAGCCCGCGATGCTCCATCACTTTCAGCGTGATCTGGCGCTGGCTCATCGGGCCGTTCTCACGAAGCAGAGACAGCACCAGCTTGGACGTGTCACCCGGCCGGACACCATGCCGTCGTGGCGTCGGGCGGACCCGCACCGTCTCCACGTCCAGGCCGGGAGAGAACAGCCGGATCGTCAGGTCCACCGCGTCTATATCGAGCACCAGCCCGTGCAGGCGGCTCTCTAGCCCCTCGATCTCAGAGGCGATCTCCTGACGCTTGCGGAGCAGGCCGGATAGGACGGGGTGGCTTGGGTCGCTGAGTTCCATGCTACATATGGTAGGATAGACGCCGCCAGAGTGCCGCTATCCTGTGGTGGCGGGTGCTACATAATACCGCGCCCGTTCGAGGGATTCGATCCGGTCTTCTACCAGAAACGCTATCTGCGCGACGACTCGGGCAGCAACCCGCTGCTGCACTACATCGAGAACCGCGACCGGGTGCATCCCTGCAAGCCGCCCATCGACACCAGCATTCCGCGCGAGATGCGACGCAACACGCGGCCGGGCCCGTTCTTCGAGCCGGTGCGACCGCTGCCGCCGACAGTCGCGCGAAACGCGGAGGTCCTGGCCTACTATTTGCCGCAATTCCACAGCATGCCGCAGAACGACGAATGGTGGGGAGCCGGCTTTACCGAATGGACCAACATCGCCCGCGGCTTGCCGCGCTTCGCCGGCCACTACCAGCCCCGCATCCCGCGCGATCTCGGCCACTATAACCTCGACGGCACGGAGACCCTCAGGCGCCAGGCCAGGATGGCGCGCGCCGCCGGCATCAAGGGCTTCGTCTTCTACTTCTACTGGTTCAACGGCACCCGCCTGCTGGACGCCCCGCTCGAGGCGCTGCTCGCCGACCGCTCCATCGACATGCCGTTCTGCCTGCTCTGGGCCAACGAGAACTGGACACGGCGCTGGGACGGCTCGGATCAGGAGGTGCTGATCAGCCAGGATTTCCGCCCCGAGGACGAGGCCGCCCTGATCGACTGCTACGGCCGGCACTTCGCCGACCCGCGCTATATCCGCCTGCAGGGGCGCCCGCTGCTGATGCTCTACCGCCCGGCACTCGTTCCGGACGCACAACAGACATTCGCCCGCTGGCGCGGCCTGTTCCTCGAACGCTGCAACGAGAATCCGATCCTGATCATGGCCCAGGCGTTCGGCGACAACGACCCGCGGGCCTATGGTCTGGACGGCGCCATCGAGTTCCCGCCGCACAAGATCGTCGAGGGCATGCAGACCATCAACGAGCGGCTCGATCTGCTCGACACCGACTTCACCGCCAACACCCACGACTACGACGAGATCGTCGACCGTGCGCTGGCCATGGACACGCCAGACTTCCCGTTGATCCGCACCGCCTGCCCCTCCTGGGACAATGACGCGCGCCGCGAAGGTGCTGGTCTGGTAATGCATGGCTCGACTCCGGCGAAATACCAGGCCTGGGTCGAGGGGCTGATCCGCCAGGCGCAGGCGCACCCGTTCCACGGCACGCCGATGGTCTGCATCAATGCCTGGAACGAATGGGCGGAGGGTGCCTATCTCGAGCCCGACCTGCATCACGGCGCCGCCTATCTGAACGCCACGGCGCGCGCCGTCACCGGCTTCGGCGGGGCAGCAGCACGCGGCGGCCGCGTCCTGCTGGTCGGCCACGACGCCTTCAGCGCCGGCGCCCAGAGCCTGCTGCTGCATGTGGCCCGCCAGCTCAAGCGGGCGCACGGCGTCGAAGTCGCGATTCTGCTGCTGGCCGGCGGCGACATGCTGGAGGGCTACCGCGCCACTGCCGCCACCTGCGTGCTCGCGGCCTCGGACCCGGAGCTGCCCGCACATCTGCGACGCCTGCGCGGCGACGGCTTTGATGGCGCCATCGTCAACAGCGCCGCCTCCGCCGGCATCGGCCCGCTGCTGCACGCGGCCGGTATCGGCTTCACTCTGCTGGTGCATGAACTACCGGCGCTGCTCGCCGAAAAACACCTCACCCACGGCCTTGCTACCGCATGGTCACTGGCGCGCAGCGTGGTGTTTCCCGCCCAGTTCGTCCGCCGCGCCGTCTGCACGCTGGTCGCGGCCGACGCGAACGATGATCCCAAACTCCGCACCCTGCCGCAGGGCCTGTATCGCGGCCGCGGCTTTTCCGCGCGCGGTCGCGCGGGGCTGCGCCGGCAGTTCGGCATCCCACCGGATGCGCTGGTGCTGATCGGCGTCGGCTACGGCGACCTGCGCAAGGGTTTCGACCTGTTCCTGCAGCTCTGGCGGCAGACCAGGCCGCAGGCTGGCCGCCGTTTGCGAGGCGCCCCGGCGGTGCATTGCCTGTGGCTAGGCGCGCTGGACCCGCAAATGCAGCACTATCTCGGCGGCGAGATCGAGGCGGCGATCGCCAGCGGCAGCTTCCACCTCCCAGGGCACGTGCCGGACGCGCCCGAGCATTTCAGCGCCGCCGACGTGTTCGTACTCACCTCGCGCGAGGACCCGCTGCCGAGCGTGGTAATGGAGGCATGGACCGCCGGGCTGTCCTGCGTCGCCTTCGCCGGCAGCGGCGGCATCCCGGAGCTGATCGAGCGCCACGGTCAGGGCTGCGTGGTGCCGCTCGGCGACGTGCCGGCGATGGCCCACCGCGCGCTGGAATTCGCAGCCGCCACCCACAAACAGACCGCGGCCAAGCGCGCCGCCGCCGGCCGCCAAGCCGCCAGGCGCTTCGGCTTCGACCGCTACGTGGCGCAGCTCCTCACCCTGGCGCAGCCGGCGCTTGCCCGAATTTCGGTGGTCGTGCCCTCCTTCAACTATGCCCGCTACATGCAGCAGCGCCTGGCCTCGATCTTCGCGCAGAACCATCCGGTGCTCGAAGTCATTGTGCTCGACGACGCCTCCAGCGACGACAGCGTCGAGGTAGCGCGCACGGCGGCGGCGGAATGGGGGCGCAGCATCCGCGTGGTCGCGGCAAGCCGCAACTCCGGCTCGGTGTTCCGGCAATGGGAGCGCGCGGTGCAGGAGGCGCGCGGCGAGTGGATCTGGATTGCCGAGGCGGACGACGCCGCCGACCCGCGCATGCTCGACCGCCTGACCCGCGCACTGGCGAACGCCGACGGCGCGGTGATGGCGTTTTGCGACAGCCGCTCGATCGACGCCGACGGCGCCCTGATCGGCGACAGCTACAAGCCGTACTATGCCGCCACCGCGGGCACCACCCTTGATCAGGACGGCCTGCACGACGGCGAGGCGTTCATCCAGTCCTGCCTCGCCGAGCGCAACCTCATCTTGAATGCAAGCGGCGTGCTGTTCTCGCGCGCTGCCCTCAAGGCGGCGCTGGCGCGCTGCGGCGAATCGCTGTTCGCCTTCAGAATGGCCGGCGACTGGCGCCTCTATATCGAGCTGCTGCGCCAACCCGGCGCACGCATCGCCTATGTCGCCGACCCGCTCAACATCCATCGCCGGCATGGCGAGTCCGCCACCCACCGGCTGGTCGGCCAGAAGCATCTCGGCGAGGTCGCACGCATCCACCGCCTCGTCGGCGGCGGCCCTACCCTCCTCGACGCGGACCGCATGCGCCAGCGCGCCTATCGCGACCAGCTTGCGCAGCAGTTCGGGCTTCGTTTGGCTGGCGAATAGGCAAGGCCAGAGGCGCCGCCCCTGGACCCCGCCAAAGGCTAGCCTTTGGAATCCTTACTTTTCTGAATGGGGGTCTGGGGCCTGTCGTGCGGAGCACGCCTTCGCGTGACGCCCCAGCGGAGTCCAGAGGCAGAGCCTCTGGCCTTCTTCAGCCGCGTGCTAAAGCCATGGCCAAGATAGCTCCGGAGGAACAGGCACATGCTCCGAAAACAACTGCTTTTGCTTGTTGCCCTTATAGGCCTGGAGGCTGGATCCGCTAACGCTGCCACCCACCACCGGCCTCACCATGCGAGCGGCGCGCCGGTGCTGCTCAAGCGGCAGCCCGGCGGCGCCCAGGATCGCGCGGCACGCCAGCTCAACGCGCACGACCTGCGCGCCGCCGCACGGCGTGGCGAGCATCCGCTGGTGCTGGTGGGCTCGGCCAGGCTGTCCGGCAAAGGCGGCGACCCGGCCTTGTTTGTGCAGTTGCAATCGGCCAGCCTGTGCGGATCCGCGGGCTGCTCGACGTCGGTCTATCTGCGCCACGCGCGTCACTGGCGCAAAGTGCTGGACTCCGTCAGCGGTCCGATCCGGGTGATGCCGCAGCTTCATCATGGCGTGCACGACCTTCTGGTCGGCCGCCAAGACCGCTGGATCTGGGACGGGCACGTCTACCAGGACAGCCTGGCGGCACCGCCACTGAATGATCTGCGCCGCTCGGTGGAGCGCCACCGCGCCATGCTGCGCCGGCGGCACCAGGCGCATTAAGTGCTGCTGGAGCGGGTGAAGGGAATCGAACCCTCGTATGCAGCTTGGGAAGCTGCCGTTCTACCATTGAACTACACCCGCATGCACAATTGAGCATAGAAGCGGCGCCAAGCCTGCGCAATCGCGGGACGCTGTTGACGGCGCCCGGACCGCGCGCCTACAAAACCGCCCTCTGTTGTGTAACCCTCGTGATTTGTCCGGCCGGCTTGCGGCGAGGTTAAATAAGCGCGCTAAAGAGGCACTGGCTTGCTCCGGGGTTCACTCCGTGGTGCGCCCTGTCATCCATATGGCCGGTCTGCAATGGACTGAGACCGGGGATAGATGATGAGCGCCTCTTCCTACCGCACCGCCACCCGCCTGCTGCATGGCGGCATCGAGCGCACCTTGCATGGCGAGACCAGCGAGGCGATGTTTCTGACCTCGGGCTATGTCTATGATAGCGCCGAACAGGCGGAGGCCACGTTCAAGGGCGAGGCCGCGCATTACCAGTATAGCCGCTTCGCCAACCCGACCGTGGCGGCCTTCGAGCGGCGCTTGGCCGAACTTGAAGGGGCGGAGGAATGCCGTGCCACCGCGACCGGGATGGCCGCCGTGCATGCCGCTTTGCTCAGCCATCTGGTCGCTGGGGACCGGGTGGTCGCCTCGCGGGCACTGTTCGGCTCGTGCTACTGGATCGTGGCGACGCTGCTGCCGCGCTATGGCATCGAGAGCGTCTTCGTAGACGGCCACGACATCGGCCAGTGGCGTGATGCCCTGGCCCAGCCCACGGCGCTGGTGCTGCTGGAGACGCCGTCGAATCCGATGCTGGATATTGTCGACCTCAGCGCGGT
Organism: Lichenicoccus sp.; assembly: GCF_965276875.1. Taxonomy (GTDB): domain Bacteria; phylum Pseudomonadota; class Alphaproteobacteria; order Acetobacterales; family Acetobacteraceae; genus Lichenicoccus. The sequence continues at coordinate 2,668,726 of NZ_OZ255701.1, read as the reverse complement.
GGCCGATCTCGCGCATGCGGCCGGCGCCATTGTGGTCGTCGATAACGTGTTTGCAACGCCGGTGCTGCAGCGGCCGCTCGAGTTCGGCGCCGACGTGGTGGTGTATTCGGCCACCAAGCATATCGACGGCCAGGGCCGGGTGCTTGGCGGTGCCGTACTGGGACGCAAGGCGTGGGTCGAGACGGTGCTGCAGCCGTTCATCCGCAACACCGGTCCGACCCTATCGCCGTTCAATGCGTGGGTGCTGATCAAGGGGCTGGAGACCCTGGCACTGCGGGTCGAGGCTATGACGCGCAACGCAGGGCAGTTAGCCGACTGGCTTTCGGGAGCGCCAAGCATCGCGCGGGTCTGGTATCCGGGACGCGCAGACCATCCGCAGAATGCGCTGGCGATGCGGCAGATGGCGTCCGGCGGCAGTCTTGTGGCCTTCGAACTTGCGGGAGGTCAGCCGGCCGCTTTCGCAATGCTCAATGCGCTGCGCCTGATTGCGGTATCGAACAATCTGGGCGACAGCCGTTCGCTGGTGACGCATCCCGCCACCACGACCCATATGCGGATCGGCGGCGAGGAGCGGGCCCGGCTTGGCATCACCGAAGGGGTCGTGCGGCTGTCCGTGGGCCTGGAAGACGTACATGATTTGACGGACGATCTCGATCGGGCATTACGGAGCGTTCGATGAAGCATGGGCGCCAGCACGACGAATCGCGACGCGGCGATGCGGCAACAGAGGATTATTGCGCCGTGACGCGCGACATCCGGGTCAGCGTGCGGCCATTCTATCTCGCTGAACAGTCAAGGCCGGACGAGCGGCAGTTCGTCTGGGCCTACCGGGTCCGCATCGAGAACCACGGCACCGACGAGGTCCGTCTGCTGCGTCGCACCTGGCACATCACCGATGGCGCCGGCATGACCCAACATGTCGAGGGCGACGGCGTGCTCGGCGAACAGCCACAGCTCGAACCGGGAACGGCCTTCGAATACACCTCCGGCACCCCCCTGCCGACGCCATCTGGTTTCATGACTGGCGCCTACCACATGGTGAGCATCGCATCGGGGGAGCCGTTCGATGTGCGTATCCCGGCGTTCAGCCTCGACAGCCCTCACCAGATCGGCATGATTCATTGATGGACCAGATCTCCAAACTCGGCTCAAGACCTTCTCAGGAGGACGCCGAGGATGCGGTCCGCACCTTGCTGCGCTGGGCGGGCGAGGATCCGACGCGCGAGGGATTGCGCGACACACCCGGCAGGGTGGCGCGTTCGTACGGCGAGTTCTTCGCCGGCTACGGCGTCGATCCCTATGCGCTGCTCTCGACCACCTTTGCCGAGGTCGAGGGTTACGACGAAATCGTGCTGCTGCGCGACATCCGGATCGAGAGCCATTGCGAACATCACATGGTGCCGATTATCGGGCATTGTCATGTCGCCTACCTGCCGCGCAAGCGGGTCGTCGGCATCAGCAAACTCGCGCGCGTGGTTGAAGCCTATTCCAAGCGCCTGCAAATCCAGGAGCGGCTGACCGCGCAGATCGCCGGCGCCATCGACGAGGTGCTCCAGCCGCACGGCGTGGCGGTGATCATCGAGGCCGGCCACCAGTGCATGAGCACGCGCGGGGTGCACAAGGCGGGCGTCTCCATGGTGACCAGCCGCATGCTCGGCGCCTTCCGTGATAATCCCGCGACGCGCTCCGAACTGCTCGCCATGCTGGCACAGCAGCGTCACGTCAGCCCGTTCGAGTAGGAGCCAAAGGGTTGTGAGGGATTGGCGATGATCGCGACCCTCGGCGAGATCGTGGTCGAGATCATCGCCGAGACCCCTGGCGTTGGGTTCCGCGCACCGCAAGCCCTGGTCGGCCCGTTCCCCTCTGGCGCGCCGGCAATTTTCATCGACCAGGTGGCACGGCTCGGTCAGCCGGCCGGCATCATCGGCTGCGTCGGCGACGATGATTTCGGCAGGCTCAATATCGACCGCCTGCGAGCCGACGGTGTCGATGTCTCGGCAATCGAAATTGTGGCCGATCATCCGACCGGCAGCGCCTTCGTACGCTATCGCGAGGACGGCACGCGCGACTTCGTCTTCAACATACGCCACAGCGCCGCAGGCCGCACCCGGATCACCGAGGCCGGCCGCATAGTGCTGGCCGCCAGCCGACATTTGCACGTGATGGGCTCTTCGCTGTTCTCGCCGGCCCTGATCGCGGCCGCGCAGCAGGCGGTGGCCCAGGTAAAGGCCGCCGGCGGCAGCATCTCGTTCGACCCCAACCTGCGCCGCGAAATGCTCTCAAGCCCGGACATGCTCGATGCGATGGCGTCGCTACTGCGGGCCTGCGACCTGTTCCTGCCGAGTGGTGCGGAACTCACCGTGATGACCGAGGCGAAGGACGAGACCGCGGCAATTCGCGAAATCCTGGGGCTCGGCGTGGGTGCCGTGGTGGTCAAGCGCGGTGCCGGGGGTGCAAGCTACCACGACCCCGCACAGACGCTGCACATGGCCGCGTTCGACGCCGAGGAGATCGACCCGACCGGCGCCGGCGACTGTTTCGGCGCCACCTTCGTCACCTGCCGATTGCAGGGACGCGGCATCGCGGACAGCCTGCGCTTCGCCAATGCCAGCGGCGCGCGCGCGGTCAGTGTGCGTGGGCCGATGCAGGGTGCCTCCAGCTTCGCCGAACTCGAGGCCATCATAGGCAGGGCGGCATGACCCAGGTCGATATCCTGCGCGACCTCGCCGGCCGGCGCGGACCGACAGCGGGCATCACCTCGGTCTGCTCGGCGCATCCGCTGGTGATCGAGGCGGCCCTGTTGCAGGCGCGCGATGACGGCACCCCGGCTTTGATCGAGGCGACCTGCAACCAGGTCAACCAGGAGGGCGGCTATACCGGCATGCAGCCGGCGTATTTCCGTGATTTCGTCTGGTCGCTCGCGGACGAGGTAGGGCTGGCGCGGTCGCGGGTAATCCTCGGCGGCGATCATCTCGGACCCAATCCGTGGCGGCATCTGCCCGCGGAGGTCGCCATGGACAAGGCGCAGGCGATGATCGCGGCCTACGCCGCGGCCGGGTTCAGCAAGCTGCATCTGGATGCCAGCATGGGCGCTGCCGGCGAACCGGACGCCCTCGACGATGCGCGCGCGGCGTCCCGTGCCGCCGCCCTCGCCGCTTGTGCCGAGGCCTCCGCCGCAACACCGCCGGTCTATGTCATCGGTACCGAGGTGCCCACGCCCGGCGGTGCCACGCATGCGCTCGACCAGCTGCGTCCCACCGCTCCCGACGCGGTGCGCGCGACCTTCGGCGTGCATGCACGCGCCTTCGCGGATCTCGGCGACGCCTGGGCACGCGTCATCGCCATCGTGGTGCAGCCTGGTGTCGAATTCGGCCACGACTCCGTGGCGATCTACCAACCCGAACGCGCCGCCGGCCTCTCGGCGGCGTTGCCGGACATGCCCGGCCTGGTATTCGAGGCGCATTCGACGGACTACCAGCCGGAGGCGAGCCTGCGCCGGCTGGTGCAGGACGGGTTTGCCATCCTCAAGGTCGGGCCGGCGCTGACCTTCGCCCTGCGCGAGGCGCTCTACGCACTCGACCATATCGCCGCGGTGCTGCGGCCGGAGCCAGGGTCGCTTGCCGAGACGATGGAGCGGCTGATGCGCGAGCAGCCCGGGCATTGGCGAACGCACTACCCCGGCAACCCGGCGGCCCAGCATGTGCTGCGCCATTACAGCTATAGCGACCGCATCCGCTATTACTGGCCGATGCCGGCAGCCCAGGCCGCCTGCGCGCATTTGCTTGACCGGCTTGGCGCTGTCGAAATCCCGCCGACCCTGGTCAGCCAGTATCTGCCGCGCCTGTATGAGCGGGTGATCACCGGCCGGCTCGCGACCGATGCGCGCCGGTTGCTGATTGAATCGATCCGCGATGTGCTGCGCGCCTACGCGCGGGCATGTTCCTGAGGCAGGTTACGGGAGACGCACAATGCAACTTGAGGGCAAGACCGCGATCATTACCGGCGGCGCGCGCGGCATCGGCCGTGCCATCGCCGAACGCTACGGCCGCGAAGGGGCTACGGTGGTCATCGCCGACCTCAACGAGGCGGGCGCGCAGGCCGCTGCGGCCGCGATCGGCGGCGCCAGCTTCGGCCTGGCACTCGATGTGACCCGGCAGGACTCCATCGATGCGATGATGGCAGCCACGATCGCGCGCACCGGCCGTATCGACATCCTGGTCAACAATGCCGGTATCTTCGACATGGCGCCGACCCTGGAGATCACGCGCGAGAGCTACCGCCGGGTCTATGCGGTCAATGTCGAGGGGCTCCTGTTCACCCTGCAGGCGGCCGCCCGGCAGATGATCGCGCAAGGTCGCGACGCGCGGGGTTCGGGCGGCAAGATCATCAACTTCGCCTCACAGGCCGGCCGACGCGGGGAGGCGCTGGTGGCGATCTACTGCTCTTCGAAGGCCGCGGTGATCAGCCTGACGCAGAGCACCGGGCTGGATCTGATCCGGCACGGCATCAACGTCAACGCGATCGCCCCCGGCGTGGTCGATAACGAGCACTGGGACGACGTGGATGCGCGGTTCGCCCGCTACGAGGGCCTGCAGCCTGGCGAGAAGAAACGCGCGGTGGGTGCGGCGGTGCCGATCGGGCGGATGGCGCGCCCGGACGAGATCGCCGGCATGGCGGTGTTCCTGGCCAGTGCGGATGCCGACTACATTGTCGCCCAGACCTATAATGTCGATGGGGGCAACTGGATGAGCTGAGACTTTTATGCGGCCGCCGCCCGCGCCTGCCACGGTGCCGCGTTGACAGAAGCCGCGCCGTCGCGGACGTTACGCATCAGTGCAGACTGCAGACCGTATACCGCAGACTGGGGCCTGCATGCACCCGTCAACCCTGAGGAAACAACAAGATGATACGTCGATCTCTCCCCGTGACGGCCGGGTTGGCCACCGGCTTGGCCATGGCCGCTATGCCGCTGTTGGCGAGTGGCGCTAAGGCCGAAACCACGCTGACCATCGCGACGGTGAACAACTCGCAGATGATCGAGATGCAGAAGCTCGCCCCGGTGTTCGAGAAGGAGCATCCCGACATCCACCTTCGCTGGGTCGTCCTCGAGGAGAACGTGCTGCGCCAGCGCGTCACCACCGACATCGCAACCCATGGCGGCCAGTTCGACATCCTGACCATCGGCAATTACGAGGTACCGATCTGGGCCAAGCAGAAATGGCTGATGCCGTTCACCAATCTGCCGGCTTCCTACGACGTCGGTGACATCATCAAGCCGGTGCTCGACGGCATAAGCTACAAGGGCGAGGTGTATGCGCTGCCGTTCTACGGCGAGAGCGTGATGACGCTATACCGGACCGACTTGTTCAAGAAGGCCGGGATCACCATGCCGGACCATCCGACCTACACGGAGATCCGCGGCTTCGCCGACAAGATCACCGACCGCTCCAACCAGATCTACGGCATGTGCCTGCGCGGCAAGCCAGGCTGGGGCGAGAACATGGCCTATTTTACCACCCTGGTGACCGCGATGGGTGGCAGCTACTTTGACACGCAATGGAAGCCGACCATCGACTCCGCCGCCTGGAAGTCGGCGCTGAAATATTATGACGGGATCCTCAAGGCGGACGGCCCGCCTGGCGTCTCCTCGAACGGCTTCAACGAAAACCTGTCGCTGTTCGCGTCCGGTCATTGCGGCATGTGGATCGATGCCACCAGCGCCGCTGGAATGGTGTTCGACCCGAAGCAGTCGCAGGTTGCCGACAAGGTTGGTTTTGCCGCACTCCCCACCGGCAGCTTCAAAGGCGGCCCGACCTGGTTGTGGTCCTGGAACCTGGCCATTCCGGCGTCGTCGACCAAGCAGGCCGCTGCCCGCACCTTCATCACCTGGGCGACGTCGAAGGAATATATCGACCTCGTTGCCAAGCGTGACGGTTGGGTGAACATCCCGCCGGGCACCCGCACGTCGTCCTACACGTCGCCGGACTACAAGAAGGTGGCGCCGTTCGCATCGTTCGTGCTCGATGCGATCAACCATTCCAACCCGAACGGCCAGACCGAGAAGCCGCGTCCCTATACAGGTGCCCAGTTCGTCGGCATCGCGCCGTTCCAGGCGATCGGCACGCAGATCGGCCAGGACATCTCCGCCACCCTGAGCGGCTCGATGAGCCAGCAGCAGGCTCTGACCTCGGCAGACGCCGCGGCCGGGCGGGCGATGCGTCAAGCCGGCTACATGAAGTAACCGGCGGCGCTGGCGGGACCGTCCTGCGGTCCCGCCAACGTTATGATCCGTTCTGCAGGAACTGGGCGGAGTGCGCTTTGAGCGCAGTCACGCTCAGGTCGCTGAAGGTCACGGTGGTGCTGTCCGACAGCGTGATCATGGAGCCACCTTTATTGGTGCTGGTCGCACTCGCCAGCGCCGATTGCACCGCATTAGCGCCGTAGCCGAACAACTGCACCAGGTTGCCGGCTGAGCTGCCGAAATCCGTGATTGTCACGTTGCCGCTGCCGAAGCCGTTGGTAAAGTTAAAATCGTTGGCACCGGCACCCCCGGTCAGGGTGTTGTTGCCGGAGCCGGCGGTCAACGTATCGGAGCCGGCGCCGCCGACCAGATCCGCGGCACCGGTGCCTCCGAACAGCATCAACGACCCCGAGGTAAAGGCGCCCTGAAGCGTCTCGTTGCCGGCACTGGCGATGCCGTAGGTGACGCCGCTGGTGTCGAGCAAGGTGATGTCCGAGCCGCTCGCACCAAACACCGACGAAGACGTGCCGCTGATCGTGGCCGACCCGCCGGCGGCGGCCACGAAGGTCAGCGTGCCGGAGCCGCTCTCGAAGATCGAGGTGCTCCTGCCGCCGAACACCGTGCTGTTGCCGCTGGAGAAGACGAAGTCGCTGTTGCCGCCGATGATCGTGTTGCTGGGGCCGGTGGCTATGATGGTGTCGCTGCCGTCGCCGCCATAGACGAGGTCGCTGCCCTGCGAATACAGCGTGTCGGCACCGCTGCCGAGGGCGACGACATTGGCGCCGCCGCCGTCATAGATCATGTCGTTGCCGCTGCCGGCGATGATGCTGTCGTTGCCGTTGCCGGTGGCGATGGTCTCGTTGCCGCTGCTGCCCTCGAATAGATTATTGCCGCTGGCGATGAAGCTGCCGCCGCCGGCGCCGGCCAGATAGGTGGTGCCACCGGCCCCGGCCAGGACGCTGACCGAAGACATATCGCCGGCGCCAATAATGGTCACCGGCCCGCTGGCGCCATCGGTGAGGTAGCTATAGCCCGACGGCACGACATACGTGCCTGACGACATGATCACGCCCTCGCCGACCTTGCCGGTGGGGATTGATGGCGCGCTGCCGTCGCTCGGGAGGGTGTAGGCCGCGAGCGAGCCGCCGGCCGCCAGGCCGCTCAAGGCCGCCGCATAGGCCTGGGCCAGCGAAAACGCCGCGGCGCCATCAACCGAAACCGGGATCACCGCGCCGGATGCACCGACAATCGTTACTGAGGGCATGGCAGATTCCTGTCATGGGGAATGCAGCAAACCGGTTGGTGCGCCGCGAACTCTGGAAAAATCTCCTAAAAGCCCCGTAACAGAACTATTTGCCGTATCGCAACCTCAAAATACAGAAGCAACAATTCTAATTTTATGGAGAGTATCTGTAGGCCTGTAAGTAACCAAACGACATCATTGGCTTTGACTGCGCTAAAGTTTCAACAGCAACAATCCGGCTATAATTAGCCTGCCGATGTCTTTGCTTTGAAGCTTTGTCAAGCAGCAGGAAAGGAGACGTCGGTTTCCGCGACGCATCCGATTATCTGGATAACAGATTGTTTCGCTGGCCGGACGGGGTCAGCCGCCGGCTGTCTCCGCAATCCGGTAGTCCAGAATGACGTGGTTGGGCTGCGGGTAGCTTGGGCTGGGCGTCACTTTCACCCCGATGCCGGCCTTTTTATAGAGGGCCACGATCGCCTGGGCGGTGGCCGTGACGTTCTGCTCGTTGACCACGTCACCCGGCTTGAGCTTGATCGCGGCCGCAATCTTGTCGGAAGACATGCGCTTGTTGCCCTCGAAGGTGACCTTGTCGAGGCGCAGAACGGCAGGTGCCTGCGGTGGCGCTGCCGCCTCTTCGGTGATCATATACTCGACCCGCACCAGGCCGGGACGCGGGATCGTCATCCTCTGCTTGAAGCTGGCTCCGACATTGGCGTGGCGATAAACCCCGACGATTGCCTGGAAATTGGCCTGGAGGTCGGCCTTCGTGACCTTCTGACCGACGCTGACGGTCATCGCCTGGTCGATTGCCGATGTCGGCACCTGCTTGTTGCCGACGACGGTCAGCTTCAGCAGCTTCATCGGGCGGCTGCTCGCGGCACTTGCTTGCGCCTGGGCGGACGTCGCCAGGCCGATCTCCGCACCCGGCACCGTCGCCACGCACAGGCTTGAGGCCAGCAGGACGCGAACCAACACCCGCTTGCGATTCATGCGATCTCCTTTGCCGCGCGGCTAATAGGGCTTATAGGGGAGGAACTTGCCGCTCATGGTGATCGCCACCCGGTCGCCGGCGGGATCAAGCTCGCGCTTCAGATCCATGCGAAAGTCGATGGCACTCATGATGCCATCGCCGAATTCCTCGTTGATCAGCGCCTTGAGCGTGGTGCCGTAGACGGTGACCAGTTCATGGAAGCGATAGATCAGCGGATCGGCGGGTGCTGCCGGCGGCATCCGCATCGGCGGCTCCTGCAGCAGCCTGATCTCCAGCCCGTCGAGGCCGAGTGCCGTGCCGATCGCCTCGGCCGCCGGCTTCGGCAGGACCATCTGGCCGAGCAGCCCGGCGGTGACGAATTCCTTGGAGAGATCGGGCGCGTGGGCGGCAAGCCCGCTCCAGCTCAGCGCCCGCTCCGCCTTGATCCGCGCGATCTTCTCGGTCAGGTCGCCGCGCAGGCTCACAACCCGGTCTCCTTCAGTCGTGGCATCAATTCGACGAAATTGCAGGGGACGTGCCGCCGGTCCAACTGCCAGACCAGGATGTCGTCCCAGCCATCGCAAACGGCGCCGCGGCTGCCGGGCAACGCGAACAGGTAGGTGCCGTTGCAGACGCCGGCCAGAGCGCGCGACTGGATCGTCGACGTGCCGATCTTGGCGTAAGACAGCATTCGGAACAGCTCGCCGAACCCCTCGATGCGCTTTTCCAGCACGCGCTCGAACGCCTCCGGCGTGACGTCGCGGCCGGTGACACCGGTGCCGCCGGTGCTGATCACCACATCGATTTGCGTATCGCGGGTCCAGCCGGAGAGCCGCCGCACGATGGCGTCGACATCATCGCGCTCGAGTGCCCGGTCAGCCAGCACATGGCCCGCCGCCTCAATCCGGGCCGCCAGCAGGTCGCCGGACGTGTCGTTCGCCGCGGTGCGCGTGTCGGAGACCGTCAGCAGCGCGATGCGGACCGGCGTAAAGGGAATGCTGTGATCGAGACGAGACATAGGAAGAGCAAACAGGCGAAGGTGCCGCAGGTCAATCCGGCGCCGTTGCAACAGCCTGTGCGGGCGCCACCCCCGGCACCGCCTCGTGGTCGATCGCCGCCTTCAGCAGGGCGGCACGGTCGGCGGTAGTCGGCGACAGCCTGACGATACGACCGCCGTCGCGGGCAAGACCGACGAGCATTGCGGGGGCGGCCTCGTCGGAGGTTTCGCACCGGCTGGCGTCGCGTCGCGCCACCTCCAGCACCGCCGGGCTCTCTTGCGGGTGATGCACGATCACGTCCGCCTCGCCCAGCAGCCGAAGCGCACGCAAGGTCAGCAGGTCCGCCTCCCCCGGGCCGGGATGGACCAGATGCACGAAGCCGCGCGCCGGCCGCTCGAGGCCTTCGGCCGCGTCGCGCAGCGCCGACAGATAGGCCGCCTCCGCCTCCGCCTCGCGCCCCGCCAGCATCAGCTCGGCGACGGCGCCGGAGAGGGCCGCCTCGAGCATTCGCCGCCGCCGCAGCACGTCGGGGATTGCCGCGCGCGTTTGTGCCTGCATCCGACCTGCGAAAGCTGCAAGCTTGCCGAAGCCGGGCGCCACCGCGGCCTCAATCCGGGCGCGCAGCAGCCGCGCCAGTACCGGGCTGGCACCGCCCGACGAGATCGCGATCGCCAGCGGCGGCCGCAGCACCACGGCCGGGGTGATGAAGCTGCCGAGCTCGGGCTGGTCGACGACGTTGCACGGAATGCCGCGCGCGCGCGCCGCCGCCGCCATCGCGGCGAGGGCCACCTGCATCGGATGACCCGGGGCCCTTGCCGCACCCTCCGCCGCGCCCACGGCAATCGCGCAGCCATCGAGCCTGGCCTCATTGAACGCCAGCGCGCGCACCACGACGGCGCCGCAATCGCGCAGGCTGTCGGCACGACGCTCGGCCGCCTCGCCCTCTCCAAGCAGCAAGGCGCGCCGACCGTCGAGATCAAGGAACAAAGGCAGGCGGCGCGGTAGGTCCATGTTGGTCCGGAAGCAAAACTATGTTAGACTGTGTCTCGTTGCACGGGACAAGTCTACCATGGCGTACGCACTCGAAGGCCCGCGATGGGCAACGACGACAATTACCTGGGATTTCGCGAGCTCGACCCTACCGGGCGACATCACGACCGCGTTCAGCAATGTCATCGCCCAACCCGAGGCCCAGGCCGTGGTGGCTGCCGCGTTCGAGGCCTGGTCGCGGGTCGCCGACCTGCAATTCGTCCATGCGCCGCAGGACAGCGTCGGCGTTGATATCAGGCTCGGCTGGGGCACACTCGCCGCGTCCACCGACACGGCCGAGTTGGGCGTGACCACCCTCCGCTATCGGACCCCGGTCAACCAGATCCTGCCCGATGTCCGGATACGCCTGCTCGACCCCACGGGCACCCCGCTGTCGGACAGCCCCGGCACGCCGACCTACACCACTTACGACGCCACGCTCTTCCAGGTGGCGCTGCACGAGATCGGCCACGCGATCGGTCTCGCGCATGACGTGACCGACGCTTATGCGATCATGTACCCCTATCTCGACGCGCAGAACCGTCAGCTCGCCGCTCCCGATATCGCCGGCGCGCAGGCGCTCTATGGCGCGCCGCGCGCCGAACTGATCGACATCGGGGCCAATCAGGAGACGCTGTCGGGGAGCTTGTCGGGCATGCCGTCGACAGTGTTCGGCGGCAGCGGCGCGCTCGACTATACCGGCAATGTCGGGCTGATCGTGCTGGCGAACGGATCGGCGCGGATCGATGACGGCACCGTCACGGTGTTCGCGGGGAGCGGCCCGCTCGCCGCCGCGGATAACGCGCGCGCCACCTTCATCCTGGGTAGCGGGTCTAGCAGCATCGGTGGGGGCGCCGCCGGCTCTGCCGACATCCTCTTCGGCGGCAGTGGCGCCTTCACCTATGCCGGCCAGCAGGAAGCGGCCAGCGTAATCGGCGGCACCGGCAGCGCCACCATCACCGGCGGGACCGGCGGCGGCTTCTATAGCGGCGGCAGCACGGGGAACAACCTGCTGACCGCCCAGTGGGTCGGCACCGTGCTGGTCGGCGGCGGCAACAACGACGTGCTGCGCGCGGCCCCGATCGGCTACGACTATCTGGTGGCCGGTGCGGGCAACGAGACCCTCGTCGGCGCCGGCGGCGGCACCGATCGCTTTTTTCTCGGCAGCGGCCACGACCAGGCCCAGTTCGGTGCCGGCCCCGGCCTGCTGGTCACCGGCGCGGGCTCCGCCACGATCTTCGCCGGTAACGGCGTCTCGACCGTGTTCGGCGGCAGCGGCGGTGCCGACCTCGACGTCGTGCAGCCTGGCAGCGCGATGTGGATCAGCGGCTTCCGCGTCGGCCTCGATCATGTCGGCGGCAGTCCGCTCACCGCGGCGGCGGTGGGCGGCGGCGACACCGTGCTGCATTTCGCCGACGGCGCGGTGGTGACGCTCAACGGCGTGAGCGATCCCTCCGCCAGCGGACTGCTGGGCTGACCCGGCTCATACCACTTTGGGACGCAGCACCGCATCCTCGTGCCGCATGATCCGGCGTGCGAGCTTCAGCGCCGTGTAGCAATCGTCGGCGCGGGCACTGGCGTGCAGCAGGTCGAGGATGATCCGCGCGGCGGCCGACGTCGTAGCATCACGGAACATCGCAATGAGGTCGCCCAGTCGCACCAGCGCCGCCGGCCGCGCCTCGTCGGCGCCGATATAGACCTCCTGAACGGCGTAATAGATCCGCCGCGCCGGGCTGTCCGCCTCGTGCCGCGCCATCAACTGCTTGCCGAACAAAAAGCGTGCCCGTGCCGCGAGCTCAATGGTGCTCTTGTTACGGAACCGGATTGGGGCCCCGTTGATGACCATCATCTCGCCCGGCTTCAACTCAAGAACAAGATTGCCCAACAGCCGCGCTCCGATCCCTCCCGCATCGACAGTTCGGCGGGAACAGGGCCAATACTGCCACGCGTCGCTTAATGGCCCGTGAATAAGCACGGGTGAAGCAGAAGGGGCGCCACTCAAACAGGTGTCGCCATGCCGTTGTCGCAGGTTCATCTCGGTCAAAACGATAACGTCATCGACGCATGTGACGTTTCGCAGGAGTACTTTCGCCGCGGTTGAGCGCGTGATGATCCTGCGCATCAACGTCGATGAAGGCGAAGCCTCGATTGAGGAAGTGTTCAACGGATCGGCAACCGACATCATCAGTCAATGTCGTGAGACGAAGGGGGACTACCACTTCATTCCACCCCGAAAGCCGGCGAGCCCTCGACGACCAGTGTCTGAGATGACCATATTCGCACAGGCGCGGCGCGGCGACCGGACCATCAGGCAATATGAGAACGGCACGATCGAGGTGCTGACCAACGGCGTCCCTGAGCTTGTCGCCAAGCCCGTCCTTCGCGCGCTGTGCGTCGAACTCGGACTCACTCTGCTCAACGGCAATGGCAACGCGAAAAACACCCGTACGCTTGGCGCCGATGTCATCGCGGCCTTGAACGAACTCGGGGCAGCCGATGAGAGCTGATTTCAAACCATGAGGCTGGCTGCCAGGCTGTGGCTCGGGTCGGTGACGCCAAGCAGCGTGATCCGGGTTCCGTCGTCCAGGCTGAGCGTGTTGTTGCCGCCGGCAGTCGTCAAGCTCGGGACACCGTTGTCGTAGCCGAACAGCGCGAGCCGGTCGATGCCCGGCCGAAAGCCGTCGATGCTTTCGGTGCCGCCGGCGGCGCCCTTGACGATGTCGTAGAGCACGGCGCCGCTACCCTCAGTGATGCGGGTGCTGCCGCTACCGCCAATCACTGTTGCGGGCCCGGCGCCGAGTTGCAGGGTCATAGCACCTGGTCCCGCGAAGACCTCGCAGGCGCCGTTGCCGGCGGCGATGCTGGATGCGCCGACGCCGCCGACCAGGATAATGTTCGCACCCTTGCCGGTCACCGCGAGGCTGCCGCTGCCGCCGATGATGGAATCCGCACCCGCGCTGCCGCAGGTGAGCTTCGCGGCCCCGCTGCCGGCGAACACCGCGTCGCTGTGCAGGGTCATGGTCAGGGGACCGGCACCCCCCACCACGGTATCGCCGCCGGCGGCACCGCCGGTCACCGTGGTGGCGCCGCCGGTGAAGATCACCGCCCCCGCGGTCAGGCCGCCGACGATGCTGGTGGCATTGGCGCTGCCGCCGATCAGGCTTTCGCGGCCGAGGCCGGCGACCAGCACGTCGGTGCCCCCCGCGGCCCCGAACAACGCATCCCCGCCGCCACCGCCGGTCAGGGTGGTGCCGCCGCCCCCGGCCGCCAGCACGTTGTGGCCCGCGGCACCGCCGGCGAAGACGCCGCCGCCGGCACCGCCGATGATCGTGGCGGAACCGCTGCCGCCGATGACGGTGCTGGGGACGCTGCCGCCGAGGAACAGCAGCGAGCCGGCTCCGGCATGCACCAATGTTGCGCCATTCAGCGCACTGATGGTGGCGTTGCCGACGCCGCAGGAGACGGTGTCGCCGTTCCGAGCCACGACGACCGATTCAGTGGCACCGAGCTGGATCAACTGCGTGGGCGGAGCCAAGGCGGGAGGCGCCGCGTCGTCCACCGCCAGCAGCGTGGTGCCCTGGATCGTGCCGCGCGCATCGGCGATGCTGAAGGTGAGGATCTCGGGCCCGATCGCGCCGGCTGTCGGCACGAAGCTGATGCCGCGCAAGGCACTCTGCACCGCGCTCGCGGCACCGGAAATCGTCACCGTCCGGCCGCCGTCGGAGATGGTCCCGCCGGCCGAGGCCTGCAATTCGCCGAGACCGGCGGCTGCGATCGTGATCGTCGCGGTCAGCGTGGTTGCGGTCGACTGCGTGAAGATCTGGGTCTCCCAGTAGGGCCGCAGGGCGGTGGCGCCCGTCACCGTCTCGGCCGGCTGCACGCCGGTCATGATGTCGTCGGCGGCCGCGTGGCCGGCCACTTCAAGGCCTGATTCCGAGGCGGTCGACACCATCGGCACCGTGGCTAGCCATTTTGCCACGGCATTGAGGGCGTTCGCCGACGTGGTCGAGAAATAGTCGCCGACCGTGGCGGCGGTCTGGCTGTAGTTCTCGACGATGAACTGGCTTGGCATGGCGCCGGCTGCCTGCAGCATCGCGACCAGCTTTTGGGTGTTGGCCAGCAGGTTCGGATCGACTCCGGCGCCGCCGTCAGGCGAGAGGATCATCGACGAGCGCAGCCCATTGGCGGTGCACCACTTGATGAGGGCTTCGAGGGCGGGGATGTAGGCGGGATCGCCGGCGGCGAGGTTGAAGACGAATTCCGGCGGCGTATCGAGGGCAATCCCACCGCCATAGAGTGCCGCGGCCCGAATATTGGCGAATGCATCCGAAGTCGCAACGTCGCTCAGCTCGTTGTCCGACCAGACCGGTGCCACGTTCATGATCCCGTGGCCGCGCAGCGCGTCGACTTCGGCCTGCCAGTTGGCGAGATCGAGCGGCGTCCAGAGCTGCGTGTAGTCGACGTTGACGTTGGTCTCCGATGGCGCAAAACCCTGGTCGGTAGTCAGCACCTGCTGCACGGTGTCGGTCAGGCCGGCGGTGCCGGGACCGAGCGGGCCAAAATTGCCGGCTTGCGCGGGTGCACTGGGGCCGGCCGGGGTAATGGCGCTTGGAGCCGTGACCAGCAGGCCGGCGGGCAGGGTGACCCCGCCAGTGATCGATCCCGCCGGCGCGTCCTCGGCCAGGATCGCCCGGATGACTCCATTGGGCGTGCTGGCGGAATAGGCGGGTGCGATCGAATAAATCGGCACCGTAATAGCGGCACCCGGTTGGACCACGTATTGCCAGATGCTGCCGTCGGCGTTCAGCGGCTGGTAGCCGGGGACGGCGGGGTCGCGGCCGACCTGATATTGTCCCGCCTGGCCGACGCCGGCGGTGCCTTGGACGATGTCGCTCGACGCGATCACCACGGCGCTGCCGGTCGTGTTGCGCAAGGTGACGGTGCCGGAGCCCGCCTGCAACGCCACGGCTTTCGCTGTGGACGCGGTGATTATAGCCCCGGGCACGGCGGCGATGGTGGTGATCGCGCCTGCAATCACGTTGCCGGAAGGGCCGTCCTGGTTCGCCTCTACCGTGACTTGGATCGAGGCGCCGGGTGCTACGACATAGTGCCCCCAGGAGCCGTCGCCGAGCGGACCGCCGGTCGCCCAATGGGCATTCGGCCTGCGGTCCATCATGACCGTGAAGCCGATGCCGGACGCGGTCGAGACAATGGCGCCGACCGGCACGTCGATGGCGGCATCCGTTGTATTTTTGATCGTGATGGTCTGTTTGGCGACGACGGTGTCGACGCCGTTCTCCTCGACCCCCGGCGCGGTTCCTGCCCACAGGGCGGTGAGCGCCTGCATGTCGGCGTTCACGACCATGTCGAAGACGCCGGTGAGATGGCCGTAGAGACCGATATTCCCTGTGGCGATCATCGGGTCCGAGATGGCGGGAGCCAGCAATTGCTCCATCTGGCTGGCGCCGCCGACAAAGATCGTTGTGTTGCCTGGTAGCATCGTGACGGGGTCCCGGCCTGTGCGGACTGCCGTCATTGAACGCCACGAGCCTTACCGGCGGGTTAAGCCGTCCAGGATTTCAGATTGTTCACCAAAGCGAGACGACGACCGTCTATTCGTCGTAGCGGACCAGGGCGCTGACCGGCACGCCGATCCTGGCGCGTCCGTTGAGGAAGCCGAGCTCGATGATCACCGCGGCTGCCGTGACCTCGGCGCCGACCTTTTGCAGAAGCGTGATCGCGGCGGCCATGGTGCCGCCGGTGGCGAGCAGGTCGTCGACGACGACGACACGCTGGCCCGGCGTGATGGCGTCAGTCTGGATATGCAGGCTGTCGCTGCCGTACTCGAGGGCATAGTCGACCGAGACCGTGCGCCCTGGCAGCTTGCCCGGCTTGCGCAGCATCAGGAAGCCGCAGCCGAGCTTGCTGGCGAGTGGTGCTGCGAGCAGGAAGCCGCGGCTCTCGACGCCGGCAAGCAGATCGGGTCGCGCCGGGGCCACCGCCCGCGACAGACGGCCCATGGTGACCTGCCAGGCATCGGCATCGCGCAGCAGGGTGGAGATGTCGCGGAACAGGATGCCCGGCTTGGGGAAGTCGGAAATGCTGCGGATATGCTGCTTGAGGTCCATTGCGGTCGGCGATCCGGCTGCGGTGCGCAAGCGGCGCGTCTACTAGCTCCCCGGAGGCCCGGCAAGGCCCAGAAGGCGGCTCAGGCAGCCCGCCCGGCGCTTTGCGAGACCAGTTCGGCCACGGCGGCGGCGAGCTGGGTGCGCCGGAACGGCTTGGCCAGCCAGCGGGTCGTCGGCTCGGCGGCCCCGGTCCCGTCGTCCACGCTACCGGACATGTAGAGCACGCGGGTTGCGGGGGATGTCTGCCTTACCTGCGCCGCGAGTGCGCGGCCATCCATGACTCCGGGCAGAGCGAGGTCGGTCAGCAGCAGGTCGAGCGGTGCCGCCTGCCGGCCAAGCTGGCGCATGGCGTCCTCGGCGTCGGCCGCCTCGCTGACCCCGTAGCCGAGCTCGCGCATGATCTCGGCCGCGATCCTGCGCACCGCCGCGTCGTCCTCAACGACCATGATCCGCGCCTCGTGCCGCACCTCGGGCAGTGCTGCGGCAGGGGCTGGTTCGGATGCAGGCGCAGCACCGGACGCAGGCGCAGCATTGGCGCGAGGCAGGAACAACTGGACCTTGGCACCGCGGCCGGTCTCGGACTGGATCATTGCGAGACCGCCACACTGGCGGGCGAAGGCGAAGACCATGGCCAGGCCCAGACCGGTGCCGCGCCCCTCCGGCTTGGTGGTGAAGAACGGCTCGAAGGCGCGCGCGATCACCTCGCGGCTCATGCCCTCGCCGGAGTCGGCCACCGTGACTCGCACATAGGCGCCGGGGGCGAGGTCGCAATGCGGGGCGGCGGCGTGACCCTCGAAGGCGACGTTTGCGGCCTCGACGGCCAAGCGGCCGCCCTCCGGCATGGCATCGCGGGCGTTCAGGGCCAGGTTGAGCACCGCGCTCTCGAGCTGCGCGGTATCGACGATGGCTGGCCACAATCCGGCCTCCGCCGTGAACGACAGCGCGATGGTATCGCCGAGCGTATGCGCAAGCAGCGGCATCAGGTTGGGCAGCACCTGGGCCAGGTCCACCGCCGCCGGCGCCAGCGGCTGCCGCCGCGCGAAGTTGAGCAACTGACGCGTCAGCGCGGCGCCATTCTCGGCGGCCCGGGCGGCCCGCCCCATGCGCGCGGTCAACAGCGCCACCTGGCCAGTCGCGTCGGCGACCGCCAGCTCTTCCGCCGAGACATCGAGGCTGCCCACGATCACGGCCAACATATTGTTGAAATCATGGGCAATGCCGCCGGTCAGTTGGCCGAGCGCCTGCATCTTCTGCGCCTCGCACAGCATCTGCTCGGCGCGAGCGCGCTCGGTCATGTCGGTCAAGGTCAGCACGAAGCCGCCCTGCGGCATCGTGGTGCGCCGGATTTCGACCTGTCTCTCGCCCGAGACCCGCTCATAGACGATCGGGGCACCGTCGCCGCCCGACAAAGCGGGGGGCTCGAGGAACGCCTCGCCGGCACCAGCCAGTTGACGTTCGAGCGCCTCGTAGGGCAGCCCGTGGCATAGCACCGAGGCCGGCAGCTCGAGCATCTGCCGCAGCCTCAGGTTCCAGTTCAGCAGGTGGCCGTCAGCCGAGAACACCGCGACACCCTGGCTCAGGCTGTCCAGGCTGCCGCGCAGTTGCTGTGCCAGCAGGCGTTGCTCGGTCTCCGCCTGGCTCAGCCGCCGCCACGAACGGCGGACTTGGCGCAGTGCCGCCAACATGCCGAGCACGCCGAGGCCGGCAACCGCGGCGGCACTCCAGCGCAGGACGCGGATGCCGCCGCCGATCCTGCGCAGGTCGGATTGCTGGCTGCCCTCCAGGGC
Organism: Lichenicoccus sp.; assembly: GCF_965276875.1. Taxonomy (GTDB): domain Bacteria; phylum Pseudomonadota; class Alphaproteobacteria; order Acetobacterales; family Acetobacteraceae; genus Lichenicoccus. Next base: position 2,650,327 of record NZ_OZ255701.1, on the reverse strand, counting down.
CTGGGTGGCGTGGGTGACACGATCGAGAACGTGCTGGTCGTCGGTGGTGCCGCGCAGCGCCTCGGCACCGGTGAGCAGACCATCATGGCGGAGCACCACGGCGCGGCCGAGAGCTTGCTGGCGCTGGTCGACCTTGCTGACCAGCGCCTTGACCGCGGGCCCGGCGGCGGCATCGGATGTGGCCCGATCACGCAGCCGCTCGGACAGCGATTCGAGCGTGCGGGCCGCACCCTGGAATGCGGTCAGGTCTGCGCTGGCGCCGCTGAGCAGGTAGGCGTGCTGGGTGGTCTCGACGTCGCGCAAGGCGGCGGCGAGAGACTGCAACAGGCTGGCTTCGCCGCCGGAGACGAGGGTTGCGTCGCGCACCTGCTGGATCACGCCGGTGCGGTTCCATTGCACGATCGCGAGGCAGCTCAGCAGCAGCAGAACGGCGATCGGGACCAGCAAACCGACGTCGCGGACCAGGGAACGGCGCACGCAACGGCCTCCAAGACGCTCGGGTGGACTCTGCGGTACCGTCCAAGGGATGGCACGCGAGCACCATATAACAAATTGGGGAGCTTGCGCAGTGTTGTCTTGACTAATTTCTAAATTTTATCACTTGACGCCGCCATTGCGACCCTGGAACGGTGAAACAAAAGCACGCCACCGAGTCCTGACGCCGCGAACAGGCCGATGCCGAGTCCAATCTGCAAACCGTAGCCGATCCTGGCCCCTGAGCCGATCAACACGAACACCACCGTCTGCGGCAGGCTGCCGATTAATGTCGCGGTGAGGAACGGCGCCAGCCGCACACCCAGCAAGCCGGCGAGCAACGAGACCATGAGGCTGCTTCCCACCGGCAGCAGCCGCAAGGTAAGGATTGCGGTGAACGGATTGGCGTTCATGAAGCCGTCCAGCCGACCCATACGGCCCTGCGCCAGGCGGCGCCGCGCCCAGTCGCCGGCGACAAGCCGGGCCCACAGCAGATCCACGAGGGCGGCCGCAAGATTGGCGGCGCTGGCGATCAGGATGCCGCCGAGCGGACCGTAGGCGAAGCCGCCGGCGAAACCGACCGCCTGCCGCGGCAGTCCGACCGCGCCGATCGCCGTGCCCACACACAGGAACACCGCCCAGCCGCGCCAGCCGTCGCGCGACAACAAGCCGCTGAGCAACAGGTGTCGCAGGTCGGGGAGTGCGCGCAGCAGCAGGGCCGCCGACAGCAGACCGCAAAGCAGCAAGGCCGGACGCAACAGGGTTGTGAGCAATTTCACCGGGCTGGCCGGCGGCGCCGTCAGCAGGCTCGCGTTTTGTCGCATATCGCGCGGTAGCACCGGTTATCAGCGATAGGCAAGAACGGCGGCTGGCGAAGCGGCACGGCTGCCTGCTACAAACAGTGACATGGCTTCCGACGCACTGTCCGGCTCAAATCCCGCTCTGCTTGCCACACTGCGGACGCGTCCGCAGACGCCGCTTACCGCACGCAATCCAAGGCTGATCTCGGCCTGGCTGCTGACGATCTGTGCCATGCTGCTCGGCATGATCGCGCTCGGCGGCGCCACCCGGCTGACCGGCTCGGGGCTGTCGATCATGGCGTGGCAGCCGCTGTCCGGCATCCTGCCGCCGCTGAACCATGCGCAATGGGAGCACGAATTCGCGCTGTATCGTCGTATCCCGCAATACGACCTGCTCAACCCCGGCATGGATCTGGCGGGCTTTCAGCAGATCTTCTGGCTGGAGTGGATCCATCGGTTCTGGGGGCGACTGATCGGCCTGGTGCTGCTGGTGCCACTGTTGGCGTTCGCGGCGCGCGGGGTGATCGGCGGGCGGTTGGTCGCGCGGCTGGCGTTCTTCCTCGTGCTCGGCGCCCTGCAAGGCGGGATCGGCTGGTTCATGGTGGCGTCCGGCTTCGATCCGCACAGCGTCGCGGTGGCGCCGGTGCGGCTGGTGCTGCATCTGGGCTTTGCGTTCGCGCTCTTTGCTGCGATCCTGTGGACGGCGTTTGAGGTGCGCGCGCCGCGCCCGGTCGCGATCGCCCCAAGCCGCGGCGCGCTCTGGACACGCCGGCTGACCGGCCTCTCCTGCGCGATGATCGGGCTGACTGTCGTCGCCGGCGGCTTTACCGCCGGCACCCACGCCGGCTTCGTCTACAACCAGTTCCCGGAGATGGGCGCAGGCCTGCTGCCGCCGCATTACGACCGGCTGGCGCCGTTCTGGCGCAACCTGACGCAGAACCTGGGGGCCGTGCAGTTCGACCATCGGGCGCTGGCATCGCTGACCGCGACCGCCGTTCTCTCCACCGTACTGGTCGGCCTGCGCAGCCGCCTGGGCAAGTCCGCGCACGATGCGCTGATGCTGCTCGGCTGGGGGGTGCTGCTGCAATACCTGCTTGGCGTGACCACCTTGCTACTGGTGGTGCCGGTGTGGGCGGGGACCTTGCATCAGACCTTTGCCGCGATCCTGCTCGGCACCGCACTGCTGGTGCTGCACCGGCTGCGCGGCGCCACTGGACCCGACGCGGCGTAAGCCAAAGTCGCCATTACGCCCTTCAGGAGCACGCTTGCATGACCAATCCCACAGCCCCGAGTCTCCCTGCCTTGGGTGTCACCGACGAGCTGTTCTTCGAACGCGCCGGTGCCCGGCTCGACCGCGGCGGCGCCGAACGCCTGCTTGGCACCGCACTGGAGGCCACCGACGACGGCGAACTGTTCCTCGAATATCGCGAAAGCGAGGTGATCTCGCTCGATGACCGGGTGATCCGCTCGGCCAGCTTCGACACCTCGAGCGGCTTCGGCCTGCGCGCGGTGCTCGGCGACGAGTCCGCCTACGCCCATTCCGACGACATCAGCGAGGACGCCCTACGACGCGCGGCGGCGACCGTCGGCATGGTCCGCGCCGGACGCAGCGGCACCCTCGCGGACCGTCCGCGCGCGACCAACGCGCGGCTCTACTCGGACGCCAATCCGCTGAAGGAGGCCGCCTTTGGCGACCGGGCCGCGATCCTCTCAGAAATCGACGCCTATGCCCGCGCCAAGGACAGCCGCGTGGTGCAGGTGATGGCCTCGCTCGCCGCAGAGTGGCAGGCGGTGCAGATCCTGCGTGCTGATGGCCATCGGGTCGCCGACCTGCGGCCGCTGGTGCGGCTGAACGTCAGCGTCGTCGTCGAGACGGATGGCCGGCGGGAGAGCGGCAATTATGGTACCGGCGGCCGCTTCGAATATTCCCGCGTACTAAGCGAGGCGTCCTGGAAGCATGCCGTCGACGAGGCGCACCGCCAGGCGCTGGTCAACCTCGACAGCCGACCGGCGCCCGCCGGCGAGATGGAGGTCGTGCTGGGCAATGGCTGGCCCGGCATCCTGCTGCACGAAGCGGTTGGGCACGGTTTGGAAGGCGACTTCAACCGCAAGGGGAGTTCCGCCTTCGCCGGTCTGGTCGGCAAGCGCGTCGCCTCCCCCGGTGTCACCGTGGTCGATGACGGCACCCTCGAAGGCCGTCGCGGCAGCCTCACCGTCGACGACGAAGGCACGCCCACCAGCCGCACGGTGATGATCGAGGACGGTATCCTGACCGGCTTCATCCAGGACCGCATGAACGCGCGGCTGATGGGGGTGGCGCCGACCGGCAATGGCCGCCGTCAGTCCTACGCGCACGCGCCGATGCCACGGATGACCAACACCATCATGCTGGCCGGCACCCACAGTCCCGAGGAGATGATCCGGTCGGTGAAGAACGGCCTCTATGCGGTCAATTTCGGCGGCGGCCAGGTCGACATCACCTCGGGCAAGTTCGTCTTCGCCGCCAGCGAGGCCTACCTCATTGAGGATGGCCGCGTCACCGCACCCGTGCGCGGCGCCACCCTGATCGGCAACGGACCGGACGCAATGACCAAGGTCAGCATGATCGGACGCGACCTGGCGCTGGATCCCGGCATCGGCACCTGCGGCAAGAACGGCCAGGGCGTGCCGGTCGGAGTCGGCCAGCCGACCCTGAAGATGACCGGCCTGACCGTGGGCGGCACCGCGGGCTGAAGCCCATGTCGTCCAGCGCCGTCTCCGCCGAAAGTGAGACAGGCGCCGTCTCCCCCGAAATCGAGAAAGGCGCCGTGTCCCCCGGCAGTGCCCGGCGCGCCGGCGGCGGCTTGGTGCCTGGCCGGATGCCGCTCTGGCTGATCCTGCTGTTGGGCTCGTTGAGCGCGGTCGGACCGCTCTCGACGGACATGTATCTGCCCGCCTTCCGGGCGATCGACGCGACCCTCGGCGGCGGCCCTGGGTCGGCACAGATCACGCTTGCAGCCTGGTTCGCCGGGCTCGCCCTTGGCCAGTTCACCCAGGGGCCGCTCTCCGACCGCTCGGGCCGCCGCACGCCGCTGCTCATCGGGATGAGCATCTACACGCTGGGCTCGATCGGCTGCGCGCTCAGCCATGGCTTCTGGGGCTTTTGCGCCTGGCGCTTCCTGGCCGCCCTCGGCGGTTCCTCGGGCATGGTGATCCCGCGCGCGATCGTCCGTGATGTCGCCACAGGTCCGCAGGGTGCCCGGATCATGTCGCAATTGATGCTGGTGCTGGGCGTGGTGCCGATCCTGGCGCCGACCCTGGGCGGCCTCGTGCTCAGCGTCGCCTCCTGGCGCTGGATCTTCTGGGTGGCGACAATCTACGGAGTCCTCGCCCTCGCCGCCGTGGCCTGGACGCTCCCCGATACGCTGCCACGCGAACGGCGGGTGCGGTTGCCCCCCGTCGAGGTGCTCCAGCGCTACGTCACCATCCTCAGCGAACGCTCCTTCCTGTCCAATACCTGTGTCGTCGGCTTCTCGACCTTCGTGATCTTCGCCTATCTGTCCGGCTCGCCGATCGCCTTCGAGCGGGTCCTGCATTTCTCGCCGACCCAGTTCGGCATCCTGTTCGGGGTCAACGCCTTCTTCTACATCCTATGCACGCAGATCAACGCTGCCCTTGTGCACCGGGTTGGCGTCGAGCGGCTGCTGCGCTTTGGCATTACGCTGCTGGCGTGTGCCGCCAGCCTGTTCCTGCTGCTGGTGCTGACCGGGGTTGCCGGCCAGGGGCGCCCGGCACTCTACGTCTGCATTCCGATCATCCTGCTGATGGCCTCAATGGGCTTCATCGGCCCCAACGCCACGGTGTTCGCCCTGGCCAGCCACGCGCGCCATGCCGGCAGCGCGTCCGCCCTGCTCGGGACGTTGCAATTTGGTCTCGGCTCGATCAGCGGCACCGCGATGGGCCTGCTGTCGATCACCAGCCTGGTGCCGATGGCCAGTATCATCGTCATCGGCGTGCTCGGCATCCTGCTGGCCAATGCGGCGCGGCCGAAGCGCCAGCCTGCCGAAACGGCCGCTGCGACTTAGCGGATCGCCACCCCGATCGGACGGGTGCTTGACGAGACCGGCAAGCTCACGGTCAGCTTGTCCAGCACGACAGCTTCCGGTCTTCTGATCGATGCTCGTCGCATGGATCTTGTTGCTTTTGCCGATGGACGTCGGGCCTTCCTGTTGAAGGGCGTGGAGGGAACGGCCATCGGAGGAGACGCGTATTCAGCACAGCGCCAGCCCGGAATCCGCCGAGCGTTCGCCCACAATTCGGGCGGCAGCGCCTGGGCGCCGTCTGTCGCAGCCCTGCTACGCACTGACAATGCATAACGGCAAACCCGTACGAACCTCTCTGCTCGCTTATCCCGGCTTGCTGCCGCTGCTGCTCAGCCGAAGCGCCTCGTCGTTCGGCGCCCAGATCCTGGCCGTCGCGGTGGGATGGCAGGTCTATGCGTTGACTCACCGCGCCTTCTCGCTCGGGCTGGTCGGGCTGGCGCAGTTCCTGCCGATGCTGCTGCTGATCTTCGTGGCGGGGCACGCCGCGGATCGCTTCGACCGCAGGCTCATTGCTGCCTTGTGCCAGATCGTGGAGACAGCAGTAGCGCTGTCGCTCGCGGCCTGCTCCATCTTGCACGCGCTGACGCCGGCGCTGATCTACGCGCTGGTGGCCCTGCTGGGTGCCGTGCGCGCCTTCGAGCTGCCGGCGATGCAGGCGCTGCTGCCCTCGCTGGTGCCGGCGGAGGTTTTCCCGCGCGCCGCCGCCCTGTATGCCTCGGTGTTCCAGACGGTGACGATCATCGGCCCCTCCCTGGGCGGCCTGCTCTACGGGGTCGGAGCGCCGGTGCCATACGGCTTCGCCGCCGGACTATTTGTGCTCGCCGCCTCCTGCGCGGCCGTGTTGCCGCCGCCGGCCGCGGCACCCCATCGCGAGCCGCCTAGCCTTCGCGCCGTGTTCGCGGGGCTCGCCTTCATCCGCGACCGCCCTGCGATCCTGGGCGCCATATCACTCGACCTGTTCGCCGTGCTGCTGGGGGGTGCAACGGCCCTGATGCCGGTCTATGCACGCGACATCCTGCACGCCGGACCGTTCGGGCTCGGCCTGCTGCGCGCAGCCCCCGCGGTCGGGGCACTCGGCGTCTCGCTGCTGCTGGCACGGCGTCCGATCAGGGCACATGCCGGTGCGAGGATGTTCGCCGCCGTCGGGCTGTTTGGTCTCGCCACCATCGGCTTCGGCCTGTCACGCTCGCTGCCGCTGTCGGTCGCCTGCCTGCTGGTGCTCGGCGGCGCCGATATCGTCAGCGTGGTGGTGCGCTCCAGCCTGGTGCAGCTCCAGACCCCCGATGCGATGCGCGGCCGGGTCTCGGCGGTGAACATGCTGTTCATCGGCAGCTCGAACCAGCTCGGCGAGTTCGAGAGTGGCAGCCTGGCCGCCCTGATCGGCGCCGTCCCGGCCGTCGTAGTGGGCGGCATAGGCACGATGCTGGTCGCCCTGCTATGGATGCGGCTGTTCCCAACGCTCCGCCGCCTCGACCGGCTGGACGCGCCGACCTGAAGGCAGAGCGCGATGCAGCATGCAACCGACGTCGTCACCGGCCTGATCCTGACCTTGTTCGACCTGATCGTGGCCGGCATCGCCGCCATCGAGGGCGCGCTGCGTCATGTGCTGATCCAGATCGGGATCGGCCACGAAGGCCAGACGCTGGTGCTGCTGGCTTGCGTTGCTGCTGATCGTCGCCGCCATCCGTATATTCGGCGGAATCTTCGCCATCCTGATCTGCGTGGTGCTGGTGCTGCTGATGCTGGACGTGCTGTTCCCGGGGCTCGGCACGCACGGCTGAACCGGCCGCTTCGCAGCGTGCCTTGATGGGGCACATTGCCCATTGTCTGCCTTGGAACCGGCGCGTGTGGTGAGACAATGTCGGCTTTGGCAGATGGAGGCTTCCTGGGATCAGTCATCGACAGCAATGGTATCGTCGAACCGGGTTTGCCGAGTAACGCCCTGCGGGTGACAAAAAGCGAGCTCGCGATCGCCTCGGGGCTCGGCATGCGGACCTATCTCGAAGGGATCGCCCGCGGCGGCTATGCGTGAGGCTCGCCCGCGTGGTCTACAGCCACCCGCACCGGCGGATGCTTCAAGCGGATGGGTCTGCCGGTGCTCTACACGTCCTGCCGCTTTGAGACCGCATGGTTGGAGGCGCAGCCGGCGGACAACAATGCCGCCATCATGAAACACTAAGCAGCGGCTTGGTTGGCCGACGCGGGACGCTTTTCGAAGCGCGGGTCAGCTCGAGCGGTGGCGCTCTACGCCATGAGCGGCGGCTGGGATCAGAACATCGCGCCCGGCCAATCGACGATCGCGCACCTAATCGAGGTGAGGGCCTCGGTCTGCGCCGAGAAACGCTCGACGTTCGGGAGCCGTCCAGCCTCCCAAAACGTGGCCACCCCCATGTTCTTCATCCGGAGCAGCTCGATCCCCCAGAACAGGTCGCCGAGCGTGACCGCGTCGCCGAACAGCCAGGGGCCGGGGCGGGCCTCGAGCCGGTCCTCGAATGATCTCAGAGCGCTTTCCGCCCAATTGTAGGCAGCGCGCATCGCGTCGGGCGAGAACAATGCCTGCGCCGCAGACAGCTCCTTCGCGCGTTTGGCGGTGTAGGCGGCGACCAGCGTCGCATCGCCGGCGTTCTCTTCGAGGTAGCTTTCGCACCAGGCGACCTTGCGCTGGGAGAACAGGCCGCCGACGCCGGTACGTGTCGTCTCGCTCTCTGAAGGGTTGGCCTTGCGCCCCATCAGGAGCTGGTAGTTCGGCATGTTATCGACGACCGCGAGCTCGTGGTCGATCGCCTCTGCCAATGACGCCGGACGCAGGCGGTCGGCGTCGGCGACGCAGCCGTCGAGGTGCAGGCAGATGCGCTTGGAGTCGACGACCACCTCGCTGGTCTGCCAATCGACCAAGGTTGGCACCACCGCGCCGTCGCAGCCGCCGGCGCTCATCGAGGTGCTGCCGGTGTGGTGCGAGACGAGTGCGCCGCCGACCGCCTCGCATCCGAGCATGCGCAGCCGCACGTAACCCGGCAGGTAGGTCTGACCGAGGAACATGTTCACGGTGTGGCCCAGCCAGGGAAGGCCGTGATGGGCAAGTACGGTGCGCACCTTCTGCGAGCAGATCGAGTTGGCGCCGTGAAACAGTTCGAAGCGCCGGTCAGCTCCGGTTTCGCCGATTGTAGCACCCCGGCTGTCGAGTGCCTGACGCGCTCCTTCGACCATCGTCTGCAGTGCCTGGTCCATCATGTCCTCCATGCAAGACGAGCGATACGGGAGCACTTCCCGCCGGGCGGCACGGCAGTCATCGCGCTACACGGCAGGGAATTCAAGCGGTGAGCCGGCAGGACTACAGCGTCAACCGACATGCCGACACGCAAGACCCGCGGACGACAACCGCGTCGTCGAGGACCTTGAGATGAACCTGAATCGTTGCTGCGGGCTCGACAGCTCCAGGCCTCGGCGCCGGTCGGATCGCGTCCGCGGATGGTGCACGACAACCAGCATGACTCTGCATATTGCTCTCTGCCTCCCCACTGTCCGGATGAGACCCGTGTGAGACGACCTGCGCCAGAACAAGCTCTGCGCAACTGCCTGGCAAAGCTACGACGCCATCGTCCATGCCTGCGAAACAGCGTGGAACTGGCTGATTGGGTGCGTGTCACTGTCGAGGCGGACTGGTATTGTTGGCGACGGGAATCTTGGTCATCGCCGTACCGAGCTTCGCGCATGGCGCCAGCGACATCTTTGCCCGGCGCCCAAGCAATCCAGCGTCGTGGACTGGGGCGTAGCGTGCCCGGGGACGTATCAGGGAGGATGCCATGCAAACGCCGATGACCCTCGTCGCGGAGGGACTGCAATTCCCCGAAGGTCCGGTGGTGATGCAGGACGGCAGCGTCATCCTGGTGGAGATCCGGCGGGGAACCCTGTCGCGGGTGCGGCCGGACGGCGCGGTCGACATCGTTGCCGAACTGGGCGGCGGTCCCAACGGGGCCGCGATCGGGCCCGATGGATCGGTCTATGTCTGCAACAATGGCGGGCGTTTCACCTGGCATGAGCGCGGCGTGCTGACCGTGCCCGGGCCGACGCCCCCCGGGCATGACGGCGGCTGCATCCAGCGCGTGGACCTCGCGACCGGTAGTGCGACGATCCTCTACGAGAGCTGGGAAGGCCGCCGGCTGCTGGCACCCAACGACCTGGTGTTCGACCATGCGGGCGGCTTCTGGTTCACCGACTATGGCACGTCGGACGCCGACGGCGCACGGTTCGGCGCGCTGTTCTACGCCCGCGCCGACGGCGCCTTCATCGCTCGCGCCGGCCGGCTGCCGAGCCCCAACGGCATCGGCCTCTCGCCGGACGGTCGCACCCTGTATGTGGCCGATACCCAGTCCGGGCGGATCTGGGGCTGCGACGTCGCCGGGCCGGGCGTGCTCGGCCCGGGCATGGCGCCGGGCCTGCCGGGACGCGTGGTCGCGCACCTGCCCGGCTATCAGCTGGTGGACAGCCTCGCGGTTGAGGCGGACGGCCGCATTTGCGTGGCAACCCTGATCAATGGCGGGATCACGATCTGCACGCCCCAAGGGGGTATACAGGATGATAGGCATGGTGAGACTGAGCACGTCCCGGTGCCCGATCCGATGGTCACGAACATCGCCTTCGGCGGCCCGGATATGAGGGACGCCTGGATCACCGCCTCAGCCACCGGTAGACTCTATCGCACCTATTGGCCTCGCCCAGGATTGAAGCTCGCCTACAACGTGTAGAGCCCACGGCCCGGACACAGTCCCGCTTGCGCCGTCATGTCATCATTGGCGCTCATCGTCCTTGCGTGAACGCGCGCCCAATAGACAGACGGTCCGGCAGTTTCAGCCGCAAGGCAGTGATCAGCACGGCCACTGCCTATCGCGCCGGCCCCGGTCTTGTCGCCGGTCACCCGGATCGAAGTCGGCGATGCCCGCGGCGACACTGGCGGCACGGAAGAGGCTGGAGCACACCATCGCCACGCTTCGGACCCGTAGCCGGGATACCATGCGCGCGGTGATAGAGGCGGCGGCCAGTACTGAGGAACTCGAGCTTTCATTGCAATAATGAATTGACAGGCGTCAACGCCGACCGCTCCGTCTCAGGCGAGGCGAACATCGAAGCGCGCCCCTGTCGCGCCATCGGACCCGGAGCAAGCCCAATCTATCCGCGGCCGCCGTCTCGGCGCCGAGCGTCACCGGGGTGATGCGGTCCCGCCGGGGGTGGCTGTCAGGGACCCGGAGCTCATAAACAAGGAGGCGACAGCGGCGGTTGAGAGCCTACAGAAGTGGCTCCGACTTGCAGATTAGGACGGCGATCTGCGATGGGTTGATTGAAAAGGGGTTTGCTCGATGTCCGTTCTGGAAGTTCGTCGCGTCGACGACGTTTTCGGCGTGGTTATGGGTGACGGCACTTGGCGACCGATCGAGGCGAACGGTGGGCCGGTCCGTCAATTCCTCGCCGGCTGGAGCCCAGCCCGCGTCATCGACGTGTTCGCACCCCTGCACATGCTCAGCCTGCAGCATCGCGACGGCGCCGAGGCCACCTGGATCCTTGATAGCGATATGCGCCGGCTCAGTGACACGATAGCGCGTATACCGGATCGCGACCGGCCGGTCCTGCGGGAGCGCGCAGAGGCCCTTCTTGGCCAGGTATTTGACCAAATCATTACCGCCCCTCGAATCGGCCGGTCGGACGACAGCGATGATCTGGCACTGCTCTGCGATACGACGATCATCGAGCTTGTCGTGCTGGCGGCGTCGGCCCGCGCTCCAGTTACCGTAATCAGGCTGGAGGATCCGGACGCGGACGCGGCGCTTGATCGATTTGATCTGCGCGCGACGAATCTGCGCGCGACGCTTTCGGGCTCACTGCCGGAGGCGTTCCGCCATCGTATGCAGTATGGGGCGCTGCCGCGCCCGTCGCCGTTCGACGGCAGGCCGATGGATGCCGAGATCGGGCTACCGCTGACCGATCGTTTGACCGCCTACCGCTTTGTAGATAGGGCGCGGCAACTCACGATCTACCTTTTGACACAGGATTATCACGACTGCACCACCGGGCTCTATATACCGAAACTCGGTCTCTACTGCACCTCCGGCATCAGTCCCGACATCCATACGCTGCTTGGGCTGCTGCTGGTGCACGCGACCCGGCATCAGCAGCGGCTGCTCCGCTACCTGTCGACGCCGTCACATGAAAAGGTGGCGGTGAATTTTGTAAGTGACTATCCAACATTGCACATTGGTCATGTGGTCTGGAACGAGTTGTCTGGCCTACAGGAGCTGATCGACACTCTGGATGCGGAGTTCCTGCCGCTGGTCTGCGTGTTAAATTCAAGTAACGGCAGCGAGGCATACGGGCCGCTCGACAGCCTGTTCCCCGAATATGTCGATAAGGTTGTTCGACCGGACGTACGGTGGTTGGACGCTGCAGCGCTGATCTACGATAGCGGCTGGTTCTTCATGCGTTACATGACCCGCTACGTTCCGAGCCGCGTTGGGGAACGCATCCAGGCGCTGCTGGCGGATGACCCGGTGCTTAGTCGTGACCGAGGTATCGCCCGCCGTCTCTTCGACGAAGGGCGGTCATGTGTTCTGCTCGGCTTGCGCGTCGGTAACCGTACGCTGGCCGACCTTGGCGGCTTCCTGGTGGATGCCATCGATCACCTGACCGACCGGTTGGGCCGGCTCACAATCGTCATCGACGGCATCAACAACCGCCTGGGCCTCGATGCGACCACCTCCTACGCGAGCTTTGGTCCGGCTGCTGGGGAAGAGCTTATCATCGAGGAGCTACGGCTCGTGTTCGAGTTGCGGCGCCGTTACAGCGTCACCCGCGATGTAGAGATCATCAGTACGGTGGGAGCTCCCATCGCCTGCGGGTTGTTCTGGGCTGCACAAAGCCGGTTCTTCGTAGCTCCGTGGGGGGCGGCGCTGGCCAAATATCGCTGGGTTTGCAACCGCCCCGGTTTCGTTGTGACCAACCGTGCGAACCTCGCGGCGCGCCAAGGCGACCTGTTGATCTATAACGACCCTCGCTTCGTCGAGGCGCCGAGCCCGATGCGCTTCGTCGAGCCGGACTTCGTGTCGGACGCACCAGGGCCGAGCGGCTTCCGCGCCAATTTCCGTATTGACCGGCAGGGTCTGCAAAAGGGGATCGACGAGCTGATCGACTTGACCACGCCGTCCTGATCTTCAAACCACCTGCCTCGCGACCATCGCCTTGATCGTCGAGGACCATTTCGGCCTGGTCCGCTTGCAGCAGCACACCGTCCCTGATTGCTCGGTTTTGATCAACGGCTTCGTCCGGGCAGGGCGTGGATGATAGCAGCGGTGACTGCCGGCGGCATCGTGGCGTCGATCGAAGTCAGCGCCGTCACCAGAATGATCCTTACGAGAACAGGAGGCGGTGGCGCCAACTTGGGGAGTTTTGATGATTTCAGGACAGGCTGGCTCGTGTACTTCTAATGGGCCGTCCCGGTATCCTGGGGTTCAGCCGCGCTGGGAGAAGAGTTGCTGTTTCGTGGCTTCCTGCTGAATACCCTCGCTTCCTTGATTGACAAGCAGCGCCAACATGCCTCCCCGCCGCCGTCTTGTTCGGTCTGCTTCATTTTTACCAAGGCTTCAGCGGAGCACTCGATGGCGGTGTCTTCGGCATGCTGCTTGGGATCGTTTGGCTGCTGAGCGGCCGCAACCTCTGGCCCGGCATAATCGTGCACGGATTGATGGATCCGTTCTTCAACACTGCAATCTTCTTCGGCTAGTTCAGCCTTGAACACCGACCGTGAGAGGCATGTCCGCCGTTATGATGGTGCACCCCCAAGATAGGCTTCCGCCAAGTCGCCGGCGTCGGCCATTGAAGCGGTGGCGCCCTCGAAGGCGACGGTGCCGCGGTTCAGCACGGTGCAGCGGGTCGTCAGCGCCGTGGCTAGGGCGACGTTCTGCTCCACCAGCAGCATGGTCATGCCGTCCTCGTGGCGGACTGTTTGCAGCATCTCGCGGATCTGGGCGATCGCGACCGGTGACAGCCCGCTCGACGGCTCGTCGAGCAGCAGCAGCCGGGGGGCGCCCATCAGCGAGCGGCAGATCGCCACCATCTGCTGCTCGCCGCCGCTGAAGCTGCCGGCGAGCTGACGCAGGCGCGCGCGCAGCCACGGCACGCGCCCGAGTACCGTCTCCAGCCGCGCACGCGCGATCCGCGACGGGCTGCCATAGGCGCCGAGCAGCAGGTTGTCCTCGACCGTCATCGCCTGGAACAATTGCCGCCCCTCGGGGCAGAGGGCAACGCCGCGGCGCACGATCTGGGCGGTGGTGAGCCGGCCGCAATCCTCGCCGGCAATGCGGATCGCGCCCGCGTCCAGCGGCAGCCGTCGCATGATCGCCCGCAGCAGGGTGGTCTTGCCGGCGCCGTTGGCCCCCAGCACCGAGACCGCCTCGCCGGCGGCGACACGCAAGCCAACCCCGCGCAGCGCGGGTGCGGCGCCAAAGCTGACCGCGAGCCCAACGATTTCCAGCATCGGCTCAGTGGCCAAGATAGCAGGCGATCACGTCGGGGTCATGGCGCACCGTCTCAGGGGTGCCCTCGATCAGCTTGCGGCCGGCATTCATCACCAGGATCCGCTCGGCCAGACCCATCATCAGGTGCATGTTATGCTCGACGATCAACACGCTGACTCCGAGCGTGTCGCGTATGCGGCGGATCGCCGCCGCCAGCGACGCGGCCTCGGACGGCGCCATGCCGACCGCGGGCTCGTCGAGCAGCAGCAGCACCGGGCGCGTCGCAAGAGCCACGGCGATCATCGCCAGGCGCTGCTCGGCGTTGGACAGGGTCGCGCACAGGGCCTCGCCACGTCCCGCAAGCCCGGTCAGCTCCAGCAGCGGCTCGAATTCCACGATGCCGGGCCGGCCGCTCGCCGCCGCTACCTCGAGATTGGCGCGCAGGGTCCAGCGCGCGAACAGCCGCGTCGTCTGGAAGGTCCGCGCCACGCCGGCCGCGACCGTGCGGTGCGCGGGCAGGCTCTCGATGCGGCGGCCACCCAGCCGGATGCTGCCGGCATTCGGACGGTAGGTGCCGCTGAGCAGACCGAGCAGCGTGGTCTTGCCGGAGCCGTTCGGGCCGATGATGCCGAGAATCGCCGACGGCTCGACCGACAGCGACACATCGTCCACGGCGCGCACGCCGCCGAAGGCACGGCTCAACCCGGCCACTTGAAGCAGGGCACTCAAGCGCGACGCAGCCTAGCCACGGCATCCAACCCGCTCATCAGGCCGCCCGGCACCAGGATCACCACGGCGATGAACACCACGCCGACCAGCAGCAGCCCGATTCCCGACGGCAGGTTGAGCAGATCGGGGACGCCGACGATGAACAGGCTGCCGAGCAGCGGTCCCAGCACCCGGCCGGCGCCCCCGACGCTGAGGGCCACGAACATCACGAAGCCGACGCTGTAGCCGAACATGTCGGGCGACAGCGTGCTGTTGTACTGCGCGATCAGCACGCCCGCGAGACCAGCGACGCAGGCCGAGAGCACGAAGCCGATCAGCTTGGTGCGCCCGGTGGGCACGCCGACATGCTCGGCCAGATCCTCGTCCTCGCGCACCGTGACCAGGCGTCGGCCGAGCCGGCTACGGCTGACGAAGCGCACCAGCATCAGCGACGCGGCGGCGCAGGCCGGGATCGCGGCGTTCAGCCAGGCATTGCTGCCGAATGCGAACAGGACGCTGGTGCCGAGCGGGCCGCCGGTGAGCCCGGCCCAGTTGTTCAGGACCAAAGCGGTGATCACCCCGAAGAACAGCGTACCGATGGCGAAATACTGACCGCGCGTGCGTGCGAAGATGACGCCGATGGCAAGACCGCTGACTCCCGCCGCGCCGACCGCGATCAGGGCGGCGAGCCAGAGCGGCAATCCGGCGTTGAGTGCGATCGCCGAGCCGTAGGCGCCGAGTCCGTAGAAGGCGCCCTGCACCAGGCTCGGATAGCCGCCGAGGCCGGCGATCAGGTTGAGGCCGCTGGTCGCGACCGTCCAGATCAGGATCGAGGCGAGCACGCTCGACCAGAACGAATTGACGCTGACCAGCAGCACCCAGCCCAGCACGCCGAGCAGGGCCAGGCCGCCATAGTCGCGCACCGCCACACGCTTAGGCGACACGGCGGGCGCCTCCGCCGAACAGGCCCGACGGCCGCACCACCAGCATCAGCAGCAGCAACAGGAAGCCGAACACCGTCTGGTAGGCGGCGGAGACATAGACCGCGCCGAGCGTCTCCACCACGCCGAGCAGCAGGCCGCCCAACATCGCACCCCAGACATTGCCAAGGCCGCCGAGGATGACGACGACGAAGGCGTTCAGCAGCACCGCATCCGCCATGTAGGGGAACACCGCGTAGGTCGGCGCGTAGGCGAAGGCCGCGACCCCTGCCAGCAGGCCGGAGACGAAGAAGGCGGTCATGTATTGCGTCTGCGGGCTGATCCCGAGCAGGGAGGCGGCCTCGCTGTTCTGCGACACCGCGCGGATCGCGCGCCCGACCGAGGTCCGGTGCAGGAACAATTGCACCGCCGCCAGCGACACAGCCGCGGCCAGCAGCAGCGCCAACGCGACCCCGGAGATGTGGATGCCACCAAACCGCAGCAGCGCGCCCTCATAGGGTGGCGACAGCGAGACATGATCCCCACCCCAGATCGCGAGCGCGGTATTGTCGAGCACCAGCAGCAACCCGAGGGCCACCACGGGGGCGGCGAGCGGCCGGGTGCGCACGAAGCGGTAGGCGAGCCGCTCGGTTGCCGCCGACAGCACGCCGGCGAACAGCACGCCGCCGAGCACCGCCAGCCAGAATGTCAGGCCTAGTCCACGCTGCAGCCAGAGCATGACGTAGGCGGCGAGGGTGATCACCCCGGCCTGGGCGAAGTTCGGCACGTCCATTACCCCGAACACCAGGGTCAAGCCGCTGCCAAGCAGTGCGAACAGCGCGCCGAGCACGATGCCGTCGACGAGGGTCTGGGCCAGCAAGCCTCAGGGTCCCGTGCAGCCGTTCTGCACGATCTGCTGGCGGGTGACCTCGAGCCCCTGCATGAAGAACAGGAAGGCGGCGCCGATGGTCTTCGCTTGCGGGCACCAGCGCACGCCCTCGGCCAGGGTCTGGGCGTCGCGGTCGTGGAACAGCTTGCCGTCCTTGGTCGGGATCCAGCCGCTGATGGTATGCGGCGGCACCTTCATCGTCAGCATCGCGTTGTAGATCGCGACCCGGTCGGTGACGCTGCCCGCCTTCTGCATGGCGGCGACCAGCACGAACGGCGCGTCATAGGCCCACATCGTCAGGTCGTCGGGATATTCCTTGAAGCGGCTGAGGAAGGCCTTGAAGAACGCCTGGGTGGCCGGATCGGTCGAGGTCTGCGGCAGCGATCCGGCGAAATCGTAGCTGTCCAGCATGACATCGTTGTAGAGCGGATCGCCAATGATCTGCTTGGCCTGGGTCGGCGTGGCACCGGCATTATGCAGCACCGGCACGCCGCGCACGCCGGACTGATAGAGCTGCTTGGCGACCGGCAGCACCTCCTGGGTAACGCCGCCGAGATAGATCGCATCCGGCTTGGCCGCCATCGCGGTCTGGATGAAGGGCGCAAAATCGGTGGTGTTGGGCGGATAGTTGACGTCGGAGACGACATCGAGCCCGTACTGCTTGGCGGCCTTCTTCATCCAGATCTCGAGCCCCTTCGAATAGGGGTCGGCAGCCGAGCCGATGAAGCTGATGCGCTGCTTGTGCAGCACGTTCTTCAGGTACCAGACGCCACCCGGAACATAGGCGGGGGTGTCCGACCGCAACAGAAACACGTGCTTGTTGACGTCGAGGATGCTCGGATAGGTGCTGTCGAGGATGTTGAGCACCGGCAACGGCGCGCGCCGGAACTGGGCGCCATAGATGCGGGTGTTGTCGGCCAGGACCAGCACCGGCACGTGATCGACCTCGACGAGCTGGCGATAGTCCGAGATGCCGACGGTCGCCGGCGCGGACTCGTCGTCCAGCACCTTCACCGCGAGCGTGTGCTGCTTGCCGGCGACCTTGAAGCCGCCCCCGGCATTGATCGCCTCGATGGCCATCTGCATGGCATCGCGCTCAGGCGGCCCGAGGGTGGAGAACAGACCCGACAAGGGCAGGATGGCGCCGACTGTGACCGTGCTGCTGTCCGCAGCACTTGCCCTGGCGATCGGCAGACTCAGGCAGGCGGCAAAGACCGCCGCTGCGATGCGGTTTCGAGACATGCGCATTCCCCCGGATCGGCCCCTTGCTGAGCCTTTAGACGA
The DNA here is from genome assembly GCF_965276875.1 of Lichenicoccus sp. Taxonomy (GTDB): domain Bacteria; phylum Pseudomonadota; class Alphaproteobacteria; order Acetobacterales; family Acetobacteraceae; genus Lichenicoccus. The sequence goes on along the minus strand of NZ_OZ255701.1, from coordinate 2,632,669 downwards.
AGCTTGGACGGGGGCTTACCGCTGGTCAAGCAGGCGCAGCCGATCGCGGTAGACCAAGCTGAATGTCCGCTTTCGCGTCAAAGCGGGCGTTGACTCCGACGTCACCCACTCAGTCGCGCCTCCTATCCGGTCTGACACATCGGGCACCAGTATAGCGTCCGCCCCGCCATCGGCTCGGCCAGCACCGGCGTCCCGCACACCCGACAGGGCCGCCCCGCCCGATGCGCCACGTAGCTCGCATCCTGCCTGCGTATCTTGCCCGAAGCACGCCCCCGGTGCTCGGGTTCGGTCGTCACGATCCGGCCGGTCTCAACCCCGTCTTGCAGCAGCGCCGCGAGATCCGTCCACAGCGCGTCCCAAACCGCCGCCGAGATCTCCCGTCCGGGCCGATGCGGATCGAGCCGCGCCCGAAACAGGACCTCCGCGCGATAGATGTTGCCGATCCCCGCCACGATGTCCTGCCGCATCAGCAACAGTCCAACTGCCGAGCGCGACGCATGGACCTTGGTGAACGCCCGCCGCGGATCGGCATCGTCACGCAAGGGATCTTCGCCCAGCCGCTGCATCGCGACCGCTTTCTCTGCAGACGAGAGCACCACGCACGCCGTGGGCCCGCTCAGATCGGCCACGTTGCTCTGCGTCAGCAGCCGCAACCGCACCAACCCCCGAGGCTCCGGCGGAAACAGGACCTCCTCACGCGCGGCAAGCCGCGACACACGACGCCCGAAACCCGCCAGTCCCGGCCCGGCGAACCGCCACATCCCATACAGCCCCAGATGAACCCGCAGCCAATGCTCGCCGGAGAACATCAGGAACATCTGCTTGCCGTGCGCTTCGGTCGCCCGCAGCACCCGCCCGTCCAGCAGCGCCGCGCCGTCTGCAAACCGTCCCTGCGGACTGCTCGCCTGCACTGTCTTGCCGACGAACCGCGCCGCGAACGCGCCCGCAAGCCGGTGCACCGTATGTCCTTCAGGCATCCACTCCCTTTCGCCGGTCTGGCCTGGCGCAACCTGCCCGCCTGAACCTCAGTAGCCTCTGACAGAGTTAGCGCGTCCTCGGCATCCACCCCCAGGTAACGCACCGTACTCTCAAGCTTGGTATGGCCAAGCAGGATCTGCACGGCCCGCAGATTGCCTGTCCGCTTGTAGATCAGCGCCACCTTTGTCCGGCGCAGGCTACGGGTGCCGTAGGCCAGGCGTCCCAGGCCGACGCTCTCAACCCAATCACCCACCAATCGGGCATAGTCGCGCGCACTGATGTGATCGGCACCGTCTTGTGCGGCTGGGAAATACGTAAGCCTGTAGATCGCCCCCGCGGTGCGTGAGCCAGGCGATCAGGCTCTCTCGCGTCTCGTCGGTAAGCTCGAACTGTATCGGCTTTCGGGGTTTTCTGCTGGACAATCGTTGCCCGGTGCCGAGCAGCGGCGTTGGTCATGAGCTGACCGATGCGTAGCTGCACCAGGTGACACCCGCGCAGCTTGCTAGCGATGGCGAGGTCAAACATGGCGAGGTCCCTGATCCGGCTCTCTCGCTGAAGGTTGAGGCGGATAGACCAAACCTGCCTGGGTTTCAGCGGCGGTTCAGGCCCGACGAAGGCACCCTTGTTCCACGGCACTACCGGTCGACTGGTTGTTGGCAGACTTCCTGATAGCACGCGCTCCATAATCCGTCTCCTAAGCCGCGGGATTGCAGCTCAGGGGACGCAGGAATTGGTGAGCAGAACGCCCTGGCCGAGAGCGGCCGGTCCGGTGTGGCGAGGATAACTGGAAAAAGCGGGCATAAGTCTCGCAGGTGGAGGCAGCCGTCTTTTGTTCATGCAGTCGCGCTGAGACCGAGCTGGGACCACACTTGCAGACGTCAATCGATTGAGCATATATTTTGCTCAAAGGAGCAATCAATGACGCGCGCTCAGACCATCTCCCGAGGCGGATCAAAAGGCCTTTCAGGCGGGAAAAAAGCCCGCAGTCCACAAGGAAGAGAGGCAAGCAAGCGTTGACTGCCAAAGGGAAAGTGACGGTGCGCCGCGGTCCCAAGATCAATCTGATCGCCAAGGATGGCCGATTGTTTGCGCGGTTCAAGCCGACTGAAGAGGGATTTGTCACCCTCTACACGGCGCCTGTCTTGACGCAGGTCGAGTGGGTCAAAAGTGGGATTGGTGCTCGTGACGCAAAGATCATCCTCGATCAATTGCGCGTTCCGCGGGGTGAAGCATTGAGTGCGCTGCAAATCCCAGCGGCGACGGTAAACCGGAAGGCCAAGACCAACGCCTCTCTTTCCCTTGCCGAAGGCGAGCGTGTGTTGGGGGTAGGTCGCCTGCTTGGGCAAGTACAGACGATGGTTCGGGAATCTGGAAACCCAGAAGGTTTCAATGCTTCGGCCTGGTTGTCGGCGTGGATGAGCGCGCCGGTGCCAGCGCTGGGTGGTGCCCGTCCGCTGGACCTCATGAACACGATGACGGGTCAGGCGTTGGTCTCGCAGGTGCTCTCGCAAATGCAGAGCGGCGCCTACGCTTGAGCAGGATCGCTTATCGGATCGGCATGGACACACCGGCCTATGAGGCGAATGATCTTAGCGGAAAAGGCGCGGAGATCACGGGCGGTCGCTGGAACGAAAAGGGGCTTGCGGTGGTCTATGCTGCGGAAAACCGATCGCTCGCATGTCTTGAAACGCTGATACACCTCGCCGCGGGCGGCCTTCCGTTCAACCGCTACCTGGTCGAGATTTCGATACCTGATCCGGTCTGGGCTAACGCACGGCGGGAGACCGCGACGAGCCTGCCCGTAGGCTGGGATGCCGAGCCGGCAAGCCGCACGAGCATCGTCTTTGGCGTGGGATGGTTGCGGAGCGGAAACTCGGCGGTTCTGGTGATCCCCTCGACCATCGTGCCGGAGGAGTGTTCCGTGCTGATCAACCCGGCCCATCCGGACAGCGCCACTATCAGCGCCGTAAAGTCCCGCCGCTGGCTCTACGATCCCCGCTTGACGCACCACTCCGCCTAGGCAGCGGTAAGCCGATTAAGGATTTGTCCTTTTCGCCACGGACTTTCCTGGTGCCCAGATTTTCGTGTAATCTTTATCAAGGACTGAGCACCGGCAACGAAGCGCGCCGGACCTGGGCGGCATAGATCCGGGTGTTGTCGGCCAGAACCGGGACAGAGACGTGATCGACCTCGACGAGCTGGCGGTAGTCCGAGATGCCGACGGTCGCGGGGGCAGACTCGTCGTCCAGCACCTTCACCGCGATCGTGTGCTGCTTGCCGGCCACCTTGAAGCCGCCGCCGGAATTGATCGCCTCAATGGCCATCTGCATGGCGTCAAGCTCGGGCGGCCCGAGGGTGGAGAACAGACCCGACAAGGGCAGGATGGCCCCGACCGTAGCTGTGCCGCTGCCCGCAACGCTGGCCCTTGCGCCCGGCAGGCTCAGGCAGGCTCAGGCAGGCTCAGGCAGGCTCAGGCAGGCTCAGGCAGGCTCAGGCAGGCGGCAAAGGCCGTCGCTGCGATGCGGTTGCGAGACATGCGCGTATTCCGTATTCCCCCCGGACTGACCCCTTGCCGAGGCGTTCCGCTAAGCTCGGACGGGGGCTACGGAGCAGTCAAGCGGGCGTGATCGAGAGTAGTGGAGCAGGTTGAACTTTCGCTTCCGAGCCGCCTGGGACAGATTGCTTGGCCGCCGGGACGGCTTCTGGCCGGGAGCGGACTGTCCGGTATCGAGCGTAGACTGAAAGAAGTGGCCATCCATCTCTGCATTATAGACCAGACGTGGACCGACTCATCACAGCGAGGAGACGCAGAATGCAGAGCCTTCGGTTCGACCTGAATGAGCCTGGACAGCCTTGAAAGGGTCTTCAGCGTGGAAGACATCACAGCGGATCTCAATCGGATCTTGAAGGAGCATGTCGAAGTCGGCGAGGCGCTCAAGCTCATAGTTGCTTCGCCGTTGCTCGGTCGCGAAACCCTGTCCGCTGCGCTAGGTGAACTATCGGAGCACCTCATCGCGCGCCTGATTGGTGGAAGCCGAACGAACCGGAGCAACAACGGCTCTGATCTGACCGGGCCGCTCGGTGAAAGAATTGAGGTCAAGTCCCGTCAACTCAGCAGGTGGGGGGAAAGTCTGATGTTCGATTTCAGTAGGCACACAGTGTCGGCATCCGAGGCCTACTGTGTCGCCTGGGACGACACGGTAGCACCGCCGGTAGTGCATGCCGCCTATCGAGGAGCAGTCGCTGAGTTCAAAGAGCGCTGGGGCGTGCGGGGCCAGTCGACCTACTCGATCCGTACAAACCTTCGGAAGCTACGAGCGGCAGTTGATGGAGTGGGATCCAGTTTGGCGTAGTTAAACGGCTCAGAACCTGGCCGGGAGCGGAATGGCAGCTATAGGACGGCAGGACCGGTAAAACGGCGCTTGTGAAACTTGGGATCTCTGGTATTTCCACACGAAATGAGCGTTCCAAAACTAGCTGCCGTCTATTTTTGCAAAACCGTATTGGCTTTGCTGGTAAGCCGAGAACCAGAGCCCACTACTTGCGTTCCACCGGGGCCGAAAGCGGACGAATCCTGACGAGCTTTATTCTGTCTTTCTCCTTCTGGCAGCCGCATTGATCGGCTCCCAATTATGATCGTAGCCACCGACATTCATCATATAAGCCTTGACGGCCGTACCCTGAATTTTCGATAGAATTCGATGGCGATGGGACAGGTCGACACGTGAGCCGAAGAATATCTGCTTCACGGGCTGAAGGCTTCCGGTCCTGACTTGACCGACCGGTCCCAGCACACGCCACTCGCGCTCGTAGGCCCAATTGTATTTCTTCTGCGAGAGGATGCGGATTGCGGCGGTTGTGGCATTACTCGTGTGGCTTGGAGATATGAGCGGTGGTTCCTCTGCATAGGCAAGTCGGACAAGATTCACGTGATGTGGAAGCCCGGCAAGTAGGTCCCTGGTGGAGTATGAAAGGCACACACCGGTGTAATTGCCCGCGTAGTGGGCCCACATCAAAACGTTCTCGTATGTTTCGGTGAAACATGCGATGCCCACGCTAGACTTGCTACTCGTAATCTCGCGGACGATTTTCTTATAATCAGTTTTTCCTGCGAGAAGCTGGCTGGGACGGTAGAACCCTTCCATCGGATCGTTCATGCCCTGGAACGATGAGCAATACAGGTAATTGTTCAAAATGGAGTCGATCTCCTGATCTACTGCATTCTCGCTGCGGTTTAAAGATCGATATCGATATAACCGCGGAGGCACGATTGGTAATGGTACTTCGGCCATAATCCCTCACAAATCTATCGGTATGGTGGTCTTAACTTATTGGAGCACGCCTTAAATTGTCAGTCGAATTTGCGGAAAAATGTTCACTTCCTGCCGCCGAAGAGTGGTCTGATAGCCCCGGCGCCCGGATCCAGACCAAATTTTGCTTCACGCAGGACGAGGCGCCGTTAGTCAAGGTCTGCTTTCGGGCGGCGGCCGAGTTTCGTGGTGCGTGCGAGATAGGCGCAAAGCGGCCTGCGATAGACATGGGCTGAGTATGTCCGGTTGCGTCATTCAAGAACGTTGAAACTGCAACGCTATTTGATCGAGGCGATAAACTGCAAGCTCCACTCGGCGATCAGCGGCGCGTCGTGATCGAGCGTTGCCACGTGATAGGAGTCCTCAAGCCAGCGCAGCTCTACCCGCCCCGCCCCCAGCGCACCCGCGATCAGCCTGGCGTTCGATGGATCGACGACATGGTCGTCGCGCGATTGCAGCACCAGGGTCGGGCAGGTGATCCGGCCGAGTAGGTCGTGCGTCACACCGGTCAGCATGTAGAGCTCGGCCAGGCAGCGCCCCGGAGTTTCGGGATAGGCGAGTTCGCGCACGTTCGGGGCCTTGATGTCCGAGCCGATGCCGGGGAGCATCAGGGCCGGATCGCTGCCGAAGGCGAGCATGGCGCGTTCGGGCGAGCCCTGCCGCACTACGGCGTTGATCGGGATGATGCCGCGGATCACGTCGGCATGGCGCGCCGCGGTGAGCAGGGTCAGGGTGCCGCCCATTGACAGACCGGCCATGAAGATCGTGTCACAGCGGGTGCGCAGGTCGGCCAGCGCCGTGTCGATCGAGGCGACCCAGTCTCGTGCGCCCGTTGTGGCCATGTCGGCGGGGGACGTGCCGTGGCCGGCCAAGCGCGGGGCTGAGACGGTGTAGCCGGCCTGCGCCAAGTGCTCGCCCAAGGGGCGCATGCTCTGGGTGGTGCCGGTGAAGCCGTGCGACAGCAGCACGCCGGTCCGGCTGCCGTCGAACAGGAACGGCTCGGCACCCGGCAGGATCGTCTCGCTCATCGGCGTCACTCCCCGATTGTTGCTTGGGTTTCCGGCGCGAACAGCGCCACCAGGTCCGATAGATGCCCGATTTCGACGAGGCGCAAGCCGTCCGGTGCGACCAGTCTCGCGCCGCCGCGGGCGATGCGGCGCGGCAGCACGGCTTGCGCGAAGCCGAGCTTGGCCGCCTCCTTGAGCCGCGCCTCGGATTGGGCCACTTGGCGCACCTCGCCGGATAGTCCGACTTCGCCGAAATATACCGCGCCGGCGCTGGTCGGCTGGCCGGTGGCCGCCGAGACCAGGGCTGCCGCCACTGCGAGGTCGGCGGCGGGCTCGCTGATACGCAGGCCGCCGGCGACATTGAGATAGACGTCCTGGCCGGCGAGCTTGAGCCCGCAGCGCGTCTCCAGCACCGCCAGCAGCATCGCCAGACGGGCACTGTCCCAGCCGACGACGGCGCGTCGCGGTGCGGCTCCGCCGGCCGCGGACAGCAACACCTGCACCTCCAGCAGCACCGGGCGGGTGCCCTCCAGGCCCGCGAACACCGCAGAGCCCGCGATGTTGCCGCGCCGCTCGGCGAGGAACAGCGCCGACGGGTTGGCGACCTCGGCGAGCCCGCGGTCGGTCATCGCGAAAACGCCGATCTCGTCGGTGGCGCCGAAGCGGTTCTTGGCGGCGCGCAGGATGCGGAACTGGTGGCCGCGATCGCCTTCGAAATACAGCACCGCGTCGACCATGTGCTCCAGCACACGCGGGCCGGCCAGCGCGCCGTCCTTGGTGACGTGGCCGACCAGCACCAGTCCGAAGCCGCGCGACTTCGCCAGCCGGATCAGCTCGAAGGCGCAGGCGCGCACCTGGCTGACGGTGCCCGGCGCGCTGTCGATGGTGTCGAGCCACATCGTCTGGATCGAGTCGATCACCACCAGCAGCGCGTCGCGCGCGCCCTCCAGGTGGGCGGCGATCTCGGTGACGTTGATCGCACTGGCGAGTTCGAGCGACGGTGCGCGCAAATCGAGGCGGCGCGCACGCAGGCGCAACTGGTCGACCGCCTCCTCGCCGGAGATGTAGAGGACGCGCGAGCCATTCGCGGCCATCGCGCAGGCCGCCTGCAGCAGCAAAGTGGACTTGCCGATGCCGGGATCGCCGCCGACCAGCACCGCCGAGGCCGGCACCAGGCCGCCGCCCAGCACGCGGTCGAGTTCGTCGATGCCGGTGCGCGCGCGGGGTGGCGGCTCGGCCGTGCCCTCGAGGCCTACAAATTCGATCCGCCCGGGACGGACCCGGCCGGTGCGGGTGGCGGTGGCGCGGGCCTCGGCCGGCTCCTCGATGATGGTGTTCCATTCGCCGCAGGCGTCGCAGCGGCCGCTCCATTTCGGGCTCACCGCGCCGCAGGATTGGCAGACATAGCGCGCGCCGGTTGAGCGCTTCATCTAGCGGCGCAGCTCCATGCTGATCGGCCCCTCCCGGCTGCCGTGGGTGAACTGCTCGACCATCGGGTTGCCGCTGTGCAGCAGCGAGGCGGCCGGTCCCTGCCAGACCAGCTTGCCACGATAGAGCATCGCCGCGGCGTCGCCGATGCGTGAGGCGGAGGCCATGTCGTGGGTGATCGCGATCGCGGTGCTGCCGAGCCGCTTGACGCAATCGACGATCAGCCCGTCGATCACCGCCCCCATGATCGGATCGAGCCCGGTGGTCGGCTCGTCGAAGAACAGGATCTCCGGGCTGGCGGCAATCGCACGCGCCAGGCCCACGCGCTTTTGCATGCCGCCGGAGAGCTCCGCCGGCGACATCGCGCCCACGCTGGCGTCGAGCCCGACCTGGGCCAGCACGTCGGCCGCCTTCTCGCGCGCCGCCCGCCGGCCGATGCGATTGCGGGCCAGCAACCCGAAGGCGACGTTCTCCCAGACCGGCAGGCTGTCGAACAGGGCGCCGTTCTGGAATAGCATGCCGATCCGCGCATTCACCGCCTCGCGGGCGCTGTGGCCGAGGCCCACGACATCGACGCCGTCGATCTCGATGCTGCCGGCATCAGGGGTGATCAGGCCGAGGATGCAGCGCAGCAGCACCGACTTGCCGCTGCCGGAGCCGCCGATCACCACGAAGGAGGTGCCGGCGGGTACGTCGAGGTCGATGCCGTCGAGCACCTGCTTGTCGCCGAACGCCTTATGCAGGCCGCGCACACGTATCTTGGGTGTGTCACTCATCGCGAGAAGAACATCTCGGTGAGCATGTAGTCGAACGCCAGCACCAGGATCGAGGCGGCGACCACGGCCGCGGTGGTGGCCGAGCCCACACCCTGGGCGCCGCCGCGGCTGTTATAGCCATTGTAACAGCCCATCAGAGCGATCAGGAAGCCGAACACCGCCGCCTTGGCCAGGCCCACGATGACGTCGTTCGGTGTCAGGATTGAGAACGTATTGAGGATATAGGCGGACGGGCTGAAGCCGAGCTTGATCACCGAGACGATGAAGCCGCCCATGACGCCGAGGATGTCGGCGACCACCACCAGCAGCGGCAATGCGAGGGTGCCGGCGAGCAGGCGCGGGGCGACCAGGTATTTCATTGGGTTGGTGGAGAGCGTGCCGAGCGCGTCGATCTGATCGGTGACCCGCATGGTGCCGATCTCGGCGGCCATCGCCGAGCCCACCCTCCCTGCCACCATCAGCCCGGCCAGCACCGGGCCGAGTTCGCGCACCACCGACAGCACGACGATGCCGGCAATCGCACTCTGCGCGTTGTAGCGGGCGAAGCCGGTATAGGATTGCAGGGCGATCACCATGCCGGAGAAGATCGCGGTGAGTGCCACCACCGGCAGCGAGAAATAGGCGAACTCGAAGAAGGCGCCGAGAAAGGCGCGCCAGTAGAAGGGCGGCCGCACCAGATGCGACAGTCCGTTGAGCCCGAACAACGCGAGCTGACCCGCGCCGCGGACCAAGCCAAGGGCGTTGGCCCCCAGGCCGGCAATCAGAGAGAGAATCCAGCTCACGTGCGGGCGCAGGGCGGGATGCGTCGGGCCGGATCAGTCATCGCGACGCCCTATAGCGGCAACGCGCCCGCGCTGAAAGGCCAGGGGCGCTGCCCCTGGACCCCGCCAAAGGCTAGCCTTTGGAATCCTTTACTTTTCCGAATTGGGGTCTGGGGCCTGAGGCCCCAGCGGAGTCCAGAGGCAGAGCCTCTGGCCTTACTCTTAGCGGTTGCCAAACCCATACGGCCGCGCCTCGCGCCAGGCGAGCGCGGTCGCGACGATGTCGTCGAGAGCGGCGAAGCGTGGGCTCCAGCCGGTCTCCTGCCGGAGCTTGTCGCTGCTGGCGACGAGGCGGGGCGGATCGCCGGGGCGTCGCTCGGCGATACGATGCGGCACCTTGCGGCCGCTGACCCGTTCGACGCTGGCAATCACGTCGCGCACCGAGTGGCCGCTGCCGTTGCCCAGATTGTAGGTGACGCTGCCGTGGTCGAGCTGCTCCAGTGCCAGTAGGTGCGCCGAGGCGAGATCACTGACATGGACGTAGTCGCGGATGCAGGTGCCGTCCGGGGTGTCGTAGTCGTCGCCGTTGACCGTCAGCTCCGGCCGGCGACCGAGGGCTGCGTCGATCACCAGCGGGATCAGGTGGGTTTCCGGGTTGTGGTCCTCGCCGGCGCGGCCTTCGGGGTCGGCGCCGGCGGCATTGAAGTAGCGCAGGCAGGCGAAGCGCATGGCGTGGATGTGGTCGGCCCAGAACAGCGCGCGCTCGAGCATCGCCTTGCTCTCGCCGTAGGGCGAGCCGGGCACTACGGTTGCGTCCTCGGGGATCGGCTCCGAGCCGGCCTCGCCGAACAGGGCGGCGGTGGAGGACAGCACGAAACGCGGGATGCCGTGCCGGACGCAGGCGTCGATCAGGCGCATGCCCAGGCCGGCATTCTCGATCAGATAGCGCAGCGGCTGTTGCATGCTCTCGCCGACCAGGGAGAGCGAGGCGAAATGCAGCACCCCGTCATAGGGTTCGGCCAGCACGCGCTCGACGAGGGCGGCGTCGGCGAGGCTACCCTGGATCAGCCGCACGCCGTCCGGGACTGCGTCGGCGTGCCCGAGGGAGAGATCGTCGAGCACGGTCACGTCGTCGCCACGGTCGCACAGCGCCAACACCGCATGGCTACCGACATAGCCGGCGCCGCCGGTGACCAGGAAACGCCTGTGCTGCATCGTGGGCACCCTTCGCTTGCGGCCGGCGCATTATTGCACATTGCGTCCGGCTGCTGGCGAAAAAGGCATCGCATGCGCGATCAGGACGTTATGACACGAATGCCGGTCCGGTCGAAGGGCGCGTCCGCGGCCTCGATGACGGGGTTGAAGCGCATGCCGGCGAGCGTGCCTTGCAGCACGATCTTGGCCCTGCTGAAATCGCCTCGAAGACAGAGCTGGAGCGCCAGTTTTATCTGCTTTCTGACCTGTCTGGCGATCGCGCGCGGCGTATCGAAGCGACGCTTGAGATAGACGTCGTTGCGAAGGTGGTAGAAATGATACCGGATCCGGTCGGGATTGCTCTCGGTGCGAATATCCAGCCTGCTTGCGAGCACACGGATATGGACGACCCGGCTGTCGCCGACCAGCCAGCCAGGCTCCTTGCTGGTGATGCGAAAGGTATAGTCGGAATCTTCGCCCCAGATGAACATCGAGGCCAGCGGCAGGCCATATTGTTGCAGGGTCGTGCGCGGCAGCAGGATTGACAGAAAGGTCGACCGGGTGACCGGCACCATCTTGTGTTCGAGCAGTTCTGACCAGCGTTCGTAGGAAATTGAGTTGGGCCGCTTGTCGATTTCGGGCGTCTCGGCAATCGCGCCGTCCACCGAACGTGCGGTTGAGATCACGAAAGGCGCTTTCAGGTCGCGGGCCTGGAGGATATCGGTCGCTGAGAGCAGACGTTCGAGCGCATCCGGGTCGGCAATGACGTCATCGTCCATCGCCCAGATGAAGTCAGCGCCCATTTCGTAGGCGAACCGCATCCCTGCATTGTAGCCGCCGGCGGCGCCGATATTGTTTGGCAGACAATAGGCCGTCACCTGATCATCGGCTAACGAGGAGAGCATTTCGGCAGTGCCGTCGGTGCTGGCATTGTCGATGACCAGGATGCGGTCGCAGCGCCGGCTCTGAGCACGCAGCGATGCCAGGCAGTCCCGCAACAGCTGCTTCCTGTTGTATGTCAGCACCATTGCAAAGACCTTGGACACGGCGCCGACCTCCAAACATCACCTGCAACGAAACCAGAGGATTATGCCTAGCCTCGAACCGCGTGTCCGGCAAGTTCAGGTGGGGCGGGGTGTGGCGCGGCCTCCAGGCAGCCTTCACGCCAGCGGGTGCTTGCACCCCTGCCCGACCGGGCGATCCCGCATCCTCTGCCCGGCGCTCGGTCGGACCGGCGCGGCGCATGATCGAGGCAGCGCGCCATAATCTTTGCGGCAACCAGACGCCGCTGCGCAGCGCCATCAGGGCGTAGCGGATTGCCTCGTCGCGTGACGGATCGGGTTTGCTGAGAAACTCCTGCTTCACCAGCTCCATCGTGCGCCCATCCATCGCCATCTCGCGCGCATAATGATTGATCAGGCTGCGCGCGCGAAACCGGTTTTCGAAGAGCTGCTCGCGCTCGCGCGAATGCCACCAGCCATTGGCGCCATGCACACGATACTGCACGGACGCGGTTGGCAGGAAAAATTTCCGTGCGCCGAGAATGCTGCTTCCGAATACCAGGGCATTATCCCCCGAGAGCCGCCAAGCCTGCTGGAACGTCGAGGGCAGGTCCAGGGATCGGACGGCCCAAGGCCTGCGCATGCTGAGTGCGGACGTGGCCTCCCCGTACCACCAGCCGGTCATCCAGGTCGCAAGCGCCGTTTGGCCCAAATCGATCGGCCGGTCGGCATAGCCATGCACCCCGTGCTCGTCGCCGAACAGGTTGATGTTGGTGAATACGAAGTCGACGTCAGGGCGCCCGTCATACAGGGCGCCGATCTGAGCCAGGTAATCGTCGGACCAGCGATCGTCGGCATCCAGAAAGGCCAGGATATCCGCGTCGGCGTGTGCCACGCCGCGGGCAAAGGCGCCGAGTTGTCCCGTATTGGGACCACAGAGCAGCGTCACGCGTGGGTTGTCCGCGTAGCGCGCTTGCAGAAGCTCGGCGGACCCGTCGGTGGAACCGTCATCGACCACGATCACCTGGCGGGGGGCGCGCGTTTGCGATCTGACGCTCTCTATGGCATCGATCACGTAGCGTCGATAATTATAGCTCGTGATGACCACGGCGAAGGAGCCAGGAAGCCGGTTTTTTGTGCCCATGATGTCCTGTGGTTCGGAAACGATGGTAGCCGTATGCGACGCGCGCGAGGCTTGCGTCGTTCCTCTTGGTTCATCATCGAAGTCGCTATCACGGGTTAGCGATAACTCCGCCAGCTGTCCAATCACGAACGCAAGAATGTATATAAATGGTTCGTTAATTTAGAGCACAACCAAAAGTTGTATGACCGATTTTCGGGTAATACTTGCGCGGCATTATAAACTTCTTCTACGTGCCGCGACCGCTCTATGGCTTATCCTGGCAGTTTGCGGTATGGGAATGGAATGATAGCACAGCCGGTCAGAAAACGTGTCCTCGTAACGGGAGGCGCGGGCTTCCTGGGATCGCATCTGTGCGACCGATTGGTTGCGGACGGCCACGACGTGTTGTGCGTCGACAATTACTTCACCGGCCGTCGTGACAACATCGCGCACCTGCTGGCCGCCCCCAATTTCGAGGTGATGCGCCACGACGTCACCCTGCCGCTGCACGTCGAGGTCGACGAGATCTTCAATCTGGCCTGCCCCGCCTCCCCCGTGCACTACCAGTTCGATCCGGTGCAGACCACCAAGACCAGCGTGATGGGCGCAATCAACGTGCTGGGCATCGCCCGGCGTACCGGAGCGCGGGTGTTCCAGGCCTCGACCAGCGAGGTCTACGGCGACCCGACGGTGCATCCGCAGACAGAGGACTACCGCGGCAACGTCAATCCGCTCGGTCCGCGCGCCTGCTACGACGAGGGCAAACGGTGCGCCGAGACGCTGTTCTTCGACTACCGGCGCCAGCACGGCCTGCGCATCAAGGTAGCCCGCATCTTCAATACCTACGGCCCGCGCATGCACCCCAATGACGGCCGCGTGGTGTCGAACTTCATCATCCAGGCGTTGCGTGGCGAGGACATCACCCTCTATGGCAATGGTAACCAGACCCGCGCCTTCTGTTATGCGAGCGACCTGATCGAGGGCTTTCTGCGGCTTATGGCCAGCGACGACGGCGTGACTGGTCCAATCAACCTGGGCAATCCGCACGAAATTCCGGTGCGCGGACTGGCTGAGCGCGTGTTGGCGCTGACCGCCTCGTCGAGCCGGATCGTCTTTCGTCCCTTGCCGCAGGACGATCCGATGCAGCGCTGTCCAGACATCACCAGGGCCCGCGAACTCCTCGGCTGGACCCCCACGGTCGGGCTCGACGAGGGGCTGCGTCGGACCATCGAGTATTTCGACGCTCTGCTGAAGGCGGGGCTGAAGTCCAGTCGCTCTTGAAATTAGACCTGCAAACCGGGCACAGAGAAGCCACCGCCTGACGAGCACGATGAGCGGGGCGGCGGCCGAGATGGAGTGACCTGTGCGCATTGCAATGATCGGCGGCGGCTATGTCGGCCTGGTTTCCGGCGCCTGCTTCGCCGAATTCGGCGTCGAGGTGGCGGTGGTGGAGAGCCATCCGGGGCGCCTCGCGTCCCTTCGTGAGGGCAAGATCCCGATCTACGAGCCGGGCCTGGACCGGCTGGTGGCCGACAACATCGCGGCCGGGCGACTCTCGTTCGGCGACGACATCGCCCAGGCGGTAGAGGGTGCGGAGGCAATCTTCATCGCCGTCGGCACGCCGCCGCGCAACGGCGACGGCCATGCCGACCTGACCTACGTGTTCGCCGCCGCCGAGCAGGTGGCCCACGCGATGTCTGCGTACGGCGTCATCGTCACCAAGTCGACGGTGCCGGTCGGCACCAGCCGCAAGATCAGCGAGATCGTCCGCCTCGCCCGCCCTGACCTCGCCTTTGATGTCGCCTCCAATCCCGAGTTCCTGCGCGAAGGCAGCGCGATCGGCGACTTCATGCGGCCGGACCGCGTCGTCATCGGCACCGACGACAGCGAACGCGCGCACGAGGTGATGCGCCGGCTGTATCGGCCGCTCTATCTCATTGAGGCGCCGATCCTGTTCACCAGTCTCGAGACCTCGGAGCTGATCAAATACGCGGCCAACTCGTTCCTGGCGATGAAGATCTCCTTTATCAACGAGATGGCGGATCTGTGCGAGCGCGTCGGCGGCAACGTGCATGACGTGGCGCGGGGGATCGGCCTCGACGGCCGCATCGGGCGCAAGTTCCTGCATGCCGGCGCCGGCTATGGCGGCTCGTGCTTTCCCAAGGACACGTTGGCGCTGATGCGCATCGCCCAGGAGGCCGGCGCCTCGTCGCGCCTGGTCGAAGCCACGGTACAGGTCAACGACGCCCGCAAGGCGAGCATGGGGGCGCGGATCATGTCCGCCTGCGGCGGCACCGTGCGCGGCAAGACGATCGCCATCCTCGGCCTCACCTTCAAGCCGGAAACCGACGATATGCGCGATGCGCCGTCGGTGCCGATCATCCACCGGCTGCTGGAGAACGGCGCCAACCTGCGCGCCTTCGATCCTGTCGGCATGGAGGCGGCACGCAGCTGCCTGCCGCAAGGCCTGGCCGAGGGCCGCATCACCTGGTGCACCGACGCGCCTGACGCCGCCCGCGGCTCTGATGCGGTGATCCTGGTGACGGAGTGGAACGAGTTTCGCGCGATCCCGCCGTCACGCTTCAAGGAACTGATGCGCGGCCGCATTATCATCGACCTGCGCAACGTCTATGACCCGGCGGCAATGGCGGACGCGGACATGGACTACAGCTCGATCGGCCGGCCGAGACGCCTGCCCGCATCGAGGGCGGGGCAGGTACAGGCGGGATAGACACAACGGGAGGACGAAGGTTGCCGAAGATCGGGCTCATCGGCGGCCTCGCCTTTCGGGCGGGCATTTTCTACTACGAGCAGCTTATGCAACGGTATCGGGCGCGTGGGGAGCCGCTTGAGCTCATCCTGGCGCACGCGGACATCAGCCGCGTGCTGTCCTTCGTCAATGCGCGGGACGCGGCTGGCCTTGGTGACTATCTCGGCAGCCTGGCAAACGCGCTATCCGACGCCGGCTGCGGCATCGTTGCCGTCACCGCGGTCGCCCCGCATTTTGCGATCGCCGAGCTGTCCAGGATTGCCCGCGTCCCGATCGCCAATGTGCTCGAAGCGATTGCGGCCAAGCTGTGCGCATCCGGGCTGCATGGTCGCGTGGCGGTGTTCGGAAACCGGGCGGTGGTGCAGACGAACGTGTTCGGCGCGGTGCCGGAGGCAATGGCGATGCCGATGGACGCGTCCACCCTCGAATTCGTGCACGAGACCTATAATCGAATCGCCCTTGAAGGAAAACGAGGAACCCAGCCGGAAACCGACGCGCTGAGCCGGGTGGCGCATGGGCTGCTTGACGACCACGGGGCGCAAACCATCCTGCTTGCCGGGACCGACCTGTCTTCGTTCTATGCCAAAACACCTCCTGATTTCCCGTTCCTGGATGTCGCGCGACTGCACATTGACCAGATCGTCAGGCTGGCCGCTGGGTAGTCCGGCACCGGCCGGATCAGACCGGAGCGCGCGGCAGCGTCACGCCGATCATGTCGCCCTCGTCGACCAACGTGGCCAGCACGTCTTCCGACAGAGCCTCGGTGCCCTCCGGCCGCATCGGCAGGACCATCCAGCGGTAATCCGCGGTGCTGTCGACGACCCGCACGCGGGTGTCGTCCGGCAGTGTCGTGTTCCATTCCGCCAGCACCCCGCGCGGGTCGCGCACGGCGCGCGCGCGATAGGCGGCGGACTTGAACCAGAACGGCGGAGTGCCGAGCACCGCGCGTGGGTAGCAGCTGCAAAGCGTGCACACGACCAGATGATGCAGACCGGGTTGGTTCTCCAGAACGCCGAGCGGCGGCAGGCCGAGCATGGCAATGCCGAGCGCCTCGGCCGCCGCGGTGCCGTCGCGCAACAGCAGCGCGCGGTAGTCCGCATCCACCCAGGCTTTCGCGACCATGCGCGCCCCCTGTTGCGGCGACGCGCGGTCGGTGAGTGCGACGCGCTCCTCGATTTCGACCGCGGTGACGATCAAGGCTTCCGCCAGCAGGTACGTCACGGCCTCGTACAGGCCCTCGTCCAGCAGCGTCATCATGCGTGTTCCAGCCAGGGGCCGTAGATCTCGACGAGGAGAGAGTCCGGGCTCGGAGCGCCCCACAGCTCTTCGAGGCTGAAACCGACATGGTAGAGCGGCAGCAGCGGCGCCGGTCGGTTGAAGGCGATGTCCTCGGGATCGGGAAACCTGCCGAGGCAAGCGAGGACGGTGCCGGTGCGGCCGCGCACATAGTGCGGCGTTCGGATATGCACAGGACCGTCCAGCTCCGGCCAGGCGTCTCGAACGCGCACCCTGGTGCCGGCGGACATCATCTCGGCGTGCCCTGCCGCGCGAGGCGCTCGTGCAGTGCTGCCTCGTCGATGACGCCCCGACGCAACAGGGTCGCGGTGATGGAGCGCATCCAGCGCTGGTAGTAGGAGAGCGCGTGATATTGGGCCTCCGGGATCGCCTCGATGCCGCGACGCAGCTCGTCCACCGTCATCAGCCCCTTGGCGGACAGCAATTGGCGCAAGGCGTCGACCCGGAGGTCGAAGCCGGTGAGCGCGTGCGGCTCGGTATCGATCGGCATGCAGCAAAAGCGGCTGACGCCACCGATATCGTGATGGGCGCGGCCGGGATGGGCCTCGTTGCTTTTCTCGTGCTCGTCGGACACTGCCATAATCCAGTCGAAACGGCCCGGCTGAATCGGACCGGCGAGACCTTACCCGCGATCGCACGTGCATCCCACTGGCTAGAACGTGAAGTTGATCCTACCGTAATAGAAGCCGCCCGAGATCGGCACCTGCTGTGATGTCTGGTCGTAGGGATTGGAGCCGAGATAGTTGGTCACCAGCGGCAATAGCCGCGGCCGGATGTTGAACAGGTTGTTGCCGCCGATGGCGATATGCCAGTGCGGCGTGATGCTGTAGCCGACCTCAAGGTCGGTGAGCCAGCGCGGCGTGTTCACGAACGGCAGATACACCGTGTTGGAGAACTGCAAATCCGGTGGTGCGAGATCGGTATATTGCTCCTCTCCCTTGGTCTCGCCGTAGCGTGTCTGGCGCACATTCACGTCCCACCTGCCGATTCGCCAGAATGCGTCGAGCAGGATCTTGCTACGTGGAAACTCAGTGGTCAGGTTCGCGACGCCGGCAGCGCTGAGCAGCGGTTTGCCGTTGGTGTCATTGCTGAGGTGGCGCAGCCGGGTGCGGTTGAGATCAATTCCGGCGGTCCAGTTGATGGTGCCGTACTTTTCGAGATTGGTGAAATAATGGATGTTGATATCGGCGCCCTGGGTGCGTGTGCTGGCGCCATTCGAGAAGTAGAAGGCGGAGACGTCGTTGCCGCCGATATTTGATGGCAGCACCGCTCCGGTCAGCGCGATCGCCTCGATCGCGAGCGGACCGTTATAGTTGCCGCCGCCGATGATGCGGTCACGGATGTCGATCTGGTAGACGTCGGCGGTGATGCTGAGATCGCGGATCGGCTCCATGACGATGCCGCCGCTGGCATTGGTTGACCGCTCCGGCTTCAGCGGCACCGCGCCGAGCAGGGCGGCGGCGGCGGAACTCACCGCCAGATCGCCGCTGGCGCCGGTCGGAGAGACGTTCAGGGCGCTGAAATGCTCCTCGGCGAGGGTCGGCGCCCGGAAGCCGTTGCTGACCGTGCCGCGGATCGCGAAATATTTGGTAAAGTTGTAGCGGCTGGAGATCTTGCCGGTCTCGGTGTTGCCGGAATCCGTGTAGTGCTCGAAGCGTCCGGCGAGATCGATGTCCCATTGCGGCAGCGGATGCAGGTCGCCGTCGATATAGCCGGCCCAGACGTCGCGATTGAAGTGCCCGGCATTCGCCGGCAGCAGGCCGCCGAAGCCCTGGGTGCCACCGAGCTGATAGGAGGCGGGATTGCCGGCGGTGATGTCGTAGCTCTCGTAACGCTGCTCGGCACCAAGCGAGAACACAAATGGGAGTGTAATGATATGCATCGGCCTGGAGAGGTCGACGGTGTTGGTCCACTGGCCATTGCGCAGGCCCTCGGCGAAGGCATCCGTCGGGCTGAAGCCGGTAGCCGCATACAGGTTCGGGTTGCCGGTGTCCTTATTGCCGATACCGACCTCATCGGCGCCGTAGGTGCTGCTGATGTCCCAGCGAAAGCCGAAGAAATCGTCGCCCCTGATGCCGAGTGTCGCGGAGTATTGGTTCTCCTCGTCGGTCTCGATCGGGGTGAAGCCGAATGGATAGAGCTGCGGCAGGATCGTTGGCAAGCGGTAGTTCTCGAATGCCTCGGCATGGCGATGGCCGTAGGTGATCAGCCCGTAGCCCTCAATCCCCGGGAGCAGCGTCTTGCCGAAATCCAGGCTGAGCGTCTCGCGTGTCTCCTCCGGCAGGCCGGTAATGGGATTGTCGGGACGCCCGGTGCGGTCGTCGATGGCACGGGTGATGAAATGATCGGTATGGTACAGCGCACCCCCAATATGGACGTAGCCGTCGTTGCCGAACGCCGCACCCTGGTCCGCATTGAGCTGATATTGCCAGCCGTCGCCGTTATAGGCGTTGGCACCGGTGAGCGCGTTGCCCTCGGTGCCGTGGTCGGATTTCTTCATGATGACGTTGATCACGCCGGCGATGGCGTCAGAGCCGTACTGCGCGGCGGCGCCGTCACGCAGGACTTCGATATGGTCGATCGCGGCCGCCGGAATCATGTTGATGTCGACCGGAGTCGCACCCTGCTCCGGGCCCGCGTCGGCGGTGATGTTGGCGGTGCCGTTGCGTCGCTTGCCGTCGATCAGCACCAGCGTATCGTTTGGGTTTAGGCCGCGCAGCACCAGGGCTGAGGTGAGATCGGCGGTATCGGCGCCCTCCGCGGCGGCGTTGATCGAGGGATCGGTCTTCACCAGGGCGGCGGCGAGATTCGGCTCGCCGGTGCGGTGCAGCGTGGTCGCCGTAATCACGTCAATCGGGCTGGTGCTATTGCGCGCCTTGGTGCCAAGGCTGCGGGTACCGGTCACGATCACGGACTCGCCGGTATTGGCCAGCGACGATGGAGGCTTGCGAGTCTGTGCTTTCGCCGGCTTCGCGGTGGCTGGTGCGGTCGACACCGCCGTCTGGGCGACCGCGGCAGCATGAGCGACGGCAACGGCGAGCGGGCACGCCGATAACAGCAGAAACCGCTTCAAGCCACCCAGATTCCGTTGGTGCATGCGTCCGTCTCCGTCCTGGTTCGTGCCGCGCACGTTCCGTTGTCCTGACGTGACAAGTTGGAACGGCAGAGCGGAACGAAATCAAGAGGAATTTGCCCATATCCTATACAAATCTCCCGAGTGAGATAGATATGCACCAAATATAGGCCTATAAATTGGGGCACTAGCCCGATTTATAGGCTAACTTTTATTCAGACTGACTAAGATAGTGGCATGTTTGGACGGCCGCGTCAGTTCGGCCGATGTGTCGGGTTGGCCGGGAAGTGCGGATCAGTCACTGCTGCCGCGGATGACCTCGCCGACTTTCGCCGAGGTGGTGGCGTGCCGCGTCAGAACCCTGAGTCGGCGAGCATCCGGATCAGGTTCCGCCGGCCCATGGTCGCATAGAGCAGCGGATCGGCGACGGCAGGATCCTGGTCCGCCTCGATCACCAGCCAACCGGAATACCCGCGCAACTGACGCAGCACGGGCGCAAAATCGATGCTGCCGTCGCCCGGCACGGTGAACACCCCGGCGAGGACGGAGTCGAGGAAGCTCCAGTCGGCGCTCTCGGCCTGCGCGCGCACGTCGGCGCGGACGTCTTTGGCGTGCACATGGCCGATGCGGTTGCGGTAGCGTTCCGCCAGGACGGCGGGGTCGGCACCGGCCCAGCTTGCATGCCCGGTATCGAGCAGTAATTGCACGGAGGGCCCGGTGTGGGTCATGAGTGCCGCGATGTCCGCCGCGCTCTGCACCACGGTGCCCATGTGATGGTGATAGACCAGCTGCACTCCCTCTGTGCGCAGAGCGTCGCCGACCTCGGTGAGACGTTCCCCGAACTGCGGCCAGTCGGCCTCCGCCAGTATCGGTCGATGTGACAGCGGCGCAGCGCGATCGGTGTAGACCGCGTTCGACGTCTCCGCGAGCACCATGACCCGGCTTGCGACAGCACGCAGTAAATCCAGGTGCGGCCGGAGATGGCGCAGCTCGGCCTCGGCATCGCGCGCGAGAAGGGAGGCGGCATGCCAGCCCGAGATGCAGGCCAAGCCGAACGGGCTGAGTGCCGCGAGCAGCGCATCTGGACTGCGCGGGAACTTGCAGCCGAGTTCGATACCGGTGAAGCCCGCCTGTCGGGCTTGGTCGAGGCAAACCTCGAGCGGGGTGTCGCCACCAAGAGCAGGCAGGTCGTCGTTTGACCAGGCGACCGGACTGACACCGATGTTGAACGCCATTGCGCTCACCTCGCTCGCTGCCTGCCAAACACCACGATCACCTCGCCGCTTAGCCGCGGCGTGTCACGATCGCGCTCCTTGCCAGCCTGTGACTATAGGCTTTCACAGCAGGGTCAATGCAACACCCCAAGCGTCGGCTCAGTGACGGGTGCGACCGCAGGCGACAGCCTCGATATCGGCGCGGAACAGGCCGAAGCCGGCAAGTTCGCGATCGCTATAGGACGCGAGCTCACCGCGTATGCGCGCGCGCTCGGCCGCGGCCACGCGGCGTGCGCGCGCGTGGTCTAGAAGGTGACGGAGCAATCCACTCGCACCGAAAGACGCTCCAGACGACGCCGCAGGATCACTGTTTGCGTTGGTCATGGGAGAAATCCTCCTGATTTGAACCGTTAGCGGCGCAAGCGGCCGTGGACCACGTCGTCAATGTCAATCCGGCTCAAGCCGAGATCGTTGAGTTGGCGGTCGGTGTAGCTTTCCAGTTCGCGCCGGGTTTGGGCCTGCGCGCTGGTCCTGGCGCGGCGCGCCGCAAGCGATGCGATCATGCTGGCGAATAGTCGGGCCCTAGGTTGGGGCGTACTGAGCGATGCGAAGGCGTGAGCGTTCTGGGTCATGGAATTCTAATGCCTTTCCTCGTGGTTGTGCGACGCAACATCGGTAGATTGATAGCGTTTTGCAAGGTGTTTGTGCGTTGCACAAAAATGACATCGAGGACAGATTTCTCTGGGCAATACAAAAAATCTTCTTTCATAATAGCAGTACGTTATAACGTACTGGATTGCGGATCGTGCGACGCTTTGCAACTGCCGTTCTCGCCGCTGTCAGTTGCGCCCATGCAGTTCCCGCCACCGCGCAGAACTCCGAGACGGTCACCGTCGTCGGCCGGCTGGATGCCGCGCGCAGCGAGATTGAGCCGAGCCTCGGGGCAACACGCTACAGCTTCAGCCGAAACAGCATCAAAAATCTGCCGCAGGGCGACAATGCACCGCTCAGCCAGTTGCTGCTGCAAGCACCCGGTGTTGCGCAGGACAGCTACGGGCAGATTCATGTCCGCGGCGACCACAACGAAGTGCAGTATCGTCTCGACGGCGTGCAGCTTCCCGAGGGCCTTGCGGTGTTCGGACAGGCGCTCCAAACCCGGTTTGCGCATTCGCTGTCGCTGATCACCGGCGCGCTGCCCGCTCAGTACGGCTTTCTGCAGGCGGCCGTGATCAATATCCAGACCAAATCCGGCACCACTGATCCGGGTGGCGACATGTCGATTTACGGTGGCGCGCGCGACCTGTTCCAGCCGAGCTTCTCTTGTGGCGGCGCCAGCGGCCCGATCGACTATTTCTTCACCGGCGACGCCCTGCATACCCGTGTCGGCATTGAAAACCCAACTGGCTCCTTCAACGCAATCCACGATCTAAGCAACCAGCTGCACGGGCTTGCGCATATTTCCGGCGTGCTCGATGCGGATACACGCATCAGCCTGATCGCCGGCGCCTCGAACAACGAGTTTCAGATCCCGAACAACCCGAACCAGACACCCGATCTCGGACTTTCTGTGGATGGTGTCAGCCAGTTCAATAGCGCGGATCTCACCGAACATCAGCGCGAGATCACCGATTTCGCGATCCTGTCGTTGCAAAAGCATTTTGCGACAGTGGACCTGCAGAGCTCTGTCTTCAGTCGCTACAGCAGCCTGTATTTCTCGCCCGATCCGCTCGCCGACATCCTCTTTACCGGCATTGCGCAGCGTGCCGCGCGATCGGTGTTCTCCTCCGGTGTACAGACCGACGCGAGCTGGCGTGTGACCACAAATCATACTCTGCGCGCCGGCTTTCAGATCGAGGCGGAACGCTTGTCGGAAAGCACGAACTCGCAGGTGATCCGCACGGGTCCGGACGGCGTGCCGTTATCCGATCAACCAGTCCTGCTGCATAATGGGTCAGGCAGGACCGGCGGACTCTACGGCCTCTATGTGCAGGACGAGTGGCGCATCCTGCCGCACCTGACGCTCAACTACGGCGCGCGTTTCGATGTCGTGGACGAATATGCGCATGCCAATCAGATCAGCCCGCGGGTCAATGTCGTCTATCGCCTCACTCGCCTTGCGAGCCTGCATGCCGGCTATTCGCGCTATTTTACACCGCCACCCTTCGAACTCGTCGGCGGCAACGCGGTGGCGTTGTTTGCCAACACGACCGGTGCGGCACCCAGCGCGCGCGACGACGTGGTCAAGCCAGAGCACGATAATTACTATGATTTCGGCGCCGAGCAGATTTTGCTGCCGGGGCTGCGGGTCGGCCTGGATGGCTATTACAAGCAGGCTACCAACCTGATCGACGAGGGCCAGTTCGGCGCACCGATCATCCTGACCGCGTTCAACTACGCCAAGGGCGAGGTCTGGGGCGCGGAGTTCAGCAGCAGCTACGACCACGGTCCCTGGTCTCTTTACGCCAACGTGGCGCTCTCGCGTGCCATCGGCAAGGACATCGACTCCGCGCAATTCAACTTCTCGCCGGGCGATCTAGCGTACATCTCGCAGCATTGGATCCATCTCGATCACGATCAGCGTTGGACTGGTTCCGGCGGCTTGGCTTATACAGCGTTCCTCCAGTCAAAAAGCCCCGTGCGGCTGTCTGCCGACCTGATAGTCGGTTCTGGCCTGCGTGCTGCGGGCCAGGTCCCGAACGGACGAGCCTTGCCCGGCTATGCCACGATTAATCTCGCCGCGACACAGACCCTGCATCTGGTTCGGCTCGGTGCGACGCAATTGCGGCTCGACGTGATCAACCTGCTCGATCGAAGCTATGAAATCCGCGACGGCACCGGCGTGGGTGTGGGTGTGGGTGCCCGCAATACGGGCTGCGCCGCACCATTCTCGCCGGTATATCGCAGACATTCTGATCGGCACGCGCTCGCTTCAGACGGCGCGCACCTTGGAGGCGACCGGCCCGGCATCGCCCTGAGTCTCGACGTAATGCACCGCCTGGCCGACTTCGAGATCCTCAATGCTTGCATTCGTCAGGCTGTCTCGATGGAAATAGAGCTGCGTGCCGACATTGTTCAGGATGAAGCCGTGATCCTCGCCCGGGATCAACTGCGCCACTTGGCCCGCGAGGGCTGAGCCGCTCGGGCCGGAAGCATCGACACGTTGAAGCCCCTTGAAGCTCTCGAGCTGACGCTCCGCCGCCTTGAAGGCGTCGCGCACCGTGGTACGGATATCGGGCTTTGCGTAGCGCTCCCTGGCATGGTGCGGCTCGTGCGACACCGCGAGATCCCGGCCCGGCAGCGAGAGCACAATATGCACCTCGTAGGTGTTGCCGGTCTGGTGCTGCTGATGCAGCGCCTCCACCGTAACCCGGCAGCCGATCAGATGCTTGTAGCGTTGCTCGAGGCGCGCGACTCGTTCGCGGATCTCGGCCTCCAGGCTCTGCGAGGCCTGCAGGTTGTGGAAGGCGATCTCGAGTGGACGATCCATATCCCATGTCTCCTGGTCTCGGCGTGACGGACCTTGAGGGACAAACGCGGTCCGGGGGTGCATAGGTTCCGATCAAGACGCCGACCATCGCTTGTAAGCACCCAATCCACCCGATGCTGCGAAACATCCGCCAAGCGATTGGCCTGGATTATGCGGCGCGTTCCGCCTGCCCGCGATCCGCTGCCGCCAGCACCAGCGATGCCGCGGCGTCGGCGTTTGATGAACCGTCGCTTTGCAGGCTGCACCCGTGCGTTGTAGATCGGTTGCCTCCGCGGCGTTCATTGCGGTTGCATTGTTGCGGAGTCCGGAATGCATGCTGCGGCGTTGATCGATCCGCTCTACGCCGTCTCGGGCTTTCTGGTCGGTTTGCTTGTCGGCCTCACTGGAACCGGCGGCGGTTCGCTCATGACGCCGCTGCTGGTGCTCCTGTTCGGCGTGCATCCGGAGACCGCGGTGGGCACTGACCTGCTCTATGCCGCCTGCACCAAGACCGTGGGCACGCTGGTGCATGGCACGCGCAGCACCGTCGAGTGGCGTATTGTCGGTCTACTGGCCAGCGGCAGCCTGCCGGCGGCCCTGCTGACGCTATACGGGCTGGTGCGACTGGGCGCACCGAGCGATTCCGTCTCTCGCCTGGTGTCGATGGTGCTCGGCTTGGCACTCCTGGTCACAGCGGTCAGCCTTATGTTCAGGAACCCGATCCGCCGCTGGGCCACACGGGGACGCCACACGCGGGCGCCGCGCCGCGCGGCACTGCTGACCGTGCTAACCGGCTTGGTCCTGGGCGTGGTGGTCTCAATCTCATCGGTCGGTGCCGGCGCCATCGGCGTGACCGTGCTGATCCTGCTCTACCCACATTTGTCGATATCGCGGGTGGTCGGGTCCGACATCGCCCACGCCGTGCCGCTGACCCTGGCCGCGGGCCTGGGCCATTGGTGGATCGGCTCGGTGAACTGGAGCCTGTTCGCGGCCCTGATCACGGGGTCGATCCCCGGAATTATCTTGGGCAGCCTGGTGGCCAGCCGTGTCTCCGACCGGATCCTGTCCCCGGTTCTTGCCGTGGTTCTGCTCCTGGTGGGTGGCAAGCTGCTGTTGGAATAACACAGCAAAGGCCCGCCGATGCAGGGCACCGGCGGGCTGGAATTCTTGGTTGCGGGGACAGGATTTGAACCTGTGACCTTCAGGTTATGAGCCTGACGAGCTACCGGGCTGCTCCACCCCGCGTGGGTGATGTGTGTGAGGGCTGGTTTGGAAGACCTGGCGGCGACCGACTTTCCCGCACCTTGTGGTGCAGTATCATGGGCGCTGGGGTTTTTCACGGCCGAGTTCGGGATGGGATCGGGTGGATCATTCCCCGCCATGGCCACCAGGTCGTCCGAGCCAGCCGTTGGTGTGTGGGCTCGGGCGTGTGGGGTTGGTGCGATGCGGCGGGGAGAGAGTGGGTGTGTGGGTGACTGCTGTGCGTGTGGTTTGAGTCAATTGGGCGATTAGGACCAGTTAGCTGAGTGCATTGCTGCATGTATACATCTGGCCTATCGACGTGATGGTCTATCACGGCCCTTGGGGAGACCTGGTTTTGAGGTAAGTTTCCCGCTTAGATGCTTTCAGCGGTTATCTTTTCCGCACGTAGCTACCCGGCGGTGCCGCTGGCGCGACAACCGGTGCACCAGAGGTGCGTTCATCCCGGTCCTCTCGTACTAGGGACAAGTCCTCGCAAGTCTCCTTCACCCACGGCAGATAGGGACCGAACTGTCTCACGACGTTCTAAACCCAGCTCACGTACCACTTTAATCGGCGAACAGCCGAACCCTTGGGACCTGCTCCAGCCCCAGGATGTGATGAGCCGACATCGAGGTGCCAAACCTCCCCGTCGATGTGGACTCTTGGGGGAGATCAGCCTGTTATCCCTAGAGTACCTTTTATCCGTTGAGCGATGGCCCTTCCACGCGGGACCACCGGATCACTATGGCCGACTTTCGTCTCTGCTCGAGCTGTCGCTCTCGCAGTCAGGCGGGCTTATGCCATTGCACTCAACGACCGATGTCCGACCGGCCTGAGCCCACCATCGCGCGCCTCCGTTACACTTTAGGAGGCGACCGCCCCAGTCAAACTGCCCACCATGCAGGGTCCCGGTCCGGGCTGACCGGACGCGGTTAGACATCAGAAAAATTCAGGGTGGTATTTCAAGGATGGCTCCACCCAGGCTGGCGCCCGTGCTTCAGTGCCTCCCACCTATCCTACACAGCATTTTCCTGATGCCACTGCAAAGCTGCAGTAAAGGTTCATAGGGTCTTTCCGTCTGACCGCGGGTACCCCGCATCTTCACGGGGAATTCAATTTCGCTGAGCCGATGCTGGAGACAGCGGGGAAGTCGTTACGCCATTCGTGCAGGTCGGAACTTACCCGACAAGGAATTTCGCTACCTTAGGACCGTTATAGTTACGGCCGCCGTTTACCGGGGCTTCAATTCAGTGCTTGCACACCTCCTCTTAACCTTCCGGCACCGGGCAGGCGTCAGACCCTATACGTCGTCTTGCGACTTCGCAGAGCCCTGTGTTTTTACTAAACAGTCGCTACCCCCTGGTCTGTGCCACCCCCACATGGTTGCCCACATAAGGGTCTCGCTTATCCCGAAGTTACGCGAGCAATTTGCCTAGTTCCTTCAGCATCGTTCTCTCAAGCGCCTTGGTATGCTCTACCAGTCCACCTGTGTCGGTTTCGGGTACGGTCTATACGCCAGAGCTGTTTCCCGGAATGCTCAAAAAGCCCGCCCAATCCGATAAGGACAGACAACATCTCGCATTCGTCACTGCTGGCAGGCTGGGGAGTATTCACCCCATTCCCATCGACTACGGCTCTCGCCCTCGCCTTAGGGGCCGGCTCACCCTGCGCGGATTAACCTTGCGCAGGAACCCTTGGACTTTCGGCGACAGTGTTTCTCACACTGTTTGTCGCTACTCATGTCAGCATTCGCACTTCCGATATCTCCAGGGAGGATCACCCCATCCCCTTCACAGACCTACGGAACGCTCCGCTACCGCGTATGATGTTACTCACACACCCACAGCTTCGGCACGTGGCTTGAGCCCCGTTACATCTTCGGCGCAGGGTTTCTAATAGACCAGTGAGCTATTACGCTTTCTTTAAAGGATGGCTGCTTCTAAGCCAACCTCCTGGTTGTTTTGGAATCCCCACATCCTTTCCCACTTAGCCACGATTTGGGGGCCTTAGCTGGTGGTCTGGGCTGTTTCCCTCTCGACGATGGACCTTAGCACCCACCGTCTGTCTGCCGGACTACACTCTCGGGTATTCGGAGTTTGGTTAGGTTTGGTAAGGCTTTGGGCCCCCCTAGCCCATCCAGTGCTCTACCCCCCGAGGCGAACATCCAACGATCTACCTCAATAGATTTCGCGGAGAACCAGCTATCTCCGAGTTTGATTGGCCTTTCACCCCTAGCCACAGCTCATCCCCGACTTTTTCAACAGGCGTGGGTTCGGCCCTCCAGTGCGTATTACCGCACCTTCAGCCTGGCCATGGCTAGATCACTCGGTTTCGGGTCTTCTGCCAGCAACTAAACACCCTGTTCAGATTCGCTTTCGCTGCGCCTACACCTAACGGCTTAAGCTCGCTGCAAACAGAAACTCGCTGACCCATTATACAAAAGGTACGCCGTCACCCGACCCACACTCGCGTGCTTCGAAGGCTCCGACTGCTTGTAGGCATCCGGTTTCAGGTCTCTTTCACTCCCCTCGTCGGGGTGCTTTTCACCTTTCCCTCACGGTACTCGTTCGCTATCGGTCACCAGGGAGTATTTAGGCTTGGAGGGTGGTCCCCCCATGTTCAGACAGGATTTCACGTGTCCCGCCCTACTCAAGGATCCATGAGCCATTACGCATACGGGGCTATCACCCGCTCCGGCCGGCCTTTCCAGACCCTTCTGCTTGCGTCCCATAAACCACTGGCCTGCTCCGCGTTCGCTCGCCACTACTAGCGGAATGTCAGTTGATCTCTTTTCCTCCAGGTACTGAGATGTTTCAGTTCCCCGGGTTCGCCTCATAACCCTATCTATTCAGATCATGATACCTATCGCTAGGTGGGTTGCCCCATTCGGATATCCACGGATCAAAGCCTGCTCGCGGCTCCCCATGGCTTTTCGCAGCGTGCCACGTCCTTCATCGCCTCCTGGTGCCAAGGCATCCACCGAATGCCCTTATCATACTCAAACACACGCACAGGAACCACCCACACCCGGGGGATCGCGCGATACTTCTACTGTGCTGGCCGCCTAGACGCACTCCTCTGCGCTCCGGTGCTCACGGCCCGACGGCCGCTCCGCTCCGGTTCTCGAAAAACACGCCATACGACTCAACACAGCGAAGTCTCGGACAATCCTCACGAACTGCGAGATCGACCTGCACATCACTTGGTCATCCCAAGCACACTCTTCTCTCTCGACGCTTCTGCTCGCCACCACAGCCTTCGGGTCAGACACCCAAGCCGCGGCCGCCAACAGAAACGCACCAACCTCTTCACACTGACAAAGAACACAACACACCGGACGACATCGCTCGCGCCATGCCGCCCAATCCAGGCTTTCCCGCAATGACCCCCACCCCCTCAACACCAACCCTGGTGGAGGCGGACGGAATCGAACCGACGACCCCCTGCTTGCAAAGCAGGTGCTCTACCAATTGAGCTACGCCCCCATGCCAAACAGCCCGTGCGCCCCTAGGCTCTCCGGGGGATGCCATCCTGGCTGCAAAGCAGACAGGATGGCATGGGCCAGGGAGGACTCGAACCTCCGACCCCACGCTTATCAAGCGTGTGCTCTAACCAACTGAGCTACTAGCCCCAAACAGATTTGGCCCGAACTCGAACTCGATCATTGCAGGAAGGGATATGCTGACGGCGCCACGCGCATCTTACGCCCGGCAAAATCCAGGCACGCCCGCGTTGATCCAACACGGGACTTGTCGAACGTCTCTCAAAGGCACAGCCAAAGCCACACCCGCTCAAGAGACATCCTTGAAAGGAGGTGATCCAGCCGCAGGTTCCCCTACGGCTACCTTGTTACGACTTCACCCCAGTCGCTGACCCGACCGTGGTCGGCTGCCTCCTGTTGCCAGGTTGGCGCACCGGCTTAAGGTCAAACCAACTCCCATGGTGTGACGGGCGGTGTGTACAAGGCCCGGGAACGTATTCACCGTGGCATGCTGATCCACGATTACTAGCGATTCCACCTTCATGCACCCGAGTTGCAGAGTGCAATCCGAACTGAGACGGCTTTTGGAGATCAGCTCAGCATCACTGCCTGGCTTCCCACTGTCACCGCCATTGTAGCACGTGTGTAGCCCAGGACATAAGGGCCATGAGGACTTGACGTCATCCCCACCTTCCTCCGGCTTGTCACCGGCAGTTCCTTTAGAGTGCCCACCCGAACATGCTGGCAACTAAAGGCGAGGGTTGCGCTCGTTGCGGGACTTAACCCAACATCTCACGACACGAGCTGACGACAGCCATGCAGCACCTGTGCAACAGGTCCCTTGCGGGAAATGCCCATCTCTGAACACATCCTGTCCATGTCAAGTCCTGGTAAGGTTCTGCGCGTTGCTTCGAATTAAACCACATGCTCCACCGCTTGTGCGGGCCCCCGTCAATTCCTTTGAGTTTCAACCTTGCGGCCGTACTCCCCAGGCGGTGTGCTTATCGCGTTAGCTACGACACTGAGAAACTAGGTTCCCCAACATCCAGCACACATCGTTTACAGCGTGGACTACCAGGGTATCTAATCCTGTTTGCTCCCCACGCTTTCGCGCCTCAGCGTCAATCATGAACCAGGTCGCCGCCTTCGCCACCGGTGTTCTTCCCAATATCTACGAATTTCACCTCTACACTGGGAATTCCACGACCCTCTTTCACATTCTAGCACACACGTCTCAAATGCAGCCCCCAGGTTAAGCCCAGGAATTTCACATCTGACTGTGCACGCCGCCTACGCGCCCTTTACGCCCAGTCATTCCGAGCAACGCTAGCCCCCTTCGTATTACCGCGGCTGCTGGCACGAAGTTAGCCGGGGCTTCTTCTGCGGGTACCGTCATCATCGTCCCCGCCGAAAGTGCTTTACAATCCGAAGACCTTCTTCACACACGCGGCATTGCTGGATCAGGCTTGCGCCCATTGTCCAATATTCCCCACTGCTGCCTCCCGTAGGAGTCTGGGCCGTGTCTCAGTCCCAGTGTGGCTGATCATCCTCTCAGACCAGCTATCGATCATCGCCTTGGTAGGCCATTACCCCACCAACAAGCTAATCGAACGCAGGCTCCTCCACAGGCACCACCAAGTCACCCCAGCAGCTTTGGCCCTCAGGCATCATGCAGTATTAGCCACAGTTTCCCGCAGTTATCCCACACCCATGGATAGATCCCTACGCGCTACTCACCCGTCCGCCACTAACGCCCCGAAAGACATCCGTGCGACTTGCATGTGTTAAGCATGCCGCCAGCGTTCGCTCTGAGCCAGGATCAAACTCTCAGGTTCATCACAGCCAGCACCCCCCAAAGCCAAAGCCAAAAGGACACCAGCCACAACAAACAGACCCTCAAACCCAATCAGCACAAAACTGACTAATCCATCACGTATTCTCAAACTAAAGATACACGACAGACACCAAAGCCAAGTCCTAACCAATAAAGCTCAGGCCAAAAACCTGAAACCCACCAGCATAAAACCGCCCCAACCTACATCGTCACCAACACAGGCCAGCAAAGGCGCCGCCAACATATCCCTTCCTCAGCCTATTCTACTTTCAATGAACAACCACCCGAAACCCAGGGGTTTCAAGAGGAGCCGAAGATAGTGGCACCAACATAGGGGAAAAACAACCCCCACACAGACCCAACCAACACAGCAGGCGGCGATGTAGAGCACACATGATAGTCGGTCAATGGGAGAAATCGGTCAGGTCGCGTGGAACTCGCGAAACCAGGTGGCAAAGCGCGCGATTCCCTCGGCCAGGCGCGTGCGAGGCGCCCAGCCGGCGATGTCGCCGATCGCTTCCACCGACGCCCACGTCGCCTCGATATCCGTGGGCGGCCGCGGGCTTCGACGAATGAGTGCGCGCCGGCCGAGAGCCGCCTCGAGCAGCGAGACCATCAACGCCACCGGCTCGCTGCGATGATTGCCGATATTGAGAAGCCGAAACGGGTGCGCGGACAGGGGTACGGTGTCGAGGACGCGCAAAACGCCCTCGCAGACATCGTCAATGTAGGTGAAGTCTCTCGCCAGCCCCTCGCCCTCGTAGAGCGTGATGGGCTCACCCGCGACGATCGCGCGTGCGAACGCATAGTATGCCATGTCTGGACGCCCCCACGGGCCATAAACGGTAAAGAAGCGCAGGCCCGTCTGCCGCAATGCAAAGAGATGGCCATAGGCATGCGAGATCAGCTCCGCCGAGCGCTTGGTCGCGGCATACAGCGAACTTGGCATATCGACGCGATCACCCTCCCTGAATGGCAGCGACCGGTTCAGTCCGTAGACCGATGATGACGAGGCGAACACCAGGTGATCCAGCCGTGGCAGCCGGCGGGCGCCCTCGAGCAGCGTCACCTGGCCCAGCACATTGGCGGATACATAGGCATATGGATCGACCAGCGAGTGGCGAACCCCGGCCTGAGCGGCAAGATGGACGATTCTGGTGATGGCAGGCTCCGAGGCGAACAGGGCCGCCAGGCCGTCTTTGTCGGTGATATCCATCGGCTCGAACCTGAAGGCCGTCCCGAACGGGGCAAGCAGACGGTCGAGGCGGGCCTGCTTCAGGCGCGGATCGTAATAGGCGTCGAGGTTGTCGATGCCGACCACATGCTCGCCACGGGACAGCAGGGCTTGAGACACATGGGCACCGATGAAGCCGGCGCATCCGGTTACCAGGATGGTCATGGGTTTGCTCTTGCGCCGACGGCAGGGCCTGCGCAAGCGCGCTTGCCGCTATGACGACGGTTCGAACCCGACACCCTGAGCCGCGTTGGCACGCCGCGACACGAATACCTTCAAAAGGAGCCTTTCGAGATGGCCAGCACGCACACTAAGACGCATCTGCATCCGACCCGTAACACCATTAACTCCAATGCCCGAACCGTCGCCATCGCACTGCTGAGCGCACGGCTATTGGACGGGATAGATCTCGCCTTGATCACCAAGCAGGCGCACTGGAACCTCAAGGGGCCACAATTCATCGGCATCCACGAAATGCTGGATGGGTTCCGCAGCCAGCAGGACGACTGGAACGACAAGACCGCCGAACGCATCACAGCCCTTGCCGGCACCGCCATCGGCACCAGCCAGGGCATCGCCAAAGGCAGCCAGCTCGAACCCTATCCAACCGACATCTACCGGATCGCCGACCACCTGGCCGCGCTGATCGATCGCTATGCGGTGGTTGCCAATGCCGTGCGGCAGAGCATCGACGAGGCGGACGAGGCCGGCGACCCCGACACCGCCGACCTGTTCACCGAAATCTCGCGTGGCCTGGACAAGCAGCTCTGGTTCCTCGAGGCGCATGTGCAGGAGCCGACCGGACCGATCCGTGACGGCGACGGCTCCGGCAAGCGCTGAGCCCTCGGAATATCAGCCTTGTTGCGTCTGGGTGGCTTGATCGAACGCCTTGTTCTCGATCCGGTCACCGACGCGTATGTCCAGCTTGGCGGTAATGCCGCCCTGCAGTTCAATCGTCGCGCGCACCGGGCCGCCACTCGAAATCTGCGCCAGGCTCTCCGGCACGGTATCTTCGGCGATGCTGCGGATGACGCCGTCGGGGCCTACGAACAGCATGTCTTCCGGAACCGGGCAATTCTCCATCCACATGGCGCTCTCCTGCACCGTCGGCCAGATGAACAGCATCCCGCTAGAGGCCGGGATGCTGGTACGGAACATCAGCCCGACCTGTTGCTCGCGCGGCGTGCGTGCCAGTTCGACCGTGAATTGATGGCGCACGCCGCCGTGCGAGATGATTGTGAGCGGCTGCGTCGACAGCTTTGGCTGCGCATGGGTCGGCTCGGAGACATCCTGTGCCGTAGCCGGAACAGATCCGAGCAGAAATAATAGCGCGGGAAGCGCCAGGCGTGAGTTCATCAGCTAGATCTCCTCGAGCGCCTGCATCACCAGCAACCGCACCGACTCGCGCACGTCGCCCTCGCTCGGTCCATCGCGCAGGCTGGTCAGCCAACGCAAGGGCGGATTTCGTCCTGCAGCGCGTGGGTAGTGCAGCGCGCGCAGCACCGCCTCGGCCGCAGGCGTGGCGTGCGCGGGGATAGCGATGTCGTTGAGCGTCGCCCACACGCACGCCCAGGCGCGGCCGGTGCTGAATGGGTTGTAGCCACCGCCACCGCTGACGATGAGCGGAATACGACGCGCTCGCGCAATTTCGTGCAGGTGAGCCACGATCGCGATATGCGCATTGTTGGAGAGGCCGAGGCGGGAGAGCGGGTCGTCCTCCAGTGCGTCGGCGCCGCATTGCAGGAAGATCGCCTGTGGTTGATGCGCCCGCAGCAGCGGCAGCACCGCCTGCTCGATCAGCAGCCGCATCTCGCTGTCATTGAGGCCGGCGGGGACGGGGAAATTGCGCGCCGCACCTCCGGCGCGGTCGGCGGCGAGGCCGCTGCCGCGCGGATCGGTGCCGGGCGGGTGCAGCCGCTGCGGCCAGCGCATCGCCTCGTGGATGCTGAACGTGAACACCAGCGGATCATCGGCGAAGGCGTCCTGCACGCCGTCGCCGTGGTGCGCGTCGATATCGACATAGGCGATCCGGCGCAGCCCCATCTCGCGCCAGACCAGCAGCGCCAGCACCACGTCGTTGAGGTAGCAGAAACCCGAAGCCCGATCCGGCCGGCCGTGATGGGTGCCGCCGCCCGGACAATGCACGATGCCGGCCTCACCCGAGGCGGTCAGCGTTGCCGCCAGCATCAGCCCGCCGGCGCCGGTCATCGGCCGGCGATACATTTCCGGGTAGACCGGATTGTCGCCGACGCCGAGCCGGTGACGCGCGCGTATCGCATCATTCACCGACTGGTCGCGTTCGGCACGGCGCAGCGCCTCGATATAGTCGGGATGGTGGAAGCGCTGGACCTCCTCTGGTTCCGCCATGGGCGCATCGCGATATTGCGTGTGATCGAGCCATCCCATGGCCCGACAGAGATCGGTGCAGACCGAAACCCGCGGGATGCTGAGCGGATGGTTCCGGCCATAGCTGGAATGACGATAGATCTCGCTGCCGATATAGAGCGGCCTCATTGCAGGAACGGGTTGCGACACCGCTCGTCGCCGATCCGGGTCGATGGTCCATGCCCCGGCATCACGACCACCTCGTCACCAAGGGGCAGCAGCTTGTCCTTGATCGAGCGGATCAGCAGCGGGCCGTCGCAATACGGGAAGTCGGTGCGGCCGACCGAACCCGCGAACAAAGCGTCGCCGCCGATCAGCAGCCCGGCCGCGCGATCAAAGAACACGACATGCCCCGGCGTGTGCCCGGGCACCAGCAGCACCTCGAAGCGGCGGCCGGCAAGCTCCAGCACCTCACCCTCCTCGATATAGCGATCCGGGCTAGCGTTGCGCATGCCCGGAATGCCCATGGCTTGCGCCTGGGCCGCGATCGCCGCGAGCAGGAATGCGTCACGCCGATCGGGCCCGATCACCGGCACCTGACTAGGCGACGTAGAACCCTGCGATGCGAGCCCCTCACGCACATCCTCGACGCCGCCGGCATGGTCCAGATGGCCATGGGTCAGCAGGATGGCCTCGATGCGCAGGCCGAGGGCGGCCACGCGTTTGAGGATCAGCGGCGCGTCGCCGCCCGGGTCGATGATGATGCCGGCGCGCGATGCCGGGTCCCACAGGATGCAACAGTTCTGTTGAAACGGAGTGACCGACACTATTTCGAACCTTGGCACTTCAAGCTTGGGCGCAGGCGGCATGGCGGGCGATTCCTGTTTGCTGGTGCTGGGCTACAGTGGCCGAGTTGCAAAGGCGGGAGAAGGGACAGGCGATGCGCGACGTGCTCGATCATGCCCTGGAATGGCACGAAGCCGGCGATCCGGTGGCGTTGGCCACGGTCGTCGAGACCTGGGGGAGTGCCCCTTGCCCGGTCGGCAGCATGATGGCGGTGAGCCGATCGGGACGGATCGAGGGTTCGGTCAGCGGCGGCTGCGTCGAGGCCGCGGTGCTGCAGGCAGCGCTCGAGACGACGCAGCCAGGCGGCGCGCCGCGGCTGCTGTCGTTCTCTGTCAGCGACGGCAATGCCTGGTCGGTCGGGCTGGCCTGCGGCGGCGAAATCCGGGTGTTCGTCGAAGCGCTGCATCCCGAATGACGCCACGGACCCTGCGCGCGCTGGCCGAGGCCCGGCAACAGCGCCGGCTCGCGGTGCTGCTGACCCGGCTCGCCGATGGAGCTCAGCACCTCATGGTTGAGGCAGAAGGGCTGCCCGAGACGCTCCCGGCCCCGCTGCTGGAGGCCGCTCGACGCGCCGCCGGCGCCGGGCGCAGCGGCGCCGCCACGATCGAGGGCGACGCCTGGTTCGTGCAGGTGCACGCGCCGGCGCCGCGTCTGGTGCTGATCGGCGCCGTGCATGTGGCGCAGGCGCTCGCACCACTGGCGCGGACGCTGGGCATGATGGTCAGCGTCGTCGATCCGCGTTCGGGGTTCGCCACCGCCGAACGGTTCCCCGACGTGGCGTTGCTGGAGCTCTGGCCGGACGAGGCGATGGCGCAACTTCGGCCGGATGCGCATACCGCCATCGTCACCCTCAGCCATGAGGCGCGCCTGGACGATCCGGCCCTGCATGCCGCCCTCTCTGGTCCGGCCTTCTATGTCGGCGCACTTGGCTCGCGCCGGACGCAGGCGGCGCGGCGTGAGCGTCTCGCCGCCCTCGGCCATGACGCGAACGCGCTCGCCAGGCTGCACGGCCCGGTCGGGCTTGCCATCGGCGCGATCGGTCCGCAGGAGATCGCGCTGTCGATCATCGCCGAGATCGTGGCGGTGCGAAGGGGGGCTGTCCGACGCGAGGCGAGCGCAGGGTGAGGACAGTCGCCTTGGTGCTTGCGGCGGGCGCCTCATCGCGCGCCGGCGGCGTCAACAAGCTGCTCGCCATGGACCAGACGGGTGCGACGATGATCGCGCGGAGCGTGCGCGCGGCACTCGGCAGCAACGCCGAGCAGGTGTTGGTGGTGCTGGGCCACAACCGGGCCATGGTGGCCGCAGCACTGGCGCAGGCTGGACTTGAGCCGCACCGACGTCTCACTTTGCTGCATGCACAGGCACACCTTGAGGGCCTCGCCGCCAGCCTTCGCTGCGGCATCGCCGGCGCCGCCGCCGCATGCCAGGCGGACGCGGCTCTGGTATGCCTGGGCGACATGCCGATGGTACGTAGCGCCACGCTCGATACCTTGATCCAACGCGCGGGGGAGCAAGCGACCGCACTCGCCTGCGTGCCAACCCTGCAAGCCCGGCGCGGCAACCCGGTGCTCTGGCGACGCGATATGTTTGCAAACCTCATGGCGCTGACCGGCGACAGAGGGGGCCGCGCCCTGCTTGACCGCCGCGCCGGAGAGGTGCTCGACGTGCCAGTCGACGACCCCGGCATCCTGCTGGACTTCGACACCCCAGAGCGGCTGGCCGACTACGCCGCTTCAGCCACCACCCAGGAGACCCTCTAAGTCATGAGCAAGATCATCCGCACCGAACCGAGCCCGATCATCTCCAAGGCGGTCGAGTATCACGGCTTTGTTTTCACCCAGGGGATGATCGCGCGCGACCTCGACGCCGACACCACCGGTCAGGCCCGGGACATCCTCAACCAGCTCGACGCCCTGCTCGAAGAGCACGGCACCGACAAGACGCGGTTGCTGCAGGCGATGATCTGGCTGAAGGACATCGCCGACCGCGACGCGTTCAACCGAGTCTGGTCGGCCTGGCTCCCCGAAGGCGGCGCCCCGGCCCGCGCCTGCGTGCAGGCCGTGCTCGCCGACCCGCGAATGCTCGTCGAGATCATGCTGACCACCACGAAGTGAGGCGACCTGTCGAAACGAGGAGTTAATTCCTAAAACGAGACACATACCCTAGGCGGATTTGTGTAATTTAATTGATCCTGCTCAGGCACGCCGCCACGCCTTGTCTGAGTCGCACCGCCCTTGTTACCAGCCTTGTGTAACGGGGATGAGGCAGTGGCGATGCGGCGAAAAGAGCGCCTGGGTATGCTTTTAACGACCCTGCTGCTCACCGCCTGTTGCGGCCTAGGTGTCACCGCCTCTGCACATCCCGCCCGCCACGCACGGACCCATCACCACAGAATCGCGTCCTGGCAGCATCATCCGACGCGGAGATTGCCCCGGGTCTTGCAATGCGTCGCTTTCGCCAAGGCCGCGTCCGATGTCAAGCTTCATGGCAATGCCGCGAACTGGTGGCAGAACGCTGACGGTGTCTATGCCCGCGGCACCGCACCTGACGTCGGTAGCGTTCTGAACTTCCGCGCCAACAGGCGCATGCGCCTTGGCCATGTCGCCGTCGTCACGCGGATCATCGACAGCCGCACCATCCTGATTGACCAGTCGCACTGGAACGCGAATGGCATCAGCCGCGACGTCACCGTCGTCGATGTGTCGCCGAACAACGACTGGAGCGCGGTGCGCGTGGCCATCGGCCATGACGGCGCCTTCGGCAGCATCTACCCGACCTATGGTTTCATCTATCCGCGGCCGGATACCAGCGGCCGTATCATCACCGCGAGCAGCGATGCCGCCATGCCCCTGACCGGCAACCCGGCGCCAAGCGACCTCCGCCGCCAACATTCTGAAGTCGCCGAAACGCCCGCCGCCACCGGTCTCGACCTGACATCTGGGCTGGTCGCCGAAAGCGGCCCGAACCGCAGCCTGCGCTAGTGCAGCGACCCAAACAGACCTTACAGGTCTGTTTGGGTCAAAGCTGCTCGATATCAGTATGCTAGGGCACCTTAGACCCAGACAAAGCTGTTCGCTTTGTCTGGGTCGGTGCACTAGCGCCTGGCAGCCTGACCCGCCACTTGCTGTCCCGCGATGATTTCTTTGATTCTGCTGGCCAGCGCCTCCATTGCGAACGGCTTCGTCATGACGTGCATCCCCGGCTCCAGGTGCCCGTGGCTCAGCACCGCGTTTTCGGCGTAGCCGGTGATGAACAGCATCCTGAGGCTGGGCCGTGCAACCCGTGCCGCGTCGGCGACCTGCCGCCCGTTCATGCCCCCGGGCAGGCCCACGTCGGTGACCAGCAGGTCTATGCGTGTGTCCGATTGCACCACCCGCAGCCCCGCCGCGCCGTCGGCCGCCTCGATGGCGGTATAGCCAAGCTCCGCCAGCACGTCCGCCACCAGCATCCGCACGGTCGGCTCGTCGTCCACGACCAGCACCGTCTCGCCATGGCCGGCACGGGGTGCTTCGGGCAGTTCGGCCGCGGCTTCGAGAGCATCCGCGTCCTCGGCGTGGCGTGGCAAATAGAGGCACAGCATCGTGCCTTGCCCAAGCTCCGAGTAGATGCGCGCTTGGCCGCCGGATTGCCGGGCGAAGCCGTACACCATGGACAAGCCCAGGCCCGTCCCCATGCCGATCGGCTTGGTGGTGAAGAACGGGTCAAAGGCGCGGGCGACCACGTCCGGCGCCATGCCGGTGCCGTTGTCGGACACACACAGGGACACATACTGTCCCGGCACCATGTCCCGCTCGTGGCTTGCGCGTTCGTCCAGCCAGCGATTGGCGGTCTCGACGGTGATCCTGCCGCCGCCGGGCATGGCGTCCCGAGCGTTGATGCATAGGTTCAACAACGCGTTTTCCAACTGGCCTGGGTCTACCAGCACGGTCCAAAGGCCGACGCCCGCCACAGGCTCTACGGCCACGTCCGGCCCGGTCGTGCGTTCAATCAGATCCTGCATGCCGGCCACGAGGCGGTTCAGGTCGGTGGGCTTGGGGTCCAGCGTCTGCCGGCGCGAGAAGGCGAGCAAGCGGTGCGTGAGCGCCGCGGCCCGCTTGGCCGCGCCCTGAGCGGCGACAAGATAGCGCTCCAGGTCCCTGATCCGACCCTGCGCCACGCGGCCCTGCATCAGCTCCAGGCTGCCGCTGATGCCAGGGAGCAAGTTGTTAAAGTCGTGCGCCAAGCCGCCCGTGAGCAGGCCCACCGCTTCCATTTTCTGGCTCTGGCGGAGCTGCTCCTCAGTCTGTGCAAAAGCTGCGGCCTGTTCGCGCTCCGCTGTCGTGTGCCGCCCGTTTGCATAGACCGTCCCAGCCTCAAAGCCTCCGGTCCAAGCGAAATAACGATAGGTGCCGTCCTTGTGGCGCAGGCGGAACTCGTAGGCGCGGGTCAGCGGGGCCTCCAGGATGCCGGCAAGCGTATCGCGTGTCGCGTCGAGGTCGTCGGGGTGGGCGAACTCCACGAAGTTGCGCCCGACCAGTTCGCGTTCCCCCCGGCCAAGCAGGGCCGTCCAGGTGTCGTTGACCGCTCGCATCGTGCCGTCCGCGTCGGCCACCACGAGCAGATCCTGCGACACCCGCCAGGCGCGGTCCCGTTCGCGGGTCCGCGCCTGGACCGTCTGGTCCTGTTGCTTGAGCAGCCGGCGCAGTTCCAACTGCGCCATGACCTGCCGGGCCAGCGCCTCCAAGCTGGTCCGTTGAACCTCGGTCAGGCCTTCCGAGCGGGGCTCGGTGTCTATGACGCAAAGCGTTCCAATGGGGGTGCCTTCGGAGGAGCGGAGCAGGGCGCCCGCATAGAACCGGATAAAGGGGTGTTGGGTGACAAGAGTATTGCCCTGGGTACGCTCATCCAACTTGAGGTCCGGGATCACGAACGTCTCGGACTGCTGCAACGCCAAGGCGCAAACTGATTGGCCCAATGGGGTTTGGCATGTCGGGAAGCCGATCCGGGCCTTGAACCACTGCCGGTCGCTGGCGACAAAGCTTACCAGGGCCACGGGGGTCCTGCACGCCCTGGACGCCAGCAGGACAATATCGTCGAACCCCTGTTCCGCCGGCGTATCCAGGATGTCGTAATGACCCAGTGCCGCGTGACTGGCTTCGCTCGCCATGCAAGGCGGCTTGTCCGAGTAGGCGAAGTCCGGCGGCGTCAAGGACGTGCCTCGCTTTGTGGAAGATCGCTGGCCGGCTCTGCCTTGCCCTGCTTGCGCTCCATCAGCAGGCGCAGGTCCGCACGAAGCATCTCACTTGTGTAAGCGCACTCGACCGCCGCCACCTGGCTCCTGACGTTCACCGCTGAAAGTCAGTCAATTCGATGTGACGGGATGGTAG
This sequence comes from Lichenicoccus sp., assembly GCF_965276875.1. Classification (GTDB taxonomy): domain Bacteria; phylum Pseudomonadota; class Alphaproteobacteria; order Acetobacterales; family Acetobacteraceae; genus Lichenicoccus. Next base: position 2,591,944 of record NZ_OZ255701.1, on the reverse strand, counting down.
AGTACCATGCTGGAAGCATAACATTCGCTCAAGTGGGTGTCATCTCCGCGACACCCGCTGGTCGTCTAAGATCATATCGTTTCGTCAAGGTGCTCGACGCTCCGGGGTGGTGGAACGCCGTCTTGTCCACTTCTGAAGGATTTGATCACCAGGGAATCGTCTGGCCATCCTTTCCGGTAAAGCCGCCGGTCGGTCCATCCTGCGCTAGCAGCGCCACGCGCACCGCCTCACGCGCGCCCTCTTCGACCGTCTCGGTGCCCGAATAGCCGTTCAGATTTGTCCTCGTATAGCCCGGAGAGACGGCGTTGACCCTGATTCCCTCGGGCTCAAGCTCTATCGCCATGGCAAGCGTCAGGGCGTTGAGCGCGGTCTTCGACGCCGGGTAGACTGGGCCGAAAATTTGGCGGTAAGTGAAGCTCGGGTCAGCATTCCGCCCAAGCGATCCAACACCGCTCGACACGTTGACAATGCGTGCGCCCGGCGTGGCGCGAAGAATGGGCAGCATGGCCTGATATACCATGAGAACGCCGAACACGTTCGTTTCCCAGACGGCGCGCATCTCGTCCAGCGCCACGTTGCTCGGGCGAGTGGTCTTCGCATACTCCTGGACCGATTGGCCCTCGCGCTTGCTCTTGTTGGAAATAGCTGCGTTCTGGACCAGCACATCAAGGCGGCCGAACTCTGTGCGGACGCGCCCGGCGGCCTCGGCGATCGAGGCCTGGTCGGTGACGTCGAGCTGGATCGCATGCGCATCCTGACCGATGTCCCCGGCTGCGGCCTGGCCGCGCGCGAAGTCACGTGATCCCACCAGGACCGTGAAGCCGTGGCTTACGAGATCCCTGGCGATCTGTAGCCCGATCCCCTGGTTGGCTCCGGTGACCAGAGCGACGGCTTTGTCCTGCATCACGACCTCATTGATTGCGCGTGTTCCGCCCGTTGTAACCGCCAAACCCATGCGGTAGCGTTAAAACGGAACAGGCTCCGTATAAAACAGGAGCGTGTTCCGTTTTGCAAGGGGGAATGTGGGTGAGCAAGGCGCCGACTGGACACAACGAGAGCCCGAAGGCGGCGCCGAGATCCGGCCGCGGGCCGCGCGCCGACGCGCAGCGGAACCTCGTGGTCCTGCTTCAGGCTGCCAAGGAGGTGTTCGCCGCCGCTGGCGTCGATGCGCCTGTCCGCGACATCGCTGATCGCGCCGGGGTCGGGATTGGCACCGTCTACCGGCATTTCCCTCGCCGCGCCGATCTCATTGCGGCCGTGTTCCGCCAGGAAATGGAGGCCTGCGCTGCTGCCGTGGACAGACTTGCGGCGACGCATCCGCCCTTTGCGGCTCTCGCGGAAGGCATGCAGCTTTTCGTCCAGCTCGCAGCGACCAAGCGCGGCCTCGCGGAGGCGTTGCACTCGGGAGACCCAGCGTTCGAAGGATTGCCAGCGCGCCGGGAGCAGCGTCTTAGGCCGGCCTTCCAGGCTTTATTTCAGACGGCAATGGCGGTCGGTGCGGTCCGACGCGACATCGACGCCGACGAGTTCCTCAATGCGGCCGCAAGCCTATGCATGTCGACCCATGACGTCCGTCCGGACCATGTGCAGCGAATGGTCGCATTGCTCGTAGACGGCTTGCGTCATCAGACGGCTTGAGCGTCTGCTACTCGTATTAGGCATCATGCTCGCCGCCGGATCGCCTTGATGACAGCCGCCGCGTCGCGCACCCGCGCGATGCGGGGCAGAATGTTGTCCACCGCGAAAGCATGCAGGCCGGGTGCCACGCTGCCGCAGGCGTCAGCCGCGATCACGACGTCGTAGTTGAGATCGAACGCCGCGCGGGCGGTCGCCTCGACGCCCATGTTGGTCGCGACCCCGCAGATCACAACGGCACGACAGCCGCGCCGGCGGAGCTGGAGGTCGAGCTCTGCGCCGAAGAAGGCGCTCATTTGCCGCTTGGTGATGCGGACCGCGGCCGGCAACGCTTCAATCTCGGGCACCAGCGTCGCGAAGCCCGGCGGCAATCCCTCCAGCGGCAGCGCCCAGGGCGCGTCGGCCCTGCCGCGTGGCGCGTCGGCATAGCCGGGCGCGAAGTCGGTCACCGTCAGAGCGATGGGCGCGCCCGCATCGGCAAAGGCCCGCCCGAGTGCTGCCGCCCGCCCGACGATCGCGTCGCTGCCGAACGGCACCGGCTCGGGCAAGAGAGTTCCCTGCTGGAGGTCGATCACGACCAGCGCGGTCGCTTTCGGGTCAAGGTCTAGCATGGTGGTTCAATCCTCTGAAGTCGTCACTTCGACCACGACCTTGCCGAAGGCGCCGCTCGCAAGATGGTCGAGTGCCTTAGGCAGTTTGGTGAAAGCGTAGCGTCCGTCGATCACCGGCTTGAGCCCGATCCGATCCACCGCACGCACCAAGTCCTCCAACGCACGGCGGTGGCCGGTGACGATGCCCTGGATCATCGGCGCCTTGAGCAGCACGGGCGTGGTCGGCGCCCGCAGTTCGGCGCTACCGAGCAGCCCGATGACGGAGACCCGCCCGCCGGGTGCGACCGCCTCGATCGAGACCGCAAAGTTCTCGCCGCCAACCAGGTCGAGAACATGGTCAACGCCGCGGCCCGCGGTTATCCGGTGAACGGCCGCGACCACGTCCTCGCCGTTACGATTGATGCCATGTCGCGCGCCGAGTGCCTCCACGCGCGCGAGCTTGTCGTCGCTGGAGGAGGTAACGATGACCTCCGCCCCGTGCGCGGCGGCGAGCTGAACAGCAAACAGCGCCACCCCGCCGGTGCCGGGCACAAGCACGCTGTCGCCGGCCCTGACATGGCCCTGCTCCACCAGGGCGAACCAAGCGGTTAGGCCCGCGACGGGAAGCGTCGCCGCCTCGGCGTTCCCGAGCGAGGCAGGTGCGGCAACAAGCCAGTCCTCGGGCATGCAAACATATTCCGCCAGTATGCCGGGATAATGGCCGCCGAGAGTGCGATAGGACGGATCCTTTGCCATACCGCCCGGCCGGCCGTCGATCCATTCGGGCAGAAAGCTGGCGATCACCCGGTCACCGGGGCGGAACCGACTGACGCCGCCGCCAACCACGTCCACGACCCCCGCCATGTCGGACGCAGGAACGAACGGGAAGGACAGGTCCAGCCCCATGCCGTGGTCAATCATCATGAGGTCGCGCGCGTTGAGAGCCACTGCCGCCACGCGCACGCGGGCCTCGCCGGGGCCGGCCACGGGCAGCGGAGCCCCGTCGAGCCGCAGACCGTCCCGGCCGAAGCGGTCGATGACCCAACGACGCATGGCCGGCTCACCGGGCATGGATCGGCGCCGGCTCAACCCGGTCCCACACCGCGTTGAACGCGGCCATGTCGAGGAACTCGACTACCCTGGTCACTCGGCGTCCCGCCATCTCGAACACGAATACGTAGTCGTTGGCGTAGGCCTGTCCGTCCCGCGTGGTGCCGGTTGCGTCTGCCAGAACGACCACGGAGTCCACGTTCCCCAAGAGCGTGCGGAGCTGTGGCACTGGCGGTTCGGCGAAGCGCGCCATGAAGGGACCCGCCACCTCTCGCAGAAAGGCTGCCTTGCTGAAGGTGCCGCAATGCGGCGACGTGCCGGAGATGACAATCTGCGCGTCCGCGTCCATCAGGTCGTAAATGGAGCCCTTGCCGCGGCCCCAGGCGGCGAAAGCCCGACATATGGCCCGCGCGGAAGCGGTGCGTAGCGTCGTGATCGAGACCGCCGCAACGGCTCCGGTCAGCGTCACGGCTAACGTTGCAGGAACCATCCTCGGCTTCATTGGGCGACGCTTACTTTCTTCGGCTCGGGTCCGCCGTTGTCCTATGCCTTCCGCCGCTGTTCGACTATCGTACATAAACCGAAGTCACTCCTTTCATAGCGGTGCATAATGCGTGGGTCTGAATTTGCGGAACTGCGCGCGTTCGCCGAAGTCGCCCGGCGGCAAAGCTTCGCGCGGGCGGCGGAGCACCTGCGAGTCGCCCCGTCGACGCTGAGCCAGACCGTACGCGCGCTGGAAGAGCGACTGGGCATCACGCTGCTCAGCCGCACGACGCGCCGCGTTTCGCTCACCAGCGCGGGAGCCCGGCTGCTTGAGCGGTTCGCTCCGGCCCTGGACGAGATGGAGGCGGCGGTAGCCGAGGCGCATGACGGCCGGGCGCGGCCACGCGGCGTTGTCCGCTTACACGCGCTGCGGCCGGCCTATGCCGGCCATGTCGAGCCGATGCTGGGCCACTTGCGCGAGACCCTGCCGGACGTGACTCTGGACTTGACGGTGGATGACGCGCCATTGGATGTGGCGGCGAGCGGGTATGATCTGATCATTCGGCGCGCGCCGTTTGTGGATGACGGTATGGTCGCATACGAACTGGGCTCCGACCTTCGGCACGCCGCTGTCGCGTCGCCCGGCTATCTGGCAACGTGCGACGTTCCGGCTTCCCCCGAGGCGCTGGCGAAGCATCGCTGCATCCTGTGGCGCCCCGCCAAAGGCGAGACGCAGCGCTGGCGGTTCGAAGTAGCGGGCGAGGCGATGACGGTTGCGGTCGCCGGGCCGCTGATTGTGTCCCATTGCGAGGCGGCCGTCGCCGCCGCACTGCAGGGCGTCGGCATCGCTTTCGTGCTCCAGTCCTACGCAGTCCCGTTCACCGACAGCGGCAGGCTCGTGTCTCTGCTGGCCGAGTTCCTGCCGCCGCTCGCCGGATGGAAGCTGTGTCATCCCAGGCAATTCCGCCTGACAGCCGCCGCGCGTGCGGTTGCTGATGTGCTCACGCATTCCGTCTAGAGCACTTCCCGCGCCGCTTGGCGCCGGAGTAGTGCTCTAGAATACTGATAAGCGGGCAAATATATCCGATCAGGTGACTCCACCTGATCGGATTTTGCCCTCGTCAGAGACGCGACGACAGATCGTAGACGTCGTGAAAGGCTCGTGCGAGGTGTTCGTCCAAGTCGCTTGGCCCTCCGTCCAACCATGACGAAAAGGCTTGGCTATACGCAGCCATTCCCACCTGAGCCGTCAGTGCCGCCAGTCGGTTAGGAACGCCGCGCTTCTGTAGCGGTGGCCTGATCGTACCAGCGCTCACCATACAGCCTCAAGGCCGCCTCTTGCAGGCGACGACGCACCTTGTCTCCGTCTCGCGGCATGGATACCGTCACCCCCTTGTCAGCGACTGACGATAAAATTACGTCCGTGAATATAAGCCTGACCACGATGAAGGGTCGCGTCGCCGAAAAATGGAGAGCAGCCATGAGCAGTTCAGAGCCAGCCACCATGCGGACGCTCCGCTTCCATAACCATGGCGAATGGGCCGACGTGCTCCGCCTGGAGGATGCGCCCATTCCAACACCGAAAGCGGACCAGATACGCGTGCGGGTCCACGCGTGCGCGCTCAACCCCATGGATTGGGTCCTGTGCCTGGGGGGAATGCCGGGGCCTGTGCCTGGCGGCATAGGTCTTGATGTCTCCGGGACCGTCGATGCCGTGGGTGCAGACGTTACGGATGTCCGCATCGGAGATCCCGTCTTCGGCGTTCCCGATTACATGGGCTACCCAACTGCCGGCGCATCGGACTATGCGATTATGGCTTTCTGGGAGCCTGTACCCGATGGCCTTGACCTTGACGAAGCGGCTGCATTGCCGATGGCGGTCGAGACGGCTGTGCGCAGCCTCGACCTGCTCGGCTTGTCGAGCGGCCAAACCATCCTGATAAACGGGGGCGGGACGATGGTGGGCTTTGCCGCCGTCCAAATCGCGCTGATGCGCGGCGCTCATGTGATCGCAACAGCAGGTGACACGTTTGCGAGCCGCCTGCGGGACTTGGGTGCGGCGGTCACGTCCTATGGCGACGGCATGGTGGAGCGGGTTCGCAAGATTGCGGGTGGAGCGCCAGATCTGGTTCTGCACACCGCGCTCGCGCCGGGTGTGCTGCCCGATCTGATTAAGATTGCTGGCGGCGATGCCGGTCGAGTCATGAGCATCGCCGATTTTGACGAAGAAGGGCTTGGCGTTCGCACCACGGGCCGGGAGCCGGGTCTGGTTCCACGCTACGATGTGCTCGGCCACTTCGCGCAGCTTGCTGCCGAAGGGCGTTTCAACGTGCCCGTGGCGCGCACGTTCCGCATGGAGGACTGGCGCCAAGCGCTTGCGCTGAGCCACGGCGGACACGCGCACGGCAAACTTCTGATCCTGCCCGATCGCGCCGTCTCGGCGAGCTAACATCAAGAGAAATGGATGACACGCGTCCGGCGCGCGGGAAAGGGTGACGACATGAAGGCCATCCGCATCGAACGGTATGGTGGACCGGAGGTGCTCCAGCTCCAGGACATTCCGGTGCCCGCTCCCGACGCAGGCGAGGTGCTGGTGCGGATGGCCCATGCCGGGATCAACGTGATGGACGGGGGAACCCGCAAAGGCGCGTTTGCGAACTCGCAGACCTACCCCGTTCACCTGCCGACCACCATCGGCATGGAAGGGGCGGGAACGGTGGAGCGGGTCGGTGCCGGCGTGACCGGGTTCCGCCCCGGCGACCGGGTCGCCTACTGCCTCGTCTGGAACAGCCATGCCGAGTTCGCCGTCGTGCCGGCCTGGCAGCTCGTCCACGTGCCGCCCGCCGTGCCGCTTTGCCTTGCTGCCGCCGCGACGTTCCAGGGATTTACCGCGCACTATCTGGCAACGGATGTCGGCCGCCTCGGACCTGGGCGGTCCTGCCTCGTCCACGCGGCGACGGGAGGTGTAGGGCAGCTCCTCGTCGGCTTCGCGGCGCGTCTTGGGGCCATTGTCTACGGCACGGTGCGCGCCGAGGACGACAAGCGGATTGCGCGCGAACGGGGCGCCCACGAGGTATTCCTGTCAGGCCAAGGCGGCTTCGTTGCACCGTTGCTTGAGCTGACCGGTGACGTCGGGGTGGATGTGGTGTTCGACTCCGTCGGCAAGCCAACGCTACGCGACGATTTCAAGGTGACGCGCAAGAAGGGATTGGTGGTGAACTTCGGGGCGTCCGGGGGCGCCGTGGACGACCTCAACCCTGCCGAATTGGGCGAAGCCGGGTCGCTTCATCTGACCCGTCCCCGGTTGAAGGACCACCTGCCCGACGCGGACACCATACAGGCGCGCGCGGCGGCGCTCTACGCCGGGCTCGCCGATGGCACGCTGTCGCTGGCGCTGGGCAGGCGCTACGCCATGGAACAGATCAGCGTGGCACATGCCGACCTGGAGGACGGCAAGGCCGAAGGCAAGCCGCTGCTCGACATTGCCGAAGGCGTGGCTTGAATAGATGTAGCAAAGCTCAGACTGATGTTGGCGTCTCAACAGCAACGGAACGAAAGCTATGTAAGGGATTGGGATATCTCGGCAGCGGTGTCATAGCAAAAGCTTCGAGCCGAGGCAGATCTGCGTCGGATGTCAGGCCGCCCTGCTTTTGCCGTCGAAGGTCTGGCGTGCCTGCTCGACTCCATTGAGGTTCTCCACCGCCCACACCCACACGCCACAGAAGGCGGCGCCGAGGGTCAGGCCGAGCGTCGTAAGCTTATACTCGACCTTGGGCGGCACGACGGCATGCACGGTCCGCACCAAGAGGCCGTCGCGCTCCATGTGGCGCAGGGTTTGGGTGAGCATTTTTTGGCTGATGCCGGGCACCAACTCGCTCAGCCGCGTAAAGCGCAATTCGCCGTGCTCGCCCAAGACCTCCAAGACAAGCATCGTCCATTTGTCGGCGACGCGCCCGATCAGTTCATGCACCAGCGCCTCGATCCGGGGATCGATATCATCGGGCGGCGTGGCCGCGGCATAGAGCTTCGCCATCGCGATCTGCTCTGCCGTGAAGTGTGGCAATGCGGACATATTCACTCTCCTTTTGGTAAGTATGGAACTTAATAGTGCCTTCTTCCGAATTGAGAGTGAAATGGCTTAATTGCAGGCAACAAGCACCCTCATCGATGCAAGGAGCTTGGGGCGCAAGGAGCCTGGCATGAAGCTGGAACACAGAACCGTCCTGATCACCGGAGGAACGAGCGGCATCGGCCTTGAGCTGGCTCGGCGGCTGCTGGAGCGCAAAAACACGGTGATCGTGACCGGCCGCGATCAGGACAGGCTCCGCGCAGCCACGCAGGCCCTTCCCGGCGTTCACGCCTTCAGGAGCGACGTCAGCGATCCTAAAGCCATTGCAGGGCTGCACGAGGCCGTGCTGTCGCGTTTTCCGGCCTTGGACACCCTGATCAACAACGCCGGAATCATGCGCAGCCTCAAGCTCAGCGAAAAGCGCGATCTTGAGGATGTGACGCGCGAGATCGAGATCAATCTCAGCGGGCCAATGCGGATGGTTCAACAGTTCCTGCCACACCTGAGAAGCCGGCCCGGCGCGCTGGTCGTCAATGTTTCGTCGGGACTGGCCTTCATCCCGCTTCCGGTGGCGCCGGTCTACTGCGCTGCCAAGGCGGGTATCCACTCTTTCACGCAGTCTCTGCGCATCCAGCTCCTGGGCACCGGCGTGACCGTGGTCGAGTTGGCTCCGCCCGGCGTCGAAACGCCGCTGCTGCGCGGCGAGTTCGCCGACGAGATGCGGGGGCGGAAGGCAATGAGCGTCCAGGTGCTCGCCAAACACGCCATAGCGGGCATTGAGGCAGGCAAGCTCGAAATCCGGCCCGGCCTCTCCAACGTGCTGAAAGCGATGAGCCGTGTCGCGCCTCAGTTCATGCTCAAGCAAATGGCAGGCATGGCAAAGCCGAAGTGAGACCCGCCTGGGACAATGGACACGAAGCGGGTCGAGCGAGGCCAATGCACCACTGATCGACTGCCCCAGCCGGACCTCACCGCCATGCTCCGCGGCTACGCTCGCGTGTCCACTGACGACCATGACCTTTCGCTTCAGCGGGCGGAGCTGCGCAGAATGGCAACCATCGTTGCCGGTATTGTTCTTCAAACGTCCGTTTGCCGAAGCGATGCACCTTTCTGCGGCCTGTCCGCCTGCGGGCGGCCAGATCGATGGTAGGGGTGGCCGGTTGCGATCGTTTGGGCGCGGTAGAGCTGTTCCGCCAGGAGCACCCTTGCCAGCATGTGTGGCCAGGTCAGCGGGCCGAGCGACAGCGCCCGGTCGGCGCGCTCGATGACTGGGCGATCGAGGCCCTCGGCGCCGCCGATGACAAAGCAGAGCGGCCGTCCCAGCCCTAGCCAGCATTCGAGCGCCGTTGACAGGCTCAGGCTCGTAAGAGCGTCGCCGGCCACGTCGAGGGCGACCATGAAGGCGCTCGCGGGCAATGCTGCCAGCAACGCCTGGCCTTCACGGCGCCTGATTTCCCCGACCGAACCGCGCGCCTCGGCAAGTTCGATGAGTTCGAGCGCCGGCCGCAGGCGCTGCGTGTAGCGGGCGAACAGGTCACGCTCCGGTCCCGGCCGGAAGCGGCCGATGGCGAGCAGGCGCATCGCCAAGCCTCGCCGCTATACCTGGGTGACGTCCGGCTCTTCCTGGGTCTCCGCGAGCGCCTCGTCGAGATCCGCTCCCCACATCCGCTCCAGCGCATACAGAGCGCGCGCCTCGCGCTTGAACAGATGGATGACGATGTCGCCGGCGTCGATCAACACCCAGTCGGAGCCATTGGCCCCTTCAATCAGCACGCGCTTGAGACCGGCCTCGCCGAGCTTCTCCTCAAGGTGGGTCGCCATGGCGCTGATCTGACGGTCCGCGACGCCGGTCGCGATCACCATACGGTCGGCGAAAGACGCCCGTCCGGTTAGGTCGAGCACGACGATGTCCTCGCCCTTGTCGTCTTCGAGGCTGCCGGTGATGATGTCGGTCCAGCGTTGCAGCAGCTCGGGCTCTGCGGGCGACCGTGCGGCAACACGCCTGCGCGGCCCCGCCGCGGCGGCCTTCTTGCGCGGCGTTCCGGGCGCGCGGGCCGCCTCCGCCAGGCTGGTCAGGATCGGACCCGACGCCTTGCGCGGCGGCGGCTTGCTGGTCTCAGTGGGGGGCTTTCTGGCGATGTTCAGTCTCCTGAGCCGCGCAATGCGGTGGCCGATATATCGTTCTGTGGCGCCGGCAGGAAGATCCAGGAGGGCCCGGCCCGGCACGCAAGCAACGGCGCCTCGCGCGCGGGCCGACGCGCATGCCGCAGGACCTCCGCCGCCCGCCCGGCGAGCGCGGCGCGAGTGTAGGAGGGTCGTGGCAGCACCGCAAACGGCACGAGCCTGGTCAGGCGACGCCACCCGCGCCAGCGTGGCAGATCGGCCAGCACGTCCGCACCCATCAGCCAGACAAAGCACGCATTGGGAAAGCGGCGTTGCAGCGCCGAGATCGTATCGACGGTGTAGCGCGTGTGCAGCGCCCGCTCGATGTCGGTGGCGACGATCCGCCGGCCGTCGGCAATCCCCCGCGCGCTGGCCAGCCGCTGCGCGAGCGGCGCCATGCCGCGCACCGGTTTCAGCGGGTTGCCGGGCGAGACCAGCAGCCAGACCTGATCCAGCGCCAGTTGCGCAAGTGCGCGACGGGCGACCTGGAGATGCCCCACATGCGCCGGATTGAACGAACCGCCGAGCAGTCCGATCCGCGACCGTCTGCGATCTCCCGTTGGTGGCAGGCGGCCCGAAGTGTTCAGGGTCTTGTCTGCCCCTGGCCGATCACCTCGGTGCGAAAGCAGGTGAGTTGCTCGAGCCCGACCGGACCGCGCGCATGCAGCCGTCCGGTGGCCACCCCGATTTCGGCGCCGAAACCGAATTCGGCGCCGTCGCAGAACTGCGTCGACGCGTTCCACATTGTCACCGCACTGTCGGTGCCGGACAAAAACCTATGGGCCGTGGCCGCATCCTCGGTGACGATCGCCTCGGTATGGGCGCTGCCGAAGCGCGCAATATGCGCGAGCGCCCCCTCGACGCCGTCCACCACTGCCACGGAGAGCACCGCGTCGAGCCATTCGGTGTGGAAGTCCGCCATGTCCGCCGCCGGCAGCTCGGGCAGGATCGCGCGCGCCGCGGCATCGGCGCGAAAGTCGCAGCCGAGGGCGGCAAGATCGGCGATGATCGGCGGCAACAGGGCCTCGGCACAGGCGGCATCGATCAGCAGCGTCTCGGTGGCGCCGCAGATGCCGGTGCGGCGCATCTTGGCATTGGCGACGATCGTGCGCGCCATCTCGGGCTCGGCATGGCCGTCGACGTAGGTGTGGCAGAGCCCCTCGGCATGCGCCAGCACCGGCACCCGCGCCTCGCGCTGCACCCGCTCGACGAGGGACTTGCCGCCGCGCGGGATGATGAGGTCGATGGCGCCCGCGGCCGCCAGCATCGCGGCGACATGGGCGCGGTCGGCGTCGGGGGCGATCTGCACGCAGGCCTCGGGAAGCGCCGCTTGGCGCAGCCCGTCCACCATCGCGGCATGGATCGCGCGCGCGCTGTGCAGGCTTTCGGAACCGCCACGCAGAATGACCGCATTGCCCGACTTCAGGCACAGCCCAGCCGCGTCGGCACCGACGTTAGGGCGGCTTTCATAAATCATGCCGATCACCCCGATCGGCGTCGCCACGCGCCGCAAGCGCAGGCCGTTCGGCCGCGTCCATTCGGCGAGCAGGCGTCCGACGGGATCATCGAGTGCGGCCACCGCCTCGAGTCCGGTTGCCATGGCCTCGATGCGCGCTTCGGTCAGGGTCAGCCGGTCGCGAAACGCCGCACTTGCCTCGGACGCGTCGAGATCGCGCGCATTCGCCGACAGAATTGCCTCGTAATCGCGGCGCAGCGACATTGCTGCCGCGCATAGCGCCGCATCACGTGTGTTCCGGCTCGATTGCGCCAGGACGCGCGACGCGGGGCGCGCCAGCGACGCAAGCGCCTTGATGTCCACGGCCGTCACTCCGCCTTCTTGGTCTTCACCAGGGCCGCGAGGTCGCCGACGTTCTTCAGGCGGTCGACCTCGCGCGAGCGCAGCCTGATGTCGAAATGCTGTTCCACGCCGAGAATGATGGACACCATCTTGACGGAATCCCAGCCCTTGACGTCCGCGGCACTGGTCTGCGGGGTCAGCACTAGGCTGTCGTCGCCGAACGCCTCGTGGAACACCTCGGTGAGTCCGGCATGGATCTCCGCATCGGTCACGTCAGTCTCCCTGCACGACGGTGATCGCGCTGTCTTGCGCGGTAAAGCCGGCGAGCGCCAGACGGGCACGATGGCCGCCATCCTCGAACTCGGCGATCCGCGTAAAGCCGAGCCGCTCGTAGTGGCCCGCGACCATCGCGTTCTTGGCGGTCGGCCGGTATTCGCCGAGCAGCGACGCGGCCCCGAGACGCCGCGCCTGCTCGGCCACCAGCGCCAGGGTCGCCGCCTCGACACTGCGTCCGAGCACCCGGCACGACATCAGCCAGGTGTCGATCAGACAATCGCCGTCGGCATCGATGCGCCCGATGACGATGGCGATGATGCCGTTATCGCCGAAACGGTCGAGCAGGCGCAGCTGCAACCCAAAGGCGTTCGCGTCGGCCATGACCGCCAGCACCTGTTCCTCGGTCAAACGCCGCGTTGTCAGGTTGAACTGGTTGGTCTTGTTGATGAGCTGGACGATCCGTCCCAGGCCGATCCGATTGAAACGCCGCCACACCAGACGCATCTCCAGTGAGCGCAGATAGGCCGGCATGTCGGTGGTCGAGGCCTCCAGCGCCGCGCGCGCGGTGTTGGCGGCGTAATGCGCAATGCGGGCGCGGTCCTCGTCGGTGATCGCGACCGCCTCGAAATATCCGGCCGCCGCCAGCACATCCGGCATCAGCGCCGGCTCGTCGTCCGGGACCTCGGGCACAGCGACCTCCGGCAGGGCGGCGCGCACCAGGTTGCGTTCGAACGGATTGTCGTCGAGGAACACCAGGTTATCGGTGCCGATATTCAGGCTGGCGGCGATCCGCCGCAGGTTGGTCGCCTTGTCGTCCCAATTGGCAACAAAACAGGAAATATCGTCCAGCCGCAGCAGCATGTCGGGGTGGCGCTCGAACGCCGCGCGCGCATTGGCCTCGTCGTTCTTTGAACAGACCGCGAGGATCACGCCGCGCCGTGCGAGTGCCTGGGCGTAGGCCTGCACCGCGAGATGCGCCTCGCCCAAAGCCGAGCCCTGGCCGATGGCGATGCCTTCGAGCCCGTCATCGCCGATGACGCCGCCCCACAGCGTGTTGTCCAGGTCGAGCACCAGGCACTTCGCGGCGCGCCCTTGCAGGGCTGCGATCAGGCGCCCGACCAGGTCTCCGTAGAGTGGTGCCGCGACCGGACTGATCTCCTGCTTGGAACGATGCCACAAGACCGGATCATGCCACTCCAGGATGCCGTCGCGGGATGCCGCCTCGTCGACCGCGAGCAGGTGCACGCCGGCGGCATCGGCATCGTCACGCAGGGCACCGTTCAGGCGTGCGATCAGGCGCGCCGGCGAGCCGGGCAGCCGATGCTCGTTGCTGCCGAGCAAAGTGGGCAGCACCGGCAGGATGGCCTGCTGGATCACCGTCGCACCCAGCGTCTCGCGCGCCATTTGCCAGCAGCGCGCAATACGGGCGCGCATGGAGTCCAGGCCTGCGTCATCCTCGATCCCCGCGGTGACGTGGCGGGAATCGAGCGCGAGCAGGACGATATGGGGACAAAAGCGATGCAGTTCCGATTCGACGTCGGACAGTTCCTGGAGATACTGACCGTATTCACCCTCTTGGATCACGACATGGATGTTGCGACGCAGGGCGGCGACTCGGATTGGCGCCGCCAGATGGACCGTGGTGGACGAGCCCAGGATGGCGAGCCGGACCGGCTGCGTCGCGAGCCCTGGTGGAGGCGTCGGAAAGCAGCGGCGCAGGACGGTGTCGAGCCGGTCGGTTCGCAGGAAATCCAGCCGCAGGTTGGCGAGGGCGACCAGCTCCGCCCAGCTCGGCGCGTCAGGCAGCGATTTGATACGGCCGTTGAAGTCGCCGGCATCGACAAGCCAGGCCAGCACAGGTTTTGGCATGAACGTCCCACCAGGCGAGGGCGCATCTTTCGCAGCCATCCCCGCGCTGTCAATCAAACGGTCACGAGCGAGGTGACGGGCCGATGCGTCGGCTGACCGGCGCCGCCCGCAACCTGGTCCTCGGCGTCGGCTTCGTGCTGGTGGTGATGGCCTGCGCGATCACCGCTTACGTGGAGCGCGGCTGGTCGTTTGGCGATGCGTTGTATTTTACCGTCCTGACCGTCTTCACGGTGGGCTATGACGAGGTGCAGCCGATCGACACGCCGATCCTGCGTGGCGTTACGATCGCGCTGATCGTGCTCGGCTGCTCGGGGACGATCTTCGTCACCGGCGCGCTGGTCCAGTTCATCACCTTCAACCAGATCAACGAGATTTTCGGCACCTTACGTATGAAAAACCGGCTCGAGGACATGCGCGGCCACGCCATCATCTGTGGCTATGGCCGGATCGGACTGATGCTGGCGCGCGAGCTGAAGGCCGGCGGCAAGCGCCTCGTGGTGCTCGAGCGCAACCCGGCGCGTCAGGCCCAGGCGCTGGCGGACGAGCATGTCTGCCTGCTCGGCGATGCCACCGAGGAGCAATCACTCAGGCAGGCGGGAATCGAGCGGGCCGCGGTGCTGGCCTCGGTGTTGCCGGACGATGCGCTGAACGTGTTCATCACGCTGAGTGCGCGCAGCCTGAACACCAGGCTGACCATCATCGCCCGAGGCGAGGCGGCGTCCACCGAGCGCAAGCTGCTGCAGGCCGGCGCCAACCGCGTGGTGATGCCGACCCAGATCGGCGCCGAGCGGATCGCCGAGATCATCCTGTTCCCCGAACTCAGCGATCAGGTTCGCGCGTCGCGGGCCGAGGCCTCGGCAAGCCTGCGCCAGCTCGGGCTGGAGATCGAGCTGATCATCACCGAGCCTGACGCCGCGTTCTGCGGCCTCACCGTCAGCGAAATCGAGCGGCAGGCGGGCAGCGGCTTCCTCATCCTGTCGGTCCAGGCCCCCGGTTCCACGCAGGCCGGTGCCGCGCAGACGGACGCAGCACCCCCGAGCGCCCGAATCCTGGCCGGCTACGGCGTCACCGTGGCCGTCCGCAGTGGCCAGACCGTGGCCCTGGCAGGGTTTCGGGCAGCGGCCTGAGCTCTGTTGCGTCGTCATCACGTATAGAGATGGCAGGCGACGACGTGGCCAGGCTCAACCTCGCGCGGCTGCGGCGCGACCGTCCTGCAATGCGGCATGGCAGAGGGGCAGCGCGGATGCAGATGGCAGCCGGTCGGGGGTGTGAGCGGACTTGGTATTTCGCCGTGCAGCACTGTTCGGGTGCGCCGGGCTTCGATGCTTCGATCAGGCACCGGCACCGCGGCGATCAGGGCCTTCGTGTAGGGATGCAGCGGATTGTCGTAGAGACTGCGCTTGGGCGCGATCTCAACGATCTCGCCGAGATACATCACCGCGACGCGATCGCTCAAATGGCGCACCACGGCGAGATCGTGCGCCACGAACAAATAGGTCAGGCCGAGCCTCTCGCGCAGCTCTTCGAGCAGGTTGACGATCTGCGCCTGGATCGAGACATCCAGCGCGGAGACCGGCTCGTCGCAGACGATGAAGCTGGGAGACGCCGCAAGGGCGCGCGCCACGCCGATACGCTGACGCTGTCCGCCGCTGAACTCGTGCGGGTAGCGACTGGCCATGCCGGGGTCGAGACGCACCAGACGGAACAGCTCGGCGACCTTCTCCCAACGTTCCGACGCGTTCGCCAGACGATGCACGAGCATCGGTTCCGCCACGGTATCGCCCACGGTCATGCGCGGATCGAGCGAGCTGAACGGGTCCTGGAAGATCATCTGCATCCTGCGCCGGACCTGGCGCAAGGCGGCACCCGACAAGGTCGTCAGATCGCAGCCCTCGAACAAAATGCGCCCGGCGGTCGGTGCGATGAGACTCAGAATGGCGCGGCCGAGCGTCGATTTGCCGCAGCCGCTCTCGCCGACCAAGCCGAGGGTTTCGCCTTTGCGTATGTGCAGGGTGACGTGATCAACCGCGCGTACGACGGCGTCGGGCCGTAGACGAAAATGCACGTCGAGATCGATGATCTCAACGAGGGTCTCGACTGCTGCCTCAGCCATCGACGTCGCGGATGCAGGCGATCCGGTGGTCATCTCCCACGCTGCGCAGCGGCGGCACCGCTTCGGTGCAGGCATCGATGGCGAAACGGCAACGTGGGTGAAACGCGCAGCCCCGCGGCAGGTGCAGCGGGTCGGGGGGCTGACCTTCGATCGGCACGAGCTTGTCCGAGACCGGCCGGTCGAGCCGTGGCACCGAGTGCAGCAGGCCGATCGTGTAAGGATGCCGGGGACGGGCAAACAACGCGTCGGCCGACGCCGATTCGACGATCCGCCCCGCATACATCACGTGGATGCGGTTCGCATAGCGAGCGACAACCCCGAGATTATGGGTGATCAACAGCAGCGCCGTTCGCTGCGTCTCGACCTGCGCGCTGAGCAGGTCCAGGAGCTGCGCCTGGATGGTCACGTCGAGTGCGGTGGTCGGCTCATCGGCGATCACGAGATCGGGTCCGCATCCCATCGCCATGGCGATCATGACGCGTTGACGCATGCCGCCGCTGAACTGATGGGGATAGGCAGAGGCACGTCGCGTCGGGTCCGCAATATTGACGGAGGCAAGCAGCGCGATGCCGCGCGCGAGCGCCGCCTTGACACCGAGCCCCCTGTGCAGCGTCAGCGGTTCGGCCACCTGCCGCCCGACCGTATGCACCGGATTGAGGCTGGTCATCGGCTCCTGGAAGATCATCGCGATGCGGTCGCCGCGCAGCGCCCGTATCTCGTCAGGCCCCATCTTCAACAGGTCGCGCCCCTCGAACAGGATTTCACCGTGCACGATGCGGCCGGGCGGGTTTTCGATGAGCCGGAGTATGGCCAGCGCGGTCGCACTTTTGCCGCAGCCGCTTTCGCCGACAAGTGCGGTGATTTCACCCCGCTCGATCGAGAAGGACGCATCGCGCACGGCGGCGACGACGCCATCGCTGGTCCTGAACTCGATGCCAAGCCGGCGCACGTCGAGGAGCGCGGTCACAGAAATCCCTTGAGCCGCGGGTCGAGCGCATCGCGCAATCCGTCGCCGACGAAATTGAAGGCGACAACGGCAAGCGAGATCATCAGCCCGGGTGCGATCGAAAACAGTGGCACGGATTGCACATAGGTGAAGCCGACACGCAGCTCTCCACCCCAGCTTGCCGTCGGTGGCTGCACGCCGACGCCAAGGAACGACACGCCGGCGGCAACCAGGATCGCGGTGCCGACGGTGATCGAGGCGGCGACGATGATCGGCGTGAGCGCGTTCGGCAGCACGTGGCGCCACATCAATCGAAAAGGCGAAACCCCCGCGGAGCGCGACGCCTCTATGAAGGACAATTCCCGCACCAGCAGCACCTGCCCACGCATGATCCGCGCAAAGCCAGTCCAGCCGAACACGGCGAACGACAGGATGATGTTGTAAATTCCCGGTCCCAGTGCCGCGGCCATCACCAGGATAAAGATGAGTGGCGGAAAGCAGAGGAAGGCGTCGGTGACGCGCATGATGATGGAATCGACAACGCCGCCGAGAAAACCCGCGACAAGCCCGACGGCGACGCCGATGACCGAGGAAATCGCGGTGCTGACGATGCCGACGAACAGCGAGACACGCGCGCCGTAGATGATCCGGGACAGCAGGTCGCGCCCGAGATTGTCGGTGCCGAGCCAATGCTTTGCCGAGGGCGGCGACAGCACGGCGTAGAGGTCCTGATGATAGGGGCTGTAGGGGGCGAGCCATGGCGCAAACACCGCCATCGCCAACATCAGCGCGATGATCACAAGTCCGACCATCGCCAAGCGGTGACGAAGCACCGCCTGCAGGAGAGACGAACCTCGGGATCGGGTCCGCGGCGGCACCACGGCGGCGGCGGTCAGGTCGCTCATCGGCCTAGAGCACTTTCCGACCAGACGGAATCGTCTGGTCGGGAGTAGTGCTCGCCAGAACAAGGGCTAGAGCTTGTTTCGTGAGCCTGTGCGAACGGAACATGCTCTAGGACCGTACCCGAACGCGCGGGTCGAGAGTGCCGTAGAGGATGTCCACCAGAAAATTGACGACGAGCACGTTGACGGATACCGCAATCAGCATCGCCTGCATCACCGGGAAATCCTTTTGGAAAATTGCGTCCACGGTCATGCGGCCGAGGCCGGGAATGGCGAAGATCACTTCGACAAAAAACGCGCCGGCCAGCAATCCTCCCCATGCGAGGCCGATGACGGTGACTACCGGAATCATGGCCGGCTTGATGGCGTGCAGGCGCACGACCGAACGCTCGGTCAGGCCCTTGGCGCGAGCGGTTCGGATGAAGTCCTGGCTCAGCACATCGAGGAGGCTCGACCGGACAAAGCGCGCCAGCAGGCCCGCCGACCCAAACCCGAGGACGAAGCCTGGCAAAACCATCGCCCTGACATTGTGCCACAGGCTCTGCGACAGCGGCACGTAGCCCGAAGGCGGAAAAATCGGCAGCGCCACCGCCAGCAGATAGATCAGCACGATGGCCAGCCAGAACTGCGGGATCGAGACCCCCAGGAGGGCGCCGGTGGTCAACGCCATGTCCAGCGGCGAGCCGCGCTTGACCGCGCTGACGATGCCGACCGGAATGCCGATCGCGAACGACCATAATGTCGCCCAGAAGAACAGCTCCAGCGTGATCGGCAGCCGCTGGAGGAACATCTGCAACACCGGCTGCCCGGTGCTCAGCGAGGTTCCCCAGTTACCGCGAAGGAAGTTGCCAAGCCAGACCACGAACTGCTCGGTGAGCGGCTGATCGAGGCCGAACTCGTGTCGCACGCGCGCAATCGCTGCCGGATCCTGGCCGCCCGGCGCGCTGCTCATCTGCGCCATGATCGCATCGCCCGGCATCAGGCGGGCGATGAAGAACACCAGCACCGTGACGATCGCCAGGACAATGCAGGCGTGCGCCAGTCTGCGCAGAATAAAGCGCGCCATACAGACTTAGGCGCTGTCGCTCTTGCCGTCCTTGAACCACAACGGATGCGACCAGTACCAGATTTCCTCGAACTTGTTCAGCTGCGCGTTGTTCCAACCGCGCACGTTCTTGCGCAACGCCGTGACGGTTTCCTCATACCACAGCCAGGCGTCCTCGTAATTGTCGTAGAGAACCTTATCGAGCTGCCAGTAGATCTGCTGACGCTTGGCGTGATCGAGTTCCACGCGGCCGGCCTCGATCAGCTTGATCGCCGCCTCGTCGTGGCTGCGACCAAAGTTGAAGCCGCCATCGGGCATGTAGAGTCCGGTCGCGATCAGGTCCGGATCATAGATATAGGTCCAGCCGCCCTCTGCGAGATCATAGTCGGCGGACTTCAGCGGCACGGTCTCGGCGACCGGGGCCAGCAGCTCGACGTCCCAGGTCACCCCGACATCGGCCAGCATGTTCTTGATGGCCGCGGCGATCGTCTGACCGTTGGAGGTGTTGTTGTAGTAGCCGCGCACGGTCAGGCCGCCGGCATGGCCGGCCTGCTTGAGCAGCGACTTGGCCAAATCGGGATCGTAGGAAACCGGCTTGAGGTTCGGGTTATGCGCCCAGTGGTCGTCCGGAAACATGCAGCTCGCGATCCGGGCGAGCCCGAATTGGGTGCCCGCGATCAGCGCACGACGGTCGATCGCATGACTGATCGCCTTGCGTATGCGTATATCCTTGCAGACACCTTTGGTGCAGTTGAAGCGAAGCGCATTGAGCGAGTTCTGCGGCCGTACATAGACATTCAGTGCGGGATCGTTCTTGATACCGGCATATTGCGATTTGTCGACGCCAAGCAGGACGTCGATGGTCCCGGCGCGCAGATTGGCGAGACGCACGGCGGGATCGGGAATGATCGTGACCAGCATGCCATCGAAATACGGCATGTCGGGATGTCCGGACGCCTTGGCGAACCACCAGTTCGGATTGCGTTTGACCCGCACGAAATTGCCGGGGCTGGCTTCGTCGAGGATGTAGGGTCCGGTGCCCACGGGATGCGTGTCGGTGTCGGTCGTACTCTTCTTCAGCGCGGCCGGCGAGATCATATAGCCGGGCACGTTGGAAATGACGCCAGGGAATGAGGCCCACGGTGTCTTGAAATGCCAGCGGACGGTCAGATCGTCCACAACCTCGACCGTGTCGAGCGGTTTCAGCCAGCTGGCACTCCAGGCCCCGTTCGCCGGGTCGCGTATCCAGTCGATGACAGACTTGATCGCGGCGGCATCGAACCTGGTGCCGTCCTGGAAGGTGATGCCCGGACGCAGCTTGGTGATCGCCGTCGTCGGGTTGTCGTAGGAGAGCGACTCGAGAAGCCAGGGTTCCGTCGGACGGTAACTGCCGTCGGTGTAGATCAGCTTCTCATAGAAGTCGTCGATCGTCAGCCAATCCAGCACCGGCCAATGGTCGGGGTTCATCTTGCCGATATAGACCTCGGCCGCGGTCCGCAGGATGCCGCCGCGCACCGGCTTCTCCGTTTTGTCCCAGACCGCCCATGGCTGGGAAACCAGACCTGGGTCGCCCGCGGCGTTCGTAGCAGTAACCGCGGCGGCGGCCGAGCCGGCTTGTAGCGCGTAACCGGCGGCAACCAGCCCCAGCATGAAATCGCGGCGATCAACAGGTGCGGTCATGACGCTCCTCGTGTGTGGCTGTTCGCGGCGTGCGATCAGATCGGACCTGGTCCATCAGTGCACGGTATAACTGACGAGCTCCATGTTCCATTTCGGTTGCCCGACATCGAGCACTTTGACGAGCGCATGCGCCTCTGGCGAGTACCAGCTCGTGTTACTCGATGTCCCTGCATAGCCGCTGGACGTCCAATTGTCCGTGCAGTCGATGCGGAAGGCCGGCATTGCCCCCGCTGGAACCTGGACGGTCTCCCAATCGATCACCTTGCAGGACTGCACGCTGTCCCAGGCGGATTCATCCGCCGTGGTGACACCACTATATGTCCCTTTCCAGCTCTTGCCGACCTGCAACGGGAACTGGATGCTCGGTGAAAACGGCTTGAATGATACCAGGTCATCGCCACGCTTGTCGGTGATCCGGACCAGGGCACCGTTACTGGCCTTATAATAGGCGGTGTCGTCACCGCAACGGCTGACGATAAATCCATTTTGGTTGGTCGCCGTTATCTGCCAGCGGCTGCACGCGACGGTCACAAAGTTGTTCTTGTAGACCAGCACGTCGCCGACAGCGGGCGTTGGCATCGATGCCACCGGCGCCGGCTCGGCCGCGCGGCTGACGTTTCCCAGGGCGACCGCGCATCCCGTCACGGCAATGCCAGCGATGATGGCCAAGTGCATTCTGAACGTCCTCCGCGCGTCCGCTTCTACGGCGCTATTTCAGGAGACGGTAACAGCATCACCGATCATCGTCACCATACCATATCGTCAAATGGCCCTACTTTCCTTGTTTTGACGGGAGCGACGGAGCGCCAACGAAATCGCCCGGCGCCGCTCAGCCGGCGGCTGACACGCCGGGTAGGCGTGCCTGGGACACGCCTCCATCGACGACCAGGGTCGAACCCACAACGTAGTCGCCGGAACGCGCTGCCAGGTAGACTGCCGCGGCGGCCATATCCTCGTCCCTGCCGATGCGGCCGGAGGGAATGTGGCGCGCGATATGTTCGGCTTGGTCACGCGCCGCGCGGTTCATGTCGGAGGCGAACGCGCCTGGGGCGATGGCGTTTACCAGGATATTGTCGGCCACGAGCTTGGCCGCCATGCGTCTGGTAAGGTAGATCAACGCCGACTTGGAAGCGTGGTAGCTGTAGGTCTCGAGCGGGTTCAGCGCGATCCCGTCGATCGAGGCAATGTTGATCACCTTGGCCGGGCGTTCCGGGCTGGCCGCCGCCGCCAGGGCGCCGTGCAGTGCCTGCGTCAGGAAGAACGGCGACTTCAGGTTTACGTTCATGACCTTGTCCCAGCCGCTCTCCGGGAAATCGTCGAAGGTGGCACCCCAGCTGGCGCCGGCGTTGTTGACCAGGATGTCGAGACGGCCACCCCCTGCGTCCGCGACCTGTTGCGCCAGGTCGCGAGCGCCGCTCACCGTGGAGATGTCGACAGGCAGTGGCACGCAAACGCCGCCGTGCGCTGACAGAGCCTTGGCCGTGGCGATGCAGGGCTCGGCCTTGCGGGCGCATATGTAAACCCGAGCGCCCTGGGCGATGAAGCCTTCCGCGATCATGCGGCCAATCCCGCGCGAGCCGCCGGTGACCAGGGCGCTGCGGCCCTCAAGCGAGAAAACGTCAAGCATGGAAGATCCTTCAGGTTGCGATGCCGTGGCTGGAGAAAACATAGCCCTCGGAAGCCTGCGCCATGCATCAGCTCCCGCGGTAGCCGTCGCGCAGCTCGCGTTTCAGGATCTTGCCGATATGGCTGCGGGGAAGCTCCATCATGACGCGCACGTCTGCCAGGCGCTGAACCTTGCCGAGCCTTTGGTTGGCCCAGTCACGCAGCGCCTCCGCGCCGATCGCGGCTCCGGGCGCGAGTGTCACGAAGGCCACGGGTGTCTCCCCCCAGGCGTCCGACGGCGTGCCCACGACCGCCACGTCCGCCACGTCGGGATGTGCCTGCAGCACGCCTTCGAGGTCGGAAGGAAAGACGTTGAAGCCGCCTGAGATGATCATGTCCTTCTTGCGGTCGAGCAGGATCAAAAACCCGTCCTCGTCGAAGCGACCCATATCGCCGTGGCGGACGAAGGCGCGTCCCGCCGCATCATGCCAGGTCGCCTCGGCGGTCTTCTCCGGCAAGTTGTGATAGCCAATCATGCTGAGCAGGGAAGCGCCGACGATTTCGCCCGCTTCGCCCGCTCCGACCTCGCACCCAGCCTCGTCGATCAGGTGCATGTCCACATGCGGCCAGGGCTTGCCCACCGTGTGCAGCTTGTCCGGCGTCTCGTGGGCGTAAAGCACCGTGCCGCCCCCGCCCTCGGTCATCCCATAATATTCGGTGAGACCCCCTGGCCAGCGGCGCAGCACCTCAGCCTTGAGCGCCGCGGACAAGGGCGCGCTGGTGCTGAATTTCATCTGGAACGCCGAAAGGTCAAAGCGGTCGAAGTCGGGGACTGCCAAAATACGCTTATACTGCACAGGGACCAGCATGGCGTGGGTGACGCGGTGAGACTCCGCCAGCTCCAGGAACTGCCTTGCGTCGAACTTCGGCATCAGCAGCTGCGTGCCGCCGCCACCGAGTGCCACGAACAGGGTGGAAAGGGTCGTGTTGGAATACAGGCCCGTGGAGACGAGCCACACTGTGTCCCTGCCGAAGCCGAACGGCGTGTCCGGGGTCTCCGGAGGCGTGCGCATGATGTGCGGTTGCACGATCCCCTTGGGCACGCCGGTTGTACCCGAGGAGTAGATGATGTTGAAGGCCCATTCGGGCGCGATCTCCACCGGCGCCGGCGTGCCCAAGGGCGCCAGCCAGCGGCCGAGTGGCACGCCGGCTGCGGTGTCGTCAAGCATCACCCATTGCGCGTCGATGCGGTCACGAACCGGCGCCAGGTGCTCGGCAACTTTGTTGTCTATGAACAGGATTTTGGCGGAGCAATCATCCAGCATCGCGGCCAGGCTTGCCGCGGTCGAGGATGCGGCGAGTGGTGCCACGACAACGCCGGCCCGCAAGGCGCCGCAGAAAACCTCGACGTAGGCGATCGAGTTGGCGGCGCAGATCGCCACCACCTCCTGCGCCCGCAGGCCGGCCATCTGCAGGGTCGCGGCCACGCGGTCGATTGCACCGTCAAGCGTCCTGAAAGAGACGACCTCGCTTCCCTCGATCAACGCAGGATGGTCCGGGGCTTCGGATGCCACATTGCGAATGCGGTCAGGCAAGCTGACAAACGCTGGCGAAGAGTCCTCCATGCGCGGTGCGCCTCTTGCTTTCACGGAACACCGTCCCGCGTCGCAGTGCCGAAGTTCCGAATTGGCGGTCGTCAGGGCGGCATTGCCCGCGCATTCTTCGGCTGGCCCCTGACCTCTGTCAAGACGAACATACCGCATCCTGAATCCCCCATCTCAGCCGCCGGCGAAGACCGCACCCCGTCGCTCGCATAAGCGCGGCAAACGGGTTACGCTGCACAGTGGTGCCGGAGGCGTCGACCAGAAACGAGGAGCGATGAGCACCGAGTCCGGCCCCGAACCTGCCGCGGCGGGCGCAAAGTTCGAATTCCGCAAGGCGATGATCGTTCGCGCGGCGGTTCCCGTGCTGAACCGAAAAGGCGTGCGCGGCATGACCTTCACGGAGATCGCCGGCGACCTCGGGTTGGTGCCGACGGCGGTGAACTACTACTTCAGGAGGAAGGAGGATCTTGCGGCGGCTTGCTTCCTGCAGGCGATCATTTTTTTCAACAGCCTGCTCGACCGCTCGGATCTCGAACCCACCCCGCGGCAAAGCCTGCGCCGCTTCCTGCAGGATTTCGCCGCCCACCTCGCCGCGGTCGATGCGGGTACGGCGGATCCCGTGGCCATTTTCAACGACGTGCGCACGATTGGAAATCCCGCTGTCGACCTCGCTTACACCGATATGTTCCGCAGGGTTCGGCGCATTTTCGCCTCCATCCCGCTCGTCGAGCCGGCTCGGCTCGGGCGCAATGCGCGAACCCACCTCCTGGTGTCGCAGGTGCTCTGGGCGGTGCTGTGGTTGCGTCAGTATGAGCCGGAAGACTATCCGCGCATGGTCGACCGGCTCTTTGATGTCCTTGTCAACGGACTTGCAGCACCTTGCAGCACCTGGGCCCCGCTGGACGCGGCCGCTCCCGAGGAGACGGGGGGAGCGCTGCGGTTGTCGCAGGAGGCCTTCCTCCGGGCCGCCACCGAGCTGATCAACGAGCATGGCTATCTTGGTGCCTCGGTGGGCCGCATCTCCGCCCGCCTGAACGTCAGCAAGGGCGCTTTCTATCATCACAACCAGGCCAAGAACGACCTGGTCGAACAGTGTTTTGACCGGACATTCAAAATCATGCGTGCCTCGCTGGCTGCCTCGGAGGCGCTGACGACGTCGGCAGGAGACGCCCTGTCCACCCTGGTCGGTTCGCTCACGCGGCGCGGTCTGTCGGGAGAAGCGCCGCTGATCCGTACCTCGGCACTCAGCGCCGCGCCGGAGGAGCTGCAGGCGCGGCTTGTGTTGCGCTTTAGCCGGTATTCGAGTCGCCTCGCCGGCCTGGTGAGCGACGGCATCGCAGACGGCTCCATCCGGCCCGTCGATGCCAATGTCGCCGCCCAGACGCTCGTGTGCCTGATCAACGCCAGTGCCGAGCTACAGCACTGGGCACCTGGCATCGACGCATCGACCGCCCTGGAGGCCTACGCGCGACCGCTATTCACCGGCATCCTTGGCCCCGACGACCCTACCCAGGCCGTCAGCGCGAAGGGGCCTCAGGCCTGAGATCCGGCCCCCAGGTGATTACCGGCGGCTCGCCGGCCGTAAGGATGGGCGTGAGCAGACCTGCGAGGTATGGCGCTACAAAATCGCCGTAAAAGACATAAAAGCGGTCCTCAAGGATCGCCTGCAATGTCGCCTCCGCGATCAGCTCCGGGGCCACGCCCGCGCCCTGGACTGAATTGGCGTGCGCAATCACCTCCGGATCGTTCCATTCCCGATCGCTCCAAGGCTGGTCGCCTTGCGGCCGATTGCGCCAGGAGCGGTGGATGTCCGTTGCGACCATGCCCGGGCAGACCACCGACACCCCGATCGGGTGGAGTTCCGCCACGAGTTCGGAGCGGAGCGCCTGGCTGACGGAGAGGACCGCCGCCTTGGATGCGCAGTACGGCGCGTGCTGGCCGATGCCGACGAAGGCCGCCAGGGAGGCCGTGTTGACCACGTGCGCCGGCTCACCTTGGGCGATCAGGATCGGGGTGAAAGCCCGCACCCCGTGCACCACGCCCCAGAAATTGACATCGAGCACCCAGCGCCAGTCATCCAGCGACATTCGCCAGGTCGGCCCGGTGATGGATACGCCGGCGTTGTTGACGACAACATGCACCTTGCCGAACGCCTCGAGTGCTGACCGGGCGAGCGCTTCCACCTCCTCGTATTTGGAGACATCCGCACGCACCCCGACGACCTCGACACCGTGGTGCCGCAGCTGTGCCACGGCGCGCTCGATGGCATCCGGCTGGATGTCGCCGATGATCAACTTCATGCCTTCGCGGGCAAAGCGTTCGGCCATGGCCAGGCCGATGCCGCTGGCGCCGCCGGTAATGACGGCCACCTTGCCTTTCAAATCACGCACGGGCGCACTCCCATCCTGAAAATCAGGGTCACAAATGTTTCTCGAACCAGTCGAGGGCCAGCTTCAGCGAAGGCTCGTAAAAGCGGTCGTAGACCTCATAATGCGTGCATGGGAAGCTGTGCCGCGCGGCCACCGCATTGCGGCGCACGATCTCGAACGCCGCCTTGCCCTGGACGTCCGGGCTGCCGTACTCCTCGTTTTCCGCATCGATGAACAGGGTCGGAACCCGGATGCGCGCCGCCGCGTCAAGCGGTCGGTTGAACAGCATGCGCGCCACATCTGGCGTCCCCTTCAGGCCGGGCGGCGCGTCCAGCCCCTGCGGGATCGGCGGGTCGATCGCACCACGCGCCTTATCGGCCATACGCTGCCGCGCGAGGCCGACAAAGTCGTCGTCGCCGGGAGGACCATAGCTGCCGATCTGGGCGACGACGGCCTTGATGGTGGGATCCGTCCCCGCCACCGACACCACGTTGCCGCCACCGAAGCTGGAGCCCCAGATGCCCACTCGCTCGGGGTCCACACCCGCCTCCGACTTCAGCCAGGCCAGCGCCGCGAAGATGTCTGCAATCTGATCGACCGGATCGACCACCTCGCGGATCACCCGAATTTTCAGGGTCTGCTCACCGGCCTCGGTGAGCATCGGCGTATCCGAAGTGGGGATCAGCTTGCCGTCGGACAGGCCCCAACCGCGATAGTCGAAGACCAGACAGACGAAGCCTGCCGCGGCGAGCGGCTTGGCGTAGTTTTCGGCCAAATGCGACTTCAGGCCGCCCCAGCCGTGGCAGAGCAGTATTGCGGGTGCCAGGCCCGGCCGACCCGCCGGCTTGAAGACCTCCGCCGCGAGGCGCGATCCCTCGCTCCAGATCATGATTGTGTGACGCCGCGTTTCGTAATTCATGGGCAGACCCTGGTTTGAGGCATCGTAAGCAACACTGAAGCGGGACGGCACGGCGTGGCCAAAACGCGAATTGCGCTCTGCCCCAAAAATGAACTAGCCGCGGTGCACCAGGAAGAGGCACCGAGAGACCGTTTTCAAACCGATGGTCCATACGTCAGGGTTTCACAGTCTTACATGCCATCATAATCAAGGCCTCGGCCCAGGCAAAGCCGCATACCGCACAATGAAAACTCGACGGGAGGACGCCTTCTCGCTACCCTAGCGGATCAGTTACGGAAGCACATGGGCATCGACGTCAGCGGCTCAGGATTTTGTCGACGAGATCCTTGGGGCAAGAGGCAATGCCCTAGCCGGAACATCGTGTTCGCGGGTAGACACCGTCGCGCCCTAGCCGTGGGTGGTGATGACATCTGGCCGAACATCTCGCGCCATCCAGTTATGCACTCCACGAAAACGGTGGACTTCAAGGATCGGAACTTCAAAGCGCGTGTCGTTGTGGTCCCGTGCGCCGCCAATCGCGCCTGGGTCTGCGTTGACCACACGCCCGCGCCGCTGGCAGCGGTTCTGAAGGACGGGGACCCAGCCGTCGCCCCCTGGCGTTGATGACTGTGCCATCCCCGGTTGCAATCATCACAGGTGGAGGATCGGGTATTGGTCTCGCCATGGGGCGGTTGCTGGCTCGTCGGGGCGTTCGGGTGATCCTGGCGGACGTCGACGAGGAGGCTCTCGCACGTGCCGCGCAGGAGTATGGCCTCGCGGGCGTCAGGCTGGACGTCACCGACGCGGCGGCCGTGCAGGCCATGGTTGACCGTGTTGTCGAGCAACACCACAGGCTCGACTATCTTTTCAACAATGCAGGCGTCGGTGGCACCAAGAAGATGCTTGACGCCACGCTAGAGGAATGGCGGCGGATTGTAGATCTAAATCTCATGGGCGTGATTCACGGCGTCCACGCCGCCTATCCGCTGATGGTCCGTCAGGGCCATGGGCACATCATCAATACGTCCTCGATTTCCGGCCTGATCCCCTGGCCAGGCCAGACTCTCTACAACACGACAAAATATGCGGTCATAGGTCTGTCGCACAGCCTTCGCCCGGAGGCTGCCCGCTTCGGGGTTCGCGTGAACGTGGTTTGTCCCGCGGCGGTCAAGTCGGCGATCTGGGGCACCAGCATACTCGGCGAGCGTGACAAGGGCATGACGCCTCCCCCAGGCGCCATGGACACGGGTGCTGCAGCCAAGATCATTTGGCGCGGCGTGCAAGCCAACCGCGAAACCATTATCCTGCCGCGTAAGGCCAAGTTCTGGTCATACCTCTATCGAATTCATCACGTCTTTCTGAAGAGAGCGTTTACCCGGCAACTGCGGAGCTAATAAAGCTCCACGCCAAGCCTTTGCCCTGTCTAGCATTCAATAAAAGAGAGCGCCGGTTTCCCTTCGACACGGTCTCATGATCATGTCCGTCAATGGGACATGACGAAACGACGGCCAGGTCACATGTGACCTCCGGCACAGCGCGTTCGCCCCTGTAAGACACGAAAGAATGGTTTTCAGCTAGCGACGTGATGCGACGGGCGATCCGACCCAATGGTGAGCAGAGAGGCGATTCGCCGCGTCACGTCCGCGCACGACCACCTCATGCCGCGGCAACAGGTCCGGGCCAGAGCCGCTCTCCCGCCGGACCGCATCGGAGCTGACCGCCTCGCAGCTGTAATTCCTGCACAGCCGCTCGATACGCGAGGCGACATTGGCGGCGTCGCCCAGGGTGGTGAAGACGCGTGTCTCGGCTAAGCCCGCCTCGCCGACGGCAGCGCGGTGCGACTCAGTCACACGGCGCGATCAATTCGAGGGAGTATTCGTCATGGGTCTGAGAGCGAAGTTCAACTTGGCGATCCTCGTCGCCTTCCTGGTCGGGTTCTCGGGGGCCGCGGTCCTGCTGCACCTGTTCGTTCAGAACGCGCGAACGCAGGTGCTGGAGAATGTCCGCATCATGATGAGTGCCGCGGATGCCGTCCGACATTTCGCCGACATATAGATCGTGCCAATCGCGTCGGCGCAGAACGATGTCCTGAACGGGCGCTTCATCGCCGCCGCGGTCCCGTCGTTCGCGTCGCAGACCACCTTCAAGGATCTCCAGGCGCACGACCCCGACTTCGCCTATCGCGAGCCGACGCTCAACCCGACCAACCTTGATGACCGGCCGGCCGACTGGGAGGCGGACTATATATCCACGCCTTCCGCAACAGCCAGGCGACACGGGAGCTGATCGGCGAGCGCGACACGCCAACCGGGGCGCGTTCTGGGAATGCGGCCATGCCGCCGCCTTCATGCCGCTGTCGTTCGCACCGGGCGAAGCCTACCAGTTCGGACGCGGCGAGGCGATCTTTGGTCCCTCACACGACATCCCGGTTCTCGCGCGCAAACCTGGTGCTCTGCGCGACAGGCGCTTGCCAATTACGGTTCGGCAATTACGCGTGTCCGTTGCGGCTCAGCTACGCTGCGTCGATGCCGGCGCACGATCGTGTAGAAGGCGGGCGTGAACAGCAGGCCGAAAGCGGTCACGCCGAGCATGCCAAAAAACACCGCCGTGCCGAGCGACTGCCGCAACTCCGCGCCTGCTCCGGTGGCGACCGCGAGGGGGGCCACGCCCATGATGAAGGCGAGCGAGGTCATCAGGATCGGGCGCAGCCGCGTGCGCGCGGCGTGCACCGCGGCCATGTCGGGTGCCGCTCCTTCGTCCTCGGCCTGTCGCGCGAATTCGACGATCAGAATCGCGTTCTTGGCGGCGAGACCGACGAGCACCACGAAGCCGATCTGGGCAAGAATGTCGATTGGCATGCCGCGGGCGAGAAGTCCGCTGACGGAGGCAAGCAGGCACATCGGCACGATCAGGATGACCGCGAGCGGCAGCCGCCAGCTCTCATAGAGTGCTGCGAGCACGAGGAAGACGAACAGCGCCGAGGCTGCGAAGATAAGCAATGTCGGCGTGCCGCGCTGCTCCTGCTGGAAGGCGAGATCGGTCCATTCAAAGCCGATGCCGGCTGGCAGCACCTGGTGTGCGAGCTCCTCCATGCGATGCAGCGCGGTTCCGGTGGCCACGCCGGGGGCGGCTGTACCCATAATCTCGGCCGCCGGGAACAGATCGTATCGTGGCACGCGATACGGCACCGTACGTTCGCGCAGGCGGGCGACGGAGCCGAGCGGCACCATCTCTCCCGAGGCGTTGCGGACCTTGAATCGGGTGATGTCGCTCGGATCCCGACGGAAACGATGATCAGCCTGGGCGATCACCTCGTAGGTGCGGCCGAGGAAGTTGAAGTCGTTGACGTATTGCGAGCCGAGATAGACCTGCAACGCACTGAACACGTCAGCCGGCGCAAGCCCGAGTTTTTCTGCCCTGGCACGATCGATGTCGGCATAGACCGAGGGCGTTTTCGTGCTGAACAACGTGAATACGCCGGCAAAGTCGGGATCGCGGTTGGCGGCGGCAACGAGGGTGTCCGCCGCCTTGGCAAGCGCCTCGGAGCCAAGGCCCGCGCGATCCTCGAGCATCATCTTGAACCCGCCCGCGGTGCCCAAGCCCTGAACCGGAGGCGGCGGGATCGTCAGGACGAAGGCTCCCTGGATGACCGAAAGACGACGGCGGAGATCCGCGAGCACCGATGCGGACGAAACCCCTGCCATCGAATGGTTGTAGAGCGAAGGGAGCCCGGAAAAGATGGTGCCGTCGTTCGAGGCCACGGTGAAGGTGGTCGCATCCAGCCCGGCGAAGGGCGCCACATGCTCCACGCCCTTGGTTGCAAGCATGATGCCGACCGCCTGCTTCACCACGGCTTCGGTCCTGGAGAGTGCCGCCCCGGGCGGAAGCTGCAGCACCGTGATCAGGTAACCCTGATCCTGCTCGGGGATGAAGCCGGTCGGCGCGCGGGAGAACTGCACGGCGGCTAGCCCGATCAAGCCGACATAGACCGCGAGCACGAGGCCAAGCATTCTCACCATGCGGCGCGTCAGCCTGGCATACGAGCCGGACAGCCGCTCGAAGCCGGTATTGAACGCCTTAAAGCCCGTGTGCAGCAGGCGCGCCGGAAGTGCCGTCGGTCTGGTGCCGCGATCCTCATGTGGCCTGAGCAGCACCGCGCAGAGGGCCGGGCTCAACGTGAGTGAGACAAAGCACGAGATCACCGTCGACGCCGAGATCGTGACGGCGAATTGCCGGAAGAACTGACCGGTGATGCCTGAGAGGAACGCGGTCGGAACGAACACCGCGCACAAGGTGAGCGCGATCGCCACCAGGGCGCCGCCGACCTCGTCCATGGTCTTGTGCGCCGCCTCCCTCGGCTGCAGGCCGAGACGGAGATTGCGTTCGACGTTCTCGACCACGACGATGGCGTCATCGACAACGATGCCGACCGCCAGCACGAGGCCGAACAGCGACAGGTTGTTGAGCGAAATGCCTAAAGTGGCGAGGACCGCGAACGTGCCGATGAGCGAGACCGGGATTGCGACCACCGGGATCAGCGACGCCCGCCAGGTTTGCAGGAACGTGATGACGACGCCGACCACGAGCAGGATCGCGACGAAGATCGTCTGGATCACCTCGTGCACCGATTTCGCAACGAAGATCGTCGGGTCATAGATCACCCGGTAGCCCAATCCGGGTGGGAAATCGGCGGACAGGGACTTCATCATCGACAGGACTTCGTGCTCGACCGCGAGCGAATTCGCGCCCGGCTGCGCAAAGATCAGCAGCGGCAGTCCGGGACCGCGATCCATGTAGGCGGTCGATCCGTAGTCCGCGGCGCCGATTTCGGCATGCCCGATATCGCGGAGCCGGGTGAGGCGCCCCTGGCCGTCGGACTTGATCACGATGTTGTCGAACTGCTGCGGCGTCTTCAGCCGTCCGAGCGTCTGCACGCTGAGCTGGAATGCCTCGTGCGACGTCGTCGGCGGCTGGCCCAGAATGCCGGCGGAGACCTGGACGTTTTGCGCTTGCAAGGCTGCGATCACTTCGCCGGGGTCGAGATGGTAGGACGCGATCTTGTCCGGATCGAGCCAGATACGCATCGCGTAGTCGCGCGATCCGAACAACTGCACATCGCCGACGCCAGGCAGACGCGCCAGCGCGTCCTTTACGTGCAGCGTGGCATAGTTCGACAGATAGAGATCGTCGCGTGTGTTGTCGGGCGAGATCAGGTGCACGGCCAGCAGGATGTTGGGGGTCGACTTGCGGACCTGGACGCCGAGCCGCTGCACATCGTCGGGCAGCCGCGGCAGCGCGTCCTCGACCCGGTTCTGGGTCAGCATCTGGGCCACGTTGAGGTCGGTGCCGATACGAAAGGTGACGGTGACGGTAAGCTTGCCGTCGCCGGTCGATTGGCTGCCCATGTAGAGCATGTTCTCGACGCCGTTGACCTCCTGCTCAAGCGGGGTCGCCACGGTGTTTGCGACCGTCTCCGCCGACGCTCCGGGATAGGTCGTCGTGATCTGCACGGTCGGCGGCACGATCTCCGGATATTGGGCCACCGGCAGGACCGCCAGCGCGCCGAGGCCGATCAGTGTCACGAACGTGCTGAACACGGTGGCGAGGATTGGCCGGTCGATGAAGACATGGGTGAAGCGCATGGTCGTCTCCCGGTCAGCTCGCGTTTGCCGCGACGATGGTGCCGGTTTGGGGTGCAACCTTGGTGCCCGGCCGCGCGTGCATCAGCCCGTCGATGATGACCCGGTCTTCAGGGGAGAGCCCGCCCAGGATTTCACGCAAGCCGAGAGCGAGCGGTCCGGTGGTGACGGGCTTTGGCACCACCGTGCCCTGCGCCGATACCGTCAGCACGAGAGATTGCGACTGATCGAGCATGACCGCTTTATCGGGCACCAGCAGCACGTCATGCGGAGCGCTAGTGACCAGGCTGAGGCGGGCGAACTCGCCGGGGACGAGGAACAGGTCCTTGTTGGCGACGGTTGCGCGCGCATGAATGGTGCCGCTGCCGGCATCCACCACGTTGTCGATAAAGTCGAGCGTGCCGTGCCGGTTGGCACGGTCTTCGTCGCTGAGCCGGAAGTTGACCATCCTGCCAACCTTGCCTGAGGAGCGGGCACGCTCGTAAGCGACGAAGTCGTTCTCGCTTATGTCAAAATCCAGATGGATCGGGTCGAGCGAGACCAAGGTGGTCAGCAGCGTCGTGGGACTGGTGCCGGCGCGGCTGCCGCTCACCAGGCTGCCCACGGACACGCGATGATTGCTGATGCGTCCGGTGAAGGGCGCGGTGACTTGGCAGTAGCCGAGATCGAGCTGGGCGTCGGCGACCGACTGCTTTGCCGTGGCGAGCGCCGCCCCTGCTGCTCGCTGGTCGTCGACACGCTGGTCGACCGTCTCGGCCGTGCCAAACTCGCCCCGCTTGAGCTGTTGCGCGCGCCACAATTCCGCGGTGGCGAGTGCCAGCCGCGCCGCAGCGGTTGCCACCGAGGCTTCCGCCTGCGCCAGGCGAATTTGATATGGGCGGGGGTCGATGACGAACAGCAGGTCACCCTTGTGGACGATCTGCCCATCCTTGAAATCGATCGCGGTGAGCGTGCCGCCGACTTGCGCCCGCAGCTCGACCTGGTCGATGGCGGAAAATTGGCCCAGGAAGCTGGTATGATCCACTATGACGCGTTGCAGTGGCGGACTGACCGTTACCACAGCTGGCGGCAACGAAGCCGGCCCGGCTTGCCGGGAGCCGTCGCGATCGAGCAGCACGATACCTCCGACCGCCGCTGCGATCACCACAAAGAGGACGGCCGCGGCGAGCAGAGGCTTGCGCCGTGAGCCGGGCGCCCGCTGCCGCTCGGTCCGTGCCTGTTCCGCCGCACCGTGCAACTCGGCTTCTGATTGCAACATCGCCACCACATCTCTAAGGGAGTTAGCATATCGACCGGTATATTATCGATCGGTATGGTAAGTTGGACGAGCTAAGTCAAGCGTCCCATCTGTGAAAGCGCGCTTGAAAGACGGCGAGGGAGATTCGAAGCAAATGGGACGGCACAGGGAATTCGACCCGGACACGGCACTGCTTGCAGCACTGGACGTGTTTCGGAGCAAAGGCTTCGAGGGAGCCTCGCTGACCGACCTCACCGACGCGATGGGTATTACCCGTCCCAGCCTATATGCAACCTTCGGCAACAAGGAGGACCTGTTCCGCCGGGTGCTTGAGCAATACCAGAACACCTGTATGGCCTTCAGCGAGCGGGCACTCCTGGAGCCCACAGCTCGCGCCGTGGCCGAACGGATGCTCTACGGAGCCGCCGACGCGCAAACCGATTGCGCCCATCCCGCCGGATGCCTTGCCACCAACGGCGCGATCGTCTGCTCGGATGCGGCGGAACCGATCCGGCGTACCCTGGCCGCGATCCGCGACGCGAAGGAGTCGGCGTTGAGCTGTCGGCTGCAGCGGGCGCGAGAGGAGGGCGACCTGCCACCGGAGGCCGATCCCGCGGCACTCGCCGCCTTCGTCGTCGCACTCATCCAAGGCATGGCGGTCATGGCCGCATCTGGCACCAGCCGCGAGGCCCTCTACAACGTAGTCAAGACGTCGCTCAGAGCCTGGCCGACCTGACTCGTGCCAGGGAGGTCTGCCTTCGGTTAAGAAGCCCAGCCCGACCAGAAGCCGACCCGACGTCAGAGCGCCTGCGCAAGAAGCACCGCCAGCAGGCAGGGCATGACCACTACTCTGAGCACCCGGAGCAGTACCATGTAGACCACGGGAATAGCGCCGGCGCGGTCTTTCACCTTCCTGCTCTCAGGACGTCATTCCAGTCGATGCCGCAGGTGAAGCGGACGCGATTGAAGAGCCGCTTGCCGGTCTGCGTAGCGCCCGCCGGCGTCGGTGGCACGCAGGAGCACATCAACAGGCGATCTGGAGACAATGTGTAACGCCGCCTCGATCGCGGCGATGGTCTCGGCCCCGTCTTACCGTCGGCGGCCGCGGTCACCTATCAAGCCCCGAGCGCTGCCGTAGAAGTTTTCCGTCATGCCGGCCAAACCGAAGCCGTTGCTCTGCCTATTCAAGTTCTACCCGGATTGTCTCACCCAGTGAGTCTCTGGGGCGCACGCCTGGGGTCTGTTCCTGGTAGAACTCAGCGCGGGGGCTTCATCGGGCACGAGCTCGCAACCAGGATTGATGCCATACTCTATGGCAGCCGCATGCCGTGGGACGCTACCTACTGGCCGATATCCGCCAGACCACGCTGTTGTCGACGGCATAGGCGCGGCAGGTCAGGCCGGCCTCGCGACACCGCTGCAGCGCCCGGTCAAGCGGATCGTAGCCTCCCCGAGCGGCAACGGCCTGGCCCGTCTTCGCCACCGCGAAGGCGCGCGGCAGTGGCAACTTCAGGAACCGCCGGTAAAGCTCCCGGCTGACCGCGCTCGCCCACGGCACCGCAGCGACATCGGCGAGAGCCGCGTAACCGGTCGCGTGTATGACTCGTTTGGGCGGCGGCACCCAGACCACATCGTCATCGACCGCGTAAGGGCGGCACACCAGCCGCGCATTGGCGCAGATGGTCATCGCGCGCGTCAGCGGATCGGCTCCCCCGAACGTCGCGACGTTCTCGCCCACCATTCCGAGCACGAACGCCTTGGGCTTTGGATGGGCCAGATAGTTGCGGTAGGCGTCGCGGCCTTTTTCGTTCAGCCACGGCACAGCGGCTACGTTGTCGATGGCGGCGAAGCCGGTGGCAGCGGGACGGATTGCGTGCGGTGGCGCCATGAACACCACTTCATCGTCGATCGCATAGGGCATGCAGGCCAACCCGGCTTTCCGGCATAGGTCGAAGGCGCGTGACAGCGGATCGAAGCCACCCTGAGCCGACGCGGACTGCCCACCCGGTGCGATCATGAAGACGCGCGGCCGGCGCATTGTGAGGAACCTGCGATAGGCCTGTCGCGACGCCGTGCTGACCCAAGGCACCGCCGCCACATCCTCTACGGCGGCGGCGAAATGCGTGGGCGCGGGCCAGGACCGCGGCATGTATCTCGGCAGGATCTCGCGACCGGGCATGCCGATCCTGGTCAGGAATGCATCCAGCTTCGGCGCCCAGAGTTGGATCGCTTCCGGGCGGCTGAGCATCTGATGTGAGTCTTCCATGAACCGGCCAACATCGACCAGTTCGGCGTCCGCGCCCCCGCGTACGTAGGCGGCATGCATGGGACGCCAGATGTCGGGGCCGAACAGGCTGTCGTTCTCGCCGTAGAACCAGATGCTCGGCACCCGCGTGTAGTCGCCAAGGCGGCCGGCGGACTGCACCAGTCCACTGGCGCCCGCTCCGGTATCGCTGCACGGCGAATATTCGACTCCTCCAACGAAGTCGATCAGGCCGCGTACATGATGCGGCTGCAATGCCCCCAGGCCAAGTGTGTTCCAACCGCCGAAGCTCTGCCCCGCGACCACAACCCGCGTGGTATCCAGACGGGGATCGTGGGACAGATCATTGATGACCGCATCGATATCGCGGCCATTATCCATCGCGAGCCGGTCGAGGTCGCAGCCGTAGCGGCGCATCCTGCCCCCGGATCCCGCAAAGCCGCGCATCATCGGCAGTGCCACGGCGTAGCCACGGGACAGGAAATAATAGGCCGCCATCGTGAAGCGGTTGCGCGGCATCGCCGCTCGCTGCGTGGCGTTGCCACTGCTGCCGTGATTCATCACTGCGAGCGGAAATGGCCCGGGACCGGTCGGCGTGTAGAGCGTCACCACCAGGTCCACCGGCCTCTCCGGATCGCCCGCCAGGTGGAGTACCTGTTCATGCAGCGGCGCAGGTGGCACTAATGCCGAGTAGGGCGGATCCTCTTCACCGCGTGCAAGGCCGCCCCAAAAGGTCAGCAATGCGATAAGCGTGAACCGAAGACGCGAGCAATAGGCCACGGCAGAACCAGGATTACCCTACAAGAAAAAAAGCCCTGCGACAATCTCACCGATGAAACCCCTATTGCAATGAAACAACAATTCTGTTCGAAGCTTAGGCCAAACAGGAATCTACTGGAGCTCTCGAGAATATCACGCATGTCCGCAAAGCCTTATCTCGGCCGCTCCATTGACAAAAGAATGATTGTGGCCAGCTGAACGTGCTTGTACCGCCGGTTTTGATCTTCCAGGACAGCGGCCAAACGCGCGGTCTGCGGCGTTGACGACGGGACTGACAGTCGGTGCCATACACAGCAAATCGCACAATCCGGCCGACAAATGGATTCTGGCGTTTGGTTCAGAGGACTAGAGACACTGATAAGCGGGCAAATATATCCGCCCTAGGTCTGCGGCGGGTCGCAGACGAAGCGGTCTCGGCCGCTGCGTTTGGCGGCGTAGAGGGCGGCGTCGGCGCGGCGGATCATGGCGGTGAGGTCGTCGCCGGGCAGAACCCAGGTAACGCCCATGCTTGCGGTCATGCGGATGGTGGTCTGTTCCAGAGCAAACGGTTCGGTGAATACCGCGGCGAGCAGCCCGCGCAGGCGCTCGTAGCTACGCGGCCGCAAGCCGGGCAGCACCAGCAGCAGTTCCTCGCCGCCGTAACGCCCGGCATGATCGCGGTCGCGCATGCCCGCATCGAGCCGCGCACCGACCTCCCGCAGCACCGCATCGCCAGCGAGATGGCCAAAGACATCGTTGACACGCTTGAAATGATCGAGATCGAGCAGCGCCACGGCAAGCGGGGACCCTGTGCGCTCCGCGTCCACGAGCGCCTCCTGCAGCCGATCGAGGATGGCGCTGCGGTTCGCCAGCCCGGTCAGCGAGTCTGACGTTGCCTGCTTGAACAGGATAACGCGTGCCTGCTCGATCTCGCGGGTCCGTTCCTCGACCAGCACTTCGAGCTGATGCTGGCGCGCCAGCAGGTAGCGCACGCGCAGTTGCCAGATTGCCGCCAGTGCCGCGGCACCAAGTGCTGCGAGAGCCAGATAGGCCGCCCAGGTGCGCCACCAGGGTGCCTGCAGCTTGATAATCAGGCGCACCGGCGCGGAGACCAGCCTGTGCAGCGGGTCTACCGCCATGACTTCGAACACCAGCTTGCCGGGCGGTGGGCTTGGATACCGCGCCTCACGCGCGTCGGTCTCGACCCAGCCGCGATCGACGCCGCGCAGCCGGTAGCGGAAATGGACGGACTGGCTCAACCCGAACGCGAGCGACGAGAAGCCGATGACCAGCGGATCGTCGGACCAGTGCAAATGGATCGTGCCGCTGCGCACTGTAGCGAAGGGCAGCCTGACATCACCGACACTGACTCCAGTAATGACCGGGCGAGGACCGCCGCGTTGCTGGCGCAGGACCTGTTC
The DNA here is from genome assembly GCF_965276875.1 of Lichenicoccus sp. Classification (GTDB taxonomy): domain Bacteria; phylum Pseudomonadota; class Alphaproteobacteria; order Acetobacterales; family Acetobacteraceae; genus Lichenicoccus. Next base: position 2,553,530 of record NZ_OZ255701.1, on the reverse strand, counting down.
CGGATTGAGAAGGTGCGTCAGGCCACCGGCGGTGCCGAACCAGGGCGAGCCGTCATGGTCGATGAACACGGCGCCTTCATCGACATCCTGGCCGGGCATGCCGTCCTGTTGGTCAAGATGACGCCAGCTCGTGCCGTCGGTGACATCGATGCCCTGATCGGTGCCGACCCACATCCGGCCGGCCGGGTCGCAATGCAGTATCTCCACTTCCTGGGACGCCAAATGAATCGACGGCAGGTGATCCTCCGAGACGACACGATCGTGGTCGAGATGCAGGCGGGTGATGCCGGTGATGAAGCTGCCGAGCCAGAGTGTGCCGTCGCGTGCGAAGGCCATCTCGTGTGTCTGGTAGCCACCGAGCGGGTCGGTTTGCATGACCGCCTGCCAGACATGCCGCACATCGCGGTGGAACAGCGTCTTTCTGGTCAGCACCCATAGATCGCCTGTCGTATCAAGAGTCATGGCGAACACCGGTTCGTCGGATGAGCCCAGGTCGGGAACCAGTGCTGGAGTTGCGTCGTCGGGTCGATCGATGCGCACCAGGCCATGACGGGTGCCAACCCAGATCGGACCGGAAGGGTCTGCAAGCATGTTGCGGATCGGCGGGAGCTTGCCCATCGATACACTTTGGCCGCTATAGGGATCGCGCCGGATCAGTTCGCCATCCTGCACGCCGACCCAAAGCTGACCGCGTGGCGACGTTGCCATCGCATAAGCCTGAAACGGCAGCGGCTGCGGGCTTGCTGTTACGGACTCGGCCACGGCTTTGGTGGCGGCCACGTTGCCGGCATGGGCACCGACCTGGGCGGTTGATACCACCAGTGATGCCCCCGTGCGGTCCACGACCGGATCGACCGCAAGATCGGTCGTGGCCCATAGGGTACCGGCGCCGTCACGGGCGGCGCCCCACACAACATCGTCCGACAGCCCACTTGCCCGGTTCCAGTCCTCGAACGTACCGAGGCCGATTGCGCGTGCCACGCCACGTGCCTTGCTGCCGAGCCACAGCGACCCTTCCTGGTCGCGGAGCATGGCCGTGACTTCGCCATAGGAGAAGCGTCCGGCATGGTCGTAGACCGTCCAGGCGCCGTGCTGGTGCACCAGCAGGCCGTGCGCGCCCTGGGTCACTACGTCGCCTACGGCATCCAGGGCAAGATCGAGCCGTCCGGCGTCGCTGCCGTAACGCCCAGGACCACCGGGAACGTCGATGACCTTGAAGCGGGTGCCTCTCGTTGGCAGAGAGGCGATCCGGTTGGCGCTGCGCAGCCAAAGCGTGCCGGTTTGGTCGCGCAACAACGCGGTCCAACGGTCGGGCGGCAGTCCTAAGGCCGGATCAAGCGGGATCAGACGGCCTTGCGTAAGCCGGCAGAGGGCGGTGCCGCAATCAAGCCAGGTGGTGCGGTGATCAACGTGAACGCTGTCGAGCGGTGCTTGCGTTTGTACCAGCATGACGGTGGTCGACAAAGACCCGCTCGCGCCGGCGTGGATACGCAGCAGGCGATCGCCGCGGACCAACAGCAGATCGCCGTCGATGATGTCGGCGCGATGCGACGGCAAGTCCTGCGGCAGCCCCGGAACGGCGACGGACATCGTCTCGCCGCCACCGGCAGCCAGGAAGACCCGGTCGGCAAACACCACCCAGATCCGCCCACCAGGCGCGGGCAGGATCTCCTGGACATCGCCGGCTCTGGGGAGCCCTTCGGCACGGCCCATGTGGGCGAAACGTACGCCGTCGTAACGGAACACACCGGCCTCGGTGCCGACGTACATAAAGCCGGTACGGTCCTGCGCGATAGCCTCTATCGAGAGGTTCGTGAGACCGGATTGTGCATCGAAAATCTGCAACGGCAAATGCTGCGCCGAGGCAGTGCCGCAATTGACCAGGCCTGCCGCCAACACGACAACAAGGACCGCGAGCATGTCGGCCGCGCGCGCGGACCATGACTGACGGGCTCGTTCCAGGAAGGCGCCGATTTGCATGACGGGTTCGAATTCAACGATTGCTGTCGTTGAACCCTACCCGAGAGTTCGTAATGATAAGTAAACGGTGCGTCCCGCGCAAGACTCAGACGTTGAAGCGGAACAGAAGAACGTCGCCGTCGCGAACAACATACTCGCGCCCCTCGATGCGCATCCGGCCGGCCTCCCGGGCGCCGTGTTCGCCCTTGCAGGCAACGTAGTCCTCGAATGCGATCGTTTCGCAGGCGATAAAACCGCGCTCAAAATCATTATGGATGACGGCGGCCGCCTGCGGCGCCCTTGTGCCGGTGCCGATGGTCCAGGCGCGCGTCTCCTTCGGGCCACAGGTGAAATAGGTGCATAGGTTGAGCAGGCGGTAGCCGGCGGCGATGACCCGGTCGAGGCCGCTATCGGACAGGCCGAGGCCCTCGAGAAAGTCGCGACGATCGGCTTCGGCGAGCTGGCTGACCTCTGCCTCGATCGCCGCCGAGACCACGACGCATCCGGCCCCCTCGATGGCTGCCTTGTCGGCCACGCGGCGCGACTGGGCATTACCGTCGGCGGCAGCACTCTCCTCGACATTACAGACATAGAGCACCGGCTTGCTGGTCATGAGCTGCAACCGGCGCACCGCTTCCTCATGGCCGGGGGTAATCGCGGTGCGTGCCGGGTGGCCCGCGCGAAGTGCCTCCAGGATCGGCTCCATCAACGCGACAGCGGCCAGGGCCTCGCGGTCATGATTTTTCGCCTTCTTCTGCAGCGGTAGCAGGCGCCGCTCGAGGCTGTCCATGTCGGCGAGCATCAGTTCGGTCTCAACGGTGTCGGCGTCGCGGACCGGGTCGATCGAGCCCTCGACATGGGTGACATCCGGGTCCTCGAAGCAGCGCAGCACGTGGATGACGGCATCGACCTCACGGATATTGGCGAGGAACTGGTTACCGAGCCCTTCGCCGCGCGAGGCACCGCGCACCAGACCCGCGATGTCGACGAATTCGAGGCTGGTCGGCACGATTTTCTGCGATTTCGCGATCGCCGCGAGCGGCGCCAATCGCGGATCGGGCACCGCGACGCGGCCGACATTCGGCTCAATGGTGCAAAACGGATAGTTCGCCGCCTGCGCCGCGGCGGTCGCGGTCAGGGCATTGAACAAGGTGGACTTGCCGACGTTCGGCAGACCGACGATGCCGCAATTGAACCCCATCAGCCTTTCCCCTCGCTTATTCGAAGTGCCACACGGGTCATGAACGCCTCCGGCTGGCCGTCCGCAAGCATCGGCGATCCCTCAGCCACGGCGTCCAGCAGTGCTGCGAGCCAGCCCTGGTCGGTCTTGGCGAAATCGCCCAGGACGTGACCGAGCACCCGCTCCTTATTGCCGGGATGACCAATGCCGAGGCGAACCCGCCAGTAATCCTGGGTGCCCAGAACGCGGTCCATGCTGCGCAGCCCGTTATGGCCGGCAGCGCCGCCGCCGCGCTTGACCCGTACCTTGCCCGGCGCGAGATCGAGTTCGTCGTGCAGCGCGGTAATGGAGTCCGGGGCGAGCTTATAGAACGACGCCGCCGACTGCACCGACGATCCAGACTCGTTCATGTAGGTGAGCGGCTTGAGGGCAAGGACTCGCTCGGCGCCGATCATGCCCTCCGCCGCCTCGCCCTTGAAGCGGCGGCGCCAGGGGGAGAACGCATGACGGCGCGCGATCGCGTCGATTGCCATGAAGCCGATATTGTGACGCTGCCCGGCCATGCCGGGCTCGGGATTGCCGAGCCCGACCCAGAGCAGCATGGGGGTACGCTACTTCTTGGCAGGCTTGGCAGGTGCTGCCTTGGCGGGAGCGGCCTTCGCCGGTACTGCCTTGGCGGGCGCCGCCTTCGCAGGCGCCGCTCCCTTCGCCGGGGCGGCCGGTGCGGCGGCGGCGGCGGCGGCATCAGCTTCGGGATCGGCCACGACGGTGGGCGCGGCCACGGTCGCGATAACGAAGTCGCGGTCGGTGATCACCGGGCTCGTGTGCTCGGTGTTGCGGATGTCGGACCAGCGCACGTTGTCGTTGATGTCGAGCGGCGAGAGATCGACCTCGAAACGCTCAGGGATGTGGTCAGGGTCGACATTCACCTCGACCGCGTGGCGCACGACGTTGAGCACGCCGCCGCGCTTTAGCCCGATCGAGCTCTCCTCGCCGGTGAACACCACCTGGACCGCGACCTTGATCCGCTCGCCAGCGGCAAGCCGCTGGAAATCAACATGGATCGGGCGGTCGCTCACCGGATGCAGCTGTATCTCGCGCATCAGCGCGCGTGCCGGTGAGGCGCCGTCGGTGGCGATCTCGTAGAGTCGCGAGCGCCAACCGGACCGAGTCAGCTCACGCATCACAATGCGCGGGTCTAGCGCGATCAGGCTCGGCTCCTGCTTGGCGCCATAAATGACCCCCGGGACCAGCCCGTCCCGCCTCGTTGCGCGCGCTGCCCCCTTACCAGCCCTCGCACGCATCGACGCTTCAATCGTCGTAAAATTCGTCACAACACTCTCCCGAGATGCGCATGCCAGCCTCCAGGGGTGCCGGCCCGAGGGTTTCGGCGCGCAGCGGCGATTTAGCCAATCCGGCTGTGCGGCGCAAGGTTATCCCGCCCAGACGATCACGACGAGACCTCGGTCAGCCGCCAGGGAGCGAGCGCGTCGCCTCCCGGCTCTAGCCAGAGCGGGATTGCGTTGGACAGCCGCACGTTGGCCGGCAGCCCCATGACCGCGCGCAAGGCCCGGAACATCGCACCATGACAGACAACGAGCACCGTGCCCTCGCCCGCGGTGGAACGGTTGATCGCGGCGGCCGCACGCGCCATCAGGTCCGCGAACACTTCGGCACCCTCCGGCGTGTAGTCGCCGGCAATCCAGCTATCATACCAGTCGCCCATCGGCTCGCCCTCTTGCACGCCGAAGCAGACCTCCTGCAAATCCGAATCGATCGCGAGCGGCAGGCGCTGATGGCCGCCGCGGACCATCGCCGCCTCGACGATCTCGGCCGTCCGCAGCGCCCGGCCCAGCGGCGAGGAGACGATGCGCGCGATAGGCGCGAAGCTGTCGGCGCGCGCGGCGAGCACCGCGGCCGCGCGCTCGGCCTGGGCGATGCCGGTCTGGTTGAGCGGTATCTCGGAGCGGCCCTGCGACAGGCCGCGCGCGTTCCAGTCGGTTTCGCCGTGCCGGAGATACCAGAACGGACGCGAATCGAGGGTGGGGCGCATCAATCGAACAACGAGCTCACCGAGCTCTCGTCGGAGATCGCCCGCATCGCCTCGGCCAGCAGGCGGGCGATGCTGATCTGGCGCACGTTGGCGCTGCGCTCGACCGCCTCGGTGGCGAGGATACTGTCGGTAATGGCCAGCATTTCGATCGGCGAGTCATCCACACGGGCGACGGCGCCGCCGCTGAGCACGCCGTGCGTGACATAGGCGCTGACCGAGCTCGCCTTCTGTTCGATCAAAGCGGTGGCGGCGTTGCACAGCGACCCTCCACTATCGATGATGTCGTCGATCAGGATGCAGTGCCGGCCGGACACGTCACCGATGACGTTCATCACCTCCGACACGCCGGCGCGCTCGCGCCGCTTGTCGATGATGGCGAGATCGGTGTTCAGGCGCTTGGCGAGCTGTCGCGCCCGCACCACGCCGCCGACATCGGGCGAGACGATCATCAGGTCGCGCGCGGCGTGGCGCTCGTTGATGTCGCGGGTGAACAAAGGAGCGGCAAACAGGTTGTCCACGGGAATGTCAAAGAAGCCCTGGATCTGGCCGGCATGCAAATCCAGCGTGAGCACCCGGTTGGCGCCGGACTCGACGATCAGGTTGGCCACCAGCTTGGCGCTGATCGGGGTGCGCGGACCGGACTTTCGGTCCTGCCTGGCATAGCCGAAATACGGGATCACCGCGGTGATGCGACGGGCCGAACCGCGCCGCAGCGCATCCAGCATGATCAGCAGTTCCATCAGGTTGTCGTTGGTGGGAAAGCAGGTGCTTTGCACCACGAACACGTCCTCGCCGCGGACGTTCTCCTGGATTTCGACGAAGATCTCCATGTCGGCGAAACGGCGCACGACCGCCCGGCACAGCGGCAGGTTGAGGTTTGCCGCGACCGCCTCGGCGAGGGGGCGGTTGCTGTTGCAGGCAACGATCTTCATCGGGTCTTCCTAGCAATCCGTGGCGTGGCTGTCACCGAGACCGGCGTTGCGGGCGGCTTGTTGGCGCGGCCGGAGTTATTGGTGATCACCTGGCGGATGCCGCCGGCCGCCTCGTGCGCGACCACGATCGCGACGTCCCCCCAATAGGTGTCGAGCGTATGCGCCGGGATGTCGTTGAGCTGGGCGACCTTGCCAGCCTCGGCGCCGGACGCCCGGTCCACCGTCCAGACGATCTCGACATGATCGGTGCGCCGATCGAGATGCGTGAGCGTAACCTTGCCGTGCAGGGTGAAATCGGCGCCGTGCCGGGTGTTCTGGATGACGTCCCCGCCGTCCGGCAATGAGACTGCCATCTGCCGGGCCAGCGAAATATTGCCGTCGCCGGGCGCGCCGCTGACACCGCTGAAATAGATTTTCGCCGGACGGTTCATCAGGCTGTGCGGGTCCGATTGCATCTGCGCCGCCTCGATGCCGGTGAGCAGGCTCGCGAGCTTCGGGCCGGCGTCGTTGGCGGCGCGATCGAGCGTCGCGGCATCGCCGGCCTGCCAGGCGGCGGCGGACAAAGGCAGACCCTCGACGGTGCCACGGATCTCGCCGGACGGGCTCAGCACGCTGTAACGCGGCGTCACCATGCCGCGGCTCCTTTCGGTTGCGATGCGCAATTGCCAGTCGCCGCGTTTTGCCGGCACAGCCATCGCCGGCACTTCCTGAGCGAGCAGGGCAGCGGAGAGGTCATGCGCGAGTAGTGCCGCACCCGGGGGGCCGAGCAATGCCGCGGTCGGCGTCGGCACCGCAAGACGCGCCGGCGGCGGCACCGCGAGGCGCCTGCCGGCAGCACCGGGATGACCCTCGAACGGATGCGGCAGGGTGCCGCAGGCGCTCAGCGCGAGCATCCCGGCGAGAGTAATGCGCGCTCTCAGGGACATGCGATCACCGATATCTGGTGGCCGATCGGACCGCCGCCCGCCAAGGTCCGCCGGCGATGGCTGAAGAAGCGGCGCGGGTCGGAGAGGGTGTCGCAGCCGAGTGCTTCGACCTGTTCGACGCCACAGCCATGCAGCCTGGCCGTGCAATAGCCCGGCAGGTCGAACTGGTGGTGGCCGGCCCGCCGTCCGGGGGCGAAGAACGGCTCCGCGGCGACGATGCCGACGCCGAGTACGGCGCAGCGCAAATCCTCGCCAACCTCGTAGGAGGCCTGCGCGATGCACGGGCCGATCACCGCGCGCAGCGACGAGCGCGCGGCACCGAGCGCCTGCATGCGCTCGACGGTGGCCTCCAACACCCCGGCCACGGCGCCGCGCCAGCCGGCATGCACCGCCGCCACGATGCTCTCCCCGGGGCCGCGCCCCGGATCGGCCAGCAGCACCGGCGCGCAATCCGCGGTGATGATGCCGAGTGCGAGGCCCGGCGTGCGGGTCACCATCGCGTCGGCGCGCGGCCCGGTCGCCCAGGACGCCTCGACATGCACGCAGGTGGTGCCGTGCACCTGGCTCAGGCCGAGCAGCCGGGCTGGCGCGACCCCGATCGCGGTGGCGACGCGGACACGGTTTTCACGCAAATGCAC